>CALJMO010000001.1 GCA_937982065.1 uncultured Collinsella sp.
TTCGCTCATATGACCCAATCCGCTGTCAAGAGCCACAATGGCCCCGCCGACCGCTTGCAATCGGTCGGCGGGGCCTGCCGTTAACCCGTCCCGGTCCGCCCCCGGCATGTCATCGACGCCTTCGGCTCAGTCTCATATCCGCGGATACCGTTCTGTCGGCCCGCACTCCATTCCTTCGGCGGGGTTCCCCAAGTCTGTCGAGGCGCATGCGGAGGGCTCCGCGCGCACAGCGAAATAGGGGGTATCCCCGAAGGCCGCCCGGCTCGCCGGGACGGGGCTATGTCTATTCCGCGCCCTCCCGGCACATCATGCCGAGGGCCCAGAGCCACCTCACGAGCTCGGCCGCGGTGGCCGCGTTGGCCTTCGCCTGGGGCATGCCCCTCTCGAGCATCTCCTCGCGTCGCCGGAGCAGGCGCTCGGACCCCTTCCTCCCGTGCATCCTTATCTCGAGGGGCACGCCCGTGTCCCTCGGCATGAGCTTCGGCTGGTGCCGTGCCGCGGCGTAGCACCATGAACCCTCAACGGCCAGCTTCCTCACGAGCGCGTTGCCCGCACCGCTGATGCCTCCGAGCCGCACGGAGTCGCCACTCGACCTCTGACTCGGCGCGAGGCCGAAATAGGCCGTGACCTGCCTTCCGGAACGGAACCTCGTGAAGTCGCCGACCTCGGCCGAGAAGGCTGCGGCCAGCGCGAAGGCGCAGCCCTTGATCGACTGGAGGGCGGCCACCTCCGCGGCGATCGGGCTGGCATCCACGGCGGCCCTGTACTCGGAGAGCAGGTCCGCCCGGGCCTCCGCCGCGGCCTCGACCTCGTTCCTCAGGGCGGCGAGCGCCCGAACCCCGCCATCGTCCTCCGGCCTGACCTTGTCGAGCCACCTCAGGAAGTCGTAGGCCCAGTACTTCCTCGGGTTGCCGGCGGGCGTGGTGCCGCCGTAGACGAACCCCCGCTTTGCGAGGAAGGCGAGCAGCCGCTGCTTGGCGGTCGCCAGGCGCGCGGTCGCCCCGTCGTAGGCGCCGGCGAGGTCCCTGATGCCTTCGACCTCGGGGGAGGGGACCCATGCGGGGGAGATGTCGTGGGCGAGTATCGCCTTGGCCATCCTGGCGGCGTCGTTCCTGTCGTTCTTGGAGGCCGAGTCGGCGGCCGACCTGGGGATCTTCGAGACCGCGGCGACGACGCACTCGACGCCGAGCCCGGCGAGCTCCCTTTGCGGGGCGAAGCCGAGGTAGCCGCTCTCGTAGGCCGCGAGCGACGGCCCGGGGAACCCATCCATCCACCCGGCGATCTCGCCCCAGGGGTTGCCGGGGAACCTCCTCGTCACGGCCTCGCCGGTGTCCGCGTCGAGGGCGCAGACGGTGGTCGACCTCAGGTGGACGTCCATCCCGAACGCGGTAGAATACTTTGGCATGGGAGCCTCCCAACCTCGTTGCGGCGCGGCTGCGCCTATGGCACTTCAACATCATTGTCGCGGCCCCGACCCGCGGTCACGAGCGGGGGCTCCTATCTTTTTAGTGCCCTCGGATTGGGTCATAGTGTCTGTC
>CALJMO010000002.1 GCA_937982065.1 uncultured Collinsella sp.
GCAACGCGTTGCGCTGAGTCCTGAGGCTGTTGCAATGAAAATGAGAATCAAGGTTCCTTTCGGATTGCATCGCCCGTGGCCGGCAGCCGCGCGGTACCGGTCCGCGTGGCGGCGTATAATCGGCGGCAGATGACTTGGACGTTAGGAAACCATGACCGATAGCATGCAGCAGATGGCGCTCGACACGCTCGGCGCCTATTTTGGCTACACCTCGTTTCGCCCGGGACAGGACCGCATGGTCGATGCGATCCTTGCCGGTCGTGATGCGCTGGGTGTTATGCCCACGGGCGCCGGCAAGTCCATTTGCTACCAGGTGCCCGCGCTCATGCTGCCCGGCATCACCTTTGTGGTGAGTCCGCTGCTGTCGCTTATGGAGGACCAGACCCGTGCGTTGCTCGCGGCGGGTGCGCGACCCAGCTATCTCAACTCCAGCCTTACTCCGGCCCAGCAAAACACCGTGCTCAAGCGGGCGCGCGAGGGCCGCTACCAGCTTATGTACGTGGCGCCCGAGCGCCTGCTCGAGCCGCGTTTTTTGGCCTTTGCGCAGGAGGCTGCGGGTTCCGCCGGCATTGGCGTGCCGCTCGTGGCCATTGACGAGGCCCACTGCGTAAGCCAATGGGGTCAGGATTTCCGCCCCGCCTACCTGCAGATTCGCGAGTTCATCGATTCCCTGCCGCAGCGCCCCATCGTGGCGGCCTTTACCGCTACGGCGACCGAGCGTGTGCGCGCGGACATTCAGCAGATGCTTGGCCTGCAAAACCCCGCGACGGTAGTGACGGGCTTCGATCGCAAGAACCTCTACTTTGGTTGCGAGGAGATGGGCGACAAGGCCAAGACCGCGTGGGTGCGCGACTATGTGATCGCGCATTCGGGCGAGAGCGGTATCGTGTATTGCTCGACCCGCAAGACGGTCGATGCGCTGGCGGGCGAGCTTGCCGAGGCGCTGGGCCCCAGCGGCATTCGCGTTGGCCGCTACCATGCCGGCATGGGCAACGACGCCCGTCGCCAAAGCCAGCGCGCCTTTATCGACGACGATATCCAGGTGATGGTTGCCACCAACGCCTTTGGCATGGGCATCGACAAGCCCAACGTGCGCTACGTGATCCACAACAACGTGCCCGAGAGCATCGAAGCCTACTACCAGGAGGCGGGCCGCGCCGGCCGCGATGGCGACCCGTCCAGCTGCTACTTGCTGTGGAACGGCAACGATTTTCGCATGCGCCGCTTTCTGATCGACCGCGGCGATGCTGCCGATGAGGCGCTCGACGACGAGCAGCGCGCGTGGGCGCTCCAGAATCGATACCGCCTGCTCAGCCAGATGGAGGGCTACTGCAATACCACCGGCTGCCTGCGCGAATACATGCTGCGCTACTTTGGTGACGAGGCCGCGGCCGAGCATGCGGCAGCCGCCGCGGGCGGCACGGCAGACGACGCCGAGGGCTGCGGCAACTGCAGTAACTGCCTCACGCAGTTCGAGGTCGAGGATGTCACCGATATGGCCCGCGCTGCCGTGCGCTATGTGGCCACGCGACCCATGCGCTTTGGCAAGTCGCTCATCGCCGATGTGCTTCACGGCGGCAACACCGAGCGCATTCGCCAGATGCATCTGGACGAGGACCGCGGCTACGGTGAGCTGTCGAGCGAATCAGTCGGGCGCATCAAGGACATCATCGGCCAGCTGTGCGGCCGCGGCTACCTGGCCACCTCGCAGGGGCAGTACCCGGTCGTGGGGCTGGGCCCGCGTGCCGGCGAGGTCGAGGACGAGGCGTTCGCCTTTACCGTTAAGCGTCGCGCGTCCAAGCGCAAGGCCTCGGCCCGCGCCCGCCGCGCCGTCGATCTGCTGCGCGAGGAGGCCGAGCTGGATCAGCGCCCACGCGTGGGCGACGATGCCGAGCTGTTCGAGCGCCTGCGTGCCCTGCGCAAGGAGATCTCGACGGAGCTGGAGATGGCGCCGTATATGGTCTTTTCCGACAAGGCCCTGCGCGGCCTGTGCCGCCTGCGTCCGCGGACGCGCGACGAGCTCATTCAGGTCAACGGCATTGGCGAGAAAAAGGCCGACGCCTTTGGCGAGCAGTTTATGGCGGCGATTGAAGAGTTTGAGTCCGAGCATGCACGGGATGGAGCGTAACGATGGCATTCGACGATAAAACCGGCCGCGCTGACGTGTCCGCCGTACCGCTGTACCAGCAGGTCATGGACGACCTAAAGGGCGAGATCGCGCGCGGCGTGTACGCTGCCGGCTCGCGCATTCCTTCCGAGATGGAGCTCGCGAAGTCCTACGGCGTGGGGCGCGTCACCGTGCGTCGCGCCATCGAGGAGCTGTCGCGCGCGGGATACCTCAACCGCCAGCAGGGGAGGGGTACCTTTGTGTGTGCGCCCAAGCTCAAGCGCAAGATTCGCCAGAAGGGTGACGTCCAGAGCTTTACTGAGGGTTGTGCTGCCAACGACATGGTGCCGGGTGCGCGTCTGGTGTCGCGCACGGTGGTCGCGGCGACGCACGAGGATGCGGCGTTCTTTGGCGTGGAGCCCGGCTGCGAGCTTATCGTGGTCGAACGCGTGCGCACAGCCGACGGCATCCCTGTCATGCTCGAGAACAACGCCTTTGTGCTCGCCGACCATCCCTACCTACAGACGCTGTCCGATGAGGACCTTTCCGATAACTCAATCTTTGCGCTCGTTGCCGAGCATTCGGGTCGCGCGCCGCTCAAGTCCGACCCCTGCACCGTGGAGATTGCGCTTGCTGATGTTCAGACGGCCCCGCTGCTGGAGGTGCCGGTCGGCGAGCCGCTCTTCTATATGGAGGCCTACTTTACCGACGCCGGCGGGCGCCCTCTACTGCTCGGCCGCCAAAAGATCGTGGGCTCGCGCTACGTCTTCGACATCTAACGTCCACAGATAGAACAACATAGAACAAATTTACCGAGATGACTTCACGGGCGTTGTTACACGTGCTATAAATAGGACAACATAGAACGACAGCAGGTACGAGCTGTCGTCGTTCAAAGCCGCCCCACAAGGAGGAACATCAGCATGAACGCACATGATCTGGTTCAGGAAATCATCGAGCGCAAGGGCAAGGTCGAGAACGTCTTTTGGATCGCTTGCGGCGGTTCGATGATTGACCTGATGCCGGCCAACGAGCTGCTCAAGCGCGAGGCCACCACGTTTACCTCGACGGTCTACACGGCACGTGAGTTTTGCCTGATGGCTCCTAAGAGCCTTGGCGAGAAGTCGTTCGTTATTGCCTGCAGTCACAGCGGCAACACGCAGGAGGTCGTTGACGGCTGCGAGATGGCGTTGGCTGCCGGCGCCGAGGTCGTCGCCATGACCGACTGCGAGGGCTCCAAGATCGACAACGGCAAGTGGACCACCTGGGTCTACCCCTGGGGCGAGGGCGTGTCGCAGGCCGAGGTGCCGCAGGGTATCGGCGCTCTGATCGCCGCCGAACTGCTCGACCAGCAGGAGGGCTACGAAGCGCTCGCCGACATGTACGAAGGCCTTAAGCAGATGGACGCACTGCTGCCCGCCGCCCGCGAGAAGGTCAACGCCGAGCTGGGCGCCCGCTTTGCCGAGCTCTGCCAGCAGCACAAGTTCTTCTACATCCTGGGATCCGGCCCCAACTTTAGCCAGACCTACGCCATGGCCATCTGCTCGCTCATGGAGATGCAGTGGCAGCACTGCTGCTACATCCACTCCGGCGAGTACTTCCACGGCCCGTTCGAGACCACCGAGCCCGGCGTGTTCTACTTTGTGCAGCTCGGATCTGGCGAGTGCCGTCCTATGGAGGAGCGCGCTCTTGCGTTCCTCAACACGCACACCGATACGATTATGGTGCTCGATGCGCTTGAGTACGGCGTGGGCGAGGTGCCCGCCAGCGTGCGTTCGTTCCTGGAGCCGATCTTCTTCTACGCGATGAGCTGCGAGCTGCGCGCCGCCCGCGGCAAGGTGTTCGACCACAGCCCCGAGATTCGTCGCTACATGGGCATCGAGCAGTACTAGGTAACGGGAAAAGTATTCACCTTCGATTCGCAAGCGTGTCGTGTGAGTCAAAAAGCGGGCCGCGCCGGGGATTTCCGGCGCGGCCCGCTTGGCATCGCGCTTAGATTCGCAAGGTTGCGACAGCCAGCGGCCTACTTTGCGTCGTAGGCCTCGGCGTCCCACCAGTCGAGCTGGGCGATGTTGTCGCGGATGTGCTGGCAGCTCTTGTGGAAGCCCTCGAGCTCGTACTCGGACAGGTCGAGCGTGTAGACCTCCTCGACGCCCTCGGCACCGATCACGCACGGCAGGGAGGTAAAGATGCCCTCCTCGCCATACTGGCCGGTCATGAGCGTGGATGCCGAAAGCACGGCGTGCTCATTGTGCAGCACGGCGGCGCAGACGCGCGCGGCGGAGTTGGCGACGGCGTACTCGGTGCACTGCTTGCCCTGGTAGGTTACATAGCCGCCCTTGCGCGCGAGCTCCTCGATCTCCATGTGGTCGAAGGCATACTTGTCGGGGTTCTCGGCCTGAAGTTCGTTGAGGCTCTTGCCGGCGATGGTTGCGGCCTTAAAGGCGGCAAGCTGGCTAAAGCCGTGCTCGCCGATCATGTAGGCGTCGATGGACTTGGGGCTCACGCCGACCTTCTTGGAGATCTCGGTGCGCAGGCGGGCGGAGTCCAGGCCGCAGCCCGAGCCGATGATCTTCTTGGGATCGTAGCCGGTCAGGTGCCACAGCTCAGTGCAAACGACGTCGCAGGGGTTGGAGATGCTCACGAAGATGCCGTCGAAGCCGGCGTCGACGATGCGCTTGGCAAAGGTGCGGGCGGCGTCGGTGGTAAAGAACAGCTCGCCGTCGCGGTTGCCGGCTGCCAGCGCGACCTTACCGGCAGCGTTGACGATGACGTCGCAGCAGGCCAGCTCCTCGTAGTGGTCGTAGCAGTTGACGATCTTGGTGTTGTACGGGACAAACGAAAGGGAGTCGCGCAGGTCCTGGACCTCGGACGTCACCTTGGCCTCGTTGATATCGCACAGGTACAGCTCATCGGCAATGCCCTGCATAAGCAGGCTGTTGGCGACATGTGCTCCTACGTGGCCCTGGCCGACCACACCGATCTTACGCGTCTGGTACATATATGTATCCTTTCGGCCGAGTTTTTCGCGTCGAACCATTGTAGCGTCCTGCTGCTACTTTGCTAGGCTAAAGCGCCGTAGATTTTTGGGACATGCCTTAATCTCTACTTTTGGAGTGATTTGGACCGCTGACGGCATCGCTGAGCGATGTGCTCGCGCGGATGGGGCCGCTCGTTGTACCATAGCTGCAACTGATTCGTTAGGAGCATCCATGCCCATTCGCATCCCCGACGCCCTCCCTGCCGCCGCGCAGCTCGAGAGCGAGAACATCTTTGTCATGACCGAGTACCGCGCGCTGCACCAGGACATCCGTCCGCTGCGCGTGCTCATCCTCAACCTCATGCCCACCAAAATCGCCACCGAGACGCAGATCATGCGCAAGCTCTCCAACACGCCGCTGCAGGTGGAGGTGGACCTGCTGCGCACCAAGACGCACGAGGCCACGCACGTGAGCGCCGGTCACCTGGAGACGTTCTACCGCACGTTCGACGACATCCGCGACATCCACTACGACGGTCTGATCATCACGGGCGCGCCGGTGGAGCAGATGCCGTTCGAGGAGGTCGACTACTGGTCCGAACTCTGCCAGATCATGGATTGGTCCACCACGCACGTACACTCTACGCTGCACATTTGTTGGGGCGCGCAGGCCGGTCTGTACCATCATTACGGTATCCAGAAGTACGACCTGCCGGCAAAGGCGAGCGGCGTGTTCGAGCATTATCTGGTGAAGCCGCAAAGTCCGCTGGTCCGCGGCTTTGACGACCGTTTCTATGCCGTGCATTCGCGCAACACCGATGTGCGCCGCGAGGACGTGGAGGCCGAGCCGCAGCTTGAGGTCGTGGCCGTGTCCGACGAGGTGGGCCTGTACATCGTCAAGTCGACCGACAGCCGTCGCTTCTTTGTCTTTGGCCACCCCGAGTACGATACCGACACGTTGCGCCTGGAGTACGAGCGCGACGTGAAGCGCGGGCTCAACCCTCAGGTGCCGGCGCATTACTTCCCGAACGACGACCCCACTGCCGAGCCGCGCAACGTCTGGCGCAGCCAGGCTCAGCTGTTCTACACCAACTGGCTCAACTACTACGTTTACCAGACCACGCCCTACGACCTGGCCCGCGCCGGCGAGGAGCACTAGGCTGCGATGGTACTGCTGTAGCCGTGGCTGATGTGGCAGCGATTAGGCGCTGATGATGTTGGGCAGCGGCAGGTCGTGGGCATCGGTGGGGACGTGGTTGATGCGTTGTTCGTCAAAGGCGATGCCGATGATTTGGCATGCGGGTGAGAGCATGGGCAGGTAGCGGTCGTAGCAACCGCCGCCGTAGCCCAGGCGCGTGCCGGTTTGATCGAAGGCCACGAGCGGCACGACAGTCATGTCGAGTGCTTCGGCAGGCACGATGGGGAAGCGGTCGCTGTCGATGTCCGTGGCCGCGAAGGCCCGCGCGGGGTGGGCGATAAACGGAGCCGCGGACGCATCGTCGGCGGCAACTGCTCGCATGCACATGCGCTGGCCACAAGCTGCGGCATCAATTGCCGAGAGCATGCACGGATAGGCCACGCGCCAGCCGCGCGCGGCGGCCGCAACGGCAAACGCGGCAGGGTCTGCCTCGGAACCCATCGCGGCATAGACGGCAACGGTGTGCGGCGCCGCGGCATCCAAGCGGCCCAGCAGCTCAACCAGCCGCGCACAGATATCAGCAGACTTCGCCGCCCGCAAGTCCAAATCAAGAGCATCGCGCCGAGCAATCACCGCCCGCCGCAACTCAGCCTTGTCCATCCCAACCTCCTCTAGCAAACCTGCCAAAAAGTGACAGGCTCATTTTGGCAGGTTTTATCTGGGCAAACGCGATAAAGACGGCAAAACCACCACGAAGGTGCTGTCTCCTTTGTGGTGGTTTTGATTGCCGTGCCTTAGCCCAGCAGGTCGACTACGTTAAAGCCGGCGTTGCTCTTGGCGATGACGTTTCGGCCGCCAAAGACGCAGGTGGGCGACTCGGCTGCGATGCGCGTCACGTCGGCGCCGAGCGAGCGCAGCTCACCTGGCGTGGCGGCGAGCATCTGGGCGCGGCGCTCCTCGCGGGCATGCGGATCGAGTCCAGCCAGGTAGGTCGTGTTGCGGCGCTTGGTGAGCGCGTACGGCTTCACGGGCGCGTCCATGCCGCTCACGCAGCTCACGATAAAGCCCTCGAAGGCGGCCTCGTCGGGCTCAAAGCTGCCGAGCCATTCGCCCGCGCGTTCCACGCGCTCAATCGAAGGATCGACCGCCGGGTCGCGGTAGGTGTAGAACGCCGCCTGACGCTCGCCGGCCGCGCGGAATCCGCAGCCGTACGCACCGCCCTTCACACGGATTTCGTTCCACAGGTAGTCGTAGGAGAGCGCGTTGGCGGCAACCGCCCAAGCGCCCGTCACGTTGATGCCCAGGCGACGCGGGTCGCACGCGCTTGCCGCAAAGCAGATGTCGCTGGGGATAACGAAAGCCTCGCGACGGTCGCGCGGCTCCGGTACCACGAGCGTGCCGCTGCCAGCGCCGTCGCCGGCGCCAAGCCCCAGGTCGCCCGCGGCATCCCAGTACGCGTCAAAGTCCTCATCGCTGCCGGTAAAGCTTGCCATGTAGCCATCGGCCACAAAGATGCGGCCTACCAGCTCGGCAAGCTTGGCGCGCAGGTCGTCCAGTCGCTCGTCAAAGTGCTCGAGCAGATCGCGCAGGAACAGATAGAAGTCCACGCCCGAAAGCTGCTCGCGAACCACGGCCGAAGGCGAGCTGTAGCTCATCGCGCGACCCAGCGCCGCCGAGTGTCCGTTGTTGATAAAGCCCTGCTCAAGCCCAATGCGAATCTGCGTGAGCACGTCGCGAACGCGGTCGGCGTCAGCATCGAGCAACAGCGTGCTCGACCACACCTCGCGCGGCAGGCTCGCCAGCGCGTCGATCTTTTCGGACAGGGCGCCGGCGCTCACCAGCAGGTAGGGGCGCACGCCGTCCACGTCGGGCTGGGTCATGACCTCGGTCGTAAAGCTCAAAAAGCCCAGCTTGCCGGCAAGCAGGTTGTCGAGTTCCTCGGCCGAATGCTCGCGCGTGGGCAGCTGCTTGAGCAAGCGGCAGAGCAGCGTCACGTAGGGCAGGTCCTCAAATGCGACGCAGCTCAGGTCGAAGTACTGCATGGCGTAGGCCAGGCGGTTGGTGGGAATGCCGTGGCGCAGGCAGGGGATGGGCGCGGTCGTGTCCACAACGAGCGGCGGCTCGGGGCGCGCCTCGCCAATGTCGGATACACGCAGGCGCGGCAGCGTGGCCTTGTCCTCGGGCGTGTCCTCGGCCTCCTGCGCGGCACGCAGTGCGGCCGTGCGCTCGATCACGTCCGCCAGCTCGGCATCGGTCATGGCGTCGCGCTTGGCTGCCAACTCGGCGGCCTCGGCGCTCTCTGCGCCCTCGGCGGCGTCCACCGGCACCAGCTCGACCAGCGCCATGTGGTCGTTTTCCAGTACGAGCTCGCGCAGCAGGTCCTCAAAGTAGCTGCCGTCCAGCTCGCCACGCAGCTCCTCGTACACCGGGCCGTACTTGAGTGCCAGCGTCGCGGCGTCATCATCGTAGAGCCAGGTGCTCAGCGCGTCGCACGCAATGGCCACGCCGTCGGCGATACCGTAGTCGCGCTGGCGCAGGTCGTACTCGTTGCTGCTGATGATGGCCTCCAGGCGCTCGCGCGGAACGCCGTGCTCACACAGGTCGCGGCAGGCGTCCTGGAACACGCGGCGCAGCTCGCGCGCCACGCCGGGCTGCGCGTTTTGCAGCATGATGAGCTCGTAGGGTTGCAGGCTCTCGGCCGCGGTGTAGCTCACCACGTTGCCGCCCAGGCCGGCGGCCAGAATGGCCTTCTTAACTGGTGCCTCGTTGGAACCCAGTAGCGCCTCAAACAGAATATCCGCCGCGATCGTGCGCTTGCGGTCGAGCGCGCTGCCCAGCACAAGGCCCAGGCCCACCAGGGCGTTTTCGGGCGTGGTGGACATCTCGACGCGCTCATACTCGCAGGTCACGGGTGCCTGCACGTCCAGCGGATTGGGTGACAGCGCGGACGGGTCCTCGCCGGCGGCAACGGCGGCGTCCATGCGGCGGCTCGCGGCGCTCGGTTGCGACAGATAGCGCTCGTCCAAAAACGCCAGCGCGCGGTCCACGTCCAGGTCGCCGTAGAGCGTGATGTAGGAGTTGGAAGGATTGTAGTGGCGCGCGTGCGTGTCCAGGAACTGCTCGTAGGTGAGCGCAGGAATCGCGCGTGGGTCGCCGCCGCTCTCGTGCGCATAGGCGGTGTCGGGATAGAGCGCGGCGTTGACGGCGTCGTCCAGCACACTCATGGGGTCGGACAGCGCGCCCTTCATCTCGTTGAACACCACGCCGTTATAGCGCAGCGTGCCCTCGTGCAGGCTCGCGGCGTTGCCGTCGCCCTCGGCGTCCTCCGACAGGTCCAGCTCGTAGTGCCAGCCTTCCTGCTCAAAAATGGTCGGCTTGGTGTAGATGGCTGGGTTGAACACCGCGTCCAGATACACGTCCATCAGGTTGTACAGGTCCTGTTCGTTGGTGGTGGCAACGGGGTAGATGGTCTTGTCGGGGTAGGTCATGGCGTTGAGGAACGTCTGCATGGAGCTCTTGATCAGGTCGACAAACGGCTCCTTGACGGGGAATTTGGCCGATCCGCACAGCACCGAGTGCTCAAGAATATGGAACACGCCGGTGGAATCGGCCGGCGGCGTCTTAAAGCCAATGGCAAAGGCCTTGTTTTCGTCGTCGCACGCCAGGTACAGCAGACGAGCGCCCGAGGCAGTGTGTCGCAGCACGTAAGCGTCCGAGTCGAGCTCGGGCACGGTCTCGCGGCGCTCGACGGCAAAGCCGTGGCAGGTAGTGCCGGGCACCAGCAGTGCAGCGGCTGCGGCGCGCGGGTCGGTTGAGGTGGTGGGCATATGCAGTCTCCTTTGACGCCCCAGCGGGGGCGAATCGAGTCGAATCCTCGAGAGTATACCCATATGGGGCCGCGACCCTGCGGCGAACTGGAGACGATGCCAGCGGATTGGGCGAAGGGCTCGCATGCCCGCCGCACGAGCGTGGAAAATTGGACACTCGCCAAACGAGAGTGGATATTCGGAAATCCTCGCTCGTCCATCACTCGCGTATCTCTCGTCTCTCATTCGTTTCTAATATGAGAGATGACAGGAAGATGAGAGAAAATTATGAGAGATAACTGAGCAGCAAAGAGACGGGCAATCATGGTATTGTCTCAATACCGATTGTTCTACCAGCAAAAATATGTATAAATGAAGCAAATGGTAGACATTCCATCTCTATCTATCTCTTATCTCTAAGCCGAGAGATAGAGAGATAGATGAGAGATAATTACGAGAGATAACTGAGAGACGAGGGAAATCTATCCGCGGCATTCTCCGCAGGACCGAGCGAAAGGACGTGCAGATGAACGAAAACGAGCTGACCGGTCTGCTTGAGTCTTTAAGGCGTATGGGCTCGGATGATCTTAACGTCGAAGTGAAGGAGAGCGCCACGACGCTTTCCTGCGATGTGTGGGAAACGGTGAGCGCATTCGCGAACACTGCCGGCGGAATCATCGTGCTCGGAGTGAGTGAGCGCGCAGGTTTTGTCCCGGTTGAGAACTTCGAGACCGAGAAAGTGCTCAACCAATTTGTGTCAGGCATGGGTGATGCGGGCGGTCGAGGAAAGCTGGCCAATCCGCCTAAATACACGATCGAGCGAGTGGAGCTTCAGGGCGTCATCGTTCTCGTCATTACGATTGAGGAGCTCGATCCGTCGAGCAAGCCCTGCTATGTCATAGAGCGGGGCGCCCAGGGCGGCAGCTACAAGCGCATCGATGACAAAGATGTGCCGCTTTCATCGACTGAGGTGCTCACATTGGCGTCATACGGTCGAGCGACTCCGAGCGATCGGGACGCGGTGGCGGGTGCGGGCGCGGACAATCTCGACGAGACGCTGGTCGACCGTACGATAGATCGGGCTTTCTCGTTGACGCCCCGGGCAATGCGCGGCGCGCCGGACAAACAAACGAAGCTGGAGCGCCTAAATATCCTTGATTCCCAGGGCAATGTCACCAAGGCTGGACTCCTAGTTGTGGGCACCTACCCTCAGCAGTTCTATCCCAAGCTCTTCATTGACGTGGCTGTCCATGCGGGAACTCAGAAGGGCATGGCGGGGTCGCTGAGGTTCATGGACCGCACAATCTGTGAGGGAACGTTGGGCGAGATGATTTCGGATGCTGTCGCGGCCGTCGCCAAGAATTTGCGGCGAACCTCGACCGTCCAAGGCGTCTCGCGTGTCGACTCGCTGGAGATTCCCGAGGAGGTTCTGCGCGAGGCAATCGCCAACGCCGTAATCCATCGAGAATACGGGGATCGGTTCTGTGGACAATCGATTGCCGTCGACGTCTTTGACGATCGTGTCGAGGTGACGAATCCTGGCGGCCTTTACGGGGGAAAGACTCGCGAGAACTTGTTTGACGGCAGCTCCCGATGCCGTAACGCGACGCTCGTGAAACTCATGTCGATTGTCCCGCTGCCGGATGGCGCAGGTTCGCCGGCTGAGGGCAATGGCTCGGGCATCCCGATGATGATCGATGCCATGCGCGCGCATGGTCTGGCCGAGCCCCTGTTCTGCCCGGGGTTCGATCGGTTCAAGATCGTACTTTACCGTTCAAAAATCGAGCCGGTCGATCATGGCGGGGGCTTAATTGTGACGGCACTCAAACACTACGGCGAGCTGGGGACGCGTGAGCTGGCAGAACGCACGGGGCTTACAATTTCCCAGGTTAGGTCACGCGTCAACGCGCTCATTGCTCAAGGCGAGCTTGAGCCCACGGCGCCGGCGACGAGCCGCAACCGCAAGTATCGACTGTCGGAGCGCGTGGGATAGATGCGTTAGTGGACGAGGCGACCCAATAATCGACCCTCGATTGGCGTCCATTAAGGTAAAGCGGTTGTTGCCCAGTCGACGGTGATGCTAAAGACTCGGCTTACGCCGGCATGGCCCCGAACCCGTCTATCAGGAACAGCCTAAGAACCAGCTTGATGACATTTCCCGGTTTGACTTCTGCCGCGTCAAAGACGTGGCGCTCGGCGAGCTCGCTGCAGTATGCATAGATGTCGCGGATAAGGTCCGCGCCCGAGAGCGTAAACATGTAGCCTGCGTCCGAAAGCGTATTGGGCGCGGCGGGCAATTTGGTCATGCGACAAAAGGTCAACAGGTCGGGCGCCATAGCGTCCTGGTAGCCAAGATGGCTGCCGTCTTCTTGTGCGACGAGTTCCAGCTGGCGTACTCGATTCAGCGCCGCTGCCAGCACAAAGCTCGGTGTGGGAGCATTGACGTCCTCCGTGCTCGCCACGAGTCTGCCTGCTGCCTGCGTGACAAGCCAAGCGACCTCGCGCTGGCAACGCACGGCCTTGCGTGTAACCGGCTTGATGGACGAAGAAGAAACGCTCCCCTTAGGCGGATTCGAAGCAGCCATAAGACCCTCTCATGAACAATCCGGCCCAACAAGCCCGGATGAAACACGTGCTACATCAGTATACAGGGGAGTGGGATGGAAAAAACGGAGTCGACAGCGTGAACTGCCGGCTCCGGATTGCTTGCCTTAGAGGCCGTACACTTCGACCATAGCTTCGCCAATGCGATGGGGCACGCCGGTGACGAGTGCGTTGCCCATGCAGAAGGCTCGATGGCCGTCAGTCATGCCCGTATCGGTCCAGCCTTTCGGGAATCCCTGAAGCTGATCGAGCTCGTCGGGAACAAGACGGCGGAAACGGCCATCGGGACATTCGATGACGTGCTTGAAGCGGCTCGCTCCCGTGCCGCCTTCTCCTGTGAGGATGGTGCGGCTCGGCTTGTCGGTGGCATCCGGGAAGCTCATGGCTCCCTCGGAATACGTGTACGTAAAGCCTGTTTTTTTGTTAGTGCGCTCTTCGCGCTTGCTGCCCTTAAGGTAGCGCCAGTCGGGAAGCTTTTCGTCGGAGATGTAGAACTGCTCCGGGACATCAGCCTCGTCGACAAGCACGTCGCCAAGCACGTGGCGCTCACCGTGATAGTTCTCGGCAAAGTCGCAGGTCAGAATATGACAGCCCTGCAGGACGCCAGCATTCTTGAATTGAGAGGTCTTTTGGCCGACGCCAAAACGAGTTGAGTTCTCGTAGGGGTCGGGCAAAACGTCGAGCTCGGACATCTCGTCGGGATAGATGGCGGGGAAGGCTTTAGCCATGACGCCGTTGTGCATGCGATCAACGAGATCAACCTTGCCAGCGTTCTTCTCGCAGAAGATGTAAACGCGCTTGCGACGCTGGGGAAAACCGTATTCTGCAGAGTTAACGACGCGCCATTCGACGGTGTAGTCGAGGTCGGCAAGGCAGCTCAAGATGATGGCGAAATCGCGACCGCGCTGTGACGCGGGCGACTTGAGCAGACGGTCAACGTTCTCAAAGAGACCGAAGCGCGGCTTCTTCATCTCGAGAAAGTGATAGATGTCCCACCACAGGACACCCTTCTTGCCCTCGATGCCGTGCGCCTGATTGAGCGGGCGTGCAACAGAGTAGTCCTGGCAAGGGAAGCCGCCGACGACCATTTGCACGTCGGGGATTTTTATTTCGCCGGCTTCAGCCTGCTCCAAGACCTTATTGATATCTTCGTTGACAACGGAATCTTCGCCAAAGCGGTCCATGTAACAACGTGCCGCAAACTGACGCGCCTTGGTTCCGGGCGGTTCCCACTGGTTGGCCCAAATGGTGCGAAAGGGCCCGGCGGGCTTCATATAAAACTCGGGATGTCGAGGGTCGGCATAGCCCTCGAGACCCAAACGAAATCCACCGACGCCCGCAAAAAGCTCGGCAATATTAATCTCAGACACGTTTCTCCAATCGCTACTGTGTCCGTTTATGGTGCTCACAACAATAGCCGATCGAGCGGACAAGATCAAGACCTCAATTTCATGGAGGAATATGCTGCCCTGAACTACCATGAGGTTAACTGCGACGTTCGGAGGTACCCTATGTCCAAGAAGCACCTCGATTTCAAGCGCATGCTTGACGATACTGATTTTTCTGACCCCTCTAGCATCGAGCGGTATGCTGCCAATCTCGACGGGATGACGTTTCGCGATATTCTTGAGCTTGGTATTGCGCCGGAGGGGGAGAGCGCGCCCAAGGACTTTGGCTCCAAAAAGTACAAGGGCGGTATGGGGACCCTGATCGAGGAGCGTTACTTTGGCTACAAGGCCAACAGCGACGACCGGCCGGACTTTCCCGAGGCGGGTGTCGAGCTCAAGGCAACGTGTTTTGACGTACTTAAAGACGGTCGTAAATCTGCCGGTGAACGTCTTGTCCTGACCATGATTCCTTACGACCGTCCCGTTTCGCTCGACTATGACAATTCGCACCTCAAGACCAAGCTCAGCAATATCCTGTTGATTTACTATGGCCGCGATCGTTCCATCGATAAATACGACCAACGCATTGAGCGTGCGGTCATGGTTCGTCTGCCCGAAGAGGATATGAAGATCATCCGCGCTGACTACGAGAAAATCATTTCGTACATTCAGGATGGTCGCGCAGACGAGCTGTCGGAGGGCATGACCACCTACTTGGGCGCCTGCACAAAGGGCGCAACCGAAGCGACAATGTGGGTCGACCAGTACTACGAGTACTTCAATACCGATACGGGCGAGATCGAACGCCGTCGCGCGAAGCGCCGCGCCTTTTCTCTCAAACGCTCGTACATGGACTATGTGCTTCACGCCTATGTTCTCGGTGCCCCGCGTATCGGCGAGAGCATCGTTCGAGGCGACGACGAGTCCATTGATTTCGAAAGTTACGTAACTGGACTTATCGAGCAACACTATGGCGAAACTGATCGCCAGATTGCGGAGCAATACGGGTTGGAGTACACGGGCAATAAGGCGCAGTGGACAACGCTCGTCTATCGTATGCTCGGAATCAAAAACAATGCTGCCGAGGAATTCGTCAAGGCAGGCATTTCCGTCCGAACCGTTCGAGTTAACAACAGGGGGCACATCGAACAGGCTATGTCGTTCCCACCGTTTGAGTTCAAGCGTTTGATCGAGGAAGACTGGGAAACGTCGCCTTTTCATGCGTGCCTTGAGACCAATCGCTTCTTCTTCGTTGTGTTTCGCGAGGACCACGATGGCGTGCTGCGTCTCGACCGTTGTTTGTTCTGGGCGATGGGAGAAAACGAAATCGAAGGCCCTGCGAAAGCTTGTTGGGATGAGACACGAAAGGTAATACGTGAGGGCGTTGAGCTCAATCCGTATCGGGATGCAAGCGGAAAGCTCAAAGTGACTAACAATCTGCCCGGTATGGCGGACAACCCAATTGTTCACGTTCGCCCGCATACGTCAAAAGCGGCTTACAAGTTTGCCGATGGAACAGAGATCGGTGACATCGCAAGGAATGCTTGCGAACTGCCCGATGGGCGCTGGATGACGAAGCAATCGTTCTGGTTCAACAAGGGCTATCTGGAGCACATTCTGGGGCTGTAGCGTTTTGGGATTGTTTAACGATCGAGCTCCTGCTCCTCAATGCCTCGATGTCATCTCTACAAATAAATCCCCTCACCGAGTTGCTTGTGGAACTCGGCGTGATGGTCGCGTGCCCAGGTAAAGAGTGCCTGGTCAAAGTCGGTGCGCGTGGCCGGGACGCCAAAGACGCCGGCAACTTCGACGCGTATAAACTCCAGTGCCGGCAGCTTGTTGATGGCAGTGAGGGCAAACGGGGACGAGGGCTCCTCGAACAGATAGCGGCTGCCTTGCAGCGCGTCGCAACTGGTGCACGTGTTGCCGAGCGACGGGGCTTTGGAGGCTCGCGCGCCTACGGGCTTGTAGCCGCAGCGCTTATGAAGGTAGTCGCGGATCTCGCCCGGTACGCAGCCAAGAGCGGGCACGATGGCGAGTGCGTTGGCGTTGGCCGTGTCGATGGCAATGTACCCGGCTTCGTTGGGCGCGTGCGCGATGGCGATGCTCTCGTCGTTATCGGTTCGATAGGGAATGCCGAAGGCCGCGACTGAGGTCTCTTTGTGACACTTCCAGCATTCGCGCTTGCCCAGTACTAGATATATATACGGCGCTGAGGGGTCGGATCGGTCAACACCGGGCAGCCACTCGGCAAAGGGCTCGGGGTTGACGCCGCTGGGTACATACCAGACCTTCTTGGTCCGGTCCCATTTGGCGCCCAGCGCCTTGGCTTCTTCTTTGTGCGAAAAGGGGACATCGAGCTCGGTGCGCATGGCGGCTCCTTGGTGCTGCAGGTGCAAGTGGCCCAAGGATACCGCAGGGCGCAGACATCGCGGCGTTTTGCTGAGGAGTTGCGGCTCGGATGGGTTCGAGACGCGTTGGCCTCGGCCTCGGTGGCTATTGACGCGGTTTTGTGTATGGGCAGGGTGGTTGCTTGGGCGGTTGGAGCTGCCAGCTGATTTGGCGACATAAAACAAAACAGCCCAGAGGACATAGCCTCTGAGCTGCGAACATTTGGTGGGCGTTAGAAGATTTGAACTTCTGACCTCTTCCGTGTCAGGGAAGCGCTCTCCCCCTGAGCTAAACGCCCGATCAAGGGTGCGCAAGTGCGCAAGGGATAATATAACGGAGCCTGAACTCGGTGGCAAGAACATTTTTAAAAATCGCTTACATTGTGGAATTCGGCCTTGATTCTCATTTTCATTGCAACAGCCTCAGGACTCAGCGCAACGCGTTGC
>CALJMO010000003.1 GCA_937982065.1 uncultured Collinsella sp.
ACAAATCCAAGTTAGACCATTTCAAATGGTTCGATGTCTGCCCGGATGCGACACAACTGGTGTGTCCATCCTCGCAGTATCCGGTTCTCAAGGTGCACGCTTTGCGGCTCATCCGGTTCCACCGGGCCGCACGGCAAGGAGACATATTGCCAGACCGGAGGGGCCCCGTGGGCGGGAATTCCACTCTTCACAAGTCCTACACAATACATCGCTTCCTATATAAGTCATAGAAAGGCTGGTGCAGAAATACTGCACGTATCAGATGATGACCCTTCGGTTAAGAGATATATAAAGATCGGTCACCTGTAAGTGTTTATCTACCCGCGCTTTTAGCAATGTAAACCAGCGCTTTCGATAAAAAAGGGGAGCGCCGCGCACAACGCGACACTCCCCTAGCGATTCAAGAGAATCTATTAGGCCTCGAGAGCCTTCTTGGCAATGGTAGCCAGCTCGTTGAAGGACTCGATGTCCTCGTAAGCCATCTGAGCCAGGACCTTGCGGTCGAGCTCGATGCCGGCAACCTTCAGGCCGTGCATGAACTGAGAGTAAGAGATGTCGTTCAGACGAGCAGCAGCGTTGATACGAGTGATCCAGAGAGAACGGATCTCGCGCTTCTTGTTGCGGCGATCACGATACTGATACTGCAGGGAGTGCTGGACCTGCTCTTTAGCATGCTTGTAAGTACGCGAAGCGGCACCGTAGTAACCCTTCGCACGGTGCATAACGGTACGGCGCTTCTTCTTGGCGGCAACAGCGCGCTTAATACGTGCCATGTTCTATCAACTCCTAGACGGTAAAACGAAAAAACGAACTTAGGCGAGACGCGACTTGATGACCTTGCGGTCGGCAGCGGCGATCTCGGTCTCCTGACGGAAGCCACGCTTACGCTTGGTGGACTTCTTGCTCAGGATGTGGCTCTTGAAAGCCTTGGCGCGCATAAGCTTGCCGGTACCAGTCTTGCGGAAACGCTTCTTGGTGCCGCTGTGGGACTTCATCTTAGGCATGAAATACTCCTTAATCGGTTACAGAACACTAGTTACTTGGTATCGCTTGCCGCTTTATCCTCATCGAAGGCGCCCTTAATCGGGGCGAGCAGCATAAGCATGTTACGGCCTTCCATCTTAGGCTTGGACTCGACCGTAGCGTAAGGCTTGAGATCCTCGGCGAGACGCTCGAGAACGTTAAGGCCCTGCTCCGGGTGAGCCATCTCACGGCCGCGGAACATGATGGTGATCTTAACGCGCGCGCCCTTCTTGAGGAAACGCAGAACGTGGCCCTTCTTGGTCTCGTAGTCGCCAACGTCGATCTTGGGTCGGAACTTCATTTCCTTGACCTCGACCTTGGACTGGTTCTTACGAGCAGCCTTGGCCTTCATGGCCTGCTGGTACTTGAACTTACCGTAGTCCATGACCTTGCAGACCGGCGGCTCCGCGTTGGGAGCGATCTCGACCAGGTCGAGACCCTGATCGTCGGCGACGCGCTGGGCATCGCGGATGGCGAACAGGCCGAGCTGAGAGCCATCGACGCCAATCAAACGGCACGAAGATGCAGTGATCTCGTCGTTGATGCGGGTGTCATCAGACTTAGCTATTTTCCCTACCTCCATTCATAATAAAATAACCCGGCGCTTCTCAGCAACCAGGTCGTACACATAGACTTCCTCGATTTGAGGAAGGTAATCTAAGTTGTATGACCAGTCAGCTGCTCATTGGCGCCAAAAGGTGGGAACCCTCGGGTTCCTCTTTAGGGCATTGCGGAAACAACGCCTTGCGAATAATAACACGTACAGCGCGTTATCACATTACGTACACGAAAAAGGGGGCCTTGACCCCCTTGAACGCTCACTTGCATGTATGGTGCCCG
>CALJMO010000004.1 GCA_937982065.1 uncultured Collinsella sp.
CGAGGTAGCCCTCCTGGTCGAAGTGCATGATCTCGATCTTCTCGGTCTCCTTCATTCTCGCTCCTTTCACGAGCAGTTTGAATTGTCGCACGGACTGGACGGGCTTGCCGTCCCGTCGCACCACTTAACCTTATGGTCACCTTGACCCCAGGCTCAACAATTCAAAGGTTCTTAATACCAGTGAACGATAACAGGTTAGCCGTTTTTAATACCGATTTTTCGATTTCATTCTCCCCTCTCGGTAGACGGTCAGTTTTTGCCGCTCATCGGTCACGCGACGTATGTCCGTAAAAAAACGAGCGCCCCCGCCGTGCGCAAGGACGCTCTAGGTGCTAGTAGTTGTAGGTATATCCGCCGGCATCGCCGCGGGTAAAAGACTTGGCATACTCGATAACCTGCCCACTCGAGTCGTATGTCAGGCATTCCAGCACAAGCGCTAGATCGC
This sequence comes from uncultured Collinsella sp., assembly GCA_937982065.1. GTDB lineage: Bacteria > Actinomycetota > Coriobacteriia > Coriobacteriales > Coriobacteriaceae > Collinsella. The sequence goes on from CALJMO010000004.1 coordinate 446, forward strand.
CCGGCTCAAGGTCGAGCAAGCTCGCATCGCGTGCACCCAGCGCCTCGATATCGAGCTTCTCAATAGATTTATCTGGCTTTCTGCCCAACATATCGTAGGTCTCGAACAGACTGAAGACCGAAATGTCCACGCCTTCGATGCCTGGGAACAGCAGGCACGGGATCAGCGTCATCTCGATCGACACGGGCTCACCGTCGATGCAGTTAAGACGGCGCACCGAGTAAAGCAGATCGTCCTCGGCGATACCAAACAAGTCGGCATAATACGGGCCGGCATAGCGTTTGGAGCGCGCCAGGATACGCACCGACGGCGTCGAACCCGATGCCAAAACCGACTGACGGAAGCCGCCCTTGCGAACATGCTCATCAAACCACTTGTGCCCCACAAAGGCGCCCTTGCCCTGTACGCGACGAATCTGGCCACTTTTGACCAACTCGTCCATGGCGCTACGGATCGTCAGGCGCGTCGTGCCAAACTCCTCTGCCAGCTCATTTTCGGATGGAATCATCGAGCCCGTCGGATAGTCGCCACGCTCGATTCGCTCCGCAATGCAGCGGCGAATTTGCTTGTATACCGGCATGTCTTCTACTGACTCAGCCATTCGACACCCACCTTCGTCGCAACGCCGTCTGCCTCGCCGTTATCGGCAAATCGATACTTGGTCGGCAGAATCACGGACTTGCAATACTCGACAAAGCCATTGTTCTCGTCGCACTCGTGCGAAGTCTTATAAAACACCGGCGTGCCCTCCTGGGCATCCAGCAACTTAGCCTCGTCGGCATTCAGGCGACTGATGGAAATATGCTCCTTGCCGTGCGTCACATGGACATTCCCCTCTTTAAGCAAAACGTCGTAGAGGCTCTCCTGCTCAAAATCGTGATCGGGAAGCGAGGGACACAAAGACAGATTGACGTAAGCCGTCTCGATTGACGCCGGGGAACCATTGACCACGCGCACGCGCCTAATGCAGAAGAGCGGCATGCCCAGATCGATCTGGGCTTTTTGGACCAAATCGATATCGGCGTACGCGACCTTGGACCATATCAGGCGTGCGGTCGACTTTGAGCCAACCCTCTCCACCGCCTGCGTATAGTTCCACGTTTCCTGAAAGATGTTCAGCGGTTTGGGCGGGCACACATAGGTGCCCGAACCACGGCGGCTTTCCAAAGTTCCGCACGAAATAAGGCGCGTGATCGCGGCGCGCAACGCCGTGCGCGACACACCCAGCGCTTCACAGAGCACACGCTCGGCGGGCAGCCGGTCGCCACCCTGCAGGTCATAATGTTTGATATACCAACGAATGCCCTCAAAGGCGCGATCTTTGGGCGGAATCGCATATGGTTCACTCGACATGGGCAAGGCTCCTCAACCGCTTGCTGCTGCGGGCATCATTACTCCGGACGCCCCATGGCGTCGAAGGCTTCTTTTATCCGCTCTGCAACGTTCCGATACGACCGATATAGGCCGGAGTCTCGCTTGACTTCGCCCGCGGTCACCGGAATCTCAAGCTTCGAAATCTCATCCTCGCCGGTTTGCACGGCAACGATGACACCCATACCAAGGCACATATTACGCTTGGCAGCGTTGTTTTTGGTGGCCTGAGCTGGATTAATCAAAATCTGCTGAGCTAGTTCGCGATTACTAAGCTCCGGCACATCCTCGGGATTTCCGGTCTCGACAATCTCGCACTGCAGCACGTCCGCATAGTCAAAAATCTTCGGCTCGCCGCCGCGCTGATGCACGGCCCACTTGCGGCGCGTGGCATCCTGGTAAATGGCCGGCAAAAACGTAAACCGCGGCGGGTCCAAAATCGTATCCGTGATGGTAAACACATCGGGATCAAAGGCATCCTGCGGGTTTTTCTTCTTGAACAGCCCCATATCAGCCTCCCGTACTAGCATTAAACAACTCAAGCCGAATATAGCACCAATTTCAAGCCGTCACTTTACCGCATCGGTGCGCGGCGCCTATGGCTCGCCCAGCGGAAGAACATACGGACGAGGGCCGGGGTGGGGTGCTTGGTTTTGGAAGTGGGCTTCGCGAACTTCCAAAACCAAGCACCCCACCCCGGCAATGTAGTCTTGGCTGACCATAGTTAGATGCACAGTTTCCAAGGCAGCGTAAGCAAAATCCCCATTACATAAAAAAGAATCAGCCCCCGCATATCGAAACGGTCGAGAGGGCCGCCTCCGGGCGGGTTGCCTTGGTCTGAGAAGTTCGCGAAGCCCACTTCTCAGACCAAGGCAACCCGCCCGGAGGCGGCCCCAGCGCGAGACCGTCCCGGATGCCTACCTACTCGTTGTCGCCTGCGGTCATCTGCGTTGCGGAGAGCGCGCCGTCGGCAGCAGTTGCGGCTGCGGCGTCGGGCCAGATCCAGTCGGTGAAGGCCGGGTGATCGTAGCCCTCATCGCACGCGAACTCAAAGGCCTCGGTGCGGAATGCCTCCCACTCGTCAATCTGCTCGGCAAACTTATCGGCGTCAACCATGCGCAGCACGTCGGCGGCCAGTGCCCAACGGTCCATGTTGTTCAGGCGCAGCATGTCGAACGGCGTTGTCGTGGAACCTTTCTCCTCGTAGCCGTGGACGCGGAAGGCGTCGTGGCCGGGGCGGTTCCAAATCAGACGGCGAATCGTGCCAGCATAGGCGTGGAATGCAAAGAGCACGGGTTTATCGCCGTAGCCGAACAGCTCAGTCCAGCGCTCATCGCTGATGGCTTGGTCGTTCTCGCAGACGTTCTGGATCTTGAGCAGATCGACCACGTTGACGAACCGCACCTTAATGCCCAGCTCACGCAGCATGTCGGTTGCAGCCAGAGCCTCGAGCGTCGACACGTCGCCGCACGTGGCAACCACGACGTCAGCCTCGGTGAGCGAGTCGGCGGTCGATGCCCACTCCCAAGTCGCAACGCCCTCGGCGAGCTCGGCGCGGGCCTCGTCGACCGTCTGGAAAGTGGGGGCGGGCTGCTTGCCGCAGAAGATAGCGTTGACACAGTCGGTGGACTGGTAAACACGCTCGGCCACAGCAAGCGCCATGTTGGCGTCAGCCGGATAGTAAGCATTCACGATATGCGTGTCGTTGGCCTTGTTGAGCAGCAGGTCGATAAAGCCGGGATCCTGGTGAGAGAAACCGTTGTGGTCCTGGCGCCAGACATGGCTCGACAGCAAAATGTTGAGGCCGCTGATGGGGGCACGCCACGGAATCTCGCGCTTGGTGGCCTCGAGCCACTTGCAGTGCTGGTTGACCATGGAATCGACCACGTGGACAAAGCTCTCGTAGGAGCTCCACACGCCGGAGCGGCCGGTGAGCACGTAGGCCTCGAGGAAGCCCTCGCACTGGTGCTCGGACAGCTGCTCGACAACCTTACCGGAACCTGCCAGCAGCTCGTCGTTGGCCTCGTCCTCGTAGAAGCCGGCGTCCCACTGCTTCTTAGTCACCTTGTAGGCATCCTGCAGGCGGTTGGAAGCGGTCTCGTCGGGACCAAAGATGCGGAAGTCGTCCATGTTATTTGCCAGGACGTCGGCGGTGTACTCACCAAAGACGCGGGCGGCCTCGGTGGAGCCCCAGCCATGACCATTAGTTGCGACGGGGACCTCGTGGGCATGAATATCGGGCAGCTCGAGCTCGCGGCGCACCTTGCCGCCGTTCGCGTTGGGGTTGGCGCCGATGCGCAGCTCGCCGGTCGGCATAAAGGCCGTCACCTCGGGGCGCACCTGACCCTCGGGCGTAAAGAGCTCCTCGGGCTTGTAGGAGCGCAGCCACTCGCGCAGCACGCGGAAGTGCTCGTGGGTGTCTTTGGCGCTCGCAAGCGGCACCTGATGGGCGCGCCAGGAGTCCTCGGTCTTCTTGCCGTCAATCTGCTTGGGGCAGGTCCAACCTTTGGGCGTACGGAACACGATCATGGGATAGGCCGGGCGGACCACGGTCTCGCCCGCGGCAGCTTGGGCCTGTGCGGCGGCCTTGATGTCGCAGATCTCGTCAAAGACCTGCTCGAACAGGGCGGCGAAACGCTCGTGAATGCTCGCATGGCTCTCGTCGTCAAAGCCGGCGACAAAGAAATGCGGTTTATAGCCCATGCCCTCAAAGAACTTGGTGAGCTCTTCGTCGGACACGCGGGCGAGGATGGTGGGGTTGGCGATCTTGTAGCCGTTGAGGTGCAGGATCGGCAGAACGATACCGTCGGTTGCCGGATTCACGAGCTTGTTGGACTGCCAAGAGGTCGCGAGCGGACCGGTCTCGGACTCGCCGTCGCCCACCACGGCCACGGCCAGCAGGCTCGGGTTGTCCATGACGGCGCCGTAGGCGTGGCTGAGCGTGTAGCCGAGCTCGCCGCCCTCGTGGATGGAACCGGGCGTCTCGGGCGCAAAGTGACTCGGGATGCCGCCGGGATAGGAGAACTGGCGGAAGAACTTCTGTAGGCCGGCCTCGTCATTGGTGATGTCGGGGCGAATCTCGCGGTAAGTACCGTCGAGCAGCGACTGAGCAGTACCGGCGGGGCCACCGTGACCAGGGCCCATCAAGAAGATAGCATTCTGGTTGTGATCGGCGATGAGGCGGTTGACATGACCGAACAGGAAGTTGATGCCGGGCGTGGTGCCCCAGTGACCGACCAGGCGGTGCTTAACGTCCGGGCGACCAAAGTCGCGCACCTCACCGGTTTTCTCATCGACAAAGTCGGTGCGCATCAGCGGGTTGGAGCGAAGGTAGATCTGGCCGACGGACAGGTAGTTCGATGCGCGCCAATACAGATCGACACCCTCGAGCTCGGAAGCCGGCACCTCGTGTCTCAGCTTTTGCCATGGCGTTCCCAGAGTTTTAGCCATTGTTTATGTCCCTTCGCTGCATGGTCACCCTCCGATATGGCGACCTTTCGTTGGGACAAGTATATTTGCTAAAACGTTTTATCAGTATGAAAAAACGTTTTATCATTCCGGTTCGCCATTAACCTGACAAAACCAGACATTGGCCTGCGACATTATTTGCCACAAGTTCTTCATATTCCTGATATGCAAATCGACAAACGCGTTTAGTTGTGTTTTGTAACCTTGAGCACGCTGTCCTTCACGATGAGCACAGGCTCCAGGACGACTTCATCGGCACGCTTGCCGCCCTTACCGGCCAAGCGTTTTGCCATACAGCTAAAGGCATGCTCGGCCAGCACGCTCGGATCTTGCTCGATCGCGGTCAGTGCCGGCTCAAACAGCACATCAGCAGCCGAGTTGTCGTAGCTCACCACCGAGATATCGCCCGGAATGCTCTTCCCCATCTCATGTAGGCGCTTGAGCAGGCCGAGAGCAATGTTGTCCGAGCTTGCGAACACGGCGGTGGCATCGGTCGCGAGCACCGCCTCCGAGGCCTCGTAGGCACTCGGGATGTAATACTCGCTCTCAAACTCAAGAAGTGCATCAATGGGCAGCCCCGCCTCACGAAGCGCGCGCTCATAGCCGGCAAGTCGCTTGCGACCCGTATTGGAACGGCGCGCGTTAACCAGGCAGGCAATACGACAGTGACCCTGCTCAATCAAATAGCGGGTAGCCATGTAGCCGCCCATCTCGTGGTCGAACATCACCTTGTCGCACTCGAGTCCCTCAATGGCACGGTCAACCATTACCGCCGGGATGGGCAGATGGCTGACTTCTTCGCGCAAAGCGCGGTCGTCCGAGAATTCGTCGCCCACGACCAAAAACACGCCATCAACGCCGCGCGTCACCAGCTGGCGCAGGAGCTCTAGATCGTCCTCGGCGCTTCCACCCGAGCTGGTAATGAAGAGTGCATAGCCATCCTCGCGGCAGCGCTTTTCCAGGCTACCGGCGAGCGAGGCAAAAAAGCGGCTCTCGATGTTAGGGACGATAAGGCCCAGCGTGCGCGACTCGCGCATGACCAAACTACGCGCAATCTGGTTAGGAACATAGTGGTTGCGCGCCGCGACCTCCTTGATGAGTTTGCGGTTTTCTTCCGAGATGCGACAGGGCCGATTATTGAGCACAAGCGAGACCGACGAGGGGGAAAGCCCCACCTCCTGGGCGATCTGCTTGAGGGTGACTTTGTTGGCCATCTCGCTCCTTCCGGGTTTACGCGCAATCTCTTGAAAGTATAGCGACTACCCCTCTACCTCGGTGATAAACACTTTACCAATCCGGTAGACGGCTGTTTTATCGCCGTCAGCGCACCAAATCCGTCCGGGTGGGGTATATTGCAATCGATTGATGACGACGACCACCAAAAGGCGGATATTCATATGCACGAGAACGACTTTTTTAACGAGGACCTGCTGTGCGCGCTCGCTGGCGTTGCCGGCGAGGACAACGTGTTGATGAGCGAGCCCATGCGCGAGCACACCACGTTTAAGATCGGCGGCCCGGCCGACGTCTTTGTCACGCCCGATACCGAGCAGGGCCTCGTCGCCACGCTCGATACCTGCTATCGCTGCGACCTGCCGCTTACCATCGTGGGCAACGGCTCCGACCTGCTTGTCGGCGACAAGGGCATCCGCGGCGTCGTCGTGGCGCTGGGCGAAGGCCTCTCCGACATTACGGTCGACGGCACGCACGTCACGGCGGCAGCCGGCGCCTTGCTTTCCGATGTCGCCGCGGCGGCAGCCGAGGCCGGCCTCACCGGCATGGAGCCCATCTCGGGCATCCCCGGATCGGTCGGCGGCGCCTGCTACATGAACGCCGGTGCCTACGGTGCCTGCATGGCCGATGTGCTAGAGTCCGTGCGCGTCTACAAACCCGCTCGCCAGCTCGACGACGGCACCCGCGGCAGCGGCAACATCATCGAATTCGATGCCGACGAACTCAACCTGGGCTATCGCAAGAGCCGCATCGCCGACGACGGCTTTATCGTGCTTTCGGCCACTTTCAATCTCGCCCCGAGCAACGCCGCGATGATCAAGGCCGACATGGACGACTACCGCCAGCGCCGCGAGGACAAGCAGCCGCTCGACATGCCGAGTGCCGGCTCCACCTTCAAGCGCCCCGAGGGCCACTTTGCCGGCAAGCTCATCATGGATGCCGGACTGCGCGGACACGCCGTTGGCGGCGCGCAGGTAAGCGAAAAGCACTGCGGCTTCATCGTCAACGCCGACCACGCCACCGCCGCCGACGTCGACGAACTCATCCGCGACATCCAAGCCAAAGTCAAAGAGCAGTTCGACGTAGACCTAGAACCCGAAGTCCACCGAGTAGGCGAATTTTTATAAAAAGAAGGCCCCGAAAGGGGCCTTCACTTTCTTTAATTCAGACAACCAGTCCGGTGTGCCGCGCCCCGAACCCAAGAGGGCCGCGTGCCCGCGCGCAATATATTTGATTGATCGCGAGTTCCGCACGCAAAGAAGGCCACTTAATGTGGCCTTCGTCTTGCGCAGGACTGTAGAGCAGGCAACCTTATGCCTCGCCCCCAGTCCCGGACCAACTTGCTTCAAACCGCAGCTACGACAGCGCAATACCGCCAAGCCAGCCCCAACGCACGCCAGAGCCAGTGCCATAGAAGCTAATAAACGAATCAAGCGACTTAGACGTAATGGCACCCTCGTTGCTCATAACGATGCCGCCGCCAACGTAGATACCCACATGACCGTAGATAAGGCCCGGAGCACCCGTGCCGCTATGCGATGAGTCGGCCACGATCATGCCCACCTGCAGCGCCGAGCGGTCGGAGCTATAGCACCATGCGTTAAACATATCGCACGCGTTGCCGCCAAAGTAGCCAACGCCGGCGTTACGGAAGACATTGGTGACCCACGCCGCGCACCAGTTCTGACCCGGCGAAGGCGTGGAGTAGCACGCGTTGACGACGGCCTGTTGCTTGCCCGAGCCGGCATTCTGCTGCGGAGTTCCGGGCGCATACGATCCGCCACCCGAGCTCGAACCACCCGAGTAGGAATTGTTCTTGTTCGCGGCGGCCGCGGCAGCGGCGGCCTTCCTAGCGGCCTCCTCGGCCTGGGCGGCAGCGAGAATCTCGGAATCACGCTGAGCCATGAGCTCCTTGACATCGTCAGAGAGGCCGTTCAGAACCGTCTGGACTTCCTGCTGCTTGGCCTGCATGTCCTGCATCTGGGCAGTCTGCTGGTCCTTGAGCTTCTCTAAGTCGGCCTTCTGCGACTCGAGCTCGGTCTTTTGCGCATCGAGCTCTTCCTGGATGGTCTGAATGTCCTCGATGGCGTCGCGGTCGCTCTTGTTGATCTTCTCAACGTAATGCGCGTTGGCGACGAGTTCCTCAAACGAGCCAGAGGCCAGCAGCAGCGACAGGATGTTCGTGCCGCCGGACTTGTAGCTGGCGGCCACGCGATCGGAAAGGTCGTTGCGCTTCTTCTTGAGCTCGGCCTTCTTTTCATCGATCTGGGCCTGCGTGTCGTCAATCTTGCCCTGGACATTCTCGATGTCGTTGAGGGTCTGGGCATTCTTGTTGGCCAGCGCCGCATACTCATTTGCGATGCTGTCGAGCTGGGCCTGAACCTCGTCGAGCTGGGCCTGGGCGGCATTCAGTTTATCGGTGGTTTCTTTGGAAGCCTCCGCCGCATGGGCGCGAGCGGGCAGGCCAAAAAGAACTGCCGCAGAAGCGGCGCCGAACAGGGCCTTGAGGGCAGTGCGGCGCGAGAGCTCCTGGGAAAGGATGGAATCGCTGTTTGGTGACATATGTACTCCGTTACATGCTTATTTATATGTCGCTCAACTCATACATATTAGCGTACATATGGCGCGTCCCAACGATTTCCACGAACGGCAGGAAACTGCAAGGTCAGCGGCTCGTAAGCAAATGTCAAAGATCAGGTTATGCGTACGCAAGCTCTTCTATGAGTACGTTAGCACAATCCTCTGCTTTTCCTACAGCGCACGATTTGGGCGTCCCTGCCTGCGCTATACTCCCCTGAAGAAGTGTTCCTGATTCGATAGGAGACTACATGTCCAAAGCACTCGACCCCAAAGACACCTGTGTCCTCGTTACCGGTGGCGCCGGCTTTATCGGCTCGCACACCGTCGTTCAGCTGCTCGAGGGTGGCTACCAGGTCGTCATCGTCGATGATCTCTCCAACTCCAGCGCCGTCGCCGTCGACCGCGTCAAGACCATCGTGGGCGACGAGGCCGCCAAGAACCTCACCTTCTACGAGGCCAACGTGCTCGACCGCGATGCGATGAACAAGATCTTCGATACCCATCAGATCGACCGCGTCATCCACTTTGCCGGCTTTAAGGCCGTCGGCGAGTCGGTGAGCAAGCCCGTCGAGTACTACCACAACAACATCGAGAACACCCTGGTGCTCATCGACGTCATGCGCAACCATGGCTGCAAGTCCATCATCTTCTCGAGCTCCTCGACCGTCTACGGCGACCCGGACAACCCGCCCGTCACCGAGGAGGATCCTAAGAAGCCCGCGACCAACCCCTATGGTTGGACCAAGTGGATGATCGAGCAGATCCTTATGGACGTCCACACCGCCGACCCCGAGTGGGACGTCGTGCTACTCCGTTATTTCAATCCCATCGGCGCCCATCCGTCGGGCCTGATCGGCGAGGATCCCAAGGGCATCCCCAACAACCTGGTGCCCTATGTCGCCCAGGTCGCCGTGGGCAAGCTCGAGGCCGTTCAGGTCTTTGGCAACGACTACCCCACCCCCGACGGCACCGGCGTGCGCGATTACATCCACGTGTGCGATCTGGCATCTGGTCACGTGGCCGCCCTCAACTGGATGAACGGCAAGACCGGCGTCGAGATCTTTAACTTGGGCACCGGCACCGGCACCTCGGTACTCGAGGTCGTCGCCGCCTTCTCCAAGGCTTGTGGCAAGGAGCTGCCCTACGTGATCCGCGAGCGCCGCGCCGGCGACATCGCTGCCAACTGGTGCGATGCCTCCAAGGCCGAGCGCATGATGGGCTGGAAGGCCCAGTACGACATCGCGGACATGTGCCGCGATAGCTGGAACTGGCAGAGCCACAACCCCAACGGCTTCTCCGACGCCGAGTAGCAAAACCTACATACCGCTCTTGCCCCGATCTCACGTTGTGAGGTCGGGGCTTTTTCATGGCATGTAACCATTCGCCGAAAATCGACCAACTTTTTTATCTTGCCTGTACATGTTTAAACAACATGTTTTACAATAGGCGTATCGAATCAGAACATCGGAGGCGGACTGCACACCCATCGGCAGGCCGACCCCACAACAAGAAGGTTGGTGAGCGCATTCATGGAGCGTGCAAGCGGCGTCCTCATGCCCGTCTCATCTCTGCCCGGACCATACGGAATCGGCGGCTTTGGTTGGAATGCCTACGACTTCGTCGATTTTCTCGCCTCGTGCAAACAACATTACTGGCAGATTCTGCCCCTTACGACGACCAGCTATGGCGATTCGCCCTATCAGTCGTTCTCGGCCCGCGCAGGCAACCCCAACTTCATCGACTTTGCCGAGCTTATCGAGGCAGGGTATCTGGAGCAGCGCGATATCGATGGCGTGTATCTGGGATCCGACCCCAGCAATGTCGACTACGGTGCCATCTTTGGTGGCCGCCGTCAGATTCTCGACCGAGCCGCCGAGCGCTTTGCAGCCGACAAGCCGGCCGATTTCGATGACTTTATCCAGGCCAACGAGGACTGGCTCATCCCCTACTGCGAGTTCATGACCGTCAAAGAGGAGTGCGGACTCAAGGCCTTTTGGGAGTGGCCCGCAGAACTGCGCACCCGCGGCGAAGCATCTGCCAAGGTCTGCGCCGCCCATCCCGCGCGCATGCTCTACCACCAGATGACGCAGTATTTCTTCGACCGCCAATGGAGCCGCCTCAAGGCCTATGCCAACGAGCGCGACATTCTCATCATCGGCGACCTGCCCATCTATGTCTCGCGTGACTCCGTCGAGATGTGGGCGACGCCTGAGCTCTTTAAGATCGACGCCGCCGGCAATCCCGTGAGCGTCGCCGGCACGCCGCCCGACCAGTTCTCGGCCACCGGCCAGTACTGGGGCAACCCCATCTACGACTGGGACGCCATGGAGTCCGACGGCTTCTCCTGGTGGGAGGGCCGCATTCGCGCCGCCCTCGACATGTACGACGTCATCCGCCTGGATCACTTCCGCGGCTTCGAGGCCTATTGGGAGGTGCCGTTCTCCTCGCCCGATTCGTCCTACGGTTCGTGGACGCAGGGTCCCGGCCTCAAGTTCTTCAAGACGCTCGAGGAAAAGCTCGGCACGCTGCCCATCATCGCCGAGGACCTGGGCTTCCTCACCCCCGGCGTCATCGACATGCGCGACAACTCGGGCTTCCCCGGCATGAAGATCCTGCAGTTTGCCTTTGAGGGCACCAACTCGTACTACCTGCCGCATAACTACATCGCCAACACCGTCGCCTATGTGGGCACCCACGACAACGAGACGGCGCGCGGTTGGTTTGAGGGAACGGCCACCCCGCGTCAGCGCGAGCAGGCAGCCCTGTACACCCATCAGCAGGCCGGCGAACCCATGGCAGATGCACTCAATCGCACCATCGCCGCCAGCGTGAGCGACACGTGCATCTACACCATGCAGGACCTGCTCAACTTGGGCAACGAGGCGCGCATCAACACCCCTGCCACGCTGGGCGGCAACTGGACCTGGCGCATGCTCGACGGCGCCATCACCCGCGAGCTCGAGCACAAACTCACCGACTGGACCGAGACCTACTTCCGCATCCCGTCGGAAGCCGAAATCGAGCTTCCTCAATAGGAGCTACCGCGCCCGACCCCTCCCCACCGTGCGGACGCGCTTGCTTTTCCCGCGCGAGGCCACCCCAATCCCCTCGCGCGGGCTTCTTATGAATTGCAGACATGAAACAACCCATCACAGGAGAAAACATGCCCCGAATTAACCTCATGGAACTCGCCGAGCAGTCTTTTGGCACCTCGCTCGAGCAGCTCGACGACCGTCGCATTTACAAGCTGCTGGTCAAACTCGTGCAGGAGCGCTCCGCCACCTGCCCGCTCAACAACGGCAAGAAAAAGCTCTATTACATTTCCGCCGAATTTTTGATCGGCAAGCTGCTCATCAACAACATGATCGACCTCGGCATCTACGACGAGGTTAAGGACCAGCTCACCGCCGCAGGCCACGACCTCAACAAGATCGAGGAATTCGAGGTCGAGCCGTCGCTCGGCAACGGCGGCCTGGGCCGCTTGGCCGCATGCTTCCTGGATTCCATCGCCACGCTGGGCTTGACCGGCGATGGCGTGGGCCTCAACTATCACTACGGCCTGTTCCGTCAGCGCTTTGTCGACAACCAGCAGAAGGCCGTCCCCGACGAGTGGCTCGGTGAGCAGGACATCCTGGTCGACGATGACCGCTCCTACACCGTCGAGTTCGGCGATTTTGCCGTTACCTCCAAGCTCGTCAACATCGATGTGCCCGGTTACGGCCAGCCCAACAAGAACCGCCTGCGCCTGTTCGACCTGGCGAGCGTCGACGACGGCCTGGTCCCCGGCAGCTCCATCGACTTCGACAAGACCGAGATCGCCAAGAACCTCACGTTGTTCCTCTACCCCGACGATTCCGACGAGCAGGGCCGCCTACTTCGCATCTACCAGGAATACTTCATGGTAAGCAACGCCGCCCAGCTCCTGATCGACGAGGCCATCGAGCGCGGCAGCAACCTGCACGATCTGGCCGACTACGCCGTGGTCCAGATTAACGACACGCACCCCACCATGGTCATCCCCGAGCTCATCCGCCTGCTCACCACCGAGCATGGCATCGAGTTTGACGAGGCCGTGACCATCGTACGCTCCATGGTCGCCTACACTAACCATACGATTCTTGCCGAGGCGCTCGAGAAGTGGCCGCTCACCAGCCTGCAGAAGGTCTCCCCTGCCATCGCCGACATTATCGTCAAGCTCGATGAGATCGCGAAAGCCGAGCACGATGACCCGCGCGTCGCCATCATCGACGAGCACGACACCGTCCACATGGCCCACATGGACATCCACTTTGGCTTCTCCATCAACGGCGTAGCCGCCCTCCACACCAAGATCCTGGAGGACACCGAGCTTCATCCGTTCTACGAGATCTATCCCGAGAAGTTCTCCAACAAGACCAACGGCATCACCTTCCGCCGCTGGATCCATGGGGCCAACCCCGCGCTCGCCAGCCTGCTCGACGATGTGATCGGCACCGACTGGCGCAGCACCGGCGATCTGAGCAAACTCGCCAAGTTCGCCGACGACAAGGACGTTCTTGAGCGCCTGGCCGCCACCAAGGTCGAGGCCAAGGCCATCATGCGCCAGTTCATGGCGCTCGAGCAGGGCGTGACCATTCCCTCCAACGCCATCATCGACGTCCAGGTCAAGCGTATCCACGAGTACAAGCGCCAGCAGATGCTCGCGCTCTACATCATCTGGAAGTACCTCGACATCAAGAACGGTAACAGACCTAAGCACCCCGTCACCATCATCTTTGGCGGCAAGGCAGCGCCTGCCTATACCATCGCTCAGGACATCATCCACCTAATCCTGACGCTTTCCCAGTGGATCGCCAACGACCCCGACGTGGCTCCCTACCTGCAGGTCGTTATGATCGAGAACTACAACGTCACCGCCGCCGAGCGCGTGATTCCCGCTGCCGACATCTCCGAGCAGATCAGCCTGGCCTCCAAAGAGGCGAGCGGCACTTCCAACATGAAGTTCATGCTCAACGGCGCTTTGACCCTGTGCACGCTCGACGGTGCCAACGTGGAGATTGCCGAGCTCGTGGGCGACGAGAACATCTATACCTTTGGCGCCTCGTCCAAACAGGTCGAGCAGCTCTACGCCGAAGGCACCTACAACGCCGGTGCGCTCTACCGCAAGCCCGGCATTAAACTGCTGGTGGACTTCATCACCAACCCGGCCTTTATGGCAACCGGCAACGCCGAGCGCCTGCAGCGCCTGCACGACGACATTAAGGGCAAAGACTGGTTTATGGCCCTGCTCGACATTGAGGAGTACATCCAGACCAAGGAGCGCGTGCTAGCCGACTATGAGGACCAGGACGCTTGGATGCGCAAGGCGCTGATCAACATCGCCAACGCCGGCACCTTCTCGTCCGACCGCACAATCTCCCAGTACAATGACGAGATTTGGCACCTGAGCTAATTTCACTCCCTTACCCATCCTCCTGAGAAACGGAGTCGTGGCAACACGGCTCCGTTTTTTGTGCCCGCACGTTACCCTGTGACCCGACTCGACCAAACAATCTCGATCCATAACAACTACTCAACCAAAACGGTCCCAACTGTTACAGATTGAGACATACCAGCCCCTCCCCTTGGGTTTATCTCAACCTGTAACATCTAGCAGCTGAAATTCACCTTTGGTGTTACAGATTTAGATGAAATGGTTAGCTCAGCGGGACCGTCTCGATCTGTAACATCTAACGTCCGAAATCGGCCCTACCTGTTACAGATCGAGACAAACGACCGGTCAGACAGCCCCAACACAAAGAAAGGCTCCCCTCTCGCCCAGTGGACGGGAGGGGAGCCTTATATGTGACCGCGGCAAAAGGATGGCAATACCGCAGTCGCCCAAAGGAAGGGCCTGGATGCACCGGGCCTAGATAAGGTTCTTGCCAGAGACCTTATCGAAGAGGTGGGTCGCGTTCTTCTCGAACTTGAACCAGATGGTGTCGCCAGCCTTGAGCGCGCCCTTGGCCTCGAGGTCGACGACGGGGATAATCAGGACAAACTGGCCGTCGGGAGCGGTCACGTGGACATGCTCGGTCGAGCCCATGAGCTCGGTCACCTCGACGGTACCCTGGAGCGCGCCCTCCTCGCCCTTGTCGGCAAGCAGGATCTGCTCGGGACGCACGCCGGCCGTAATCTCCTTCACGTCGCCGCCGTCCCAGTTGAGGGCAAGTTGAGCGCAAGTCTCGGGGGCGAGTGCCACGTTCATATCCTCGGTCTTGACGGTAAAGCCGTTGCCCGAGCGCACCAGCTGGGCATCGAAGAAGTTCATCTGCGGCACGCCGATGAAGCCGGCGACGAAGATGTTCGCGGGATGGTTGAAGACCTCCTGCGGCGTGGCGATCTGCTGGACGACGCCGTCCTTCATGACCACGATACGGTCGCCAAGGGTCATGGCCTCGGTCTGGTCGTGAGTAACATAAATGAACGTGCCCTTGATCTCGTGGCGCAGCTTAATGAGCTCGGCACGCATCTGGTTACGAAGCTTGGCGTCCAGGTTGGACAGCGGCTCGTCCATCAGGAAGACCTTGGGGTCACGCACGATGGCGCGGCCGATAGCGACACGCTGGCGCTGGCCGCCGGAGAGCGCCTTGGGCTTACGGTCGAGGTACTCGGTAATGCCCAGAATCTCGGCAGCAGAGCGAACCTTGCGGTCGATCTCGTCCTTGGGAACCTTCTTGAGCTCGAGCGTAAATGCCATGTTCTCGTACACCGTCATATTGGGGTACAGAGCGTAGCTCTGGAACACCATGGCGATGTCGCGGTCCTTGGGCGCCACGTCGTTGACACGCTTGCCGTCGATGAGCACATCGCCCGAGGTAATGTCCTCCAGGCCGGCGACCATGCGCATCGTCGTGGACTTACCGCAGCCAGAGGGGCCAACGAGGACGACGAACTCCTGGTCGTGAACGGTGAGGTTGAAGTCCTCTACAGCGAGCACACCGTCCTCGGTAACCTTGAGGTTGTGCTTCTTCTCCTCGGTCTTCTTCTTTTTGCCAAAGAAGCCCTTCTTTTTTGACTCGTTGTTGGGATACACCTTCTGAACATGTTTGAGAACGATCTCGGCCATGTCTCTACCTTTCGATATGCGGCGCCGCGCTGAGGGGCGCCGCAGAAACTTGCAAAACAGTTACGGCATCAGCCCTTGACGGCACCTGCCACCACGCCGTCGATGATGTACTTCTGACAGAGGATGTACATGATGACGATGGGAATAACGACCATCATGATGCAGGCCATCATGGGGCCGAGCTCGACGTGGCCGTAGCCGCCGCGGAAGTACTGGATCAAGATAGGAATGGTCTTGTACTTGGTGGAGTCGAGCGTAAGGTAGGGCAGCAGATAGTCGTTCCAGACCCACATGGTCTCGAGGATGCCGACCGAAAGATAGGTGGGCTTCATGATGGGAAGGACGATCTTAAAGAACACCTGGACCGGGTTGCAGCCATCAATCATGGCCGCCTCCTCGATCTCGAGCGGGATGTTCTTTACAAAACCGGCGAACATAAAGACCGCCAGGCCCGCGCCAAAGCCCAGATAGATAAAGCAGATGTTGAACGGCGTGTTAAAGCCGATGCGGTCCGCCAAATTGGACAGCGTGAACATGAGCATCTGGAACGGCACGACCATCGAGAACACGAACAGGTAATAGAAGAAGTTCGAGATCTTGTTGTTGACACGAACCACGTACCAAGCGCACATGGAGCAGCACACCAAGATCAGCACGACCGACGTGACCGTGATGATGAGCGAGTACATAAATGCCGAGGCAAAGCCCTGCTCGTTAAGGGCGTGCATGTAGTTTGCGAGGCCGTTGAACGTCTCGGGCGTGAGCAGATCGAATGCCGTGGTGGTGCTGATTGCGGTCGCTTTCTTAAAAGAATTAAGCGCAATCATGAACACGGGGTAGATCCACGCGAGCGACAGGATCGTAAAGAAAATCGAGAGCGCGCGGTTGATAACCTTATCGCGTTTCATTACTGCTGCACCTCCTTGGACCTCGTGGCCTTAAGCTGGATCATGGAGATGGCCACGACCAGGATGCAGAAGATAACCGCCTTGGCCTGACCAATGCCCTGCCATGCGATACCGGCACGCGAATAGAACGTGTTGTAGATGTTCAGGGCGAGCATCTCGGTGGAGTGCGCGGGGGCGCCGCCGGTAAGGGCGAGGTTCTGGTCGAACAGCTTAAAGCCGTTGGTGATGGACAGGAACAGGCAGATGGTGATGGTCGGCATCAGGTTAGGGATCTTAACCTTCCAAAACGTCTGCCATGCCGTAGCGCCGTCGACCTTGGCGGCCTCGATGTAGTCGGACGGAATGGACTGCAGACCAGCGATGTAGATGATCATCATGTAGCCGACCTGCTGCCACAGGGTCAGGATGATAAGGCCCCAGAAGCCAGCAGCAGAGTTAAGAGCGATGAGCTGGGCGCCCACGTTGGAGAGCAGGCAGTTGATCAGAATCTGCCAAATGTAGCCCAGCACGATGCCGCCGATCAGGTTAGGCATAAAGAAGATCGTACGGAAGATGTTGGTGCCTTTGAGCGCCTTGCGGGTGAGCGCCTGCGCAATGGCCAGGGCGATCACGTTGATGAGCACCGTCGACAGGAAGGCAAACGCCACGGTAAAGAAGAACGACGTGGAGAACTGCGGATCGGACAGCGCGCGCACGTAGTTCTCGATACCGACAAAGTGCGCGTTACTAATGATAATAAACTGGCAGAACGAGAGATAAAAGCCCTGGATAAAAGGGATCACGAACCCGATCATAAACGCCAGGCACGTGGGCAGCATAAAGAGCGGCCACCAGCGCTTGAGTGCTTTGCCCATAAAAGGGTCCTTTCAATATGCAGGGGGCGGGCAAACCAACGTCTGCCCGCCCCCTGTCGCTAATCAGATAGCTTGGGCAGCAACTGCTTACTCGGAAGCGGCCTTCTCGGTCTTCCAGCCATCGACGAAGGCGTTCTTGACGCCGTCCCACTTGCTGTTATCGGCAGCGTAGGCAATCAGAGCCTGCTTGAGGTTCTTCTTCCACTCCTCGGAGGGAATGTAGACGAAGTCCCAAGCGACGGTCTTCTTGCCGTCCTTGGCCATGGCAACGGCCTGCTGCGAGAAGACGTTGGTGGTCTCCTTGGCGCTCTTGAACGGAGCGGTCAGACCCATCTTGTCGGCGATGATGCTGGTCGGGGTGTCAGCGGTGACGCACCAATACATGAAGTCCTCGGTGGCCTTCTGGGCATCCTCGGAAGCCTGGGAACTGACGCACCAGTAGTTCTCGCCGCCGGAGCACAGGCCCTGGTTCTCCTCGCCGTCAACACCGATGTAGATCGGCATCATGCCAATCTGATCGTCGGTCATGCCGGCCTTGACGAGGTCAGAGTAGGCCCAAGAGCCGTTCTGGTAGAAGACGGCCTTGCCGGTTGCGAACTCGTTGGTGGCGTCGTCGCCGGTCTTGGAAGCAAGCTGCGAAGGATCGCAGGTGGAGTCGGTGATGTACAGGTCGAAGATCTGCTTGTAGTTGTCGAGGAACTCACCCTTGATCTCGTCGTCCTCCTGGTTGTGCTCCTTCTCAAACTCGTAGTAGAGCGGCATGTTGGCAAGGTGGGTGGTGTAGCGCCAGCTGGAGGAGTCGTCCATGCCGGCGGAAGTGAAGGCACCCTCGACACCAAGCTCGTCCTTGCGGGCCTGGATGTCGTCGGCACAAGCCTTCAGCTTGTCGAAGGAGTTGATGTCCTCGGCCTTGTAGCCAGCCTTCTCGAGCAGCTGCTTGTTGTAGATGATGCCGAAGCTCTCCTGGACCCAGTCGATGCACACATCCTTGCCGTCGGACTGCAGAGCCAGGGAGTCGTCAATGAGCTCACCGCGGAGCTTGGTATCGGACAGGTCGGCGCAGTAATCCTTCCAGTTCTTAAGACCGGTGGGGCCGTTGACCTGGAACAGGGTCGGAGCGGAGCTCTTGGACATCTCGGACTTAAGCTTCTCCTCGTAGGTGTTGGAAGCGGCGGTCACGATCTTGACCTCGACGCCCTTCTCCTTCTTATAGGCCTTGGCGATCTCCTTCCACTCCTTGTCGACCTCGGGCTTGAATTGGAGGAAGTAGACCTCGGCAGCGTCACCAGAAGCAGAGGAGCCGGAGCCGGCAGAACCACCGCAGCCCACGAGGCCCAGACCAAGAACTGCAGCCGCGGAACCAGCAAAGCCCAGGAACTGCCTTCTGCTCATTTCGTTCTTCATTACAATCCACCCTTTCACACCGTGGCGGCACCCTTTGCCGCCGCCTTCGGAGATTGGCTCGGGGACTTTGCCCCTTTTGCTGATTTGAACGATACGCCATTTGGCTAGTTGTTTGAACAAGTATTACTAGAGCGGTAGAAAAACTTCGGTGAACGGTAATTTCAACTTGATACTTGACAAGTTTTGTATAAACAATTATTTGTTATCTAATGCAGAGAAAACGCCCGGTCAAGCCGATGTACCGTCGGTTTGACCGGGCGTTTTCTCTTTGAGGCCATGAGTCTCGTCAGGCTGCGAGCTAGCCGGCTATCGCTTGGAATTGACGCGGTAATGGAAGATCTCGGGGTGTGTGCGAGTGTGCGTCACCTCAAACAAGATGCCATCCGAGGTGTACGACTGACTCTCCATGACGGCAACGCAGTTGTATTTGCCGAGGTCAAGATAGCTGCAGTCCTCATCGTTGGCGAGCTCGACACTCACCGTACGACGGCTCGCCATCACTTTGACACCGCGCTTGTGCTCCAGATAGCCGTAAATAGAATCTGCCGCGATCTCGGGAGTCAGGCCCTTGGCGATCGACGCCAAAAAATAGCCATGGTCCACTTGGCGCGCGTTGCCGTTGAGGCTTCGGACACGCACTACGCGAATCAACTCCTCGCCCACCTTAAAGCCCAGGTGACGAGAGAGTTGCTCGGTGCAAACCAGATGTTCGAAAGACTTAACGTCCGTCGATGCAACGGCATTGTTGCGCTTTGCAAACTCGCCAAACGACTCAACCTCTTCGAGTGCGCCCAACATGTCGGTTTCGCCCTTAAGCCAAATAACGCGCACGCCCTTGCCGTGTATGGGCTGCACAAACATCCCGTCGGCCAGCATACCCAAGGCGCGACGGACGGTATTGCGAGTGCATCCGAACTCCGCGGTCAGCTCGGCTTCGGTTGGCAGCATCTCCTGAAACGCATAGGTCCCATTAATGATGCGCGAGCGTATTTCTCGGTAGATTCCTTCGTATATCGCTTTTGGCATTGTTTCACCTCTACATTATTCATTTCCGGCTAGGCACGATAGCATTTCTTAAAGTTGTTTAAACTGAATATCGGTAAAGCGACAGGATTTAACCGTTGACGGTTTCTGTCATGCCCAAATCGGTTTCGCTCAAAACTGCCGGTACGACAATCGTCTGGTCCTCTACAATGAATCCATTGTTTAAACGTTTCCCCACGCGCAACGCGCCTCGATATTCGGAAGGCAGAACATGCTGCAAAAAATCCAACGCTTTGGCGGGGCAATGTTCGCGCCCGCCATGCTGTTTTCTATATCGGGCCTCATGGTCGGCGTCTCCGCTCTCGCAACGACTGCGGACATCGTCGGCGATCTCGCCGTATACGGAACCCCTTGGTACGTTTTTTGGACCATCATCCAGCGCGGCTCGTGGACGGTCTTTAAACGCCTCCCGCTCCTTTTTGCCGTAGCGCTGCCCATCGGTCTTGCCCAAAAACAACCGGCTCGTTGCTGTCTCGAGGCTCTCGTCGCCTATTTTGCCTACTGCTTCTTTTTGAGCGAGATCATTAAGCTGAGCGGAGACAACCTTGGACTTGAGTACCCGTCATCTTTGACCTCCGCCAGCGGTATCACCGTCATCGACGGCATCAAGACGCTCGACACCGGCATTATCGGCCCGCTGGCGGTATCGGCAACCGTCGTTGCCATCCATGACCGCTTCTACGATGCCAAGGTTCCCGATTGGCTCGGCACCTTCTCGGGCTCCTCGCTGGTCTACCTCATCAGCTTTTTTGCCGTGTTTGCCCTTGCCGCTATCTCGGCCGCCATCGTGCCCTACGTATACGATGTAACCGATACGCTGCGTCACGCGCTTGCAGGCGTCGGCCCCTTTGGCGTGGGCATCTTTGTCTTTTTAGAACGAGCACTCGAGCCCTTTGGCCTGCACCACCTGCTCTACATGCCGATCTACTACGACAACCTGGTCATTAACGACGGCATCTACGCCACGTGGAGCAGTTTGCTCCCCATCCTCTCCCATAGCACGCGCCCCCTTAATGAGCTTGCGCCGTGGGCCGGTTTTACCGCCACCGGCTGGGTCAAGCTCTTTGGCCTTCCTGCCATCGCAGCTGCGTTCTACTCCACCGCAAAACCCGAGCGCCGCGCCGGCCTCAGGGTCATCCTTGTTCCCGCCATCATCGCCTCGGTGGTTTGCGGCGTTACCGAGCCACTCGAGTTTCTCTTTATGTTCACCCACCCCGGGCTCTTTTTGCTCTACGCCGTCTTATCGTCTTGCCTTGCCACAACCATGAATCTCTTTGGCATCGTCGGCATCTTCTCGGGCGGCCTGATGGAGATGGCAGCCTTCAACTTTATTCCGCTCATGCGCACGCATGCCGGTGCCTATCTTTTGGCGCTCGGTATCGGCCTTGCCTTTAGCCTCATCTTTTTTGTTAGTTTTCGAGCACTCATCTTGGTCTATGACCTTAAGACACCGGGCCGCGAGGATCATGTTGCCAATCGCGCGGCAATCGATTGTTTAACGGGAAGCGACTTTGCCAAAGAGCAATCTCCCAATGACGAGGTCAATAGTCGATCCGATCAAGATCACGTCCTCGCTGAGCGGGTAATTCAGCTTTTAGGTGGCGTTGGCAATATCGTGGGCGCAACCAACTGCGCCACGCGCCTGCGCGTCGAGGTCGCAGACCCTTCCATCGTTGCAGATAACGCGTCGTTTGTCGCGGTGGGCGCCAAGGGCCTCATCATTACGGGCAAGACCGCCCAGGTGATCATCGGCATCTCCGTTCCCCGCGTTAAAGAGCATTTTGACCAGATCATGGGCCTCGAGCCGGAATTTGTGCCCACCACCTCGGCCTCCCCTGCCGCCAGCGCAGCCCATAAGCGCGGCGATATTTGCTTCTTCGATATCGACGGAACGCTCGCCTGGCAAGACCCCAGGCTCGCCCAAGACCTTCCCGAAGACGAGCGGGACCTCTCCCCCTATCCCAACGAGGCGGTTTCGCAGGCAATCCGCGAGTTTGTCGCCAACGGCAACATGGCCTTTATCTGCACGGGACGTACCCTGAGCTGCATCCACCCCAAACTTCTTGAGCTGCCCTGGACCGGCATCGTCTGTCTTGCGGGCGGTTACGCCGAGATCGACGGACACGCAATTCGCGATCTGTCGATGACGCCCAGTATGTTGCAGCGTCTTGCCCCCTACCTTGAGCAATCGGGCGAGGTCATCCGCTTTGAGGGCCTCAACGGCGTCGTGCGCATGAGTGCCGATGCGCCCGATGCTCCCGGATACGCGCGCACCCTGGGCGACGCAGTCACGCAGCTGCAACATTACAGTGTCTACAAGATCTTGATGTCTACATCGCTCGCCAACCACATCGCTCAAGACAAGGCACTTGAGCCGCTGCTGTGCTTTAACGAGCTCGAACTCGAGGTAACCGAAATCTCGCCCCGCGAATGCACGAAGCGCGGGGGCATCCAGTCTGTACTCGACGCCCTCGATCCCCACCACGGAACCGTATACGGCATCGGCGACGCCAGCAATGACGTCTCGCTGATGAACGCCGTCGATGTCGGTATCGCCATGGGCAATGCGCCGGACTATCTCAAAAAGCGCGCCGACTACATCACCGACTCGGTCGACAAAAATGGCGTCGTCAAGGCGCTCGAGCACTTTAGGCTTATATAAGCAGCCGGCACGCGCACGCGTCCCGTTTCCCCAAATCGCCAAAACAGACGCGCCGGCAACTCCAATGTGGCAATATGGTATCTGCACACCGCAACGATGCAACCTAAGAAAGAATGCGAGAACCCGTGTCCAGTCCGTTTACCAGCTTTTTAGCCCAGCACTTTGACCAGATCAACGACTATCTGGCCACGTTCTTTGACGGACAGGCGACCTCTGCCGATATCGAGCGCTACCTGTATACCCCGCTCTCGACATTTACGGCCAATGCCGGCAAGCGCCACCGCCCGCTCATCTGCATGCTCGCCGCCACCGCGGTAGGTGGCAGCTTTGAGAGCGCCCGCAGCGCGGCGGCAGCTATCGAGCACTTTCAGTCGGGAGCGCTTATCCATGACGACATCGCCGACAACGGACAGCTTCGTCGAGGCAAGCCCTGCATGCACCTTACCGAGGGCACGGGCCTTGCCATCAATTGTGGCGACCTGGCGCTCACCATGGTCACCAAGACGGTTCTCGACGACCCTACGTTGGAGTCCGACGTGAAGCTGCGCGTGCTCCACGAGCTTACCGAGATGATCGTCCGCACCATCGAGGGTCAAGCACTCGACCTGGGTTGGGTCCGCGACGGGCGCTTTGATATCTCGGTTGATGACTACCTGGACATGGCGACGCACAAGACCGCGTTTTACAGCGGAGCCACGCCGCTTGCCGCCGGAGCCATTATCGGCGGCGGCAGCGATGAGCAAATCGAAGCGCTGCGCGCCTTTGGCCTGCACACAGGCCTTGCCTTTCAGATTCAGGACGACCTGCTCAACCTTGTCGGCACTAAGGAAGCCGCCAACAAGGACTTCCGCACCGACATCACCGAGGGCAAGCGCACGCTTGTCGCCGCACACGCCCTCTCTGATGAGCGCCACCACGACGAGGTCGAGGCGATTCTTTCCTCGGGCACCGATGATCCCGCGCAGCTCGCACGCGCCGTGGAGATCTTCCAGGAGACCGACTCCATCGATTACGCCCACACTTACGCGCTCGACCTGACCGCTAAGGCCAAAGCGGCCATCGAGAACGTTGAGCTTGATCCGCACGCACGCGAGCTGTTCCTCTCCATGGCAGATTTCTTTGTGGAGCGTCTTAACTAACGGGGGTTATAAAACCTGTCAGCAGCGTATTTAGGCACAACTTGCTACACTGTTGAGTGCATGTTTATGCATCCCTTCGCGTTGTCTATCCGACAGACGCTCAAATAGTACGAATGGTACGCCGAAAGGGGTTCGTTCATGGAACCTATTACAACGGGCATGCAAGGAGCAGCCGTCGAGGACGTGCAGTCTCGTCTCCTGCAGCTCGGCTACACGATTGATGCCGCCGAAGTCACCGACAAGTACTTTGGAGCCACCACTGAGCAGGCCGTCAGCACCTTCAGGCTCGACAGCGGCCTTGCTGCCGGTCATGCCGTCGATATCCCCTGCTGGAGCGCCCTTGTAGACGCTTCGTATAAGCTGGGCGACCGCACTCTCTATCTGCGCATGCCCAATTTCCATGGCGCCGATGTGCAGGCCCTGCAGCGCGCTCTCAACGTTTTGGGCTTTGCCTGTGGCGAAGACGACGGCTACTTTGGTCCGCATACCGAGGCCGCCCTGCAGCAGTTCCAGGAAAATGTCGGCCTGTTTGCCGACGGCATGGCCTTCCAGGACACCTACGCCTACATCAACCGCCTGCACCATGTGTGGGAGGGCAAGCCCTCGGTCACCGAAGCCGAGTCCCGTATCGGTTTTGCTCGCGCCGCCAACGTGCTCGAGCGCTTCCAGATTGCCGTTATCGGCGAGGACCCCATCGCACGCAGCGTTGCGTCGCGCATGTGGAATATCGCCACGGCAACGACCGACAACAGCGGCATGATGCTCTGCGACTCCGAGGTCCCAACCGACGTTGACCTGGTGCTCGAGATCGCAAGCGATGAGCTGCCCGCAGATGCAGCGCCGCGCGCCACGATCGCCCTCGCCGAGTGCCACAACCTGGCCCAGCGCATCCGCACCGCCAATGTCGCCGCGCAGCAGAAGCCGGCTCGCATTCGCATTGAGCTCACGGGCATGACGCGCTACAACGGCACCTTCACGGCCAGCGACGCGCAGACACTCGCCGTACGCCTGCTCGATGGCGTTTGCGATGCCCTCGCAGATTAGGTAAACTAAACGAGTTGCTTTTGGGCAACGCCACACATTGGGACGTAGTTCAACGGTAGAACTCCGGTTTTTGGTGCCGGCTGTTGGGGGTTCGAATCCCTCCGTCCCAGCCAAAGAAACAAGCCTCTCGAACGCATAGCCGATCGGGAGGCTTTTCTTGTGAGCAAGCGGAGGGATTCGAACCCGCAAGGAATCTACCTATATAAGACAGACGCCCCAGGCCCATAACGACCAAGAGCGCCTTGCATCTAGAATTATCAGCCCTGTTCCGAAAAGCGAGCCGCATGCAACAACCAAGTAACCACAGGCCCCGGGAGAGTGGGGACACCGGCTTAGGTTTATCGCGAGTTCCGCACGAACAGGAGGCCACTTAATGTGGCCTCCGTCGTGAGCAGGACTGTAGAGCAGGAAACCTAAGCCGGTGTCCCCACTCTCCCGGGGCCGAACGCCCTAGTTGTTGAGCATGCGGTCGAAGCTTCCCGAGTCGCCATCCCGATAGTCTGCGGTCATCAGGATCTCCTGCGGAATGCGCCCGCCTTCACGTAGCACGTTGCGGAACTGCACGCGCGTAACCATGGGCAGATCCTTGATCGTCGCTGCCAGGTTCTGCGGCACGCCCTGGTTGGCAGCCGCGGGCTCGCACTCGCCGCCGGCCTTCACGCGACGCTTATGCTCGGCGAGCATGGCGCGGTACATGCCGGCATGCAGGCGAATCTCAACCACATTGGCATTGCGAGCCTGTTCGACGATGCGCGCGCCCTCGCGATCGATATCGCCTACGTAGTAGACGTAGTTAAAGCGATAGCCGATCTCGGCCAGATAATCATCCAGTGCGTGCGAGACGCTCGCCTTGCAGCCGCCGCCAAAGATTACGCCGCCCACCTTGGTACCAAAGAGCTTGGCATGTTTACGTCCGCGCAGAAGCTTGACGATTTCGTCGTAGGTATCCAGGTTCTCGACCATAATGAACGGCTTGTCGGCGCCCAGCGTAAAGAAGCCCGTAAAGTGCACCGGACGGTTGGGGGCGACCTTGATCGCCTGCATGCTGATGCCCTTTTCGGTCATACGCCTGATCAGGCGCTCGCCATGCTTGCCGTCAAAAGCTTTTTCGTCATTGAAGATCTGGTAGGCGCGCTGGCGGCGCGAGGCAACCGGCGTATCGGCACCGCGGTTTTGCTCGACCCAAGCCTGGATGATCGCGATTTCCTCGGCAATCTTGCGATTGGACATCTCGTTGTGCTGAGCGCGCTGCGGCGTCTTTTTACCGTCCTTGCCTTCAACCCTTACAATCTGGGTCTGCTGCTCCTTAATTTTGGAGAGCGCCGTGGGCGTGGGGACAACCTTGAGCAGCTGCCTGCCCAGAACGCGGGCCAGGGCAAACGCCGAAACCTCGCCATGGGTAGTCGACTCAGTCTGCTGGGCAGCCGTATCTGCTGCGGCAAACTCGGGCTTCTTCTGAGACTTGCGCCTAGAATCTCCCTGGGCATTGCACTCACGTTTCGAAGTAGACGTCTGCTTCTGCGAACGCTCGGGCTTGCCCTCCTTCGCCGGCTGACGCTTGGGCTGCCCCGTCGGAGCATCCACCTTCGCATCTTCGTCGCGCGGCGCTACATTCTCGGCAGCATCCTGAGCGTTAGAGCTGCGACCGCCACGATGACGACGGCGGTGAGGCCTACTCGAAGTACCCTCCCCCGTCTGTTCAGCCGCAGGTTGCTGGCCCTGAGTCTCCGTATCGGAAGCAGTCTGCTCATCAACAGGCTTCTGTTCACGGACTTCCGGCTCGGCAGGCTCCACGGCCTTCTCGGCCCGCGCCTCCGGAACCTGATTGACCTTCTCCTGACGCTTTACAGGGTACGCGCGACCTGCGAAGCCGCGACCGGGACGACACGAGCCTGAGGCCTTCTTGGCCGGCTTCTCGGAATCGTCCGCAACCTCGGCAGCCTCTTCGGCATCGCGCACAGCGTCCTGCTGCGCAGCCTTAAAGTGAGCACCGCGGCGACGCTTGGGCTCTTGGGCCTCCACAGGCTTTTGCTCCTTCGCGGGCTTCTGCGACTCGGCAGCAACCTCAGCCTCAACAGCCTCGGTATCAAGCTCATCCTTTTGAGCAACGGCGCGACGGAAGCGCTCCTGCTGAGCACGGCGTTGCGCATCGCGCTTGCCACCCCCGTCAAAGCCGCCGCGACCCGCCTTGGCGGTAAAAGCGCGAACGACGTTTTCATCGAGCAGCTCGTCAGTATCGATATGCTCACGCGGGGCAACTTCTTCCGCAGCAGGCACCTCAACGGAACCCTCGACAGGCTGCTCCTGGGCATCATGAATCTCGGCATTGATGGTATAGAACGCCGGACGGCCGTTAATGCCGCTGCCCTCGATCTTGGTCACAATCTTTGCCGCGATAAGCTCGTCGCGCATCGCCTTGGTATCGCACTCCTTATCCACGGAGCGGAAGATTTGCGCCAGCGCGCTCGACTTGATCTTGAGCGCCTTGCGGCAGAGCAGGTCGTAGGCAACCAGCTTGGCCCGCTCGGCAGAAAGCGACGTTTGTCCGCTCAGACGCTCAGCCAGAGCATCGACATTTTGTTGGTTATCGGAATATACCGTCTTGGCCACGGGGCCCCTTTCATATGCACACATATACGTCTATATGGTACAACGCACGAGCCTATCCACGCAAAAACATCTGCGAGGACACCCATGCATCACCCGTTCTCGCAAGAAAAAAGACCGGGTCCGCATCGTTGCGGACCCGGTCTTTCCGAGTCATATGGATGGAACGGTTAGTCCATCAAGCTGACTAGGCCTTGGCGGCCTCGGCGTCGGCAGGAGCCTCGGCGGCAGCGGCGCGGCCATACTCGGCCTTGCCCATCTCGGACCACTCGGGCTCCTCGTCGGGCATGGAACCGGCCTCCTTGCCGAAGAACTCCTTGAGGCAGTTGACGGCAACGATGAGGCCCAGGACCATCAGCAGGACGGCGAAGACGAGCTGCAGGCCCTTGGTGGCGGCGACGGAGACGGCAGCCGTGGTAGCGGTGGCCGGGATGGTACCGAAGAAGCCGTAAGCCTGGACAGCGGTCATGCAGCCCATGGCGCTCTGGACCAGCGAGGTGAAGGTGCAGCAGAGCAGGAAGACGACGGGCACGTAGAGCATCCAACCCTTGCGGCCGGTGCACTTGCAGAACACGGCGAGGGTGATCATGGTCATGCCGCCGAGCAGCTGGTTGGAAGCACCAAAGAGCGGCCAGATGTTGGCATAGCCACCAAAGGCGAGAGCGAGACCGGGAAGCAGGGTGACGACCGTGGCGAACCAGGGGTTGCCGAGAACCTTCATGTAGCCGGCCTTGGACTCGATGGCCAGGGCGTCGTTGGTCTGGGCAAAGAACTCGGAGAACGAGGTGCGGGCGATGCGGGCGACGGCATCGAGCGAGGTCAGGGCCAGAGCGGAAACGTTCATGGTCATGAAGACGGTTGCGAGCGTGCCGTCAACACCGAAGGCCTGCATACCGCGGGAGATGCCAGCGGCAAAGATCTGGAACGGGGTGGAAGCGACGCCGGCGTTAAGGGCGCCGGTACCGGCGGTGTTCATGTCGGAGAACATGATGCCGGCAACGATGATGGCAAGGATGCCAACGAAGGACTCGACGACCATAGCGCCGTAACCGACCTTGACGGCGTCCTGCTCCTTCTCAACCTGCTTGGAGGAGGTACCGGAAGAAACGAGGCTGTGGAAACCGGAGAGAGCGCCGCAAGCAACGGAGACAAACAGGACCGGGAACATCATGCCGGAGGCACCAGAGAAGCCGGTGAAGACCGGAGCGGTCATCGTAGCCTGACCGTGGACACCCAGGACAACGATGCCAAGGACAGCGCAGGCGATCATGACGATCATCATGATGGAAGTGAGGTAGTCACGCGGGGTCTTGAGCATCTGGATGGGCATAGCGCCAGCGAAGACCAGGTAGACCATGACGACGGCGAACCACTGGAACTTATCCAGGTAGACCGGGAACTGCATACCGACGGCGAACATGAGTACCATGAGGACCACGCCGGTGACGAACTCGGCAGCGCCGGTGAGGTTGAACTTCTTCTGGGCCCAACCAAAGGCGATAGCGACGAAGGTGAACAGGATGGAGATGGTACCAGCGCAGCCGGCGGCATAGGACTTGGTGAAGTCGATGGCACCGGTAGCAGCACCAGAAGCGTCAACGGCCGGGGTGAACATGAACGTCTTGCAGACCATGTCGGTGAAAGCGGCGATGACGATGATGCAGAACAGCCAGCAGAACAGCAGGAACAGGCGACGGCCGGTCTTGCCGATGTACTTCTCGATGAGCTGAGCGAGCGACTTGCCGTTGTTCTTCATCGAAGCGTACAGGGCACCAAAGTCGTGGACGGCGCCAAAGAAGATGCCGCCGACGAGGACCCAGAGCACGACGGGCAGCCAGCCAAAGGCCATGGCGACAATCGTACCCGTGACAGGACCGGCACCGCAGATCGAGCTGAACTGGTGCGAGAACGCGGTGAAGGCGGAGACAGGCGAGAAGCTCTTGCCGTCCTTCATGCGCTTGGCCGGCGTGAGGGCCTCTTTGTCAACGCCCCACTTGTTGGCCAACCAGCGGCCGTAGCCCAGATAGCCGCAGGCGAGCACCGCCGCAGCCACAACCATGAGCAAAACTCCGTTCATTACATTTCCTCCTCTAAAAAGAACTACTCAGACATAAAAAATGAGGGCCGTCGGTTGCGCTCGACGGCCCTCATCTTCATCAGCCGCCCGTTATCGTACGGGCTAGCTGTATGTGCTAACCCGCATCAGATAATTACTACGCTGATAATGTTTAGCTGATGCGTGAACATGTCTGAGAAATCCTCTTCAATCATGATGTGAACGATCCGTGCGTGTTCACATCCCCCAGTGGTTGAAAAGGAGTATGAAACTTTAGTTACCTAAAGTCAACGCAAATATGTAATGAATTTTCAACTTTTTTTGAATTTCTCGGTATAAAACGCCACTGACCTCGGACTTTACCCAACGACAGTTTTTGCTTGAGAGATGCCCCCGAGAGCGGCGGGAGCCGGGCGGCGCATATGAACTTTCCTGCTCTACAGTCCTGCGCAAGACGGAAAGCACATTAAGTGCTTTCCTTTG
>CALJMO010000005.1 GCA_937982065.1 uncultured Collinsella sp.
CCAGCCATGCCTTGGCCTTCTTACAGGTCGAGCACTTGGGATATTCAACAAACAGTACGGTCATGGGAATCCTCCGAATATAGATCGGCCAACGCAGGCACACGCCACACGAGGCGCCTTCGTACGATGGGCCAATTGTAGCCCACGGGTCACACGCTAAACGAACCGTACCCCGAATCCGCGTTTGATGAACGGCAGCAGCTCCATTGCCTCGGGCGTGATATGGCCCGCAACGTTCATGCGCTCGTCACCGGGAAGATCGACCCGCGCAATCTCAAGCTCGCCTTCGTAGCGCCCATATCCGCTATTACTCACAGCGATCGATCCCGCCTTTCGCGGCAGGCCGGCTCCGGCATCCGTCGGCACGGAATCAGGCTTAAGCGTCGTGCGTGACTCCTGAGACCTAAAGATGAGGACGCTCGAGTCGGGCCGGTCGTGATGAATCTGCCCGCGCACATAGGCATAACCGGGCTCAAGCTCGCATTGCAGGTCCACGTATCCGGCGGAAACTTGAGCAAACTGCGCCCAGCCCGCATCGGATAGATCGGGGTCGCCGACCAACACAATGTCGCAATCGGCGCCATGTGCAAGCTCAAGCATATTGAGAGCAACCTTTGACGCGCGACCGCGCTGCGTCTCGACCGTCGGCAGCCCCTCGAATACCGGCCCGCGAACGTTAGCATCACCCGGAACAAAAGCCATGATTTCGAATCCAAGCGCCGCAAGACGAAGATTCACCCGAGCAATGTCCTCCAGAGCTAAACCGGTATAAGGCTTGGGGTAAAAATTGTGGCAGGCGGCAAAACGAGTCACATCGGCACCGGCCTCACGCCACGATGCGATTTCATCAGAACTCACTGTCGATGCATTGACCACAATGCGAAATACACCGGACAGCTCCGCGACCCGCTGGGCGCTAAAGCCATAGTCCAAACGAAGGTATTCCAACCCCAGATCGCGCAGGTCCTCGATGCGCTTAAGCCCGAGCAAATCGCACGTGCGAGGCCCCACATCGGCAATGAGCGCAATGCCCCGGGCGGAAAGCAGCGACAGCGCATGACGGACCTTATCGGCATACGCCGCTCCCCCATCCTCGGGAATATGCAGCGAGGTGAACGCATAGCGCGCACCCGCCGCGGCACCACGCTCAATCGTCCGCTCAATATCCTGCAGAGGGCTGGAAAGATAAATCGAAATACCCGTTTTCACGCTTCAACGCTCCTTTAAAAAAGGCCGGCGGAGCAGTTAGCCCCGCCGGCACAACCATAGCATCAAGAAATCTGCCGCGCGCCGCGAGCCCTGAGCAACACGGCTCGCAATATCAAACTACTCGCCAAAGAACTCGTTGATCTTCTGCTCGTCGACGCCAACCAGCCACGTCAGGACAAAGCCGGCGGCATAGGCAAGCAGCATAGCGGCAACGTAGCCGAGCTGCTGGCCAGGAACGACGATCAGCAGGCCAAACAGACCGGAAACGCCCTGAGAAACCGTGCCGATGTGAAGCAGTGCCGCGAGCGCGCCGCCAAATCCGGCACCCAGGCAGGCCGTCACAAACGGACGAACGAGCGGCAGCGTAACAGCATACATCAGAGGCTCGCCCACACCCAGGATTCCAACGGGAATGGACTCTGCGACGTACTTCTTGAGCTTGGCGTTCTTGGTCTTAAAGTACAGCGCCAAACCGGCACCGACCTGGCCGCCGCCAGCCATCATAAGGATGGGAAGCAGGTAATTGATACCCTTGGTAGCGCCGTCAGGATCGTTGAGCATAGCGTGGATCGGCGTGAGTGCCTGATGCAGGCCGACGGACACCAGCGGCAAGAAGCCTGCCGACAGGATATAGCCGCCCAGGACGCCCAGCTTCTCGAAGATAAAGGTCAAAACGCTAAAGATGGCAGTCGTCAGCCATGCGCCAACCGGCTGGATGACGAGCATCAGAGCAAAGGCGCCGATGATGAGCACCAGCAGCGGGGACAAGAACGTGTCAAGTGCGTTGGGCATAACCTTGCGAATCTGACGCTCCATCCAGGCAAAAAATGCGCCAGCGATGAGAGCCGCGATCATGCCGCCCGCTGCGGGGTTGTACTGCGCATTGGTGAGCGGCAGCAGAATGGCAGTGGCAGGATCAGCCGCGCCAGGCGCAAGCAGAGGCATGGCACTGTTGGCGATGCACATCATGCCGGCGATGCCGCCCAGCGCAGCGGAACCACCAAACTCACGTGCCGCGTTATAGCCCACCAAGATGGGCAGATAGGCAAACAGGGCCCAGCCCATGGAACGAATGCCCTGGTACCACCACTCGCCTGCAAGCGCGCCTGCCGTCGAGACGTTAATGACGTTGCAGATACCGTTGATGAGGCCAGCCGCAATGATGCCGGGAAGCAGGGCGACGAAGACATTGGAAATCTTCTTGAGGAAGGCCTGAACCGGCTTGGACTCGTACTTGGCCTTCTGCGCGGCCTTGTTTGTGGCCGCAGCGTCAACCACGCTCTCGTCAGCAACGCCTTTCGCAAGGCCGGTGAGCTTGGAGAACTCCTCGAGCACCTTATTCACCTTGCCCGGACCCAGCACGACCTGCATCGTGTCGTCCTCGACCAGGCCCATCACGCCGTCGAGCGCCTTAATACCCTCCGTGTCGACGTTGCCCGTGTCTTTGACGGTCACGCGCAGGCGCGTCATGCACGCCGCGTTTGCGAGCACGTTATCTTTACCGCCCAAAAGGTCCAACAGCTTTTGGGCCAGCTCTTTGTTCGTCATAACTCCTCCTTGTATTGGGTATCTCGTCTGGATGTCATATCAGCTCACGCCGCGCACCTATTGGGCGTCGGCATTGCTCTTCTCATAACCACTCACCGCAGCACGGACATGGCCTCGCGCCCGCTCAAGAGCCACCGCGGCCTGCTCGGCATCGCAGTCCAGCAGTACCGAGACAATAGCGGTTTTTACGTGGCCGCCGGCATCTGTAAGCGCCTGAACAGCGCGCTCGCGCGTGCAGCCGGTCGCCTCCATCACGATGTTCTGGCCGCGCACCACCAACTTCTCGTTCGTCTGCTGCACATCGACCATCAGGTTTTGGTATACCTTGCCGATCTTGACCATGGCACCGGTCGAGATCATGTTGAGAATGAGCTTTTGAACCGTTCCCGCCTTGAGCCTCGTTGAGCCGGTCAGCACCTCGGGACCGGGCACGGGCTCAATGGCAAGATCTGCGCTCTCCCCGATCTTCGACCCTTGGTTGCAGGCAATCGCAATGGTCTTGCACCCAGTTGCCTTGGCGCACGCAAGGCCGCCCACCACATAAGGAGTACGACCGCTTGCCGCCAGGCCAACGACAAGATCCTTGTCCGAGAGTCCACGCTCCCGCAGGTCGCTCGCGCCAAGCTCCTCGCTGTCTTCGGCACCTTCGACAGCCTTGATGAACGCCGTCTCGCCTCCGGCAATGAGCCCGACAATCAGATCGGGTGACACGCCAAACGTGGGCGGACACTCCGAAGCGTCGAGTACGCCCAGACGACCGCTGGTGCCTGCACCCATGTAAAAGACGCGCCCGCCGCGCTCGAGTGCCTCAGCAGCCCAGTCGATTGCTGTGGCAACCTGGGGCAACACTTTCGTGACCGACTGGACGGCGCGAAGATCCTCATCGTTCATCGTCGTGACGATTTGCAGCGATGTCATCGTATCGAGGTCCATTGACCTTTGATTACGCTGTTCGGTCGTGAATTTTGTTAAATCGAGCATTTCATTCACCTCATCTTTCCTGTTTCTCGATGTAGTTTTGCTTAATGACATGCGTCGCCCGTTCGTAGTCACTGGCAACGTAAGCAGCGTACAGGGCATCGACAACCATAAGCTGGGCCATACGCGAAGCCATGGCACCGCTGCGGACCAAGGGTTCACTCGCAGCGACGCCGAGCACGGCATCGGCCATGGTGGCAAGCTTGGATGATCCATCTACTTTGGTAACGGCCACGACGGGACAGTTGTGACGTTGAGCCTCGGCGGTGCAGTCCAGCACCTCTTGCGTCAAGCCCGAGTAGCTAAAGGCGATTGCCATATCGCCCTCATGCATGTTCTTGGCACACAAGAGCTGATCATGCCAGTCGTCGTACAGATGGCACTCTTTGTCGACACGCATGAGCTTTTGCGCCAGATCGTGCGCGACCAAACGAGAGGCACCGATGCCGAACAGATTGACCGCGCGTGCCCGCTTAAGACGGGCCGCGCATCGCTCCAAGACGGTGTAATCGAGCGTTCGCGCCGTCGCCTCGATCGTGCGCACGTTGCTTTTCATCACCTTCCCCACGATACGTTCGACGCTGTCATCCATGGAGATGTCCTCGAGGGCTACGTCTTTCTTGTCACCTAAGAGCGCCAGCTCGGCAATCAGTTCGCGCTGGAACTCCTTGTAGCCCGCAAAACCCAAACGCTTGCAAAAGCGCAAAATGCTCGAGGGCGAGGAGAACGTGACATCGGCAAAACCGCGGACGGACAGCCCGACCACCTCGTGCGGATGAGCGCTTACATATGCGATGACATTGCGTTCCGCCGGGCTCGCGCTG
This sequence comes from uncultured Collinsella sp., assembly GCA_937982065.1. GTDB lineage: Bacteria > Actinomycetota > Coriobacteriia > Coriobacteriales > Coriobacteriaceae > Collinsella. The sequence continues at coordinate 4,560 of CALJMO010000005.1, forward strand.
AGCTCACGCTCGCGAAGCCGCAAAAGCAATCCGTTTGCCATCTCAAACACCTCCGTTGAGAAGAATTAAAGACCAGCGAACGATTCGTACCGGATACAAACAGCTTTTGCGGTACATTGTGCCGCATCGTGGCGCACAAAGGGCGAGCGTTCTACCGCTCGCCCCTCAAATCCGACCGCTCGGAAATACGCGCGACACAAAATAATTCAACGAAGTCGCATTATCAGAAACGGGTTTGTTACCGGCTAGCGCCTCGCATGGGCGCCGATCGGCCGAGTCGCATGGCGCACCAACGCCGCTGCCA
>CALJMO010000006.1 GCA_937982065.1 uncultured Collinsella sp.
GCTGCGGAAACGCGGGGTCCGTTCAGGCTGTTGCGTTGAGATTGAAAATCAACCTCCCAGTCATTGGGGACGCCCCCAATCACTACCGGCAACGGAAACGCCGATGTTTTGGTAACGACAGCGAAAACCCGCCAGAGCGAGCAAGGTGCCTTGAAGCAAGGCGGCATAGATCTTTTGATCATGCCGCCGAAGCTGAAAGGCAGATTGCCGCTCTGGCGGGTTTGCAGCGTCGAGCCGTTACGCCGTTCGGTAGAACGGCGTAACCCCTAAGACTCAATATAGTCTTTGAGCTTGCTGGAGCGGCTGGGGTGACGGAGCTTGGCCAGGGTCTTGGACTCGATCTGACGGATGCGCTCACGCGTGACGCCAAACTCGCGGCCGACTTCCTCGAGCGTACGGGGATGTCCGTCAACAAGGCCAAAGCGCAGCTCGATAACCTTGCGCTCACGATCGGCAAGCGAGTCGAGCACCTGGGTGAGCTGCTCCTGCAGCATGGAGAAGCTGGCGGCATCGGGCGGAACGATAGCCTGGGAGTCCTCGATGAAGTCGCCCAGCTGGGAATCCTCTTCCTCGCCGATAGGGGTCTCGAGCGACACGGGCTCCTGCGAAATCTTCTGGATCTCGCGGACGCGGTCGGCACTCATGTCCATCTCGGCACCGATCTCCTCGGGGGTCGGATCGCGACCCAGGTCCTGGAGAAGCTGGCGCTGCACGCGAACGAGTTTGTTGATGGTCTCGACCATGTGCACGGGAATACGGATGGTACGGGCCTGGTCGGCGATAGCGCGCGTGATGGCCTGACGGATCCACCACGTGGCGTACGTGGAGAACTTAAAGCCCTTCTGGTAGTCGAACTTCTCGACGGCGCGGATCAGACCGAGGTTGCCCTCCTGGATCAGGTCCAAGAACAGCATGCCGCGACCGACGTAGCGCTTGGCGATGGAGACGACCAGACGCAGGTTGGCGCTGATGAGCGCCTGCTTGGCCTCGAGACCCACGTTCTCGATACGGGTCAGGCGACGTATCTCGGCGCGGGTAAGCTCGATCTCGCCCGCCTCGGCGGCCTCGAGCTTCTCGGTGGCATCGAGACCGGCCTCGATCTTCATGGCCAGATCGACCTCTTCGGAGGCGGTCAGCAGGTCGACCTTACCGATCTCCTTAAGGTACATACGAACCGGGTCACCGGTCAGCATCACCGTGGAGGCATCGATGCCGCGCACGCGCGAGCGCGAACGGGACGTACGCACGGTGCGCTTCTTCTTGCTCTTGGAAGAACCCATCTCGGCGTCGGCCTGACGGGCCATCTTAAGCTCGTGATCGTCGAGTGAACCGGAATCGTGCTCGTCGTCATCGAAATCATCGGTATCGCTATCGTTATCGTCATCTTCGACGCCCATGGGAGCGTCGTCGTTTCCGCTCGCGGAGATAATCTGGATGCCGCTGTTGCGCAGCGCGGAATACACCGCGTTGAGTTGCTCGTCAGATACATCGATATCCTTCAGGGCGACCTGAATCTCGTCCTCGGTTACCGAAGTCCTGTTTGAGCCGTTGCCCATGAGCTTTGCAACGTAGGATTCCAGCCCAGTACCCGTGCTCTCAGTCTTTTTTGGCACAGATTCTCCCTTCGTAGTCCACAGGACTCAATACTTTAGCACACACATGGACGTCTATACCCAAAATAAAGACAGGATATAGGCGAGAATACGCTGGTTGACCACAACATCTAGGCCTGATCGGCGTCCGTGGTCTCCAAACCGATCAAACGGAACGGGTCGGCCACGCCTCCGATCGACTTTTGGAGCTCGCGCTGGCGCTGTGAATCTTGCACCGCCTGCACAGTCAGCACGCGACGGTCCTCATCGTCGAGTGAACGGTCCTGACGCAACTTGGCCTGCGCAGCTCGCATGCGACGTTTGATGGTGTAGAGCTCGAGCGTATCGAGCATAAAGACGATGTTCGTCTCGGTCGGGTGCTTACTCGTTGCCGAAATGCGCCCGGCGCTGACAAGCGACGCCGCCTCGGGACACACCGCGCGCGCCGCATCCATGCAGGCAGCAGGATCGGTGCCCGGCGGCGTCGCGAGCACGGCCCACGCAATGGACTCGTGACGCGGGTCGACCCACTCGATAGAACAAATGCGATCGGCATACGTGCGGAACAGATCGGGGTAGCTCGTGAGCATCGTCAGCAGCTCGCGCTCCCCCGCCAGGGATTTCCGCTCCAGATCGGTCAAAACGATCGGCATCGACGGAGCCGCCGCCGCGCTTGAACCATCGGCAACGGGCGCCGCGCTTTCCATCCCCGCTGGCACATCGATTGGCGGCAGATCCTCGTCGGCCTCCACCGGTGTCGCCCCATAGGCATCAAGCGGAACGTAGTCGTACGGGTCCTCCTCGACCGGTGCGGACACCGGCGGCGTCGCACCCGCGGCCCAGGCACCGCGAGACGTCCCCTGCGAACCAGACGCCCGACCGCCCGCGCTGCCCGAGCGCTCAGCTTGCACGCGTTGACGCTCGTAGTTCTGCTCACGGCGGCGCTCGGCATCCTCGCGCTTGGCGACATCGCGAAACACACGGCCCGAGCTCGCGCGCACGGTCTCCAGGTCCAAACCCAACAGATCGGCAATCTGGATAAAGTACGTGTCGATCATATAGCTGTCACGTAGCGGATAGATGAGCGTCAGCGCGTCCTCGAGCGCTTTGGCGCGACCGCCCGGTGTGGTAATGTCGCTCGACTCCTGTAGCGAACGGTACACAAAGTCCATGAGGGGCTCGGCGGCATCGATGCGCGCTTGCAGTGCCTCGCCACCATGCGCCGTGATGAACTCCATGGGGTCGTTGCCGTCGGGAAGCACCACGCAGCGAAGATCCATCGAATCCTGCTCGATAAACTGAATCGCGCGACGGGCAGCCTTTTGACCGGCAGCGTCGCCATCGAACATATATACAATGCGCTTGGCAAAACGAGTGAGTGTCTTAACGTGATGTTCCGTCAGCGCCGTGCCCAGCGTGGCGACAACGTTTTTGATCCCTGCCTCCCAGCAGGCGATGCAGTCGGTATAGCCTTCCACCACGATGGCGGTATCCTGCGCGACGATAAACTCCTTGGCCCAGTTAAAGCCATAGAGGTTTCGTTTTTTATGAAACACGCTCGTCTCGGCGGTGTTGAGGTACTTGGGCTGACCATCGCCCATGATGCGCCCGCCAAAGGCGATATTGTGACCCTGCTCATCAAAGATGGGAAACATCACGCGGTCGTAAAAGCGGTCGGCAAGCTGTCCGCGTCCACGGCTAACGGCAACGTTGGCGTCGATCATCTCCTGCGGGGTAAAACCCGCCTGGGACAGGTGCGACACCAGCGCGTTGCGGCCCGGCGCGAAGCCCAGGCAGTAGCGGCGGCAGACGTCGCCACCCATGCCGCGGCTGGCGAAGTACTCGCGCGGACGGCTGTCCTTACCGCGCATAAGCATGGTGTGGTAGAACTGAGCCGTCTCAGCGCACAGGTCATAGATGCGGGCACGCTTGGTGCCTCGATCGCGCTGCGCACCGGTATCGTGCAGTTCAATGCCCGCACGGTCGGCCAAATAACGGATCGACTCGGGAAAACTCAGGTTCTCGCGCTTCATGATATAGGTGAAGACGTCGCCGCCCTCGCCGCAGCCAAAGCAGTGCCACACCTGCGTAGAAGGGATAATGTGAAACGAGGGGGTCTTTTCGCCATGAAACGGGCAGCAGCCCCAAAACTCATGGCCGCGGGGCTTGAGCTCAACCGTTTCCTGCACGATGGCAACCAGGTCCGACGCCGCGCGTACCTGATCTTTTTCCTCATCGCTAATCACGGATACTCACCCCCTGCTCACCCAAGTTATGAAGAATATCGTCGATATTACCCTCGACGGTCGCGATCAACTCGTCCAGGGAATCGAACACGCGAGACGGACGCAGCCAGCGCGTAAACGCCAGCGACACCGAGGCGCCATACAGGTCGCCCGCATAGCCGATCAAGTTGGCCTCGAGATGCGCCGAGGCGGCATCATCGGCATAGGTCGGCGGCAGGCCGACATTAACGGCAGCGGGCCATACGGTATCGTCGACCAGCACCAGACCCTCATAGACGCCATCGGCAGGCACCTGGATGCCGTCGGGCACCTGGATGTTTGCCGTGGGAAAGCCCATGTCGGAGCCCTCGTGACGGCCAGCCGCCACAACGCCGCGCAGCATATAGGGACGGCCGAGAAGCTCGGCAGCCAGCTCCACATGACCCTGACCCAGCTCATGGCGGACGCGCGTGGCGCAGACGGTCTGCCCGTTAACGCAGAGCAGGTCGTGACCGTAAACGTCAACCCCACGCTCAGCGCCCCAGGCGCGCATCTCGGCAACGCCCGAAGCGCCGCCGCGGCCGAGCCTAAAGTCGCTGCCGACACGAATGGAGCGAATGTCGACAACGCGCGACAAAAGCGCCAGAAACCCGACATGGTCGAGTGCCGCCACGGCAGACGTAAAGGGAACGGCCACCACCGCATCGACCCCGGTTTGGGCCAGGGCATGCAGGCGGTCAGCCGTCGTCATCAATTTTTGAGCGGGCGAAGGACTCACCACGACGTCCGGGTCAGGATCGAAAGTAATCACGACCGCTTTGCTGCCGTGATCATGCGCATCGCGAATAACCGCATCGATCAGCTCTTGGTGCCCACGATGTACGCCATCAAACACGCCAATGGCGATTGAAGCGGCACCCAAGAACTCGCACCCATCAAATGCATCGGCAGAAACGATAGGGGCCTCATCCAACTCACCCGCGAAAAAGATACGCGCGAGCTCGTGAGGCGCCAGCATCATCGAACACCGCCGATCGCCTGCGGAAAGACGTGCTCCATCACAAAGCGGCCGCCCTCGATACGAGCAAGCGCCTTCAATCCCCCATCGAGCACGAGCGCGAACGGCGCCTTCGCCATATCGAAATCCGCAAGCGCGCGTTCAACGGGAATGCGGCGACCACAAAGCAGGTCGTCTGCAAGATTACCCGGCAAATCGACACGCGTGGCACCAAGGGCGGCGATGGGATCCAGAGCGAAGCCGACAGCGGACTCGGCAGAGAGTTCCTCAACCGCATGACAGGCGCCAATGGAAACCACGCCGGAGGCCGTACGGCGCAGCGCGGAAATATGCGCAGCACTATCGCAGGCGCGACCCAGATCGCGAGCAAGCGCACGAATGTAGGTGCCTTTGCTTACCGAAAAGGCCACGGTCCAGACGCACGTTTCGCCCTCGCCGCTCACGGCGATCAGGTCGGCGGCATAGACCTCGACGGGGCGCGGAGGCAAGTCTACCGCATTGCCCTCGCGAGCACTCTTATAGGCACGAACGCCATTGACCGAGATGGCCGAAAAAGCTGGCGGCACCTGCAACTGCGGGCCAAGCATAGCGGCCAGCTGCTCACGAGCGTAAGCGAGATCGTGCAGCTCGGGGGCAACGGGTACCGTGCGGACGGCCTCGCCCTCCGCGTCATCGGTATTGGTCTCGACGCCAAACGAAATGTCGGCGACATAGCTTTTGGTATCGAGGGTTAGCATGCCCAGCAGACGGGTCGCCTGGCCGACGCCCACCACCATGACACCCGAGGCCATGGGGTCGAGCGTACCGGCATGGCCGACGCGTCGCTCATGGAGGGCGCGTCGGCACTGCGATACCACGTCGTGGGACGTACAGCCCACCGGCTTATCGACGGCGAGCAGCATATTCAATTGAGAAGGCGTACGACGAGCCATGTACCATCCAAAATGTTAGAGCTCGACGGTCACCGAAGCGGGATCCTCCCCCACCAGCTCGGCCAGCATGGGAAGTGCCACGGCGAGCGTCTCGCGAATCGTTCCGTTGTTGGAAAAGCCGGCGGCGGCATGATGCCCGCCACCGCCAAAGTTGGCAGCGATCTCGGACACATCGAGGTCACCCTTGGAGCGCAGGTTGCCGCGCACCTTGGTATCGCCCTCGATGCCCTTTAGGAACAGGCAGACCTCAACGCCCATCACCGAACGCACCACATCGACCAGACCGTCGCACTCATCCGAAGTGACGCCGCAGGCCTCGAGGTCGCTCTGGTACGCATAACTATATGCCACACGACCGTGCGCCACGGTCTTGATACGACCCATAACGATGGACTTGAGATGCAAGAACTCTACGCGCATGCTCTGGTAGACCTCGAGCGCGACGCGCGCCGGATCGGCACCGTGCGCGACCAGGCGCGAGGCGGCATGGAACGCAGCAGCATCGGCGTTTTGGTACTGAAAACGACCGGTATCGGTCACCAGGCCGCACAGCAGGCAGGTCGCGACACCGTTGCGAGCCACAATGCCGCAATTGTCTAAAAAGCGGTCGATGATCATGGCGCAGGCCGCGGCGCCGACGCACCTCAGGCTCAGCTCGGCAAATTCCTCACGCGCCGGATGGTGATCGAAGCACACCACATGAGACGAGCGGCGGAGCACCTCAGCGGAGTTGTTCAGACGCTCGACGACCGGCACGTCCACCGAGATGAAAAGGTCCGGATTGCCGGTATACGCAGATGCGGGCACCAGACGGTCGGCGCCCTCCATAAAGCGGTAGATGCGCGGAACCGGGTCATCGTCTGCCAGCAGCAGGGCAATGTCCTTGTTGGGGAAAAACTTCATAAGCGATAAGCCCAGACCCAGCACGGAGCCCAGGGCGTCACCATCGGGAGACGTATGTCCCGAAATCGCAATGGAGGACGCACCCTCGATGAGCTCGAGGATGCGTCGCTGAATATCTGCAGACTCGCACGATGCGAGGTCGGCGGAATTACTCATCTAAAGCTGCCTCCTGGGCGGCATCCGCTATGGGATAGCCGTCCTCGTCCTTTTCGATCGCAAGCGTGGCGGGAACGTTTTCCAGCGCGCGCGTGATGCGCTCGGCCTCATCGGTCGAGCGATCGATGCGAAAATCGAGCTCGGGCGTGACGCGCCAATCGAGCGAGCGGGCCAACAGGCTACGAATGCGGCCCTTGGCGCTGGCGAGCGCCTCCATGACCTCCTCGTAGCGGCTCGCGTCGCACGACACGTACACGCGCGCGAACGAACGGTCCACCGCGACCTCGACCGCGGTCAAGGTGACCAGGTCGAGACGCGGATCGGAAACCTCAAAGAGCAGGATATAACCGAGCTTCTCGCGAAGCTGCTCGCCCAGACGGCGGGTTGCCTGCGTTTGCTTCATAGCGCTACCCCCCTACTCGGTACGGGCAACCTGGTCGATGCGGTAGCCCTCAATGGTGTCGCCAGGCTTGATGTCCTGGAAGTTCTCCAGGCCAATACCGCCCTCGGAGCCGCTCTTGAGGCTCTTGGCCTCGTCCTTGTAGTGGCGCATCGAGGCGATTTTACCGTTGAAGACCACGATGCCGTCGCGCACCAGGCGCACAGAATCGGTCGCGGCGATCTCGCCCTCTTCGACGCGGACACCGGCGGCGATGCCGACCTTGGGCACCTTGAAGGTGTCCAGAACGGTCGCAGTACCCGTGGAGACCTCGACCTCGGTGGGCTTGAGCATACCGATGCGAGCAGCGTCGAGGTCCTCGAGGCACTTGTAGATGACGTCGTAGCAACGGATCTCGACGCCCTCGCGCTCGGCAGCGGAGCGGGCCTTGCCGTCGGGACGGACGCCAAAGCCGATGATGATGGCGTTGGAGGCGTCGGCCAGGACGACGTCGGTCTCGTTGATGGCACCAACGGCGGAGTGGATCGTGTTGATACGCACCTCGGACTGATCCATCTTGTCGAGAGAGTCCTGAAGGGCCTCGATGGAGCCCTGGACGTCGGCCTTGATGATCAGGTTGAGCTCCTTGACCTCGGCGTCGGCGATGGTCTCGAAGAGGTTCTCGAGCGTCACGTGCTTCACGCGGCTCTGCTCCTCGATACGGGCCTTGAGCGAACGCTCGTCGGCCAGCGCACGCGCCTCGCGCTCGTCCTCGAACACGCGGAACTCATCGCCGGCGTTGGGGACGGACTGCAGGCCCAAGATCTCGACGGCGTCGGAGGGACCGGCCTCGGTGACGGCGTTGCCCTTGGGGTCGAGCATGGCACGGACGCGGCCATAGGTGAGGCCGGCGACCAGCGTGTCGCCCACGCGCAGGGTACCGCGGGTCACGAGCACGGTGGCAACCGAGCCGCGGCCCTTGTCGAGCTTAGCCTCGAGGACGTTGCCCGATGCGAACGTATCGGGGTTGGCCTTGAGCTCGAGCACGTCGGCCTGGAGCAGCACGGTCTCGAGCAGGTCGTCGATACCGATCTTCTGCTTGGCCGAGATGTTGACGAACATGTTCTGTCCGCCCCACTCCTCGGGGATGATGCCGTACTCGGTGAGTTCCTGGCGCACGCGGTCGGGGTTGGCACCCGGCTTATCGATCTTGTTGACGGCGACGACGATGGGAACGCCGGCGGCCTTGGCGTGGTTGATCGACTCGATGGTCTGGGGCATGACGCCGTCATCGGCGGCCACGATCAAAATGACGATATCGGTCACCTTGGCGCCGCGGGCACGCATGGCCGTAAAGGTGGCGTGACCGGGGGTATCGATGAAGGTGATCTTGCGGTCGTTGATCATGACCTGCGAAGCGCCGATGGCCTGGGTAATGCCGCCCGCCTCGCCGGCAGCGACGCCGGTGTGACGGATGGCATCGAGGAGGCTCGTCTTGCCGTGGTCGACGTGGCCCATGACGGTGACGACCGGGGCACGCGGCTTAAGGTCGGCGGGATCGTCGTAGAACGAGAAGGTGTTCTCCTCCTCGGGGGTAATGATCTTGATCTGGCGGCCCAGGTCGTCGGCAACGAGCTCGACGAGGTCGTCGGACATGGACTGCGTCATGGTAAGCGGCGTGCCCAGCAGGAACAGGCGCTTGATGATGTCGTTGGCAGGAACGTCGAGCGCCTCGGCGAGCTCCTGGACGGTAACGCCCTGGGAGACCTTGATGGCGTCGAGGTCCTCGGGGTTCACGCCCTGGGCCAGCGCCTCCTCAATCTTGCGCTCCTCCTGAGCCTTTGCGGCCTCGCGCTCGCGCTTCTCCTTGCGCTTCTTGCGGCGACCGGTGGACTCGCGAGAGGCCTCCTCGACGGCGGCACGAGCCTCCTCGAGCACCTTCTCGCGGCTGTACTCCTCGGCCTCGCGAGCCATGCGGCTGTAGTGGTCCTCTTCGTTGTTGTGACCGCCCTTGCGCTTCTTGCCCTTGCCCTGCTTGTCGGGGTTGGGGAAGTCCATGCCGGCAGCGACGTTGTTGCTGGCGTTGGTGCGATGGCTGTGCGGACGGCTCTCGGAGGCGTTGCGCTCGGAGTTGTTGTCGGAGGCATTGCGATCGTTACGACGGCCACCGCGGCGGTCGTTGTTGCCGCCACGACGGTTACCGCGCTCTGCGGCGCGCTCGGCCTTGGCCTTGTCCTCGGCGTCCTTCTTCTCCTTGAGCACGGTCTCCTGTGCGGCGATCTGGTCGAGCAGCGAACGGAAACGCGAACCGGAGTCGGAAGCGGGAACGGCGCGGCGCTGGGCCTCGCGGGCAGCCTCCTCCTTCTCGCGGGCAAGGCGCTCCTGCTCGGCCTTCTTCTTGGCCTCGGCCTCGGCGCGGGCAGCCTCCTCGGCAGCCTGGGCTGCAGCAAACTGGCGACGCTCCTCCTCGCGGGCCTTCTCGGCGGCGATGCGCTCGCGCTCGGCCTCGGCGGCGCGTGCGGCCTCCTCGGCGGCAGCCGCCTGCTCCTCGGCCTGCTTGGCGGCCTCGACTTCCTGGGCGCGGGCCTCGATCACCGAGGCGAGCTGCTTGCGGACCATAGCGACATAAGCGTCCTCCAAGGTGGAGGAAGCGGACTTAGCGGGAATCTTCATTTCGGCGAGATGACCCATCAGTTCCTTGGAGGTCATGCCGAACTCTTTGGCCAGGGTGGACACACGGACTTTTGCCATATGACTTCACCTACCCTTTCTGGCACCTTGGGTGCCTAGAGACTGAACGAGCGTGGGAGACGCGCCGGGACCCGCCCGGCGCGACCGTGCGCTAGATCAGGTCCTCCGCATCATCGAAGGCGTCGGTGTCGTGGACACCGCAGAAACGGGAGCCGGGACGAGCCTGGTTGCGGCACTGGATGCCGTCCTCGGACACGTACTCGCAGCGGCGGACGTCCTCGTCCTCCTCGTCACCGATCAGGTCGGCGGCGGGCTCCTCGTGAACGGGTACGTTCTTGAGGATGTCGGCGGCAAGGGTCTCGGACTTAATGTCGATGTGCCAGCCGGTCAGGCGCGCGGCGAGGCGGGCGTTCTGGCCCTCCTTGCCGATGGCGAGGGACAGCTGGTCGTCGGGCACGATGACGCCGGCGTAGGCCTTCTCCTCGTCGATGAGGACGCGGGTGACCTTGGCGGGCGACAGGGCGTTGGCGACGTAGACGGCAGGATCGGCATCCCACAGGATGACGTCGACACGCTCGCCACGGAGCTCGCCCACGACAGCGCGAACACGGCTGCCCTTGGGGCCGACGCAGGCGCCCACGGGATCCAGACGGTCGTCGAGCGAGTGGACGGCGACCTTGGAGCGCTGGCCGGGCTCGCGGGCGATCGACTTGATCTGGACGGTGCCCTCATAGATCTCGGGCACCTCCTGCTCAAACAGACGACGCATGAGCTCGGGGTGGGTACGGGAGATGACGATCGGCGGACGGCTGTGCTCGCCACGAACCGGCTGCAGGTTGGAGTTGGGGTCGCGAACGTCGATGATCACGGCCTTGATGTGCTGGTTGTGCAGGTAGCGCTCGCCCATCGGACGCTCGTTGCGCTCGTTCTCGTAACGGCGCTGATCGAAGTGCGGCAGCTCGGCCTCGACGCCCTCGCGGATCTTGACGATCGTGAAGTCGGGCGTGGACTGCAGCACGGTACCGCTGATGAGGTCACCGATGCGGCCGGAGAACTCCTCGTAGATCTGCTCGCGGGCGGAGTTACGAACGATGGCGTTGATCTCGGCCTTGGCGTGCTGGGCAGCGATGCGGCTCGTGTTCTTGGGAGTGACGTCGATCTCCTCGAACTCGGTGAAGTTGCCCTCCTCGTCCATGGAATCGTCGATCGGCTCCAGGCGGTAGACGTAGATCTTGCCGGTGGTGCGGTCGATGGTCACCTTGGCGCCCCACTCAAGATGCAGGATCTCGGCATAGCTCTTGGCAAGCGACTGCTCCAGGCGGTCGATCAGGTAGAGCTGGTCGATGTGCTTCTCCTGGCAAAGCTCCATCAGGGCGGACATCATGTCGGATGCTGCCATCTTACTTTCCTTCCTTCGCGGGCTTGAAGTCGTAGGTGGGCTTCAACTTGCACTTTTTAACATCAGAGAAATCGAGGGTAACGGACTCGCCGTCCTCGAGCTCGAGGGTCACGTTCGTCTCGGTGGCGGCGGCAATCTTGCCGGCGTACTTGCGACGGCCCTCGGTGGCGGTGGAGGTGAGCTCGCAGTTCTCGCCCACAAAGCGGGCAAAGTCGCACGGGCGGCGCAGCGGACGCGCCATGCCCGGGCTCGACACCTCGAGCGTATAGCTCGAAGAGATAGGGTCGAGCTCCTCAATCACATCGCCGACCCACTTGGTGTTGGCCGTGACGTCGTTGAGCGACAGGCTCTGACCCTCGGCACCTTCGATACGCACGCGCACGCAGGGGGCCTTGGTGGCACCCACGAGTTCGACGTCGACGATATCGACATCGTGCTGGGGAGCGACGGCCTCGAGCGCGTCGATGATCGCCTGCTCGGTCTTGGTCTTGACCATTGCGGCACCTCCATCCATACAAAAAAGAAGCGGGGCCGAAACCCCACTTCTTTCAATTACAACTTCATTTGCAAGCAAACTATACCAATAGCTGCGGAAACGTGCAAGCACAGTACGAATCTGCAGGTCAGCGTGCGCACAGCTTCTCCACAAGAATAGGACAATTGACCGCAGACATCAGGGCAGGTACATGAAAAACGAGGGACGACCCAACCGAATCGCCCCTCGTCTTTTATGCGTCAGCTTTGCGCGCAGCGCTTACTTGACCACCAAGTTGACCAGCTTGCCGGGCACGCAGATGGCCTTGACGACCGTCTTGCCCTCGAGCCACTTGGCGACGGCGGCCTCGGCGGCAGCATGCATATCCTCATTGGAGGCATCGCGGGCCACGTCGACGCGGCCGCGGACCTTACCGAGCACCTGGACGACAATCTGCACCGTGTCCTCAACGGACTCGGCCAGGTCGAACTCGGGCCAGGCAGCGGTATAGGCGTTGCCCTCGCAGCCGAGCGCCTCGTGCCACAGCTCGTCGGCCCAGAACGGGCAGATGGGCGCCAGCACGCTCACGATATCCTTGGCCACGCCGTAGCACAGCGCCTTGTCGCGGGCGGTACCCTCAGTGGCATTGAGGTAGGCGCTCGCCGCGTTGACGAGCTCCATGACGGCCGAGATGGCGGTGTTGAACTGGCCGCGATCGAAGTCCTCGGTGCACTTGGCGATGGTGCGGTGACGCTCGCGATAGAGCTTCATCGCGACCTCGTCGAGCGCGGACTTGTCGAAGGCCACGTTGGCGTCACCGGACTGGACGAGCTGCCAAACGATACGCCAGGCGCGCTTGATGAAGCGGTAGGCGCCCTCAACGGCCTTGGGATCCCAGTCGAAGTCCTTCGCGGGCGGGGCGATAAACAGGATCGCCAAACGCATGGTGTCGGCGCCGTAGGGCTCGATGACCGAGCTCGGAGGCACGACATTGCCCTTGGACTTGGACATGGTGTCGCCGTTCTCGTCCTTGACCATGCCCTGGCACAACAGGTTGGTGAAGGGCTCGTCCACGCTCAGCAGGCCCAGGTCACGCAGGGCCTTGGTAAAGAAGCGGCTGTAGAGCAGGTGCAGAATGGCGTGCTCGATGCCGCCGATGTAGTTATCGACAGGCATCCAACGGTCGGCGGCCTCTCGGGAGAAGGGCAGCTCGGTGTTGTGAGGATCGGTATAGCGCAGGTAATACCAGCTGGAACAGGTAAAGGTATCCATGGTATCGGTCTCGCGCTTGGCCGGGCGGCCGCAGACCGGGCAGGTAGTCTCATAGAACTCTTTGCACTCGGCGAGGGTCTCGCCTGCGCCCAGGTCCAGGTTCTCGGGCAGCGTCACCGGCAGCTGATCCTCGGGCACGGGCACGATGCCGCAGTGCTCGCAGTGGATAGCCGGGATGGGGTTGCCCCAATAGCGCTGACGGCTGATGAGCCAGTCGCGCAGACGGAACTCGACCTTGCGACGACCGCAGCCCATGGCCTCGAGGTCGGCCACGATCGCAGCCTCGCCCTCGGAGTGCTTGCCGCCGCGCATTCCGGTGTACTTGCCAGACTGGACGAGCGTGCCCTCGGCAGCGTGGGCGCAATCCCAGTCGACGGTCTCGGCATGGAAGGTATCGATGGTCTCGCCGCTGGCCTCGACGGCAGCGCGATCGTCATCGTCCAGGATGATCGGCACGATCGGCAGGTCGTACTTACGGGCAAACTCAAAGTCGCGCTGGTCGCCACAGGGAACGGCCATGACGGCACCGGTACCGTAGTCGGCAACGACATAATCGGCAACCCACACGGGGACCTTCTCGCCGTTCACGGGGTTCACCACGTAGCGGCCGGTAAAAGCGCCGTGCTTCTCGAGGGTGCCCTGGGCACGCTCGACGGCAGAGATATGCTTGGAGTCCTCGACGATCTTGGTGACGGCCTCCTCGTACTCCGTGCCCTCGACGAGCTCGTGCAGGCCGGCGTACTCGGGAGCCAGGACAAAGAAGGAGACGCCAAAAAGGGTATCGGCGCGCGTGGTGAAGACGGTGATCTTACCCTCGTCGCCCTCGATGGGCTCGCCATCCTGGTCGCACAGGGTAAAGTCGACCTCGGCGCCCTCGGAGCGACCGATCCAGTTGGCCTGCATCTGCTTGACGCGCTCGGGCCAGCCGGGGAGCTTCTCCAGGTCGTCGAGCAGCTCCTGAGAGTACTCGGTAATCTTGTAGTACCACTGCTCAAGGTCGCGCTTCTCGGGCTCGGTGCCACAGCGCCAGCACTTGCCCTCGGTAACCTGCTCGTTGGCCAGAACGGTCTTGCAGGTGGGGCACCAGTTGACCGGGTTCTTCTTACGGTAGACCAGGCCCTTTTCCCACATCTTCTCAAAGATCCACTGGCCCCAGCGATAGTAGTCGGGGCTGCAGGTCTTGACCATGCGATCCAGATCGTAGGAGAAGCCCATGCGCTTCATCGTGGCGAGCGCCTGGTCCATGTTCTTATACGTCCAGGCGGCAGCCTGCGTGTTGTGCTTGATGGCGGCGTTCTCGGCGGGCAGGCCAAAGGCGTCAAAGCCGATGGGGTGCAGCACGTCGTAGCCGCGCATGCGGGCCTGACGGGCCATGGCATCGCCGATGGTATAGTTGCGCGCGTGGCCCATGTGCAGGTCGCCCGACGGATACGGGAACATCTCGAGCACGTACTTCTTGGGCTTGCTGTCGTCGGTGTCGACGGCAAAGAGGTTGGAGTCCTCCCAGGCCTTCATCCACTTGGACTCAATGGCCTGCGCGTCGTAGGCAGGGATCTCGTCCTTATGATCTGTGCAATCGCACATATCAGCTCCTTTTAACTTGATTGGGGCCGGTCGGCTAGGCTTTGCTCGCTGCTGCGGACAGTCCTGCTCGCACGAAGGCCACATTAAGTGGCCTTCGGCTCGTGCGGAACTTGCAGCGAGCAAAGCCTAGCCGCCCGACCCTAGGGTTAACTTGGATGATTCTAGCAAATACAACAAGCGAGATGCCTGCGACTTGCAGGCATCTCGCTTTATCTAAATAACGTGGTTGTGAATCAACCGCTAATTGTTACCCGCCCAAGCATGATCGGGTTTTCCAAGTGCCGCAGATTGCCGTGAAAGAGGAGCGACGCGTACTTTGGTACGCGAGCGACGGTTTGAACGGCAAGGTGCGGTGCTTGGGAAAGCCGCTTAGCGGTAGCTGACGCTTTGCTGGGAGTCCTTGACGACTACGTCGTGGGCGCCGCCTTCGACGATGGAAGTAGAGCTGACAAGCGTTAGGCGTGCCTTTTCCTGGAGCTCGGGGATCGAGAGGGCGCCGCAGTTGCACATCGTGGACTTGACCTTGTAGAGCGTGCCACCCACGCCGTCCTTGAGGGAGCCGGCGTAAGGAACGTAGGAATCGACGCCCTCGACGAAGCTGAGCTTCGCGGCGCCGCCCAGGTCGTAGCGCTGCCAGTTGCGGGCACGCGCAGAACCCTCGCCCCAGTACTCCTTCATGTACTGGCCATTGACGTTGACGCGCTCGGTCGGGCTCTCGTCAAAGCGGGCGAAGTAACGGCCCAGCATCATAAAGTCGGCACCCATGGCAAGGGCAAGCGTCATGTGGTAGTCGTAGACGATACCGCCGTCGGAGCACACGGGCACGTAGACGCCGGTCTCCTCGTAGTACTCGTCGCGAGCGCGGCAGACGTCGATCAACGCAGTGGCCTGGCCACGGCCGATACCCTTGGTCTCACGGGTAATGCAAATGGAACCGCCGCCGATACCGACCTTGATGAAATCGGCACCACAGTCAGCCAGGAAGCGGAAGCCCTCGGCGTCGACGACGTTACCGGCACCGACCTTGACATCCTCGCCGTAGTTGGCGCGAATCCACTCAATGGTGCGCTTCTGCCACTCGCTGAAGCCCTCGGAAGAGTCGATGCACAGGACATCGGCGCCGGCCTCGATGAGCAGCGGCACGCGCTCGGCATAGTCGCGGGTGTTGATACCGGCGCCGACCATGTAGCGCTTGTCGCCGTCGAGCAGCTCGTTGGGGTTGGTCTTGTGGCTGTCGTAGTCCTTGCGGAAGACGATGCCCATCAGGTGATCGTAGTCGTCGACGATGGGCAGGGCGTTGAGCTTGTTGTCCCAGATGACGTCGTTGGCAACCTTGAGGCTGATGTTCTTGTCGCCCACGATGAGCTGCTCACGCGGGGTCATGAACTCGGAGACCTTCGTCTGGTGGTCATCGCGGCTGGGGCGATAGTCGCGGCTGGTGACGATGCCCAGGAGCTTACCCTTGGGAGTGCCGTCGTCGGTGACCGGCATGGTGGAGTGACCGGTCTTCTCCTTGAGCTCGATGACCTGCTCCATGGTCATGTCGGGGGTCAACGTGGAATCGGACTGAACGAAGCCGGCCTTGTGATCCTTGACGGCCTTGACCATAGCGGCCTCGGACTCGGCGCTCTGGGAACCGTAAATAAAGGACAGGCCACCCTCGGTAGCGAGCGCGACACCCATGTCGACGCCCGAGACGGACTGCATGATGGCGGAAACCATGGGGATGTTCAGGGTGATTGCCGGCTTCTCACCGCGCTTAAAGCGGGTTAGCGGCGTCTTAAGAGAGACGTTGTTGGGGATGCACTGCGAGGACGAGTAACCAGGGACCAGCAGATACTCCGAAAACGTGTGGGACTCACCGGGAAAGAACGTAGCCATGTTTCTCCTTTTTCCATGCGACCGGTCGGCTGCAGGCCTCGTAGGACCCAGCCCAACCTTGGGCGCCCAATACTGGGGAAGTATCTTAGCGCACTTTGACTGCTACAATGCATGATTTAAGAAGAGCACATGAGGGTTTGACGCAGGCTTTGCGTTTGCCCAGCATACACTTTAGCCGGGAGACGTGAAGCACATGGAGTACAAGACGACGGCAAAGCTGGTCATTCAAGCGTGCGACAAGAATCTGCCGGGCGTATTTGGTCACGGCTGTGTCTTGCTGCTGCAGGGTATCGCCCGAGAGCACTCGCTCAACCGTGCCGCCAAGAGCATGGGCATGGCATACTCCAAAGCCTGGCGCATTGTGAACGAGGCGGAAGGGCAGCTGGGCTGCAAGCTCATCGAGCGCGACGGCGCCCGCGGATCCACCCTCACCCCCGCCGGAGAGCGCGCCATAGCGGTCTACGAGAAGCTGCAGGCCGACATAAACAAGGTCATTGCCACCAAAGCCGACGCCCTCATCGCCAGCATCAAAGAATAGCCAATTTGGGACGGGGCTTTTTAGCTACGCAACCCCCTCTCTAAGTTGCGGTGAAATAGGGACTGTTTATGCCGATAAAGCCGTAAATCAATCCATATTTCACCGCAACTTATGGAGTCGAGGATGATTTAGCTAGTTGCGGAGGGCGTTGTCTAGGGTGGCGGCCACGATCAAGGGGTCGTCGGTGCCGGCGAAGAGGCGGACGGTGCTCCCCTGCTTGCCGCGTGGGGCCGAAAGGCGAGTCGTTGCGCCGCCGGCGGGCGATGTGCGAAACTCCCCGGGCAAAGCATCGAACAGCTTGCCCGCGCTACGCTCGATAAGGTCAAATTCAACTGCCGGGCCAAAGCCGTGCTCGAGGATTCCTGTTGCAACAGCATGGTCGGGATGCGAGCTCAGTCCGGGATAGCGTACGTTGCGCACCATCTCGTTGGCGGCCAGATACTCGGCCAGCGCACGCGCGCGGTCGAAATGTGCCTGCATGCGGACATCGAGCGAGTCCAGTCCCCGCTCCAGCGCAGCGGCCTCGTCAGCAGTCAAATCAAGCTTGGCCAAGCCACGGCCCTCAAGCAGGGCATGCGCGCACTCAGCCGCGGCATCCACGCGATGGCGCTTGAGTTGCGAGCGCGCCACCGAAGCGGCAACGAGCTTGCGCGGTGCCTTACCAGCACACACGCGATCGGACGCGTCGAGCGACAGCACGGCACCCAAGCGCAGCGGATCGCACCCAAAGACGCCAGGCACCGTGTTATCTACCACGAGCAGCGCGCGTGCCTCGCGAGCCGCGCGACCCAGAGCACGAAGATCGGGCACACGCAGACCAAACCCGCCAATGGAGTTGACGAACCACCACAGGTGCGGCCCCTCGGCATCAAACGAGCCGGCAAAGCCACCGGACGCCGCAGCAAACACCTCGACAGACGGCTCCCCCACCATCACAACATCGCAGCCGTCAAATCCGCTCGCAAACGCATCCGCAAAGTCGTCCGAAAAGGCCACCAGGCGGTCACCGGGACGCACAATCCCCAACAGAGACAGCGCTGCCGGAACATGCGGGGCCGCAACAAGACGCGCCTCACGCGCGCTGGCCCTTGCAGCCCATGCCTCTTCTAGCTGCTGTACGCTCATACGGCACCGTCCCTTCAAAAGCAAAAACCCACGATGCGGATGTTTCCCGCATCGTGGGCAACGGCTGCAGTATAGCGCCGATGGGCGATCGTGCGCCTAGATGTTGAGCGCGTGGTAGGTCACGCTCGCACCCGGGGCGTCAACGGTCACGCCATAGGCCTCGGGATAGATGCGCGTCGAAAATACGAGCGCACCATCGTTCACAAACACCTCGACCGACGAGACATCGCCAACAATGCGCACGTTGCGCACCTCGTCGACGGGCTCCCAGCGCACGGTACGACCGCAGCCGGCAGAAGCGCGACCCTCATCGGTAAATCGCATCTCAAAGCGCGGGGGCAGTTCGTCCTCGGCGGGCACAAACGCCAGCTTCAGCTCGCCATCAACGGTCGTGGTAAACGCGCCGTCGACACCGTCGACAACAACGTCAAAGCAGGTATCGTCGGCAACCTCCAACGAGCCCGCCCCCACACGCACCGAGGCATAATGGTGCTCAATCTCGCGCGCCGGCTGCTGCAGCACCACGCCGCCCGCACCGGCTGTAAGCTCACGCGGCACCGTCATGCAGTGCTGCCAGCCGCACGCCACGGTAGGCGCGTTGTCATAGGTCGGCTCATCGGGCATGCCCATCCAGCCGATCAGAATGTGGCGACCATCCTCGGACGTAAACTCCTGAGGAGCATAGAAGTCAAAACCGGCGTCCCACAGGCGGAAATCGCCCAGCTCATAGGCACCGTCACCACCGGTAATGTCGCCCGTTACAGGCATGTAGCCAGCAGCGTAAACGTTGCCGCGGTCCCAACGACCGCCCTCAAGACCCTGGGGCGAGAAGGACAGGTACTTCGCCGGTACGCCGCAATCCGCCTCGAGCTCCAAATACCCCGGGCACTCCCACATAAAGCCAAAACGCTCGGGCGTAGACACGCGGCTCTCGAGCTCCCAACTCAGCATATCGGCCGAGCCATACACCAGGATCTCGCCCACATCGCGCCCGGCACCCTCGCCGTGCATGGCGCAAAATCGACTATCGACATGCGGCCCATCCACGCGACGACGCGCGCCCAGCACCATGTGATAACGCCCGTCCGCGTCACGCCACACCTTGGGATCGCGCACATGGCAGGTCAAATCCTCGGGATAATCATCGGACGCCAGCACCACGCGCTTTTGGCTGAACTCCCGACCGGCAAGGCCATCAACGCTCTCGACATAAACAGTATCGGCGCGGCGGCCGGTATTGACGTAGTCGTACGTGCCGTCTGCATCGGAGAGTTTAACGTTGCCTGTGTACAGTACGCGAATGCGGCCGTCCTCGGCAAGCGCGGAGCCCGAATACACGCCATGGCAGTCGAACGGCTCGTCGGGCAGCAGCGGGGCGCCAACATATTCCCAGTTCATAAGGTCGCGGCTTGTGGCATGGCCCCACATCTTTACGCCGCCGTTCACATCAAACGGGGCATACTGGAAGTACGCGTGAAACACGCCGCCCGCTTGGCAAAGACCGTTGGGGTCGTTGAGCCAACCCGCCGGCGGCATAATATGGAAGCGCTGGCCATACGCGCCATGACCGCACTCAGTGGCGGCGTCAACAGCGGCAACCAGCTTTTCAAGATCGCGACCAAGTGCATTAGACATATCAAAGTCCTAACGGATCGAAAGTAACAAGGCGCCAGATACGGGAAACGCCCGCGAGCATACAGCCCGCGGGCACCCCTCAATCAAAAGCTCTTAGGCCTGCTCGGAAGCCTTGGGCTCGTCCTTGTACAGGACAAACGAGACAGCAAAGGAAACCAGCGCGGCGACCGCAAACATGATTACGTACTGTACGGGCTGGGCCAGGCACAGCAGGATGCCGAAGATACCGGTAACGCCGGTGCCGGAAGCAGCAAGCGAGGTGAGTGCGCAGACCAAGGCACCGCAACCGCCGCCGATGCAGCCGGCGATGAAGGGCTTAAAGAAGCGCAGGTTCACACCAAAGATGGCAGGCTCGGTAATGCCCATGAAGGCGGACAGGGCCGAAGGAAGCGCCAGACCCTTGATCTTGGCATCGCGGGTCTTAAAGGCAACGGCGAGTGCGGCGCCACCCTGGGCGATGTTGGCAGCACTGGCGATGGGCAGCCAATAGGTCACGCCGTACTGGGCAAGCTGACCCAGGTCGATGGCGGTGTACATCTGGTGGATACCGGTAACGACCGTGGGGGCATAGAACAGGCCGACGATAAAGGAACCGATGCCGAAGGGCAGGGTCAGCAGGGCCTGGATCAGACCGAGGATGGCGTTCTCGGCCCAGACAAAGATGGGGCCGACGGCAACGAGCGTCACGAGCACGGTCACGAACACCGAGACGAGCGGGGTCACAAAGAGGTCGAACATCTCGGGAACGATCTTGTGCAGGCGCTTCTCGAGGAAGGCCAGAATGGCGCAGGCGATAACGATGGGGATAACGTGGCCCTGATAACCGACCCACTCAAAGCTGTAGACGCCGGGAATGACGGTGACCATGGTCTGCACGCCCTCGGAGGCAACCGTGTAGGCGCTCTGCAGCGAGGAGTTGATGAACGCACCGCCGACGACGGCACCAAGATACGGGTTGGCGCCAAAGGCCTTAGCGGCGGAGTAACCGATCAGGATCTGCAGAATGCCAAAAGACGTTCCCGAGACCAGGTCGGCGATCTTGTAGATAAAGTTATTGGTATCGAGCGCGATAAAGCCGTTGGAGGCCATAAAGTTGAGGGCGCTCATAATGCCCAGCAGCAGGCCCGAAGCCACGATGGCAGGGATGATGGGGACAAAGACGTCGCCGAGCACCTTAATGGCACGCATAAAGATGTTCTGCTGCTGCGCCGCAGCCTCCTTGACCTCGGCCTTGGTGGCAGCCTCGACGCCGCTAAGCGCAATGAACTCGTCGTAGACCTTGTTGACGGTGCCGGTACCAAAAATAATCTGGAGCTGGCCCTGGGCCTCAAAGACGCCCTTTGCGCCGTCGATATTCTCGAGGGCCTCCTTGTTAACCTTGGCGTTATCGGCAATCACCAAGCGTAGACGCGTGGCGCAGTGTGCGGCCGAAACAACGTTGTCGGCGCCACCGACGTTGTCGAGCACCTCTTGGGCTGATTTGCGGTAGTCCATGACTTCCCTTTCCTCCAACGGGCGCATGTGCACCCGGCCATCTTTGACACTTACACTGTAATCGTTTTCAGTTTCATATGTCTGTAATCGTTTTCACAGTAGGGTGAACGGTAGGAAAAAGCCGGCGAAAGGTAGTTTTAAAGCAAAAAGAGGCGGCTCAGAGGCAGGCAGACGTGCCCAAAGCCTAGACATTCATAAGCTGATGGCCGAGCTTGAGCGTCTTTAGACCACCCTCCCCCTCCACGCCATCGAGCGTGTTGAGCAACATATTGGTCGCCTCGACGCCACTGGTCAGGTAGCCATAATGCACGGTGGGAATGCCGCCCGTCAGCGCGCGCAAAAACGCGTTGTCGCCAAAACCGCTCACGCGGTGTATGCCCTCGCCCATACCGCGAACCTCATCGATGGCACGCAGCGCGCCCGCCGCCATGGTGTCGGTCGCGCAGGCGACAAACGAAACATCGGGGGCATCGGCAAGCAGCTCGCGCGCGGCGCGATAGCCCGAGTCGAGCGTAAACGAGCCCAGGCGAATCAAGGCAGCATCGAGTGGGTTACCCGCGGCGCGCAAACCGGCCTCAAAACCGCGACGGCGGTCATAACCAGCCGCGCGGTCTTCTTCGGTAACTCCAATGTAGGCGATCTTGCCGTCCACGCGACCCGCAAGCGCACGGCCCAGCTCAAAGGCAGCCTCGTAATCGTCGTGATAGACGCACGCCGCACCCTCGACATGTTGGCCGATCAACACAATGGGTACACGGCACGACTCAATCGCGCGACGGTGCTCGTCGGTGATCATGGTTGCCACCAGCACAATGCCATCGACCGGGTGGTTTTGGAATAAATCGAGGTATTCGAGCTCGCGATCGGCCGCGTTGTCGGTATTGGCAAGCAGCATCTGGTAGCCACGGCGACCGAGCACCTGGCCAATACCGGCGGTAATGCGGCTCACGGATTCGGAGTTGATCTTAGGTACGATGACGCCAATGAGCTTGGTGGAACCGGTGCGCAGCGCGCGAGCCTGGCTGGACCGCACGTATCCGGTCAGCTCGATTGCATGCTTAATGCGCTCGGCCTTGTCCGCCGAGATATATCCACCGTTGAGGTAGCGCGAGACGGCGGCGCTCGAAACGCCCGCCAGCTCGGCCACATCCTTCATCTTTACCACGCGCGCCACCCCTGTCATTGAAATCGCTTTCACCATGATACCCAACCCTCGCCCAAAAAATAATCGACTGGAAAGGTCTCAGCGGATCATTTCAACCACTCAGGTCGAGCAAGCGCCAGCGAGCGGGCAGCTGCCGTGGCGAGGTGCCGCGAAAGAGGAGCGAAGCGTACTTTATGTACGCGAGCGACGGTTTGAGCGGCAGATCGCCCGGCAGATGCCCGCGCAGCGTCGAGCGGTCCGGCGTTTGTTAAAACGCCGGAACATAGTTAGCCGTGATATTCGCCGTTGTACTGGATGAGCGTCAGGTCCTCCACGCCGTCGAGCGCGCGGATGGCGTCGGCATAGGGCATATCCGCACCGTCAGAGAACACCTCGACGGCCATCTCGACCTTGTCGCCGCGCATGGTCTTGGACTTGACGGTGAACTTGGTACGCCCAAACGCGCGCACGATATCGTCGCCGGTGGTCTGGCCCGTGTAGTGGATGACCATCATGTACACGCGCGACTTGTCCTGGTGGCTCGCAAAGCCGGCGATCATCACCACGATCACCACCGCCGTGAGCCCCACGAGCGCGTACATGCCGGCGCCGGCCGTAATGCCCGTGGTAATGGCCCAAAACAGATACAGCAGGTCGAGCGGGTCCTTGACCGCCGTACGATAGCGGACAATAGACAGAGCACCGACCATACCGAGCGAGATGACCACGTTCGTCGAGATCGCGAGCGTGACCATGCAGGTGAGCACGCACATGCCCACGAGCGTCACGGCAAAGCTGCGCGAATACACCACGCCGGTAAAAAAGCGCTTGTACACGTAATAGATCAGGATGCCCATGGCGAGCGCCACGAGCAGCGAAAGGCCGATCTTGGCAGGGTCGACCTGGCCAAACGCCTCCAAGACGGAGTTCTTAAAAAAGTCCCTGGTGCTCATGGTCTAAATTTCCCCTCGGTTCCCAAAATCCGATTCCCAGTAGTTAAATCCGCGCAGGTAGGCGGTCTTGTCATAACACAGGCAGTACTTGGAGACCGCCGTAAGCTCGG
Organism: uncultured Collinsella sp.; assembly: GCA_937982065.1. Lineage (GTDB taxonomy): Bacteria > Actinomycetota > Coriobacteriia > Coriobacteriales > Coriobacteriaceae > Collinsella. Next base: position 23,507 of record CALJMO010000006.1, read on the forward strand.
CCGCGCCCGGCGGCACCATATCGCGCACCAGCTGCGGACAAAACTCAGTAAACTTGACCTCCATCACCAGCTTGCCGGGTTCCAAGACCGGCAACGCGGGCAGTGTCGCGTCAAAGATATCGAAGCTTCCCACCGCGGCACGCACGTTCATGTCAAACGTAATGCGCACGGTGCCCTCGTCCATCACCCACGGCTCGCGCTCGTAGTCCACGATGGTCCGCGGGCGCATCATGTTGCAGATGCACTCGATGTAGAACTCGCGACAGAGCGGATAAGGGCTCCTCAGCAAAAAGTCGTAGTCGCCAGCCAGAATCTGCTCAAACTCACCGCGCGTAAGCGGCGCGTCCTCCTTGTAGATCCAGCTGCCGTACTTCTTTTTGCGCTCAAGCTTAATCACCTTGTCGCTGCCGTTATAGATGCGCACGCGATACTTTTTGCGCATGAGAATGCCGGCGTCTTTTTCCTCGTAGGCCGAGTTTCGGTAGTCATCAAAATACAGGCTGCGAATAGTGTAACCGCCCGCCCGCGCATGCTTGTCCAGCTTAAACACCGGCGCCATGCGACAGGCAAGCGCGGCGTGCTCGCCCTCGTTAATGAGATATTTGAGCTCATGGCGGTAACGCTCCTGCGTGGCACGCACAGGCGGGGCCGCCAAGCGCTCAAGCAGCGCGCTAGCCCTCCTCATACGTGTCCTCCACGACCTTACCGCCGTCTTGCACGTAAAAACACTTCATGCCGTAGTGCTTACCGTCGTCAGTCACATAGTAGTCAAACGCATCTTGCCTATAACCGTCGGAGTTGGCGGCACGCACGCGCACAAAATACTGGCCGGCATCGGGCGCATCGCAGGTCACCTCGGGAAGCAGCACGTCCTCGGCCTTAAAGAACACGTCGCTTATGGCATAGTCGCGCGCAAGCTCTACGGTGTAGCGAATGTCGCGCGCCTCAAAGTCGTAGGACGCATCCCAGTTAATGCGCAGCTTACCGTTATCGATCTGCGGCACGCCGATGTAGAACGGCATGGGCTTTTTAAAACTCTCGCGAAAGCTCTTGTAGTTCTCCTCGATCTCGGAGGGAATCGACGCGGTGATCTGCTCGTATTGGTCCTTGGTGACAGGCAGATTGTCGATATCGGGCGAAGCAAAGACCAGGGATTCAGTCACCTCGCGGTAGTGCTTGATCATCTTGGTCAGGCGTGCCTCGGTCATATACGAGCGCAGGTCCTTGACGGCGCGATCGAGCTCACCGCGGAACGCCTTGCTGCGCAACGCGCGGTTAAACAGCACGTTGCCCCAGTAGTTGCTTGCGCCGCGCTCCCAGCTCGCGTAGTCCGAAAACCCGGTAAGAGAAAGTTCCAGCTTGCGCAGCATGCCGTCGTTGTCCCAATCCAAAAAGTACCAGGTATTTGAGTTGAGCGGGCTGTACAGATAACAGTTGCGGTTCTGCGTATCGCAGTTGCCCGTAAGGATCTGAAACGCCAGCCAATAGACCAGGTTCTCGGTATCAAAGTAGGTGTCGAGCACGTTATCTATCTTTTGCGATTCGTCGTTGAGCGCATCGAGCATCTCGATGAGCTTGGTGTGGTCCGTATCGCCCTTAATCTCGAGCATGCCCTCAAAGTTTGCCTGGTTATAGTCGGGATCATCGGCAAGCTTAATGGTGTCCTCGTAGCGATGGAAATCAAAGCTGTTCACCTTGTACAGGTGCCCGCTCTTATCCAAGCCGTGCGCCTTAAGCGCCGTCTTATTGAGCTGCTCCACCTGCGTAAACAGGCCGTAGTCCTCAAAGGTATCGTTGGACTTTTCGGTCTGGTCGCACACCCACAGATGCACAAACTGCGTGCGCAGGCCCATCATCTGGGGAATCCCGCGGATAAGGTCATAGGCCATCTTGTTGCGAAAACGCATACCCTCGCCCATGTGCTTGTTGAGCGCAATCGCGCGCTGTTGGCGCCAGGTACCCTTGCCCTTTTTGAGCTCCACCTTGTAATTCTTTTGCGAGTTCATGCTCGATGTCTGACCGCGCACCTGCACAGTGGCATTGGGCGCTTCCTCGCCATAGCCAACCTCGCCGGCCACCGGGCCGTCTTCGTCGCCCGGCTGCAGCAGGCCCATAACCTGATAGCGCGTCACGCCCATGTCGGCATAGTCATACACCGAATACGTGTTGATCTCGGCCCAGCTGTGGTCGGTGTTCTCGGAGCTGTTGCCGCGCGAGACCGTCAGGTACATGGTCACAATGCCCGAGTCGTCGTAGACCTCGTACAGCTCATCTTTATCGCGCAGATGATTGGTACCGTCCGAGGAATCGGCCTTTTTAATCTTGTCTTGCTTTTTGACCTTTTTAGTCGAGGATTCGTCCTGAGACGAACAGCCCGAAAGCAACAGCGCGCCGGCAGCTGCCTCGATCAGGCAGCGGCGAGACATCAACTTATCGATCATCAGAACCTCCCCAATGCTTGCGATACACGCGAACTACCGAGCGCTCAAACGCGCCGTGCGGCACGCCCTTATGGCGGCCTTCCTCATAGCGCTGTTCGGCACGGTCGAGCATGCGGCCCAGCTGTGTAAAGCGACCCGTTTTGTCGGTCGCCACAATGGGCTGCTGGCTCAGGATACGATACGGCAAGTTGGCGGTATAGGTATCGAGCCGCAGCAGTGCAACGATAAAAAACACCGCCGCACCCAACAAAAAGCCAAAGCCGTAAAACTGCTGCGGCAAAAGCAACGAAACGGCAGTCGCCAGCCCGGCCACACCGGCAAACAGGCCCGAAGCCAGCACGGCCCCCTTATAGTCGGTAAAGTACAGCAAGATAAGCATCACCGTATTGCCCACGGCATACAGGTCATAGCCCACGCACAGCGTGCGAAAATACCCGTGCATAAGGTTGTTAAAGCCCAACGGTAGGGCCGACAGCACCGTGGTCTCGAGCGAAATGACCGCCGCGGTCACAAACAGCTGCTTAAGCGCACAAAAGCGCAGTTCGCTGTTGAGCGTGGCAAGCATTTCCTCCTCGGACACCACAATGTCGCCCACCACACCACCGTCGTTGAACAGGCTGTAGTAGTCGCGGTAGCGCGGATAGAAATTGACCTCGACCGAGACCACAAAGTTGACGGACGTGACCAGGATCGTCAAAAACGCGATGAGCGCCGGCACATCGTGGTAGGGCGCACCATAAAACAAGCCCTTGACCTGCACGCCAATGGGACCGGCCCAAATTATCACCAAATGCGCAAAGAGGCCCAGGTTGGTGAACAAGCCCGTGAGCGCCAACGGCATAAACTGATCAAGCCACCGTAAAAAGAGCCAGGGGCTGCGTTCGCTCTGCGGAAAAAACCGGTACAGCAGCACCACGTCCCAGGCGAGCATGACGCCGTAGCCCAGAGCAATTGACGCCAACAGGCCCTCGACCGGCGGCAGTCCCAGCGCCAGCACGGCCAGGGCGCACAGGCACGCCACGCCAATGGCGGCCGCAAAGCTGCAAAGGATGCCGCGGTAATCCTTGATGGCCGTGAGGTAACTCATGCCGTTCCAGTTAACGATCATAATGTTGAACAGCCACAGGCACAGCAGCCCCTGCAGCAGCGTGGCGCCCGAAAACAGCAAAAAGACGCCGTAGAGCACCGTGCCCGCAACGAGCATGATGGCGTTGGAGCCCCAAAACGAAGGCAGTATCTCATCCTCGCGCTCGGCAAACAACATATCGGCCAAAAAGCGCGTGACCGGCATGGAGAAAAAGCTCGTGAGCAAAAGCGAGGCCAGCAGTGTGTAGGTCACCATGCACACCAGCAGATCCTGGTTGGCACGCCCTACGCCCCACAGACCGCACAGCACCAAGATACTCACCTGGAGCAGCACGCCCAACAGCATGGGACCCGTGCACACAATGCCGGCGTAGCCGTAAGCGCGCATCGTGGCAAAAATGCCCTTGCGCCTAAACAGGCGCTTAAGCTCAAAACCGATTCCGGCCACCGGCTACTCCCCCTCTCTGGGCAGGTCAAACGCACGCGCCGTCTCGTCGTACAGCGCGCGATAGTTGGCGAGCATCTGCTCGTGCAAAAAGTACGTGGCAACGCGACGCTGGCCGCGCTCCCCCATCTCAATGCGACGAGCGCGGCTTGTGCACATGCGTTCCATGGCATCGGCCAGGCCCTTGCGATACATAGGCGGCGTCACAAAACCCGCCACGCCAAAGTCGTCGCCCAGGGCGCCTTCGAGCAGCTCACGGCAGCAGCCCACCTCGGTCGTCACGCAGGGACGGCGCGCTGCAAGCGACTCCAGCACGCTGAGCGGCTGGCCCTCGGAGATGCTCGTCAAAATGGTAAAGTCGAGCTTTTCCATGTACTCGACCACGTTGACGCGGCCGGTAAAGATCAGGTCGCGCACGCCCAGGGTTTCGACCAGCGCGTGGCACTCGGCGCCGTACTCTTCGTCGTCCACGCCGCCCATGATGTGCAGGCGCACCTTGGGAAGGCGCTCGTGCAGCTCAAAAAAGGCATAGATCATAGTCTTGACGTCCTTGATGGGCGCCAGGCGCACCACCGCGCCAATGTCCACCCAGCCGTCATCGGGCTTTAAGGGAATGTCCTTAAAGCAGTCGAACTGGATGCCGTTGGGGATGACCAGACATTTGTCTGCATCGCAACCCATATCGATCTGCGTCTTGCGGGCGTTATGGAACAAACTCGTCACGCGGAAGGCGCGGCGGTAGATCTCCTCCGAAAGCAGGTAGAAAAAGCGAATCCAGCGGTCCTTAAACGACGGCACCACCCAGTCGGCGCGAATGATCTCTTCCTCGCGCTCGCGGGTATAGATGCCGTGCTCGGTGAGCAGCACCGGCGCATGGTGAACGCTTGAGCCCAGGCAGGCGAGCAGGCCGCCGTAGCCGGTCGAGATAGCGTGGTACACATCGGCAACCGGCACCTCGCTGCCCAGCAGGTAGAGCACCGGCAACAGCATAGAGCGCATGGTGTGGAATGCGTCGGCGAAGGGCGTGTAGGGGTACTCGGCAAGGCACACGTCGCGGAAGATATCCATAAACGTGCGGCTCTGCAAAAACGAGAGCGGATGCACGCGACGGCGCTGGAAGATATCGAACAGCACGTCCCAGTCCGGATTGGAGAGCGACACCAGGCGGCGTAGCGCCTCGCGCTCGCGGTCGTTAAAACTGGCTTCATGTTGCTCGCCCGAAAGCCGCAGGGCATCGTCCAGGAACACCTCGTGCACCTCGACCACGTTGCTGGGCAGCTCGTAGACAAATTTGCCGCGGTCGGCAGCATGCGCGCCAATCACCCACAGCACGAACTCGTGCTCGGGCATGGCCTGGATATAGCCATGCATCCAGGTAGATACGCCGCCGTGCACATAAGGGTAGCAACCCTCGAGTACCAAGCAGATTCTCATCTGTCGCCACCCTCCTTGCGCTCGATCGTCAGGGTATTATCATTTGCCTTGAGCAGATACAGATCGCCCGTAAGGTGCGTCAGTTCGCCACCCGTCACCGCACCCGGCTCGCCATTATTGGCGCGGAACATGAGCCACGCCTCGTCGTGGAAATTGCCCAGGCTGAGCGTCCAGGCATCCGCACCGGTATCCACGCTCACCGTAACCGACGAAAAGCGCTGAATGGCACCGGAGCACTCCGACGCCGTCTGGCGGCGCAGGTCGGGCGCAGACTTGGTAAGCCAGTCCAGGTAGTCGGTCAGGCCGCCCTTGTAGACTTCCCAGCCCTCCTTGGCGCCGCGATCGGGGTCCAAAAGGTCGTCCGGGTGCATAAAGTGCGTACTCACGTAGTGCATGTTGAGCTCGGACACGGCAGCCAGGCGCATATAGGAATCGTCGACCATGCCGCCCGAGACAATACGCGGCTGCTCCACAATGCCATCGCTCGCCACGCCAAACTCCTGCACGTACGGCAGGTCGGTGCCATCCTCAAAATACGTGCTGGCGATGGTCTTAATGCGCGGAACGTCAGTGCCGATGAGCTTGCGCGCTCGGGCCGAAAGGATATTCGACGGCGGTACGTAAACCGAGCCGTGAGCGTTGGGCAGGACCTCGTCCTGAAACGCGATAAGTTCGTTGAGCGAAGCGACGAGCGTCTCTTTGTTCTTCCAGGTCTTGTAGACGTACAGCGTGCCGTAGTCGGTGTCCCAGAGCGCGAGCGGCTGATGGTTGTAGCCGTGAAAGCCCAGCTCGCCGCCCTTCTGCAGCAGCATGCCGCCAAAATAGCGGAACTGCGTGGTATCGGGTTGGCGCGCGGGCTCGGTCTGGTTGACCGCGTCCTCGTAGTTTTCGATCATCACGCCGGTATAGCGAATGCCGTATTTTTGCGCGAGCTTTTGCAGATCGGGCCACCAGACCTTGGTGTAAAAATCGGCAATGGAAAGGCCGTAGTCACGCTTGATATAAGTACCGTCGCCCGAGGGCACGGGGCTAGGAAAGTCGTCCAAATAGAACACGGCGCTGTTGATGACCGGATAGGCCGTGGCATCACCCAGCAGGCTTATGGCCGAAGCATAGAACCCACGCATGACCTTGTCGTAGATACCAATGTTGCACACCACGGTGTGACCACAGCCGCAATCGTTAGACCAAATGAGCGGCGTGCCCGCGTCACCGGTCTTTGCCCATACGTGCGCCGTTTCGCGCAATGAAACCGAAAGCGAAGAATCGAAGGGATCCGAGAACTCGTAGCGCTCTCCTCCGCCCAACATAAAGTCATCGCTCGGAACGATACTTTCGGCTGTCGCATAGTCATATCCGGCCGATTCGATCCCAAGCTTGGAAGCAACAGCCTGCAGGTAGTTCGAGTTATCTGGCGTCATGCCCAGCATGAGTGAGCCGCCCGCACTCACCCAACTCATCAGATCGGTCAGATGCGTACCCAGTCCGTCAAGCGAGGGCATAAGCACAATCACGCGATCAAACGACGTGAGCGATGGGATCGCGTCCGCACCGTCGGTGGCAATATCAACATCGCGATGGGCGATCTTCATGTCCAGCAAAATCTGGTCGAACTGGTCTTTAACGTCGTCGACACTATCTTGGTCCGAGTCGGTAATGACCAGGCACGTGGGCTTTTGGCCAAAGACTGCCGAGGAGGCCGGCACCGCATCGTTGGCGGCAAGCATCCCCAGCTTATGCTGGCCCGCACTGTACTGCACGCCGGCACGCTCCACCAGCAGCACGGCGGCCATGGCAATAAAGACCGCCCACACCACGAGGAGTCCCATCCAACGAAAGCGGCCTGCACGGTCGCGGATATGTCGGGCCACGCTCATCTGGCCTCCTCCCCGTCGCGCCAAAACGCCAACTTTTCGCGGTTGTCGGCGCTCAAATACACATGTTGCTTGTCAATCGCATCGATCACACGGTGAACCTCGTCACCATCGCGGCGCATCACGGCCAGGCGCAGGCAAAGCATCCAAACCTCCTGCTCCTCGAGCACGTCGAGCACCAGCTGGTCGGTCACGGCCTGCGCCTCGTCGATCTGTCCGACATCGGCCAGCGCCGTCGCGTATCGAATGCGCAGCTCAAGGGTATCCTCGCGCTCGCAGCGACGCGCAAGCAGGCGCGCGTACTGTTGACGCTGAATCTGAGCAACGCGCCCCTCAGCCAAGCCCGAGCCCAAGTATTCACCAAGAAAATCACAGTATTCGTTGAGGTTTTGCGCGCTCGGGTCCGTCTTAAAGGCGCGCTCCAGCTGCTGCAGTTTAAGGTCGGACTCCTTGGAGATCTGCGCCACCGCCGTCGCGGCATAGTGCGCCACCTCAACGTCGTCGTTAAGCTTAGCCGCCTGCAGCTGCGCCAGGTACGCGTCGGGCTCCTCGGTGAGCATAGAGAGCATTAGGCGGCGCCGGTATGCCGGGTCGTTGACGATAAGCGCCTCCTCGAGCGGGACCACGCCCGCATCGGCGTCACGGTCGTGCACCAGAATGCTGCGATGCAGGTCGTCGTTGAAGCGCAGCGACTCCAGCGCAGACTCTTTCAGCCCCTCGCCAAACACCGCGCTGCGGACCGATAGCAGAACCACCAGCAACGGGCCCCACAGCGGCACCAGCACTATCACAGCCAGCATGTGTCCGCGCACCGGCAGCAGGCCCAGCTTCATGAGCGTCCACAGCATCAGGCAAACCAGCGCATGAATCAGCAGCAAGACGGCAGCAACGACAAGCGAGATCAAGCGGCACCCCCCTCACCGTCACCGGTGTAAGAGATGTGCTGCAGCAACGCCACGATGTCCTCGCCATCGACGGGCTCCACCGCAATCTGCTTTGCGCTCAGGCGCTCGCGGATAATGGGCAGATCGCACGCCTTTGCCTGGCGCATAAGCAGGTAGAGCACGTCGCCGTCGACCAAGCCCGCCGCGTCGCTCTCGCGGATTGCCGACCCAATTGCGCCCACCAGCTCGCCGACAGGCTCCATGCCCGGTACCACGCGCAGGAGCAAAAAACTCCCCATCTTGCTATCTGCCAGCGCCTGCTCCGCCGCGAGCTCTTGGCCAAAGGCAGCCTGCTTGAGCACGCAAGTGCCGTCAACGCAGCGTTTATCCTGCGCCACCGCCTCGTAGTCAAAGGCACGGCCTAGCGCGCTTTCGACCAGCCCGCACAAGATGCGGAACAGGTTTTGATAATAGAGGGTCATTTGGTTTTCGGCCGCACTACGCACAAAGATCAACACGGCGGGTGCCCCGTCGCGCTCGATCGCGTATCCAAACATGGGAAGCCCCGGCGTCAGCTCGCGGTTCACCCACAGGTTCGAACGACCCCCGTCGCCCAAAAGAGGTGCAAGCTGCTCAAGCGTGAGCGAGCGTGCGGCATCTTCGGCAATCGCGGGACTTGCTGCCACCAGGCGTGCAAATGCCCCGCCCGAAACATGGTAGATCGCCACCGAATCGTTCTCGAGAATCTCGCCCAGAAGCTCGCAGCACTTGCGATAGATGTCGCGTGGGTTGAGCACGTCGAGTTCCTGCGTCACGGCAAAGATCTTGCCAAAGCTGTCGTGGCGACCCACGATCTGGCGCCTGTACGCGCGCTTGTCCTCGATCGCGTCGTGGTAGAGCTGCGTAAGGAACGTATTGCGGTTGCGCACGAGCTCGTTTTGATCGCGCTCCGCCCTAATGGCTTCGCTGTTGCGCAGCTGCACATAGCCGCACACGGCACCCACCACAAAGTACGCAATAAACGGCAACCAGTTGGACGGCTCGTAGAACAGGCCCTGGAAGGTATAGCCATACTGGGTAAAGTAGCTCGCGGCCAAACCCACCGACGCCAGCAGCGCCGCAACCAGGCCAAAGTCCAAGCCATACAGCGTGCCGATCAGCACCACGTAGAGCAGGCGATAATCGAGCACGTTGAGCTGGGCCGATTGTGAGAACAGATGCTCCAGCACCTCGAACAGAACCCAGGCGGCTGCCGTCTCCAGGCATTTAATAGGCAGCGTGCACATCTGGATGCGGTCGATGGCGGCGCGCAAGGGGTTAACCTTCTTTGCGCGGCCAGCATCCCAACGCGCTTGAATGGTCGAAAGATCGCGCAGCAAGTCGTAGCGCTGAAACCAGCCATAGCGCACGCGAGCGACGTCGCTGGCAGGCAAGGCGTAGCCGGCAGAATCGCCATAGGCAACGGCAAGACCGGGGAACAGTGCCTTGAGGGCGTCGCCCACCTCACCCGCCGTGTGATGGAAGGTATCGGCAACGTCGAGCGTCTCAAAGTTACCATCCCAGCTATCGAAGATGCGGCGCACCAGCACCGCAAGCTCCTCGGCACACAGCAAGGGAAACGCCGCATCCTCCGCGCCATGTAGAGCAACCGATCCGGTTAAGCACGCGTCGAACAGCGGCGCCAAAAACGGGTCCTCCAGCGCGGCAGACGCGGTATACAGGAACGGCACGCGCAGGATCTTGGTTTGAACGCCCTCGCGAGCAGCGTAGTAGCGGCAAAGGTCGTTGGCTGCGCGCGCGATAATGCCCTTGCCCGTTCGCCCCGCGGCATCGGCGGCACCCTCGGCACCTGCGGGACCTGCTATATACAACAGCTGGATCCGGCGACCCATGCACGCGCGAAAGACCGAACGTAGTAGCTCGATATCGCCCACGGTATCGGTATGCGGGGTAAGGTAATTAGACAGGTAGACCACGCAGTCGAACTCGTAGGCCTGATCCAAGTGCTGCAGAAGCTCTTTCCACGAGGCATGGGGCGACGACTCGTCGCGACGCGTGTCCTGCGCGGCGACAACCTGGACATGGTCCCCGGGGAACGCCTTGGCACAAAAGTCATCGTCAACATATGCGGTGTTGCCAACAACCAGCACCTCCATGGCGCACCCCTCCCCTAAAATCCACTTCTGTCATAGTCAAACATGCGTATTTTACGCTGTCAACGCGAGCTAGAGCGCCTTTAAGGCTGTTTTAAGAACTTTTTTAGGGAATGTGGGGACATCGAGGGTGCTAAATGCGCACCCAATCGGGGGTACGGTGAAAAACCGAGATCTGTCAAACAGTCCCCTGTTTTGGGCATCCGCGACCTGCAGTTTTGTTGGCAAAAATCGATGTGCGCTCGGCGAGTTTCGATTTTCCCCGCACTTCTCCTACGCACCGGACTCGCAATAGCGCAGTACAATCCGCCAATCGCACTAACCGGAAAGCCAATCCAGCGACTCGCCTAGCCAACCAGATACGGCCTGATTACATCGAAAATTTCGCCCACCTTAGTTGCAGGGTTTTGCGCAGATGGCTTAATGTTACCCAGTTCCCTATGGTACGCGACGAGGCGCCCAGCACGCTCCAATGCTTCGCCTCGCCTATCATCCACTGCCCCAAACATCCCGTCCAGGTTCTTGCGGTACTCGATGCCCAAGTTCTTCGACATCTCCTGCGCGAGGGCATGCTGGCAGTCGGACGCGGACATATGCGCGGTCGTGTAGCGAAAGTGCAAAAGCGGCCACAGCTCGAAGCAGGGGTTCGACCACAACGCATGGAAGGTCCTCGAACCATCGGAGAGCTCGTCACATTTGCGCTTCATCGCATCAAAGTCGGACGCAGGAAAGTCATCCTTGTCATACACGAGCCACACGTGATCGAACGTCTCGGGCGCATAGCGACAGTGTTCGACGGCGAAGTCAAGCAGGTCAAGCGTGTGTCTGCCGGTCCCCTTAACGACAATGGCAACCTTGCGCTCGTTCGCCGCGCCCAACGCCGCACGCACGCCCTCAAAGTAGCGAGGCTCGGTCTCCTTGCCCTCGCTCACTACAAGATGACGCGTCATCTGAACCATGCGCGAGAGGCCCTCGCGCTTGCCACTACGCCAGCCCTTCGACTTCTTCGCCACCATGCTAATCCCACTCCTCGATGCGGGTGAGATACGGATCGGCGCCGTAGCGACCGGACAGGTATTGCTTGTCGAAAGCCGCGTTCTTGCTTACCAGATTGCCGTTTGCCTCGTGGATGTCGGCGAGAGACCACAGTTGGCTCGCCTCCCTCTCGCCGCGCGCAGCGAACCATATCTCGTCACGGCGGAACACATCGTTTCGCATGGTTGACACATCCTGGGACGAGAAGATGAGCTGCGCGCCACTCTTGTTGACCTCAGGATCCTTAAACAACAGAATCACATAGCGAAGAAGTTTCGGGTGCAGTTTGGCGTCGAGCTCGTCTACCACAACGGTGCCACCACGCTCAAGCGCTGTCATCAGATACGCAGCCAACCCCATGAGCTTCTGGGTTCCGGCAGATTCCTCGGATAAACGCAGCTCGTACGCCTTGCCGCCCACCTCGTGCCTCACGAAGACGCGCTGGCCGCGCCACTCCGGCGCTCTCTCCACTCTGAAGCCATCGATACGCACATCAACGGCGCGCAGGAAACGCGTGACCTCGCGCGAGTCGCCCTCGTCGAGCATTTGCTCGAGCATCCGCTCCAGGTAGGAACTGTTGTAGTTGAGAAACACAGCGTCGAGAAACCAGCTAGCCGCCTCCTGGACCACCGGCGCTTCGAAGTTGATGCAAAGGAACGATAGGTATGGCAGGCTCGGGTTGAACCTCGCAGCCGTCACAAGCTTACGCAGTGTGGGGCCGAGTTCAACCTTTGTATCCTCGCGCTCGAACAGCATCGCCGTACGCGACGCTCCCAATTTACGCCGCCACAGCCCCTCGGACACGATCTCATCGGCGTGTACAGACAGAACATAGCGGTACTCATGCTCACCCGCGCGGTAATAGAGCTCGAACTCGGTGGGCTCGGCAGCAGACACGTCATCGAACTCAAACGCCGAACAACGGGGTATCGAAGGACGATCACCCTCTGGCGCATCAGCGCTGGAAGACAGTAATCTGATCGGTCTGGCCACCGCCGAACGAACGTAATCGAGAGCCTCGAGCAGGTTAGATTTACCGCCGGCGTTGGGCCCGTACACCGCAGCCACCGGAAGGAAACTTTGCCCGTCTGGACACTCGATGAGGGAACGCTCAAACTCCTTCATCGGCGTCGCCTGCATGGAAAGCTCCGCCTCGTCGCGATAGGACCGATAGTTTTTAAAGGTGAACTGGCAAAGCATGGCACTCAACATTCCTTTCATTGTTTTGAAAAGGTATATCAGAGTTTTTATTTGATTATAGACTTTAAATAGCATCAATCAAGTGTTTGCAGCATCTGGAGCAAAGGATACAAGGCCCAAAACTTAGAAGTATGTGGCAAATCCCTGGCGTGCCGAGCGCTCCGGAATGCCGCAATGCTTCTACCTGCGGATACTTTATGCGGAAAAGCCGTTGTGCTCGGGGATTCCAGAGGCTGCCGCATATTATCGACAGGTGAACTCGGAAGTGCGGTGAAAAAATGAGGTCTGCCGACCAGACCCCGGTTTTGGACTCTTGCGACCTGCGGTTTTGTTGGCAAAAAAACGGAGTGCGCTCGGCAAGTTTCGATTTTTCCCCGCACTTCCGAAATTCGCGGCGAAAACCCACTGCCCAGAAGCGAATACGGACAAGTTCCCTTCGGAAACAGCCCTCTTAAACGCGAAAACCGCCTTTCGGCGGTTCCCACGGACCAAGCCGGACGTACCGTCGCAAGGCCTCATCATACTGGTTACTTTAAGGAAGAACTCGGGGTCCGTCAATCCGATACCACCAATCTGAGCGATCCCTTGATTCTCATTTTCATTGCAACAGCCTCAGGACTCAGCGCAACGCGTTGCGC
>CALJMO010000007.1 GCA_937982065.1 uncultured Collinsella sp.
GCGCGGCAAGGAGATATATTGCCAGACCGGAGGGGCCCCGGGGGCGGGAATCTGGGCGTACACATTTCCTACACATCTTGTGATCCGACTAACGTTTGCCAGCCGTTACCTACCGCTCGCCGAGCATCTCTTTATATAAGGCAGTCTCATGGTTAAAGCGGATACGTCCCCCTAGCTAAAGCACAGCCAGCATCGAGCAACTCATCACGTTCTTCCACCGAGAACCCCTCGGCGTAGACGCGCACCACTGGTTCGGTCCCACTAGGACGGACCAGCAGCCACGTGTCATCCTCGAATGCCAAACGCAAGCCATCCATATGACTAACGTTTTGCGGCACCTTGCCACAAATCGACTTGGGGTTTACGCCCGGCAGCAGGGTTCGTAACGTTTCGGCATCTTCGGCCTCAAGGCGCAAGTCGCGTCGACCGTAACTCGTCTTACCAAAACTGTCCTCGAGTTGGTCGACCAGAACGCCCAAAGGCGCGTCCGTCTTTGCCATAAGCTCACACAGAATCAGACAGGCGAGGATTCCATCGCGCTCGGGCATATGCGCGGCAATGCCGATACCACCGGCTTCTTCGCCGCCCATGAGGACGCCGCCCTTCTTCATCTCCGCCGCTATATATTTGAAACCGACTGGTTTGACGGTCACGCGGCAGCCAAGCGCCTCGGCAATGCGACGCACGAGCGTCGAGCATGAAAGATTGACGACGACGCGCCCCTCCAAATTACGAAATTGAACCAAGTCGCCCAAAACGAGCGCCATGATCTGATGCGGATGTATATATCTGCCGCGCTCGTCAACCGCGCCGATACGGTCGGCGTCGCCGTCGGTCACCAGGCCAGCGCAAGCTCCGTCCTCGATAACCGTGCGCTCGCAAGCGTCCACCCACGGTTCAACGGGGTCGGGGCAGATATCTTCTTGGTCAGACGCCTGCCCGGCGTGAATCTCGTGCACCTCAACGCCAAGCTCGCGCAGCAAGTCGGCTAGATAGCCCTGGGCTGCGCCGCCCATGGGATCGACAACCACGCGCAAGTGCGCGGCGCGGATGGCTTCGGCATCGACAAACGATGCCACCGTCTGCATATAGTCAGGAATGATATCCGCGGTGCGATATTGCCCCTCGATCCCCGTTGGCTCGGGAGCCATGGTCTCTTCGAGCTCTTCGATGACATCCTGGTTGGCGGTCGAGCCGTCACCCATGCGAATCTTGAGGCACAGATAGCCCTGCGGATGATGGGACCCCGTCACCATGAGCGCGCCGCACGCCTCACCGTCATAAGCCGCCGCCCACGTAAGGGCAGGGGTCGGGACAAGTCGCGAAGCGAGCACGGCGTCTAGCCCGTGCGCCGCTAGCACGCCCGCCGCAAGCTCAGCGAACTCGCGCGCCAGGGGCCGGGTATCGAACCCTATATATACCGTTTTGCCCGGATTGGTCTTTTGCCACAACTCGCCGACGGCATCGGCGATACGGGCAACGTTATCGGCAGTGAAGTCCTCATCGACGCGAGCGCGCCAACCGTCAGTTCCAAAATGAATTATCGCGCACACGCGCAGACACCTCACAGTGTTTGGATCATGGTACGCATGGGGTATACCCGCAACATGCACTCGGCAACCTGCCGGCACCAGCATTCACCATTTGGGCAAATGCTGCCGAGGACATGCAAGCAATAAAAAAAACCGCCCCGTATGGAGCGGTTTGCCCTTTATATATCGAGCGCCTCGGCCATCGCGGCCGTAGTGATTGCCGTGGTTCCACAGCAACTGCCCACCATTGCGGCACCGGCATGCCTCCATTCGATGCAAGCACGCGCGAAGGCTTCGGGGTTCTCGCGCCACACAGGACCATCCTGTGTTTGGACCGGATCACCCACGTTGGGGCGTACCGTGACGGGCGTAGTCGCCGATGCAACCATCCTGGGCACCGCCACGTTCGCGGCCGCAAGTGAACAGCAGTTAACGCCAACCGAGTTTGCGCCGTGCTTTTCGGCGTACAAAACAGCAGCCTCGATGTTGAGGCCATCGCCTAGCAGGTCGCCTTTATCGTCAACGACAAAACTTACCAAAACAGGCATGCCGTCGGCGGCATCCTGGGCGCCAGCAAGCATGGGCTGCAAATTACGGATAGACGTCACCGTCTCGATCAGCAGGCCGTCAACACCAGCATTGAGCAGGGCGTGCGCCTGCTCTCGCGAAATGCCTCGGATTTCTCGATACTCGGCAGAGTCTTCGGCAAACCACTCAATGCCGATCGGGCCCATCGAGCCCAGCAGCAGCTGAGGGTGCGCCTGGCGCGCATCGTCGACGGCACCACGATTGACCTCAGCCACGGACGGCGTAATCTGATCTTGCTTGAGGGCGTAGCTTGATGCCTGAAAGGTATTGGTAATGAGCACCTGCGCACCGGCGGCGACATACAGGCGATGGATACGAGAAACAGTCTGCGGCTCGGCAAGGTTCCAAAACGCCGGTGGGATGTCGGCGGCATCGTATTCACTCATCAGCACGCTGCCCATGGGGCCCTGCGTCAACAGTGTCTCGCTCGACATGCGGCGCATAAGTTCCTCGCCGCCGGGGCGGTTGTAATAACTCGTATCCATATATGTGTTTCACTATTCCTCGACGCTGATTCCCTGCTTTTCGAGATAGGCGAGCCAGCGGCTCATCGTGTCCTCGGAAAGCGCATGTTCCATCATGCACGCCTCGGAATCGGCCCGCTCAAAATCGACGCCGAGCTCCTGGACCAAAAACGTGCGAATAAGGCGATGACGGTACCAGATGGCCGTGCCGACCTCGCGACCACGGTCGGTCAGGATGACCTTGCCGTAATGCGATTGCTCGACAAGCTCGGACGCCTTAAGCGCCGAAACTGCCTTATTGACCGATGCCTTGGAGACACCAAGACGCTGCGCGATGTCGACCGATCGCACGCCATTGGTCTCCCCTTCTTCGCTTTCGATGCGAACCATGCACTCCAAGTAGTCTTCGTTCGCCACCGTTAGATGCAGCTCGCGCGAGCTATTTGTCGTATCCATGACCTTCCGTCCCTTCTGCTTTCAAAGGCTGATTCTACCCCATCCGCCCGTCGCGGTATGCTGTGGCATACCGTGCTAGAGTTCTTGTTGCACACGACGACCAAGATTGGAGCGGTCTTTATGGAAAACAACGCCACGAACCCCGACGTCCTTGAGCGCTTTTTGCGCTACGTCCAAATCAACACGCAATCCGAGGATGCAAACTGCGACCAGGTGCCTTCGAGCACCGTTCAGTTTGACCTTGCCAACATCCTGGCCAAGGAGCTGCGCGAGCTCGGCGCGGCCGATGCCCATGTGACCGAGCATGCTTACGTGTGCGCGCATATTCCTGCGAGCGCGGGCGCGGAGAACAAGCCCGCCCTGGGCCTGATAGCACACCTCGACACCACCGAGGTTGCGCCGGGCGCCGGTGTGAAGCCGCACATTGTGCACTACGAAGGCGGCGACCTGGTCTGCGGTACCGTTGACGGCAAGCCTGTGGCCATGAGCACCGCCAAGCTTCCCGCCCTGAACGACCTTGTGGGTGAGGACTTGGTCTGCAGTGACGGCACCACACTGCTGGGCGCTGACGACAAGGCCGGCGTCGCCGAGATCATGGCGCTTGTCGCGCGTATCGCTCAGGACCCCTCGCTGCCCCACCCCGCACTCGGCATTTGTTTTTGCCCGGACGAGGAGATCGGTCACGGCGCCGAGCTGTTGGACATCGAGGCCTTTGGCTGCAAGTACGCCTACACGGTCGACGGCGGTCCCGTTGGCGAGCTGGAATGGGAGTGCTTTAACGCCGCCGAGGCAACCGTTCGCTTTGAGGGCCAATCCATCCATCCCGGTGACGCCAAAGGCCGCATGGTCAACGCGGGCAATCTGTTCTGCGACTTCAATGCCCTGCTCCCCTACGAGCAGCGTCCGGAATACACCGAGGGCTACGAGGGCTTCTATCACCTTGAGGGCGTCTCGGCAACGGTCGACCATGCCACGGCGCGCTATATCGTCCGTGATCACGATGCCGCCAAGTTCCAGCAGAAGCTCGAGCTGATGGATGCCGCCGCAGCACTGCTCAACCAGCGCCTGGGCGAGGAACTCGTGACAGTTGAGATCAAGCAGCAGTACCGCAACATGGCCGAGATCGTGCGTGACTACCCAGAGCTTATCGATGTCGCCAAGGAAGCCTACCTTGCCTGCGGCATTGAGCCCCAGGTGCTGCCGATTCGCGGTGGTACCGACGGTGCGCAGCTGTCGTTCCGCGGCCTGCCCTGCCCCAACCTTTCCACGGGCGGCTACTGCTACCACGGCGTCAACGAGTTTGTCCCGGTCAGCTCGCTCGTCAAGATGACCGACGTCCTCCAGGAACTCGTCGCCCGCTTTGCATAAGCCTGGCTGCATAAGCCCAAAAGACGAATCGCCCCGTCCTCAACCGAGAACGGGACGATTTTTTTGCTGCAACGAGAACAGGTTGACGCACGCCAGCCTCTTAACGCAAGGAGTGTCCCAAACTGCCGGCACATAAGAAACGTCCCCAAGTGCCAAGTGCATCAAGAGTGTCCCCTTTGACCAGTCGTTTAAGAACGTCCCCAATGACTAACGTCGCAGGTTGAGGACGGGCAGCGAGCGGGTTGCATTTGAGACAAGGTGACGTGAAACGAAAGGGCGCTGACCTTCTGGTCGCGCCCTTGAAGTTGAACGTCAGATTGTCCAAATGCGGCCCGCGCAGCGTCAAGCGGTTACGCGGTTTGGTAAAACCGCGTAACTTAGTAGTTGGCTTCGTAGCCGTTGCCGTCGCCGGTGGGCTCTTCGTAGTAGTCCGAATCGCTCGAATCGCTTGAGTCATCGGAATCGTCAGAGCTGACCGATGAGGTTGCGGTACCGTTTGCGTAGTCGTCAGACGTGTTGTTGTTCAGGTCGCCGATCATAGAGCTGGAACCGTCGGAAAGACCCATGGTGTTGGGACCCTTGGGATCCTTGCCGGCATCGACGCGCTCCATCATTTCCTTGAGCTCGTCCTCGTAGACAAAGACGTAGCTCACACCGTCGATCATGGTGCTGTCGTCGGCGTACGAGGGCAGGTTGGCCGAGTAGATACCGTCGACATCCATACCGCGCATGGCGTTGACCGTAGCCACGATATCCTGAACGCTCATATCGGTTACAAGCATATCGGACAGCGAATTAACCAGGCCAAAGATCTTCGTGGCATCGAAGTTATTGAGAATCTGGTTGGCAAGGGCGCCAAGCACCTGACGCTGGTGGCGCATGCGCGTGTAATCGCCGTCGGCATAGGTGTAGCGGCAGCGGGCATAGGTAAGGGCGGTGGCACCGTCCATATGCTGCTGGCCAGCGGTAATCTTAATATCCAGGTGCTCGGGGTCGTCAACATCATCGGTTGCGTTAATGTCGATACCGCCAACCGAATCAATCAGCGCCTGCATACCGTCGAAGCTGACCTCGGCATAGTGGGAAATCTGAACACCGCACAGCTCGTTGACCGCCTCGACCATGGCCTCGGCGCCGCCAACGGTATGGCAGGCGTTGATCTTCATGGTCTCGCCCTTGTACTCGACCTTGGTGTCGCGCGGAACGGAAATGAGCGTCGCCTGCTTTTGCGTGGGGTCGATGCGTGCCAGGATAATCGAGTCGGCACGATACGTATCCTCGCCCGGACGGCCGTCGGTGCCAAGAAGCAGCACGTAGAACGGATCCTTTGCCTCATCGGTGTCAACCAGAACCCGACGCAGATTATCGGTAATGACATTAGAATCGCCGAGCTTGCCCATAATGGTGGCAAACCACAGGCCGGCAGCGGTAGTGGCACTCAGCAGCACACCAAGCACGACAATGAGCGCGACGTGACGAATCGTGTGGCTACGACGACGTTGACGAGCGCGCTCGGAATAGCGAGCCACGTTATCGCGACTGTAGATCTTGGCCTGCGCACCAGTTGAGGGTCTTCGGGCGGTGGTATCCGCGAGGGGCTTTTTATTAAACATAGGCAACCTGTATTAGTAGATGACGGGATCGGGGACGGAAGCATGCTCGACATGCGCGCCGAGCGCCTGCAGCTTTTCGACAAACTGCTCGTAGCCGCGCTTGATGTGATGGATGGCCGAAACCTCGGTCGTCCCGTCGGCGATCAAGCCCGCTACGACGAGGGCCGCTCCGCCACGCAGATCGGGCGAGGTAACCTGTGCACCCGAGAAGCCCTTAACGCCATGAATCATGGCATGATGGCTCTCGATGCGAATGTCGGCACCCATGCGCACCAGCTCGGATGCGAACATAAAGCGATTCTCGAAGATGTTCTCGGTGATAACGGAGCTGCCGTCGGCCAGGGCGGAGAGCACCATGATCTGCGCCTGCATGTCCGTGGGGAAACCGGGGAACGGGAGCGTCTGGATGTCGACCGGCTTGATGCACTCGGCACGCCTCACATGGACGCCATCCTCGACGCGCTCGCAGTCGATGCCCATGAGCTCCATCTTCTTGAGCACCATGCCCAAGTGAATGGGGCAAAAGCCTGTGACGTCGACACCGCGGTCGTCTGCCATCAACGCACCGGCAACGATAAAGGTACCGGCCTCGATGCGGTCGCCCACCACGCGATGGGTAACGGGATGCAGCTCCTCCACGCCCTCGATGGTCACGACAGGCGTACCGGCGCCGACAATCTTGGCGCCCATCTCGTTAAGCATGTTGGCGAGATCGACGATCTCGGGCTCGCGGGCGGCATTATCGATAACCGTGGTACCCTGCGCGCGAACGGAGGCCATGATGAGGTTCTCGGTCGCACCGACACTGGCAAACTCGAGCGTGACGGTGGTACCGTGCAGGCCCTGGGGCGCGTTGGCGTTGATATAGCCGTGGGCGGTATCGAACTCAACGCCCAAGGCCTCAAGACCCAAGATATGCATATCGATCTTGCGAGCGCCCAGGTTGCAGCCGCCGGGCATGGCGATCTTGGCGCGATGGAAACGGCCCAGCAGGGGTCCCATCACGGCAGTGGAAGCGCGCATCTTGGCAACGAGCTCATAGGGGGCCTCCCAAGAATCAACTTGGGAGGTATCGATCTCGAGCGTGTGCTCGTCGAGAACATCGATCGTAGCGCCCATGCCCTTGAGCACCTTGCCCATCACGTGGACATCGGAAATATCAGGCACGTTCTGCAGCGTCGTCTTGCCCGGCGCCAGAAGCGTTGCCGCCATAAGTTTGAGCGCGGAGTTCTTGGCACCCGAAACAGGCACGGAACCTCCGATGGCGTGGCCACCCTCAACGCGGATAATATCCAAGGTCTACCCTTTCAAAAAGCATGCCCGGGGTGGCTGGGCCATCCCGGGCATGATGTGTTCGCAAATGGTCGAACGCTAAAACGTTTGACTATTGGGCAAGCTTGAGCTTACACCATGCGATTTCATTATAGAGGTAGGCGCGGCGTGCATCATCCTCCGACAAATTACCCAGCTTCTCTTCAAAACCTTGAATATCAGCTTTAACCTTGTCGGCGTCGACGGTCGCCAAATCGCAAGCGCGCTCGGCGAGGACGGTCACGACATCGTCCGCAACCTGGGCATAGCCGCCGGCCACGGCAAACGTGTGGTCGACAGTGCCCATGGCCTTATCGGAAACGCGAACGTAACCGCGGTCGATTGTGCAGATTTCGCTGGCGTGAGCAGGCAGAACGCCAAACTCGCCATCCGTGGACGGAATCGACACAAACGCAGCGTCGCCCTCATAGGCGCAGCTCACGGGGCACACGATGCGGATACGCATAACCTACTTCTCCCCCATCTTGCGGGCGCGCTCGCGCACGTCCTCAATCGTGGAAGCATAGCGGAAAGCCTGCTCGGGCAGGTCATCGGCCTTGCCGTCGACAATCTCGGCGAAAGAGCGGACGGTATCCTCGACGCGGACGTAGACACCGGGGTTGCCGGTGAACTTCTCGGCGACGTGGAAGGACTGCGAGAGGAACTGCTGAATCTTACGGGCACGGTTGACCGTAAGGCGCTGCTCCTCGGACAGCTCGTCCATACCCAGAATGGCGATGATGTCCTGAAGGTCGGAGTACTCCTGCAGGAGCTCCTGGACCTTGACGGCGACACGGTAGTGCTCCTCGCCGACAATCGAGGGATCGAGAGCGTCGGAGGAAGATGCGAGCGGGTCGATAGCCGGGAACAGGCCGAGCGACGAAATGCTACGCGAAAGAACCGTGGTGGCGTCGAGGTGCGTAAACGTCGTGGCAGGCGCCGGGTCGGTCAGGTCGTCTGCGGGGACGTAGACAGCCTGGACGGAGGTAATGGAGCCCGTCTTGGTCGAGGTAATGCGCTCCTGGAGGTCGCCCATCTCGGTTGCCAGCGTGGGCTGGTAACCAACGGCGGACGGCATACGGCCCAGCAGTGCGGAAACCTCGGAACCTGCCTGGGAGAAGCGGAAGATGTTGTCGATGAACAGCAGAACGTCCTGGCCGCGATCGCGGAAGTACTCAGCGGTGGTAAGGCCGGCCAGACCGATGCGCAGACGCGCTCCGGGCGGCTCGTTCATCTGACCATAGACCAAGCAGGTCTTGTCGATAACGCCAGACTCGCTCATCTCGAGGAACAGGTCGGTGCCCTCGCGGGTACGCTCGCCGACGCCGGTGAACACCGAGGTGCCGCCGTGCTCCTGGGCGAGGTTGTTGATGAGCTCCTGGATCAGAACGGTCTTGCCGACGCCGGCGCCGCCGAACAGACCTGTCTTGCCGCCGCGGATGTAGGGCTCGAGCAGGTCGACGGCCTTGATACCGGTCTCGAAGATCTCGGTCTTGGTGGTGAGCTCGTCGAAACGGGGCGCTGCATGGTGGATGGGGTAGAACTCCTCCACCTCGGGCATGGGCTTGCCGTCGACGGGCCTGCCCATGACATTCCAAATGCGGCCGAGCGTCTTGGGACCAACGGGCATCTTCATGGGCTCACCGGTATCGGTGGCGATGAGGCCGCGCTGCAGGCCGTCGGTCGAGGACATGGCGACCGTGCGGACGACGCCGCCCGGAAGCTGGCTCTCGACCTCGAGGATCGTGCTCAGATGACCGATCGGGGTCTCGGCCTCGACCGTGAGCGCGTTGTAGATCGGGGGCACCGCACCGTCAAACTTGACGTCGACGACAGGGCCGATGATTCGCACGATGCGACCATCACCGGCAGTCGTCTTCTTGGTGGCTTCCTCGACCGCAAGCTTTACGGTGTTATTAGCCATTACTGTTCCTCCAATGCTGAGGCTCCGCCGACGATCTCGTTAATCTCGGTCGTGATCGAAGCCTGGCGCACGCGACTATACGTGCGGGTAAGGGTCGAGATGATCGCGGTGGCGTTTTCCGTCGCGGAGTGCATGGCCTTGCGGCGTGCACCCTGCTCGGCAGCCGCCGAATCGATCAGGGCCTGGTAGATGACCGTCAGGATATAAGACGGCACAAGCTTGCCGAGAACATGCTCGGGAGAGGGCACGAACTCGAACGTGGACGAGATGCGCTTAGGGGCGTCGGTCTCGTTCTTACGCGGACCGTGGGCCATAGCGATCATCTCGGGGTCGAGCGGCAACAGATGCTCGACGCGAAGCTCCTGATCCACGCGGTTCTTGGCGTGGTGGTAGACAAGCTCGACACGGTCAAGCTCACCGGCACGATACGCATCGCAGATATGAGAGGAGATCATGCGGGCCTGATTGAAATCGGGCTCAGAGGAGTTGCCCTCAAAGTGCATGACAACGTTTGCGCGGTCACGGAAATACGTGGCTGGCTTACGCCCGCACGCGATGATCTCGCACTCGATGCCGTCGTTCGCCCAAGAAGCGGCGAGCTTTTCGGCCGTGCGCTCCACCGTCGTATTGAAACCGCCGGCAAGGCCGCGGTCCGAGGCAATAACGACAATCAGGCCATGCTCGACACTCTCATGCTTCTGCAGCATGGGATCGGTGCCCGAACAGGAGGCGTCGCCGGCGACCGTCAACATGACGTCGGTCAGCGCCTCCTTATAGGGCTCGGCCTGCTTGGAGCGATCGAGGGCACGACGGATCTTGGCCGTAGAGACCATCTCCATCGTGCGCGTGATCTGCTTGGTCGTGGTAACCGAGGAGATTCGCTTCTTAATGTCGCGAAGGTTGGCCATAGGGCTTAGTTCTCCTCTGATCCAGTCGTATCGGCATGGTGCTTAGCCATGAACTGCTGCTTAAAGTCGCCGATGACGCGCAGGAGCTCAGCCTTGGTGTCATCGTCAATCTTCTTGGCGCGAACCTTGTCGAGCAGCGAGCCAAAGCCATTGTCCATGTACTCGATGAGCTCGGCACGGAAGGGCAGCACGTCGGAGATTTCCAGGTCATCCAGGAAGCCCTCGTTGCCAGCGAACAGCGTAACGATCTGCTCGCCAACCTCAAACGGCTTGTAGCGCGGCTGCTTCAGGAGCTCGGTCATGCGAGCGCCGTGGGTAAGCTGCTTCTGAGTAGCCTCGTCGAGGTCGGAGCCGAACTGCGTAAAGCCGGCGAGCTCCTGGTACGAAGCGAGGTCCAGACGGAGGTTGCCGGCGACCTGCTTCATGGCCTTGGTCTGCGCGTCGCCACCGACGCGGGACACGGAGATGCCCACGTCGACTGCCGGGCGCTGGCCCTGGAAGAAGAGCTCGGACTGCAGGTAGATCTGACCATCGGTAATGGAAATGACGTTGGTCGGAATGTAGGCCGAGACGTCGCCGTCCTGGGTCTCGATGATCGGAAGAGCCGTCATGGAGCCGTAGCCGTTCTTCTTGGACATCTTGACGGCACGCTCGAGCAGACGAGAGTGCAGGTAGAAGATGTCGCCAGGATAGGCCTCGCGTCCGGGCGGACGATGCAGCGTCAGCGACATCTGACGGTAGGCCACAGCCTGCTTGGACAGGTCATCGTAGATGACGAGCACGTGGCCACCGGGGTTGGTCTCGCTGGCGGGCTTGCCGTCCTCGCCGTTGTACATGAAGAACTCGCCGATAGCGGCACCGGCCATAGGCGCGATGTACTGCATAGGGGCGGAATCGGCAGCAGTGGCCGAAACAATGATGGTGTAGTCGAGCGCACCGTGCTGAGCGAGGGTCTCGCGGATGTTGGCAACCGTGGAGGCCTTCTGGCCGATGGCGACATAGATGCAGACCATGCCCTTGCCGCGCTGGTTGAGGATAGCGTCGATGGCGATGGCGGTCTTACCGGTCTTACGGTCGCCGATGATGAGCTCACGCTGACCGCGGCCAATAGGCACCATGGAGTCGATAGCGAGCAGACCGGTCTGAACCGGCTCGCACACCGGGGTACGATCGATGACGCCGGGGGCCTTGAACTCGATGGGACGACGGTGCGTGGCGACGATGTCGCCCAGGCCGTCGATGGGCTGGCCGAGCGGATTGACGACGCGGCCGAGCATGGCACGGCTCACGGGGATATCCATAATGCGGCCAGTGGTGCGGCACTCGTCGCCTTCCTTGATGGAGTCGACGGCACCAAACAGAACGGCGCCGACCTCGTCACGGTCAAGGTTCTGGGCAAGGCCGAAGACGGTCTCACCGGTATCGGAGCTCTTGAACTCCAGAAGCTCGCCTGCCATGGCGCTCTTGAGGCCGGAGACGCGCGCGATGCCGTCGCCTACCTCGTCGACCGTTGAAACCTCATGCGTATCGACCGTCGCGGAGAGGCTCGTGAGCTGCTCCTGCAGTTTCTTGGCGATATCCTGGGCATTGAGGGTTTCGGACATTAGGCTTCACCTCCGTACGAATTAGCAGAGTTTGCGAGGGTCTCCTGCGCGATGCGCAGCTGCGTCTTGACGGTAATGTCACGACGCTCGCCGCGGGCTTCGAGCACCAGGCCGCCCACGATAGACGGGTCGACCTGCTCGATAAGGAACACCTTGCGGCCGAAGTCCTGCTCGCATTTCTTAGTGATGGTTTGACGCAGCTCGTCGTCGAGCGGGATCGCCGTGGTGACGGTCACGCCCACTACATCCTCGTCTTCCTCGGCAACATACTTAAAGGCAGCTGCCACCTTGGGAAGAAGGTCGAGCTGGTCGCGCTTGGACATGGTGTCGAGCACGGCGATGATCTCGGGGCTGGCAGAAGCCAGGCGCTCGATCATCTCGAGGTCCTCAAACACATGGTTCTCGGCCTTAGCGGCTTCCAGAAGGGAGCGCGCGTAGGTCTCGAGCACCTTGTCCTGATAGCGGCTAGTCGGCATTCAGGCTACCTGCTTCCTGGATGTAGCGCTCGATGAGCTTCTTCTGCTCGGCCTCGTCCTCGAGTGCCTCGCCCACGATCTTGGTGGCGACGGCAACGGACAGGTCGGCGATGGAGCTCGCGGCACCGGCGTAGATGGACTTGCGCTCGTCCTCGACGGTCGTATGGGCCTTGGCTATGATCTCCTCGGCCTCCTTGTGAGCAGCCTCGATGATACGGGCGCGCTCGGACTCGGCGTCCTTACGGGCCTCGAGAACGATGTCGGCAGCCTGACGACGGGCGTCGGTGACGATCGAGTCGGACTCAGCGCGCTTGGCGATAGCCTCCTGCTTGGTCTTCTCGGCCTCGTCGAGGCTCTCCTCGATCTTCTTGCCGCGCTCCTCCATGGTTTTCATGATGCCCGGCAGGGCGACCTTGGCCAGCACGATCCAGATGATCAGGAAGGCGATAAGCGCCGGGATGAACTCCGCCATCTTAGGGATGAGGATGTCCGCACCGGCAGCGCCGTCCTCAGCGAACGCGGAAACCGGCATGAGCAGCGCGGCCGCGGACGCGGAGAGTGCGATCGCGCTCTTCTGGGATGAAAGATTCATACTTGACGCTCCGTGCTATTTAACGATCAGCGCGACAACGAAGCCGATCAGAGCCAGAGCCTCGCCGAAGGCGGAGCCCATGATGAAGACGGTGAACACGCGGCCCTGGACCTCAGGCTGACGGGCCATAGCACCCGTAGCACCCAGAGCAGACAGGCCGATAGCAAGACCAGCGCCGATAACACCGAGACCGTAACCGATAACTCCCACGATTCCTCCTTTGTCGTGCGTGTCTTATTTCACGCAGGATAACCTTTTTATAACTGCCGGGCTCCATGGGTACGGGCACCGGCGGTTTAACGAATTGCCTTACCTTTAAGGCGCGAACGGAAGACTACTCCTCCTCCGCGACCTCCTCTGCCTCGGAGACATACACGGCGGTAAGAACCGTGAAGACGTAAGCCTGAATGGCGCCGACCACAAGCTCGATCGCATAGATCAGGATGAGGATGGCAAGCCAAGCAAGCGAAGGCAGGGCGCCGACGGCGTGGGCCGCGGAAACCTGCTGAAGCAGCGGCTGCATGAACATGCTCGCCATAATGGCGAACGAGCCCATGACCACGTGTCCTGCGAACATGTTGCAGAACAGACGGACGGCGAGCGTGATGAGGCGCAGGAAGGTCGAGAAAAGCTCGACGACCCACACGAGCACGTTCATCGGGAAGCTCACGCCCTGCGGGGCGAGGCTCTTGATGTAGCCGATCACGCCGTGAGCCTTGCATCCGTAGTAGATGAAGTACACGAAGGCGAAGATGGCGAGCGCGGCGGTGGAGCCGATTGCGCCGGTGCCGGGCTTCATTCCCGGGATCAGGCCGATCATGTTATTGATCAGGATGAACAGGAAAAGCGAGCACAGGAACGGGAAGTGCTTCTTCCAGTTCTCACCCACGACGCCCTTGCCGATATCGTTCTCGACGTACTCGATGATGTACTCGAAACCGTTGACGAAGAAGCCCTTGGGAACCAGGGTCTGCTTCTTCTTGAACACGGCCAGGACGATCAGGAGCACGATCGTGGAGACGATCAGCCAAAACGAGTACTGCGTGATGCCGCAGCTCAGATCGCCCACGACAGGGGTGGAGCTGAACTCGCTGACCAGATGATTAATCTCATCAGGCAGCTTTTCAAAAATTTCCACGACTTACCTTTCGACCTCATGAGGATCTCGCAGCGCCTTGGCGACGCGAACCGTGCAGGCGGCCATAAAGGCCACGAAGCCGATTGCCTCGCCCAGGAGGAACATGCGAAATGCCTCTCCGAACAACACAAACACAACCAAGGTAAAGACGAGCAGGGCGATTGCCGAGACCGCTAGACTCACCATACCCTTGAGCATGTCCGCATTCTGCTTATCGTCAAGAACCGGCTTGAGCGTAAAGACAAAGGGAAGGAAGGCAATTGCGCCCGCGATGGCGCCTGCAACGATAGCGAGCAGATCGGCTATCTGAAACACTGGCGTCCTCACTTTCCTTTTTAACGCCTCACAGAACAGTTCCCGCCAAACATTGGTGACTATTGTACGAGCCAATCGTTAAAGTACAACCGAAAAAGCATCGGTTAATACGCACCTGTTCGTTTTCTTAAGACCTTCTTTATGCCGCAGGTACGGTAATACGTTTTTCTCGAACCCTGCAGGGCAAAACGTCCGTTAACAGGAGTTCGCACGGTCGCCTTTTGTTCGTCCGCGCGCACCGTTTCTTCGTATTTGCAGCCGCGGCCGTCTTAGCCCAGCGACTAGAGCGTGCCGTAGATGCGATCGCCGGCGTCGCCCAGGCCGGGAACGATGTAGGCAGCCTCGTTGAGATGGTCGTCGATAGCGCAGGTGTAGATATGCACATCTGGGTCCTTCTCGGTCAGCGACTTGAGGCCCTCGGGGGCAGCGACGATGCACAGCATGCGGATGTCCTTGACACCGCGCTCGCGCAGGTAGCTGATGGCCATCTCGGCCGAACCGCCCGTGGCGAGCATGGGGTCGACGACCAGGCAGATGCGCTGGTCGATATCCTTGGGCATCTTGCAGTAATACTCATGCGGCTCATGGGTAACCTCGTCGCGTTCCATACCGATGTGGCCTACGCGAGCGGAGGGCACCAGGTCGAGAATGCCGTCGACCATGCCAAGGCCCGCACGCAGGATGGGCACGATGGCGAGTTTCTTGCCGGCGAGCTGTTTGAACGTGGCAGTAGTGATGGGGGTCTCGACCTCGACGTCTTCCATAGGCAGGTCGCGCATGGCCTCGTAGCCGTCAAAAAGCGCGAGTTCGCGCACGAGCTGGCGGAACTGGTTGGTGCCGGTGTTTTTGTCGCGCAGGATCGACAGCTTGTGCTGGACGAGCGGATGATCGACAAGCGTCACACGGGACGCATCGTAGGTGACGGTCATGGGTTGATTGCCCCTTTCGTTGCGGCCGCAAAACGGCCTTGCTGACAAGGCACGCAGCAATGTTGCCGCCGCACGCCATGCATAAGTTTAGCGGTTTGTTGTATCGAGCAGCCCATCGCAGCCCTACTGTGCGGTACTGAGCGAGCGCTTGACTGCATCACGCCAGCCCGCAAGGTTTTGCTCGCGACGCTCGGCGGACATATGGGGAAGAAAGGTCCTAACGATCTGGGCATTTTGCTCCAGCTCTTCAAGGTCTTCCCAATAGCCGACGGCAAGACCCGCCAAGTACGCGGCACCGATTGCCGTGGTCTCCACCGTCTCGCATTGCAGCACGGGGATATCCAGCAGGTCGGCCTGGAATTGCATGATGAACTCGTTGCGCGAGGCACCGCCATCGACAGACAGGCGCTCAATCGAAAGCCCCACGTCCTGCTCCATGGCGCGCAGCACGTCGTAGCTCTGATATGCCATGGATTCGCAGGCGGCACGTACGATGGTCGCACGGCTCGAGGCGCCGGTCAGACCGCACACGATACCGCGGGCATGCGGGTCCCACCAGGGAGCACCCAAACCTGCAAAGGCGGGAACGAAGTAGCAGCCCTCGTTGTCGCTAATCGAAGCGGCGAGTTGTGCCGACTCGCTCACGCTCGAGATGATGCCCATGTTGTTGCGAAGCCAGTTCATCGTTGAGCCGGCGGCAAAAATAGAGCCCTCGAGCGCATAGCTGACTTTGTCGTCCGCAGCGATACCGATGGTGGAGACCAGGCCATTCTTGGATTCGACGATCTCGTCGCCGGTGTTCATGAGCATAAAGCAGCCCGTGCCATAGGTGTTTTTGGTCTGGCCGGGACGGAAACAACAGTGGCCGAACAGCGACGCCTGTTGGTCACCCGCCACGCCCATGATGGGCGGCATGTTGGTCATGATGTCGCTCGCGACGCGGCCGTAGTCGCCCGAGCTCCAGCGAACCTCGGGCATCATGGAACGTGGAACGTCAAAGAGCGCCAGCAGGTCGTCGTCCCAATCGAGCGTATGGATATTAAAGAGTGCCGTGCGGCTGGCATTGGTGTAGTCGGTGGCAAAGACCTGGCCGCCGGTGAGGTTGTAGATGAGCCAGGTGTCGATGGTGCCAAACATGAGGTCGCCCGCCGCCGCGCTCTCGCGTGCGCCGTCGACGTTGTCGAGAATCCACTGCACCTTGGAGGCCGAGAAATACGGATCGAGCGTGAGTCCCGTGCGGGAGCGCACCAGCTCCTCGCAACCCTGTTCAACCAACGCGTCGATCGCCGGCGCGGTACGACGGCACTGCCATACGATGGCGTTATAGATGGGCTGGCCGCTCACGCGGTCCCAGACCACCGTGGTCTCGCGCTGGTTGGAGATGCCGATGGCGGCGATGCGGTCGGAATGGATACCGCTCTTAAACTGAACCTCCATCATGACGGCAATCTGGCTGGCAAGGACCGTCATGGGGTCTTGCTCTACCCAACCGGGACGCGGAAAACTCGTTTTGACGCTGCGACGTGCCTGCGCGACGATGCATCCATACTCGTCGACGATGGTCGCAAGTACCGAGGTGGTGCCGCAGTCGAGCGCCATGATGTAGGAACCGCCAAAGTTAAACGAGGCATCTTCCATGCCCAGGCTGCCCAGATTCAACGACATCGCTTACACCTTTCTATTGCATCGGGTCGGACAGGACCCGCTCGATCTCTGATGCGGGAAGTGCGCCTTGGCGCAGGATCTGGAGCCCGCCGTGCTGGAACGACACGATGGTCGAGGCGTCGCGACACGGGGTCTCACCGGCGTCGACGGCAACATCGACCCCCTCCAGGATGCGACCCTCGACGGCGGCAAAGCTTGCCGGCGAAGGCGCGCCGTGCGTGTTGGCGCTCGTGCAGGCAAGGGGACTGCCGCAGGCGCGGATGAGCGCTTGCACCACGGGCGAAGCCGAAGCGCGAAGTGCCACCGTGTCGTCGGCGGCGCGCATAAAGGTCGGCACGCAGGGGGCTGCCTTGACCACGATAGTCAGGGCTCCCGGCCAGCATCGTCGCGCGAGTACGCGGGCATCTTCCGGGATATCCACGCCATAGCGGTCGAGTGCTTCGACGCCATCGACCAGCCAAGCGACGGTTTGCGTGAGCTCACGTTGCTTGAGAGTGAAGATACGGCGATAGCCGGTGCCGAGCGCAGGAACTGCGGCGCCATTGACGGCAGCCTGCGGATCGCGCGGCCACGATGGGAATTCGCTTGTATCTTGGGGCACGGCGCCCGAGAAGGCGTTGACTGCCACGGCGACACCGTAGACGGTCTCGGTCGGAATCAAGGCCAGGCCGCCGCGGCCGAGCACCTCGGCCGCGCGCTCGACGGCAAGCCGATGCGGCTCACGCGCTCCCTCGAATACCCGATAGACCGTCTGCATGTGTATGCCAGCCCCTTACGCTCTGGTGCAAGTTTGTTTACTGAGGGGCATTCTCGCACGAAACGTTCAACCTATTTGCCCAGAGCGCATGTTGGTTTGGTGAGCGGCTCTTGTAGTCGGTGAAAGTGAGGGGGTTAATTGAAGATTTTTAGCGCGCAAGCGTAACGGTACGATCGGGAAACTCGATGCTTGCAACCAGTTTTCCGCCGAGGCTCTCTGCGTACCTGCTCAGCGTGTCAAGCCTCATCGAACCCAATTCCCCACGCTCGAGCTCGGATACGCGTTTTTGAGAAACGCCCATCGATTGGGCGACCGACGCCTGTGTTAGATCTTTTAGCCTGCGAATCTGAGCAAGCTTATAGGCTTCGATACGATCGCGAGTCCTCTCCTGCTCGGCGGTAATGGAGTCGCGTGTTATCCCGCGAGATTCCATATACTCATGCAGTTCCATCTCGATCGAGCCTCCTTACGTGGCGACGGTATATTTGCTCGGCCTTTGGAATGTTGATCGCATACCAGCCGTTCCATTTTGCCCTTGACGATCCCGCTCGCGACTTATCACCCGCCAATAGCAATACCGCCTGGCGCTTGGGGTCAAAGGCGAAGAGGATGCGAATCACCTGCCCACCACACGACGTCACTCTCAGCTCCTTTAAATGATGAAGCTTCGAGCCCTTTACGCGGTCAACCAGCGGACGACCAAGGCTGGGACCTTCCTTCTCGAGCACCAAAAGGTCTGCATAAATCTGCTTCAGCGTAGCTTCATCCTGCTCATCAAGCCAAGGTTCAATGTAATCAAGCACGATACGGTACCGATGCAGCTGATTTGACATACCTTTCTCCTTCTATAGTAGAAGTTTTACGGTATATTGCAAGGACAAACTTGCGCAAATGTCTATTAATTCAGCTTAAATACGCTGTTTGGGCTCGGTGACGATGGCTCGGACGATGCGGGGGCGATCGGTGAGGTCATGGACGATACGCACGTCCGAAAGGCCTGCCTGGCGACAGAGCTCGGCCGCGGCATCGAGGGCACCCTCGTAGAGCTCGCAGGCAAACAGGCCGCCGGCGCGCAGCATGTAAGGCGCCGCATTGAGCAGGCGGCGGAAAATATCGAGGCCGTCGGCGCCGCCCTCGAGCGCCAGGTCGGGCTCAAAGTCCTTGACCTCGTGCG
This sequence comes from uncultured Collinsella sp., assembly GCA_937982065.1. Lineage (GTDB taxonomy): Bacteria > Actinomycetota > Coriobacteriia > Coriobacteriales > Coriobacteriaceae > Collinsella. The sequence continues at coordinate 18,815 of CALJMO010000007.1, forward strand.
GCAGCGAGCGCATGACGTCGGTCGGGATGTAAGGCGGGTTGGAGACGAGCACATCAAAGGTGCCCCACTCTTCGCGGGGAATGGAACTCACCAGGTTGGTGAGGCTAAAGGCAACCTCATCTGCCGTGAGGCCGAGGGCGTCGCGGTTTTTGGTGGCCAGATCGATGGCGCGCGGCTCGATATCGGTGGCGGTGCAGGTAACGTGGCCGCGGCGCTCCCAGGCAAGGGAGAGCGAAATGCAGCCCGTGCCGCAGCCGACCTCGAGAACGCGGGCAGTGCAGGGCTCGGTTGGGGCAGATACGTTAGCCTCGGCGGCATCTTGCGCGGGAGTCGCCTGTTGGTCGTTGTCCTCAATGGCGATGCCGTATTCGTCGAGCTCGGGCTCGGGGGTTTCCATGGCCTCTGCTTCTGCCGCTTCGGCTTCTGCTGCCTGCGCGGCGGCTTCCTCGGCCTCGCGGTCGGCCAGTTCCTCGGCATAGGCGCGGCTACCGAGCACGTCGCTACCCAGCGCAGCCTCATCGGCGGCCGTCAGGTTGGCGGCACGGCGCTCGGCGGCCGCGCGTTCGTCAGCCAGCGCCGCCTCGGCTTTGCGGGCCTGCTCGACCTCATCGTTCCAAGGCAGCTCAACACGCTGACGGGCAGCAGCCTCGGGGCTCAGCACCTCGGCATCCAGATAATTGAGGACTTCCTCGACGAGCATCTCGGTCTCGGGGCGCGGAATGAGCACACCGGGGGCGCACGCGACGTCGATCATGCGAAACTGCGTGCTGCCGGTGATGTACTGCAGCGGCTCGCCCTTCGCGCGACGGACGACCGCCGCGTGCATGGTCTCGAGCTGCGATGCGTCGAGCGTCTCGTCCATGCGCATATACAAGTCGATACGCGCCAGGCCCGTGGCCGCGCACAGCAGCCACTCGGCAGAAAGACGGGGATGCTCCTCACCGCGCTCGGCCAGGTACTCCTTGGTCCACTCGAGACAACGCTTGATGGTCCAGATCTCGTTTGCCATGGGGTCCTCCCCTCTTAAGCGCCGGGCGGCGCGCGAATGTCGGAGCAGATTGTACGCGAGGGTGGCACGCGGCAAGGGACGATTGGAAGCGATTATCGAGAATCAGCCCAGAATTTTGCACCGAGCTCGCTCAAAGTGTTCATTCGCCGACGTCCAGATTTGCATTCGTCAAGCTTTTGGCAAGGTTGCCCAAAAACTGACCAATATCTAACCAAGAACATACCAAATCACTTGACGCGCGACTCATCAAAAAATGCACTGCGACTTCTTGGACGATTTTTTGAGCAATATTTTCAATAGCAGATGAATGCTATTAATTACTTTGAGCAGGTAGGCAGCTTAATTTCTAACAAAACAGATTAAATAAACTCGAAAAGTAATTTACCCAACCTAGTCATTTAAGAACGTCCCCAATGACTACCTCTAAGGCGCCGCAGGTTGAGCATACCGCATCCGGAGCAAGGCAACGCCGCATGTAGAGGACGGACAGCGAGCGGGTCGCATTTGAGACAAGGTGACGTGAAACGAAAGGGCGCTGACCTTCTGGTCGCGCCCTTGAAGTTGAACGTCAGATTGTCCAAATGCGGCCCGCGCAGCGTCGGCTGGTCCGCCGTTCGGTAGAACGGCGGAACCTACACAGCCTGTGCCAGCTTCTCGGCTCGCTCGGCGGCGGCGAGCGCCTCGATGACGGTGCCGAGCTGATCGCCCAGAAGGACGCCGTTGTAGGTGGAGTTGAAACCGATGCGGTGATCGGTCACGCGGTCCTGGGGCTGGTTGTAGGTACGGATCTTCTCGGAACGGTTGCCGTGGCCGATCTGGCTCTGGCGCTCGGCACCGAGCTCGGCCTGCTGCTTCTCGAGTTCCATCTCGTACAGACGGGCGCGCAGCATCTGCATGCAGACCTCGCGGTTCTGGATCTGGGAACGCTGCTCCTGCGACTGCACCACGGTGTTGGTGGGCAGGTGGGTGATGCGCACGGCGGAGTAGGTGGTGTTAACGCACTGACCGCCAGGGCCGGAGGCGCAGTAGGTGTCGATGCGCAGGTCGGACTGGTTGATCTGGACGTCGATCTCCTCGGCCTCGGGAAGTACGGCGACGGTAGCCGTGGAGGTCTGAATGCGGCCCTGGGACTCAGTCTTGGGAACGCGCTGGACGCGGTGCACGCCGGACTCGAACTTCATGACGGAGTAGACGCGGTCGCCCTCGACCTTGAACTCGATGGACTTAAAGCCACCGGCCTCGCTGGGGCTGGAATCGAGCACGGTAGTCTTCCAGCCGCGCGACTCGCAAAAGCGCTGGTACATCTTGTACAAGTCGCCGGCGAAGATGGCCGCCTCGTCGCCACCGGCGGCGGAACGGATCTCGACAATGGTGTTCTTGTCGTCGTTGGGGTCGCTCGGGATGAGCATGTACTTGATGTCTTCCTCGAGCTGGGGAAGCTTGTCCTCGTTCTCGGAGATGTCCATCTGGAGCATCTCCTTCTCGTCAGCGTCGGTGGTGTCGCGGAGCATCTCCTTGGCAGCCTCGATGTCGTCGAGCGCGCTGATGTACTCGCGCGAAGCGGCAATGAGGTCGGACTGGTGCGCGTACTCCTTGTTGAGACGCGTGAACTCCTTGATGTCGGAGGCGACGGCCGGGTCGGAAAGCTTCTTCTCGAGCTCCTCGTAGGCCTTGATGATCTTTTCGAGCTTGTCGCGCATGGCGGGACTCCTTTATATGCGTGAAGGTGAAAATCGGCAGAATTGATGGGACGCATGGCGCCACTGCGGGGGTAAGCCCAGCTAGAACATGTCGATCTTCAGATACATGCGCATCCCTTCGCGTATGAGGTACATAGTTGCGGTCTAACCCATACATGATAGCGTGCGCAGGCATACCTGCATATAACCCGCACGGAATGCGACAAAGGGTCAGTCTCTTTCCTTGAATACAACTTCATCCGAACGCCTCCCGCATTCATCCGCACATATACGGATAAATTTGGGAATCCGATACCCTGAGGGCCGGATCGGCCGGCCCCGGGAGATCGGAGGACGCCATGTCCGGAAAGGGCGGGAAGGGCGCCGCGAGGGCGGTCCCAAGGACCCACGGCAGGCTCACCGGGTACGAGCGGGACACGGTCCAGAGGATGCTGAAGCGCAGGGTTCGCTCGGCCACTTCCTCGAGAGGTTCAAGGGCGTATCGACCCGCAGGCTCCACAGCTGCCTGATGTGGTTCAGATGGCTGCGCGAGGCCGCACGCGTCGGGGACAGGACGTCGCTCATGCGCGAGCAGCTCGACGACGGGCGCTACGAAAAGATCCGGAAGAAGATGATGGAGCCGGAGTACGAGTTCCATCTGGAGCCGGACGTGCAAACGGTGGGTTAACATAGCCTTTCACCAAAAAGGGCGAGCGGCCGTGCCCTGCGACCACCCGCCCTCAATCAAAGCCCTTCTCGGCCGCCGTAGCTACCGGTTCCGGCGCCGCAGGATAACGCCTGCGGCGATCAGCACCACCGCGCCGCCCGCGATGCCACCCAGGGCCATCGGCGACAAGCTGGTATCGCCCGTATACGGCAGACTCGGCTTCTCCTCCTTCGGCACCGGTGACTTGCTCGGCGGATTGGTGGGCGGCTCCGTCGGCGGGGTGGTCGGCGGCGTGTACGTGTTCTTGAACACCGGCGCCACGGCGCCGTCATAGGTTACCGTCGCCACCAGATGGCCCGCACCGTCGTCCGTCACCGTCACCGTTACCCGGTGCTCGGCCGCGTCGTACGTCACGTTCTTCTGACCGTCGTCCACCTCGGAGATGCTGTAGGCGTACGTTCCGGGCTTGTCGTACGAGATCGCCTCGAAGCCCACCGTGCCGTCCGCCGCGTTCTTTGCGGTCTGCAGCACCTTGCCGTCGGCATCCTTCAGCTGGAAGGAGAACTGCCCTTCCTTCAGGTCCTCGCCGCTCAGCACCTTGGAGGCCCCCAGCTTCACCTCAGTCGCGGCCGGCGCGTAACTGTTGCTGAACGCCACCGCATCCGCAGCCTTGCCGCCCTTGCTGTAGGCAACCTGCGCCTCCAGCGCGTGCGTCTCCGCATTCTCCGTCACCGTCACCGTCGCGGTAAAGACCGTCGTGTCGTAGGTGACGCCGTTCGCCGTCGCCCCTGCCCGCTCGGACACGGTGTAGACGTACGTCCCCACCTTGTCCAGCTGCAGCGGCGCGAAGCCGAACGTGCCGTCGGCGCCGTTCTGCACCGTCTGCACCACGTTACCGTCGGCGTCCTTCAGGTCGAAGAAGAACTCACCCTCGGCCAGGTCGCGGCCGGTCAGAGCCTTCGTTCCGGTAATCGTCGCCGTCGTTGCCGTCGGCGTGTAGGTGTTGGTGAAGGTCAGATCCGCAGCCGTCTTGTTCGCCGTCGCGGTCAGCTGGCCGCTGCCGTCATCGGTCACGTTCACCGTTACGTCCAGCACCGCATCGCTGTAAGTGATGGTGCCATCTTGGCCCGCAACCTCCTTCACCTGGTACGCATGCGAACCAGGTGCGGTGTACGAGATGGCCTTGAAGGTAAACGCTTTACCCACGTTCGTGGTCCGGTCGATCTCCTGCCCGGTGGCCACGTCAATCAGCGCGAACGTGAACTCGCCATCGGCGGGCGTCCGCGTGGTGGCCGGGTCGGCATTCTCAAGCACCTTGGTGCCAGAGATCTGGTAGGAGGTCTGACCCGGCTGGTAGCTGTTCGCAAACGTCATGGTATTGGGGGTGACGCCGTTCTCGGTGCCCTCGCTCGGTTTCACCGTAGAGCTCTCTACCACCAGCTTGCCGTCGTTGTTGTCCTTCACCACGTAGGTCAGGGTGTACGTCTTGCCGGTGTAGGTCACGCCCGGCACGCCCGGCGCGCCGTCCGTCGGCTGCACCTCACGGACCGTGAAGGGAAAGGTGCCCGCATGGTCGAAGGTCAGCTCGTTAAAGTAAACCTTGCCCTTGGCGTCGTTCTTCTGGGTCTGGAGCACCGTACCGTCAGACCCCACCAGCTCGAAGGCGAAGTCTCCCGCCTTTAGCTGATAGCTGCCGTCGTGCACGTCAACGCTCTTGGTGAGGGCGATCGCGCCGGAGTTCGTCGCCTTCGCCTTGTAGGTGTTGGTGAAGGTGGGCTTCGTGGCGTCCGCGCCGTCGTAGGCGATGCTCGCCTGCAGCGTGCCGGCATTGTCCACAACCGTCACCACGGCATGATGCACCGCGTCGTCGTAGGTCACGCAGGCCAGATCACCCTTCCGCTCCACGATAGTGTACTCGTACGTGCCCGGCTTCGCGTAGGAGAAGGCGTCGAAGTTAACACTTCCGTCCGCGCCGTTGGTCGCGGTCCGGACGGGCTTGGCCCCGGCAAGCTGCTCAGCAGTCATTTTGCCCTCGTACACATCGAAGGTGAACTCGCCGTCCTTGGGGACGATCGGCGTGTTGTCGTCCTTCTTCACATAGCTCTTCTGCGCACCGAGGGCCAGACCGGTCGCGGCCGGCTGGTAGGTGTTGGTGAAGGTATCCGAGCCGGATGCGCTCGTCACGATCGCCTTCGCATTCAGTGCTCCGTTCCCGCCGTCTGTGACCGTCACCGTATAGGTGAGGGCATGATTGTCATAGACCATGCCCGGCTCCGCGCCCGGCTGCTCCACGATGGTGTAGGTGAAGTCCTTGCTCGCGGCGCCGTCCAAGTCGGAGAGCTGGAACTCGCGCGTGAAGCAGACCTTGCCGTTTGCATCGTTCTTCGCGGTGGCGATCACGTTGCCGGCAGCGTCCTTCAGGTCGAAGGTGAACTCGCCGTCCGCAGGCTTCGTCGTGTGATCGAAGCCGTCCGCAACCTTGATGGTCTTGGTCGCCGTCAGCTCCACGGATCCCTTTGCGGTGTAGGTGTTGTTGAAGGTGGGAGCCGTAGCGGTACCGTCATAGGTGACGGTCACCTTCGTCTTGTTGTTGTCGTCCTGGTTCTGCTCTACCTTGACGTGGACCTTGACTTCCTTGGCGTCGTAGGCCACGCCGTCGACGGACTGGCCGGCCTTCTCCTCCTTGAGCGTGTAGTCGTACTCGCCCAGGTTCAGGCCCTTGACGGTCAGCTTGACCTTGCCATTCTTATCGTTGGTGCCGCGAGCGTCCTCATTGCCGTCCTGGTCGTACAAGCCGAAGGTGAACGCATCGGCCGTCAGGTCCTTGCCCGCGAGAACTTTCGTGGCCTCAACGGTGACGTCCGCCGTCGGCTTCGTGTTGGTGAAGGTCGGCACGGCCTTCTCACCGTCGTAGGTGACGGTCGCCTTCAGCTCGCCCTTTTCGTCGGTGACCTTGACGTGGACCTTCACGCCCTTCGCGTCGTAGACGACGGTCGAGTCGGCGCCCTTCACCTCCTTGATGGTGTAGTCGTGGTCGCCCGGCGTAGCGTAGTCGATGGCTGCAAAGGCGACCTTGCCGTCCTTCTCGTTTTGGACAGTCTGGACCACGCTGCCGTCCTTGTCGAGCAGCTGGAACGTGAAGTCACTCCCCGCGAGCTCACCGCCCGTGAAGCGCTTCGTCGCCTTGAGCGTTACCGAGGTCTCCTTCGGGTGGTACGTGTTCGTGATCACCGCAATCTGATCGTCGATCACCTGAGATGTGGCGGTGCCATCATCCTTATAGATCTGCTCCATTTTGACGACTGGCTCGGTCAGATTTCCCTTGCCGTCATCCTTCACCGTTACGGTCACTTTGTATTCGGCGCTGGAGTAGCTGACACCGCCCAGCCAACTGGGATCGCTCTTGGCGGGCGTAGTCTCGGCAATGTAGTAGGTGTACTTGCCAGGCTTCTCATACTCAATCTCTCCGAAGCTAAATTCTTCGGCGCTCGTAACGGTCTTCTCGACTTGCTTCATGCCGGCCACGGGCGCTGCCGTGGCACCATCAGGCATCGGCGTTCCATCGGCGGCGCGCAGGCAAAGCTCGAAGCTGTCGGCGCTAGTCCACTCACGGCCGGTGAACTTCTTCTTCGCCTTGATGCCTGTGAGCGTCACCGAAGACTTCACGCTGTAGCTGTTGGTGAACACCAGCTTGTTGTCTTTGGCCACCGTGCCGTCGGAATTCTGCGGGGCAATCCTGCCCGAGATGCTATCGCCTTCTTCAGTCAGATTCTTGTCACCCTGCTTGCGGCCGGTCAGCTTATAGCCCGCGGGCATCTTGTCTGCGCCGGTCAGCTCCTGCACCGCGTACTGGTCACCCTCGGCGAGACCGTACACGCGGATCGTCTGGCCGTCCGTGATGGTCTGCTCGCGGCCGTTCTCGAGGTCGAATATTTTGCCGACCTGCTTCTCGCTTGCGGTCCCCGCGTTCTCAAACACCGCGGCCTTGTACGTCTTCCCCGCCGTCGTGGGCACGGTGAACTTGAAGGTGAACCCCGCGTCCGGTTTTCCCGTCAGGCCCGCTGGCACCACGACCTTCTTCGTCACCTCGAGGCTCGCCTCGCGCTTGTTCGCTACGCGCACACAGGTGGCGCCCGTAAACAGGGCATTCAGGTTCATGTCGTCCAGATCGGCGCGGGCGCCCTTCGCATTAGTGTCACCAGACACGTCCTGGGTGATACCCATACGTATCCAGCCCGTCTCGGTCTCCAGGCGGTAGGGTTTGCCCTCCTCGGTGGGCCCATACTGGTACATGCGTCCGTTAGCGCCGTACTTGAGGTGCACTGTGTCGTCTGCACCCACGGGTTCGACATCGGTCCACGTCAGGTTGTCGTTAACATTGGTCTCGCCATTCGAGGTCTGCCGCGTACCCTTGATCCACGTGAGCGTGTTATCGATGTCGCCCTCTGCGCCAAACTGGTCCAGACTCTTCATGAGCGCGCCCGGGCCCACGAACGTCGAAACGCCGTCATCGTCCGTACCAGCATCGGCATGGACGCCGTAATCGTCCACAATCACCTTGGTGAGCGTGTCGTTAAGCAGGAAGCCCTTGGGAGCCGAGACCTCCTTTAGGAAGTAAGTTCCATTCACGAGCGGCCTGTTACCGGCGCTTGTATTCGGGAATATGCCCGCACCTTCGAGCGGGACCGGGTTGCCGACCGACCCCGTCGTCAGGGTGTCGTAGGGGGTCTGCTCGCCCTTGAGCACGACCTTGCCGTTCGCGTCTGTTGTCACCTGTCTGGAGGTGTACAGGGCGAACTTCGCCCCGTCAACGGGCTTACCCTCGGTATCGGTCTTCTGCACGAACAGGCGGTTCTGGATGTTCGTGACGAGCAGGCGCGTGGCGAACTGCCGCTTGAAGTTCGTGCCGTCTGCGATGCCATCGCTGTACACGTGGACGGTGTTCTCGGGCTTCGCGTTGGCGATGGAGCTCTCCGTTGTGTGGTAGATGGCCACCATGTACTCGGCATCCTTGCGGGCATCACCGCTCAGCAGGTAGTAGTACTTGGAGATGTCACCGGGCAGATTTTGAATCTCTACCTGGTACTGGCCGCTCGTGTTGAGCGTGAAGGCGTGCAGGTCCTTCTTCGCCGCCTCGATAGCGCCGGCCTTGCTCGGCTTCTCGGCGAGGGTGTACCCCATTCCCGTCGATGGGTCGCCCGACACGGCGTACCAATTGTTCTGATTTTTGATATCTGCGTTTGCGCTTTTATCGCGCTTGAGCACCACAGCGAACAGTATGCCAGACTTCAGGTTGACGGTCTCGTCGGACTTCGTCAGGTCATCATTCGCCTTGTACACGTTCACCGGTGCGGTGATGGTCTCCTTCGCGCCGACAAACGCACCAGTCTTCCACACGACGCTGTCCGCATCCATACCGCCGCGGTTGATGATGACGCCGCCCGCGCCGTTCTCAGCGCTCGCGGGCACGTACTCGAGCTGCATGCTGCCACCTGTCGCCGTGAGACTCGAGCGGTATCCCTCCGGCACGCGCGTCTCCTTCAGGAGGTAGTACTTGTTACCGTGATTCTTGTTGTAGAGATCGTCGAAGTTGATGACGCCGTTGTCATCGTCGTTCGTGAGCGTTAGGTGGCCGGCCTCGTCCGTGGTGCCGGAGCCGAGGAGCGCGTTCTTGTCATTGGTCGTATCTGTAAAGTTCTCGTCTGTTTTGTACAGCGCGAACTCGGCGCTCTGTACGAACTTGCCGTCCTGGTCGAACTTTATGATGTCGGACTCGGGCACCGTCACGAGGTTGAACTTGAGCTCCATGTTGGAGTCGGTGGCGCCGCGCTCCAGGTAGAAGAACTTGAGGGTGTGGTTGGTGTCGTCGGCGAAGGTGTTGCCTTCCCAGCTCGTGTCGCCGGCTTTGCCCGCCTCCTGGTACTTGCTCTTCAGCGTGCCGTTGTAATTGTCGTTTACCTTAATGTCGCCCGTATGAAAGTTGATGCTCAGACTCGCGCGGTTGTGAATACCGCCGATATCACCCACGAGGACATCATCGATGAACACCCAGACGTCATCATCGCCGGCGAACTCGAAGGTCATGTCATTATTATTGTTCGTCAGGCCGCCCTTGGGCTGCACGAATCGCGTGGACATTGAGAGACCGAAGTGGTGGTTGACGGGTTTGCCGCCGTTGTAGCGCGAATCACCGGTGTTGTCTGCCTTGATGCCGGTTTGGACGAGCTGGCCGTTTTCCTCTTTGAACACCTTGTCTGCCGCGTCGAACGGGAAGAACTGACCCTGGTGGGACGAATCGCCCACTTTGTCAATGCCCCAGGTGCCATAGATGTCGAAGGCATTCTTGTCAGCGTTGTAGGCTGCGTAGTTTTCGGAGCTGTCATAGACGTAGTAGCCGCCCTGAACCTTGAGGAGGCCCGTCACGCCAAAATGGGACGTCTTGCCGGTCTGGGCAGAGGAATCGAACAGGTAGCGGAGGGACTCGTCGCCCAAGGCTTCGGAAAGCTTCGGGTAGCCGTCTGAAAGCGTGTTGTTGACGATGCCGGGCCGCGGGCTCGTGCCGCCCGTCCATTGGTTGAGCGGCCCATCACCCTTGCCGTCGTTAAACTGGAACTTGTGGCCTGCGTTGACGCCGCCGCTGCCGGAAACCGACAGATGGTCATCGGGATTCACCCAGTAATCAAACAGGTTGATCGTCGTCCCCGAGGGCGAGGTCGTCGGAACCGTGTGGTCGGAGATCGCCGCCTCGGCACGAAGCGGCAGGAAGAAACTCGCCGTCAGCGCGACGGCGAGGGCCAGAACAATCGCATATGGCGAAACCGGGCGCAGCCCACGACGGCGGCCATAAGACATGACGGACCACCGCTCGCGCGGCCGATGTTCACCAGGAAGTTCCCTGCTTAGACACCCCCCCGGTAGCAATATTCACGAGTCGAGACGTCATCTCTCTGAGCTCCTGCATAATTTCCTCCCCAGTCACACGGCGACCTGCCCGGGCACTCCCCGGGGGGCCGAGGCAGTCTGGCACATGCCCGCAGTCGTTCAAGGAATACCAACCCCAGCATATGTCTCTTAAGATATCTTAGTCTTTTTCTATGACAGTTTTTGTCTCATTACCGATGAAATCGGCTCAGTCCCTTTGTCACATTCTAGAGCGTGTGGAGCAGGGCGATGAGGAAGCGGATGCCTTGGAGGTAGGCGCGACGGGTGATGCGCTCGTTGGTGCCGTGGACACCGCGGTCACATTCGTCATCGTCGACCACAAAGGCGGAGAAGCGGATGCACTCGTGACAAATGCGCTGGTAGTTGGCGGCATCGGTTGCACCAATCACGGTCGAGGGCACAATGCTCATCGGCTCTTGGCCCACCGCAGACGATCCGTTTTCCTCCGTCCCCTTGGGATCACGGAAATAGCGGGCGGCGATGGCGCGGACGGCCTCGAGCCCCGGACCGCCCACGCGCGGGGACGGCGAGGGCTCGGAGCTGCCGGGGCCCAGCTCGACCTCGACTCGGTCAGCGAGCCCAGCGGCGGCAACGGCCTCGCGGCAGCAGGCCACGACATCGGCCACGCTCGTACCCTCGAGCATGCGGAAGTTGAGATTTGCCCACATATCCTGCGGCATTACGTTGGCACCGGTACTGCCGCCTTCGATTTGCGTGGGCGCGCAGGTGGTGGTCACAAGCGGGTACAGCTTTTTGCTGGCGAGGCAGTCGCGCACGATGGCATCCTTGCTGGCAGCAATCTCGTCTGCGGCATAAAGCCCCAGCTCGATGAGCTGCGCGGCAAGCAGATCGGTCACACGCGCCGGCCACTCGATATCGCAAATCGCGGCAATAGCGCGGCTGAGCACTTCGAGCGACGTGCCGCCGTAAGGGTTGGAAGAATGCCCGCCTTCGCTCTTCGTCCTGAGCACGATATCGGCATATCCCTTCTCGGCAAGATCGGCATGCATAAGCCAACCCTCACCCGCGCTGTACTCGGCAGCCGCAACGATACGATAGTCGCCCTCGTCGATCAGGTACTCAAGCTCAACGCCACGCTCCTCGAGCGCGCGGCCAATGGCACCCGCGCCGCACTGCGTGGTCTCCTCATCCTGGCCAAAAGCCAGCAGCAGGGTTCGCTCGTGTTGCCAGCCGTGCGCCAGCGCATACTCAACGGCCTCCAGGATGCCCGCAACCTGGTCTTTCATATCGATGGCGCCGCGACCCCAAATATAGGTGTCGTCCACGTGCCCGCTAAAGGGATCGTGCGTCCAGTCCGTCTCGGTGCCCGGCACCACGGGAACCACGTCCATGTGGCCCATGAGCATGACCGGCTTGAGGGCGGGGTCGGCGCCGGCAAGCGTCACGAGCAGCGAATGGTCGATGAGCTCGACCTCGCCCGTCGCAAACACGCGCGGCCAGGCCTGCTGCATATAGGCGCGCAGGTCGGCAAACGCCTGCCAGTCCACCGTCTGGGCATCCATGCTCGAAATCGTCGGAAACGACAGCACGCGGCCCAGGCGCTCGCATGCGCCGACCTCGTCGATATCGGCAAAATCATCCTCGTGCGCAAAGAAACGCCAAACCTCGGCCATGCCTTCCTCCAAAAACAGCGTGGCAAAGAGGCGGTCCCTTTGCCACGCTCGCTTGCATTATTTGTCGTTGAGATAACGCGAGAGGAACTCGCGGGTGCGCTGGTGCTTAGGATTGCCAAAGAGCTCAGCCGGCGCGGCGTCCTCGAGCACCACGCCCTGGTCCATAAAGACCACGCGGTCGGACACGGTGCGTGCGAAGGCCATCTCGTGGGTAACGACGACCATGGTCATGCCGTCGGCGGCGAGCTTGCGCATAACGTCGAGCACCTCGCCCACGATCTCGGGATCGAGCGCGGAGGTAGGCTCGTCAAACAGCATGATCTGCGGGCTCATGCACAGGGCGCGGGCGATGGCAACGCGCTGCTTTTGGCCACCGGACAGGCGACCGACCGCGGCATGGGCGAATTTTTCGAGTCCCACGCTCGCCAGATGCTCCATCGCGACCTGCTCGGCCTGATCTTTGCTCATCTTTTTGAGCGTAACGGGCGCGAGCGTGCAGTTGTCGAGCACATCCATGTTGTTGAACAGGTTGAAGCCCTGGAACACCATGCCGATGTCCTCGCGCAGCTTGTTGATGTTGCAGCGCTCGGCCGTGAGATCCTGACCGTGAAACCAGATGTGGCCCGTGTCCGGAGTCTCGAGCAGGTTGAGGCAACGCAGCAGTGTCGACTTACCCGAGCCCGAGGCGCCGATGATGGTGACGACCTCGCCGGGGCTAACGGCCAGGTCGATGCCCTTGAGCACCTCGAGCGAGCCAAAGCTCTTGCGCAGGCCCTCAACGCGGATAAGCGGCTCTTTGGTTTGCGCGGCCGCAACGCCGGTAGTGGCGGTATCTGCCATGATGAATCTCCTCGTCTTGCGCCTAGTTGGAGCTGGGCAGCGTGGCCGGAGCCTCGGCGCCGAGCTTTTTGCCAAAGGCCTCGAGCAGGCGGCTCGCCACGAGCGTCAGGATCAGGTAGACCACGAGCGCCACGCAGTAGACCTCCATCTGGCGGTAGTACACGCCGGCGACGGTGGTGGTGGCGTACATGAGGTCGAACACGCCGATGACCGAAAGCACTGACGAGTCCTTGATGTTGATGATGAGTTCGTTGGTGAGCGCGGGGATCGCGTTTTTAATGCCCTGCGGGAACACGACCTTGCGCATGGCCTGCCATTGCGACAGACCAAGCGAGCGCGCCGCCTCAGCCTGGCCGGGGTCGATGGACTCGATGCCGCCGCGCAGGACCTCCATCATATAGGCGGTGGAGTTGAGCGAAATGGTGACGAGACCCGCGGTAAAGGTGCTCCAGATCTGGTTGGCCTGCGCCGTCTCGAAGCCCATGCCGCGCAGAACGGTAAAGCCCGCGTAGTAGATGAGCAGGCCCTGCACCATCATGGGCGTGCCGCGTACGATGGTGGAGTAGACGGTCGCAAAGCCGCGGCCGATACTCTTAAAGAAGCGCACCAGGTCGTTGTCCACGCGATCGAAGGTCTGAATGCGCAGGAACACGAAGAGCAGCGCCAGGAAGAATGCGATGACGGTGCCGAAGGTGGCAAGCGCGATGGTGATCTCGATACCGCGAATGAAGAAGTCGCCGCTCTTGTAGGTCATGTAGACCAGGCTCGACAAAAAGTCGCTGGGGTTGGAATCCGAGACAATGCTCACCTGCACCAGGTCGATAAACGACATGACGCAGCGGTCGATAAAGAAGATCGCCGCAATGGCAACGACGACATAGCTGCCCAGGCGCGCGCCGTGACGGAAGCGGTCGGAAGCAAACGGAGATTTCTCGCGATAGTCGTTCCAGTGCATGAGCTTGGTGATGAGCGCTGCCGCCGACGCGACGAGCCAGGCCCAAAGGATTGCCCAGAGGCAATCCTGGAAGACGCCCGTAGGCGCCAAGAAGCTCAACGGCGTGGGGTTGCGCTGGCTAAACGCCAGACCGAGCGCCGCGATAACGCTCGTGCCCAGATATACATAGCGATGGTCGGCCTTGATAAAGGAGGCCAGACGATTGATGGTTTTCATGCTGCCTCCCTATGCCGGCTGACGATCGAGGCACGCGTCCCACATCTGGTCGCGCTCCTCCTGGCTGATACCCTTGAGCGTCTTATCGATGAGCTTAAGCAGCTTGTCCGAGCCCTTGCGGCAGCCGACGTTTGCCGTGACCTCCTGCTTAAAGCCCTCGCCCTCGGCAAATTGAATCGGCACGATGCCCGGGTTTTGGGCCATATAGCCCTTCTCGTTCTCGGTGTTGTAGGTCACGGCATCGCACGTGCCCTGCAGCAGGTTCGAAAATACCGTGGGAACCGAATCGACCGGGTTTTTGTGCACAACGCCCGGGATTTCGTCGATGACGGTATCGAGCATGGTGTCCTTTTGGCCGAGGACCGTAGCGCCGCTAAAGTCGCTGAGCTTGGTCGCATTTTGGTAGGGCGAGCCCTCTTTTACGAACAGGCCAAAGTAGCCAATGAAGTACGGATCGGAAAAGCCGACGGACTCCTCGCGCTCGGGCGTGGCGCTCATGCCGGCAATGATGAGGTCGATCTGGCCGTTGTTGAGCGAATCGATAAGGCCCGAGAAGCTCTGCTTGACGGCGACGGGCTCGCCGCCGAGGGCCTTGCAGACGACCTTGGCGATCTGCACGTCGTAGCCGTCGGCATAGGCGCCCTGCACGTTATCGATGGGGATGGTGAACTCGCTGGCCTCGGAAACCTGCCAGTTGTACGGGGCGTAGGCGGCCTCCATGCCAATGCGGATCTTATCCTTGCCGATAACGGAATCGGACAGGTCGTCGCGACCGCCACCCGTCGTGGGCTGAACTACTTCCAGCGTGGAGGGGCGCTGGCAACCGGCAAGTGCGCCGGCGACGACAGTAGCGCTCGCAGCGAGAGCGCTACCCAAAAAGATGCGACGGCTGCATACCGGCTGTGGATGCGCGTCGCGTTGATGGGGAGAATGCATAATCTGCCTTCCCTGTTGAATCGTATGCTGACGACTTAACAGGATATACGCCAGCAACCAGCAGCGCAGCACAAGCTCGAAAAATTAATAGACACATGGTAGTCATTGGGGACGTCGATGTTTTGGCAATGCCGGCGAGCGACGTCCAGAGCGAACAAGTGGCATGAAAAAGACAAGGCATGACCAGAAGGTCTATGCCTTGCCTTTTGAATGACAAATTATCGCTCTGGACGGCACGCAGCATCGACCGAGCGGCGGAACCTCTAGAGCAAGGTGACGCTAAAGCTGCGTTTATCGGTAGCGCCGGGGGCCAAGGTGATGGTGTTGACCTTGTGCTCAAAGACGTCGTCCTCGGTGGACATGGTGGTGTGACCGGTCCAAGGCTCGAGCGCCACAAACGGGGCGTCGTTGGCGGCAGACCACACGCCGATGTACTTAAAGCCCTCAAAGTCGATCTTGACGCCGTGGCCCGACTTGCGGCCGCGCAGCGTGAGCGTGGAGCCCGGGGTATCGGTGAACATGATGGCGTCGTTATCGAAGCTGCGGTGCGTGATGGGCAGCACGTCCGAGTTATCGGGAGCCTTGTAGCTACCCTCGAACGTCATGAGGCCATCGGGCGTGATGATGGGGGCCTCGTTGGTCCAAGCCTCGGTAAATGCCAGCTCGTAATCCTCGAACGCCTCGTCCTCGGCACCGGGAGCAGGTACGTTAAATGCGGGGTGGCCGCCCACCGAGAACGGCAGGTCCACGTCGCCGGTATTGGTGACGGCAAAGGTCTGGGTAAGTGTGGCGTCACCAGTCAGGGCATAGGTCATGTTGAGCTTAAAGTGGAACGGAAAGGCCTTGAGCGACTCGAGCGTGTCGGTGATCTCGTACGTTACCGAGGAGCCGTCCTCCGAAACCTCGACCAGCTTGTGCTCGACGATGCGCGCGAGGCCGTGGCGCGGCATCTCGCAGGTGCCAGCCGCAGACGTCGCCGTGTTGTTGCGCAGCGAGCCCACAATGGGGAACAGGATGGGCGCATGCTTGCCCCAAAAGGCGGGGTCGCCCTGCCACAGATACTCGTTGCCGTTGAGGGCAAGGCTCGTGAGCTGGGCGCCCATGGAATCGATGGCCGCGGTGAGGCTGCCGCGCTTGATGGTAGTGACGGTAGACATGCTACTTCCTCCAAAAGTAAACAACAGTGTTGAGGGCTATTGTGCCACTCTTGGCGGCACGGAGAGGCGGCAGGCGCAGTTATTGAGCGATTGCGTAAAGGTCGAACCCGCCCTGCGGTGTGGTGTCGACCGTATCGGGCGCCTGTGAGTTAAAGCTCACGGGGGCCATGCGCTTTGAGGCGCGGAAGCGCGTGCCATCGGTGGCGACGGGCGGCTCGTCGACCGTGAGCTCGTAGTCGCCGGGCTTGAGTTCGATGCCGTCGCCAGCGGAGTTGACATATTGATACTCGTCAATCGCCTGCCCCCTGAGCGTGCGGCCCACGATGTGGATGAGCATCTGACTATCGCCGCGGGCGGTGTCCCATGTCGCACCGTCCTTGACCTCGACCGACACATGCACCGAGCGCGTGCGGCTGAGCGATTGCTCGACAGACATCTCGACCTTGGCGGCGTCTTGACGCTGCTGCTCGACATGGTTCCAAACGCTACCGATTGCCGAGCAGGCGATAACGCCGGCCATGAAGGCGATGAGGATGGGGCCGAGCGGAGAACGGCGGCCCGCGTCTTCCTCACGAGCCAGGTCGGGGCGATGTGTGGGCGCAGGCGCCTGGGCGCCTTGCGCGGGCACGTCGAGAATGCTGAAGGATGCCGTGCTGTCGGGGTCGATGGTGTGACGCGGCTGCGGGATCTTTGCCGGCGAGATGGACATGTCCGCCGGCTCACCGAGTGTGGCCGTGGCATCGGCCTTAGCCTCATCGGCCTCGGCTTGGGCCCAAGCCTGCTCAAAGGTCAGGGGCTCGGCGGCATCGGAGGCGGCATCAGGCTCGACAGCGGCATCGTTGCCGGTCTCGTCCTCGTCGCTCGACACGTCACGCGACGCGGGCTCGTCCCACTCCTCGTCCGGAGCCTCGCCCTCGCTATACCACCATTCAAAATTATCGATATCCATACGGGGCGCCCCCTTGGCCTCGCAAATAAACACTCGCTAGCCTTATACCCCCAGACGGCACGGCGGCTCGCCGGCACAGATAGGAAAACCATCACAACATTCGACGCTTTTCCTCGTTTTTAAGTTTTTCAACGAATGTTGTGACGGTTTGGGCGACTGGCCGGCAGCGCAATGTGACACAGGGACTGTCCCTTTTCACATTCTGTTAGAGTTGCAGGGATTGAATCCCGCTTATTCATGCGACATTGGAGTGACAACCTTGACCGCCGCAACCACGCCTAAAAGTAAGCCAACCGCCGCCGCGCTCTCCCCCGCGCGCACCAAGCTCTGCCTGGCGCTGCTCGTGCTGTTGGGATTCTCGCTCGGCTGCTCCGAGTTCGTGGTCATCGGCATCGAAAGCGACTTGGCAACGGAACTCGGCATATCACTTGCCACTGCGGGCCAGCTCATCAGCGTGTTTGCGCTCGTCTACGCTATCGCGACGCCGGTGCTCGCGCTCAGCACGGGGCGATTCCGCCGCTACCAGCTGCTCGTGTGCTATAGCGTCGTCTTTGTGCTCGGCAACCTGGTCATGGCGTTGGCTCCCAACTTCCAGGTGCTGTTTATCTCACGCATTGTCCTGGGCTCTGTCTCGGGTGCGCTGCTCGCCGTGGGCGTGACGTACATCCCTGAGCTGCTATCCCCGCAGCAAACCTCACTTGCCATCTCGGTCGTGTACGGCGCGTTTTCCGTGGCGATGGTCTTTGTGACCTCGATTGGCAAGTTTGTGGCCGACACACTCGATTGGCACGTGGCCATGTACGGCACGCTGACCTTTGCCGTTTTGATCTGTAGCGCGCTCGTGGCGTTTATGCCTCGCGCCGGGCAGACCGATGAGCCCGCCACCTTCCGCGAGCAGGCGGGGCTACTACGCGAGCCGAGTATCATCACCGGCATGCTCATCTTCTTGTTTGGCGTGGGCTCGGTCTACGTATTCTACGGCTACGTGACGCCTTATCTGGAGCAGGTGCTGGGCATGGATACCGTTCAGGCGAGCACCACACTTATGGCCTATGGCGTGTTCTGCCTGATCTCGAACATCCTGGGCGGATGGATCGATGCGCGTTTTGGCATGAAGGCGCTGCTGGTTACGTTTGTGCTGCAGGCGGCGGCACTGCTCGGGCTGTTTGCCGTGGGCGCCGCCATGCCGCTCGCGCTGGTCTTTGTCTTTAGCCTGGCGATGCTCATGTACCTGTTCTCGGTGTCGTGCATCACGCACTTTATGGACGTGGCTCGCAGCCGCCATCCCAAATCGATGGTGCTCGCGAGCTCGGTAGAACCCATGGCGTTTAATGTCGGCATTTCGTTTGGCACCGCGGTGGGCGGCGCCGTGGTAAGCGGAGCTGGCATTGCCTACGTTGGCGCGGTCGGTGCCGTGTTCTCGCTTGTGGCCTGGGCGCTCACGCTGGTGACGATTAAGTTGGCTCGCTGGGAGCGCCGTCGTCAATCAGCACAGCCCCGGATGCAGGCATAGGGGCGAACATAGCCCAAGGTGGCGAGCAACCGGTGAAAACCGTCCCATACGAGTAGTGTTTATCCGCCTGCAAGCTCCAGCAGTGCAATTTCGTGTACTTCAGATACACACTTTTCCACTATTTCGTGTATTCCAAGTACATGAAATCGTACTAAACTATGTATCTGAAGTACACGAAATTGGAAAGGCGGCCCCATGCGCAGATCAATCGAATCCGTTATCGAATCATGGGCGACAAAGGACGCGTCGCGCCCCCTCCTCATCCGTGGTGCGCGACGCATAGGCAAAACGTACGTTGCCGAGGAAATCGGCAGACGAATCGCCGGCGATGCGTTTGTCAAACTCGACTTTCAGACCGATCTTGAGCTGATCGCTCCGCTGTTCGACTGTCCCACCGACGACGTTGACGCCATCGTGGCGCGAATCTCAGACTATAAACGCACCCCCATTCGCAAAGAAACCGCCTTCATCCTGTTTGACGAGGTGCAGCTCTGCGAACGGGCGCTCAACTCGCTTCGCTTTTTTTCGGGTTCGGGCTGGCGCATATGCGCGACCGGCAGTCAGCTCGGCGTCGCCACGCGCAAGCGCAAGTTGCCTTTTCCCAGCGGCGTTCGTCAAGAGACCATGCATCCTATGTCGTTCGAGGAGTTTCTCTGGGCGCTCGACGAGGAGCAGATGGCCAATGCCATTCGTACCCACGCCGACACGCTCGAGACCTACGCCGCGCACCAAGCCGCGCTCAGCCTGTTTCATCGATACCAGATCGTGGGCGGCATGCCCGCCGCCGTCAACGCATATCGCAAGACGTTATCCATCGAGGATGCGCGCGTCGAGCAGCGCGAAATCGACGAGACCTATACCGCCGATATGACCGACCCCGAAAACGGGATCAGCGGCGTGGCGGCGCGCAAGGTCTGGCGCTCCATTCCGTCCCAGCTGCTGAGATCGTCCACAAAAAAATTCAAGTACTCCGAGGTCGAACGCGGAGGCCGTCGCGCCAAGCTTATCGAGCCGCTCGACTGGCTCGAAGGCGCCGGCATCATATCGGTCAACAACCTGACCGAAGGCATCGAGCCTCCCCTCGTTCCCTTCGACGACGAAGATGGAAGTTTCTTTAAGGTCTATCTTCTCGATACCGGCCTCATGTTCTACAAACTCGGCATCAACCCGCGGCTCTGGCTCGACCTCAAAGAGGATTCCGCCATAGCGCTATCTTCCGACTTCCGAGGCGCCCTGGCGGAAAACTCGGTCATGCAAGCATTTTCGGGCAATAGCTTGCAGACGTATTACTGGGTGCCGCCGTCGTCTTGGAAGACGACCGGCGAGCTCGATTTTTTACTTCAGACCGACCGTATGGAAATTGTGCCCGTCGAAGTAAAGTCCGCACGTAACGTGCGCGCGAGAACCCTCGGGTCGTTTATGGACAAAGCCCGATCGCCATATGCCTACATTTTGTCCGAGAACAATTTTTCCCGCAGCGAAACCGATGACGGGCGCGAGCTGCGCCACCTCCCCTTGTACGCAGCGGGCTTTATTGGAGCAAACTGCCTCAAGAGCAGTCTGTAAGCCCTGCGCGACCGCCTAGAAAGGAAGCCGCTCATGCAACGCATTCTTTTTATCTGCTATGGAAATATCTGCCGCTCGACGATGGCTGAGTCGGTGTTTACCGAGCTGGTGCACCGCGCCGGGCGCGCGGGCGAGTTTGTCATTGATTCCGCCGCGACCTCGACCGAGGAGATCGGCAACCCGCCACATCACGGTACCGTTGCCAAGCTACGCGAGGTCGGGATTCCCGTCGTCGCACATCGTGCACGTCAGGTGCGTCGCGCGGAGTATGGCGACTGGGACCACATTGTCTATATGGACGACGAGAACGCCCGCGGCCTGTACCGAATTTTTGGGAAGGACCCCGATGGCAAGATCTCGCGCCTGCTCGATTGGACCGATCGCCCCGGCGATGTGGCCGACCCCTGGTACACCGGCAATTTCGACGCCACCTACCGCGATGTACTCGCCGGTTGCACCGCTATGCTCGAGCAGCTGTAGGCAAGCGAGGCCGCGGGCCACGCCTTCGGCGCGAAACGAGCGTGGATAATCTCCCACATGAAAAATGAGCGTGGATTTTCTCCCGCCTTGAGCGTTCAAGTGCGCCCTAAACGGGAGAAAATCCACGCTCATGAATGTGACAAAGGGACTGTCCCTTTGTCACATCCGGGACTGGCCCTAGACCGGCTTGACCTCCAGCTTTATCCCCTCGGCACAGGAGTCGCCCAAAACATCCGTAAGGGCCCAAGTCGCATATAGCGGCAAATAGAGAACCGCTCCGTTGCGCTCAACGTTGCCTCTCGAGAAAACAATCCCGAGCCTTACGCCATATTCAGCCGTATCAAGCACATGACCGAGCGCAGCGTGCGCGTGGTAATAGGAGCCCGATTTAACCTCGATCGGAACAGCCGTCCCATCCGGTCCATCGACCACAAAGTCCACTTCACCGCGCTTTTTTGTCTGATAGTAGTAAAGCTGGCGATTTTGGGCAGCCAGCTGCTGGGCCACCACGTTTTCGTAAATGCCGCCCAGATTGGGCTCCTTGCTATCAAGATACGCCGCTTGGGCGACTCCAACGGGGTAGTGCGCCATCAACATGCCCGTATCCGATTGGTATAGCTTGAACTGCGATGGCCGTGCCGTCTTGAGCAGGGGCGACTTTGGCTCGGTTACGATATCGGCTTTGAGAGCAACGCCGGCATCGACAAGCCAGACAAAATCTCGCTGGTACTTCTCATAATGCGCCTTGGGGTCAATGGAATTGAGCACGAAGCGCTTGTTTTCGCCCTCGAGCATAATAGGGAGCTGATCGTAGATGCTCTGCACCTGCAGGGCTCGCCCGCTTGCATACTTGGAGATATCCCGCCGGTACTGTTCGTTGAGCTCTGACTGTAGCTGACGAACAGAGGCAAGGTCGCCCTGCGTGTCAAGGAAACGCTGCACGACCTCCGGCATTCCGCCGACAACGGTATAGGTCCTGAAGTTTGCCATCATCGCGTCATGAATGTAATCAGGAATGGGCCTCTCGCTGATACACGCATCGCGTATCGTTTGGCGAGCCCCCTCGCTCACCCCGGTTGCCCAGCAAAACTCCTCAAAATCGAGCGGGAACATCCTAAGCTCGTGGACATACCCCACGGGATAGGACCTGACGCCCTTGAACTGGGCCCCAAGCATTGACCCCGAAAACGCCCAGCGGCACCTCCCGTCCTCAACAAGGAACTTTGCCATCGTCATGATGTCGGGGGCCTCTTGGACCTCATCGATAAACACGAGCGTTTTGCCTGGTGCAATCGACTTTCCCGAAAGAAGCGTCACCCTGCTGATGAAATCATCGGCATCTCGCGCCTCGAGAAGAGCATCTTTTGCCTGGCGATTTTCCATGAGGTTGAGTTCGATGTAGGTTGCGTGGTTGGCTTTGCCAAACGCGCGAATCGAATAGCTTTTGCCGATCTGGCGAGAACCCGTAACGAATAAGGCCTTTTGCTCGGCAGACTTCAGCCAACGCTCCAGCTCTGCCGCTATTTTCCTGCGCAGCATAGGCTCTCCCCTCAGTGTCATCAAATGAAATGCAAAGTTTTATGCGCTTGATTATCGATGAAATGTAGGATTTTTAGAACCTAAAATCGGATGAAATGCAGAGATTTGAGATTATAAGCAAAAGAAGGGGCACCACCGGCGAATGTGGCAAAGGGACTGTCCCTTTGCCACATTGCGCTCGACTACTCGTCAACGATCTCGGCAAGCCAGACGTTCAGTGTATCGACTTCGGGGCAGCAGAACTTTGCCGTGCCGGGCTCGTTTCCAGGCACGGTTCCGCCATAGCGCAGGATATCGATATAGGGAAAGCCCACATGGCAGGCCATGGCGCACATCTTGCCGCGGTCTCGGTCGAAGTCGAAGACATCACCCGGCTTGTGCCCGTGATGACAACGGCACGTACCCAGCTGGTCCACGCAGCTCACGCGGATACGCGGACGCTTGCCACGCGACGCGCCGAGCGGCTTGCTCTCGCCCGCAGGCCTGATGCCGCCCTCGCCGGCGTTACTCACGGTCGATCACATCCAGGCAGGCCTCGATGGGAAGGCCGGCGGACTTGTCTTCCTGGTCGGCATTGCGCTCGATAAGCTCGGCTACCACGCGCATGGCATCGCTCGTCGCGCGCTGCAGGCTCCAACCAGCCATAACGCGGCCGACAAGCACCGCCGAGAACGTGTCGCCCGTGCCCGGGAAGTAAACCGGGATCAGGTCGAAGGGAATCGTGAAGTACTCCCCCGCCACATGGTCGTAACCGATGACGACATTCGCACCGTCGACCACAGCGCTCGTAATGACCACCGACTTGGCGCCCAGGGCACGCACGGCATCCACAAGAGCGCGGCCCTCATCGGGCGTGATTTGCTCGGCAATGGGCGCATCGGTAAGCAGGCACGCCTCGGTGTAGTTTGGCACCGCATAGTCGGCGCACTCGAGCAGGCTGCGCATGAGACCGATCGTGGACTCGGGCACGCCGGCGTAGAGCTTGCCGTTGTCGCCCATGATGGGATCGACGAAAACCTTAGTGCCCTTTTGCGCGCGGCGGTGGCAGAAGTCCGAAATGATGCGCGTCTCTTCCTCGGTCACGATAAAGCCGGTCGAGATGGCGTCGAACTCAAAGCCGAGCTCCTCCCAGATAGCGAGGCTTTGGCGCACGTACTCCGTGGTGTCGTGGATGTAGAACTTGGGATAGTTGAGCGTATCGGACACAAGTGCCGTCGGCAGGTTATGGATACGGTAGCCCATGTGCGACAGCACCGGCAGCATGGCGGAAAGCGCAACCTTGCCGTAGCCGCACATATCGTTGATCAGCAGCAGCTGAGTGTTCTTCATGAGGGTCTCCCTTGGTTCGGGCACGGCGCAGCGGCGCCACAGTGCGACTAAGTGTAGCGCAGGGAGCGTTTGCAGCGTCGAGCGGTTACGGCGTTTGGCAAAACGCCGTAACTTAATAAGTTTGGTACCTTGACATTGATTTCTCACGCTCCTAAATTAGTTAGGCACAAAACAATTCCACTACCTAACTAAAGAAAGGAGCGAAGCTTAGATATGTGTGTTGAACCACTCGCCTATCCGCATGAACCCGGCGGCGACCCCTCACGGCCGGCAGACGAGCCCGAGACCCAGTCCAAGGAGGACCGTCTCGCCAAGAGAATCCTCCATGGGCTGGGATTTTGCGGCCATTACATGCATTTTCACGGCGGCGGCATATCTGGCAAGGCGCCTATTGTCTGCCTACTCGCCAAGCAGCCGACCGGCGAGCTGTCCCAACAGGAGCTCGGCATGCACTTCGACCTCAAGCCGGGGTCCCTTTCCGAGATTCTGTCCAAGCTCGAACTGGGCGGTCTTATCGAGCGCAGTCGCAATCCCAAAGACCGTCGGCAGCTCACCATCCGCCTGACCGATGCGGGATGGGAAAAGGCCCGCGTTGAGCAGGCAGCCCGCATTCGCTTTAGAGAGCAGGCCTTTAGTGCCCTCACCCACGACGAGCGCGAACAGCTCGCCGAAATGCTCGAGAAAATCCGTGTAACCTGGGAGGAACTGGATGATTAAAACCCTCATGGGCAGCATCCGCGACTATATGAAAGTCACTGTTGCCACGCCATTGCTCGTGCTTGGCGAGGTGCTCTGCGAAATGATGATCCCGTTTATCACCGCCGACATGATCGACGCCATCAAAGACGGTGCCACCGTCGCCCAGATGCTTCCCACCGCAGGCTTTTTGGTGCTCATCGCACTGACGTCGCTCGCTTTTGGTGCCGCTGCCGGCGTCACCTGCAGTCATGCGAGCTGCGGCTTCGCCAAGAACCTGCGTCACGACCTGTTCTACAAGATCCAGACGTTCAGCTTTGCCAACATCGATGAGTTCTCGAGCTCCTCGCTCGTCACCCGCCTCACCACCGACATCAACAACGTGCAGCAGGCCTTTATGATGCTCATCCGCATCGCCGTGCGCGCGCCGCTGGTATTGGTCTTTGCCTTTGCCATGGCCTACGCCATGGGCGGCAGCGTCGCCATGGTCTACCTGGTCATCATTCCGCTGCTGGGCTTTGGCCTGTTCTTTATCATCTATAAGGTGCGCCCGATCTTTGCCCGCGTGTTCCGCAAGTACGACGCGCTCAACGAGTCCGTCGAGGAAAACGTCACCGGCATGCGCGTGGTCAAGAGCTATGTGCGCCAGGACTACGAGAAAGAGAAGTTCGCCACCGCCGCGCGCGACGTCCAGATGGACTTTACCCGCGCCGAAAAGCTACTCGCCTTCAATAACCCCATGATGAACATCTGCGTCAACGGCGCGTTCGTTGTCATCATCTACCTGGGCTCCAAGCTCATCATCACGAGCCAGGGCACGCTGTTCGACGTGGGCCAGCTCTCCTCGATCTTTACCTATGGCTTCCAAATCCTCATGAGTCTGATGCAGTTGTCGATGATCTTTGTCATGGTGACCATGGCCGACGAATCGGCGCACCGCATCACCGAGGTGCTGACCGCCGAGCCCACGATCGCCAATCCCGCCGAACCCGTGCTCGAGGTTGCCGACGGCTCCATCGACTTTGACCACGTGAGCTTTAAGTATTCCGCGCATGCGAAGCGCCAGGCACTCGACGATATCGACCTGCACATTAAGAGCGGCGAGACCATCGGCATCATCGGCGGCACCGGCTCGGCCAAGTCCACGCTCGTAAACCTCATCGCCCGCCTGTACGACGCCACCGAAGGCACCGTGCGCGTGGGCGGCATGGACGTGCGCGACTACGACCTGGACGCACTGCGTCACCAAGTGGCCATGGTGCTACAGAAAAACGTGCTGTTTAGCGGCACCATCGCCGAGAACCTGCGCTGGGGCGACCCGAACGCCACCGACGAGGAAGTCCGCGAGGCGGCACATCTGGCCTGCGCCGATGAGTTTGTCGACGGCTTCCCCAAGGGTTACGACACCTGGATCGAGCAGGGCGGCTCCAATGTTTCCGGCGGTCAGAAGCAGCGCCTGTGCATTGCGCGTGCCCTGCTGCGTCGCCCCAAGATCTTGATCCTGGACGACTCCACCAGCGCCGTCGACACCAAGACCGACGCCAAGATTCGCGCAGGGTTGGCAAGCTATCTGCCCAACACGACCAAGCTCATCATCGCCCAGCGCATTAGCTCCGTACAGGATGCAGACCGCATCATCGTCATGGAGGGCGGCCGCATCGCGCAGATCGGCAACCATGACGAGCTGCTTAAGACGAGCGAGATCTACCGCGAGACCTTTACCTCGCAAAACAAGATGTCTGCCGAGGGCGAAGGGGCCGTCGAGGCCGACACCGAGGCATCCGCAACGCAGGCTCAGACCCAGGAAGGAGGCGAGGCACATGAGTAAGGCAACGACCGCCGAGCGCGCGCTCAACCGCAAGGGCGGCACCATGTCGCGCCTCATCAAGACGCTCTTTGGCTTCTACCCCGTGCTTTTGCCCCTCGTCGTCGTCGGCGTGGTGCTCTGCGCCATCATCAACTCCATCGGCGCGACCTTCCTTCAGAGCGCCCTGCAGATTATTAGCGAATCGTGGCAGTCGGGCGATTGGGAAGCCGCACAGCCCAAGATTCTGCAGCTCGTGACCACCCTCGCCTGCATCTACGGCGTCGGCATCCTGTCCTCGCTGTTCTGGAACCGCGCCATGGCCATCGTCACGCAGGGCTCGCTCGAGAAACTGCGCGAGAAGATGTTCAACCGCATGCAGGACCTGCCGATTCGCTACTTCGACACGCACCAGCGCGGCGACATCATGAGCCACTACACCAACGACATCGACACGCTGCGCCAGATGATCAGCCAGTCGCTGCCCAACCTGCTCATGACGACCATCGTCATCGTCACGGTGTTCTTTATCATGCTGTACTACAGCGTGTGGATGTGCCTGGTCATTATTGCCGGCGTCGCCTTTATGACCTTTATGACCAAGTTGCTCGGCTCCAACTCCGCGCGCTTCTTTATTGCACAGCAGACCGAGCTCGGCGTGGTCGAGGGCCATATCGAGGAAGTCATGAACGGTCAGAAGGTCGTCAAGGCATTCTGCCACGAGTCTGCAGCCGAGGCCGATTTTGACGAGCGCAACGAAAAGCTCTTCGAGGTCTCGCAAAAGGCCAACATGTACGCCAACATCCTCATGCCCATCCTTATGAACCTGGGCAACCTGCTCTACGTGCTGGTTGCACTGACAGGCGGCATTTTCCTGGCGCTGGGCGTGCCCAACCTGAGCATCTCGGGCATGGCGCTGTCCATCGCCGTCGTGGTGCCGTTCCTCAACATGACCAAGCAGTTCTGCGGACAGATCGGCCAGATCTCGCAGCAGATCAACGCCGTGGTCATGGGCCTCGCCGGCGCCGACCGTATCTTTGAACTCATCGACGAGAAACCCGAGGCCGACGAAGGCTACGTGACGCTCGTCAACGCGCAGGTGAACCCCGAGACCTGGGAGTTCGAGGAGGCCGACCACCACACCGGCATGTGGGCATGGAAACACCCGCACCGCGCAACCGGCGAGATCGAGTACGTGCCGCTGCGCGGCGACCTGGTCATGGACAATGTGGACTTTGGCTACACGCCCGACCACGAGGTGCTGCACGGCGTGTCCGTGTTTGCCAAGCCGGGCCAGAAGGTCGCGTTTGTCGGCGCCACCGGTGCGGGCAAGACGACCATCACCAACCTCATCAACCGCTTCTATGACATTGCCGACGGCAAGATCCGCTACGACGGCATCAACGTCAATAAGATTCGCAAGGCAGACCTGCGCCGCTCGCTGGGCGTGGTGCTGCAGGACGTAAACCTGTTCACCGGCACCGTGATGGATAACATCCGCTACGGCAACCTAGATGCCACCGACGAGGAGTGCATCGCGGCGGCCAAGCTCGCGGGCGCGGACGACTTTATCACCCGCCTGCCCGACGGCTACGACACCATGCTCACCGGCAACGGGGCGCAGCTGTCGCAGGGCCAACGTCAGCTGATTTCGATTGCACGCGCCGCCGTCGCCGATCCGCCGGCAATGATTCTGGACGAGGCCACATCGAGCATCGACACCCGCACCGAGGCTATCGTGCAGGCCGGCATGGACAAGCTCATGGAAGGCCGCACGACGTTTGTCATCGCGCACCGCCTGTCCACCGTGCGCAACTCCGACGCGATCATCTGTCTGGATCACGGCCGCATCATCGAGCGCGGCAACCACGACGAGCTGATCGCCAAGCGCGGGTATTACTACCAGCTCTATACCGGAGCGTTTGAGCTGGAGTAGTTCGGCTCGCCGAGATGGCCGATTTGCCGCTCATTCGTCGGGCATGGCCCTAAGGTCAATGCCCTCCTCTTTCGGGGCAAATCGACTCATCTCAACGACCCAAACACAATGCACCGCAACGAATAAAGCCTCCGCAGCCACACGAGCTGCAGAGGCTTTTTTCATGCCGGCCGGAAACCGTATCCCACTTTTCGGGCCCAGAATGGGATGCCGTTTCCCGCTGGGTCCCCTCCGGGAAACGGCATCCCATTTCAAGGGCATAAACCGGGATGTGGTTTCCCCTAACGGCACCTTTGGGAAGCCGCATCCCACTCTGTACGCACAAAACGGGATGAGCTTTCCCATGGTGATCCAAGACCAGAAGCATGTCCGATAGCGCGGCCAGGTCAAGAACAACAAGGCAAGCGTCACGCCAATTTGGACGAGCGTCTGCTGCAGTTTAAGGCTGCTGGCCCATATGGTAGAGTTAACCACCCATGAATTTCAGCACACTGCGTGCTACCTGTTCTTTTGTCATTTAGGGAAGTGAACTTGTGAATACTTCTGTCGCCAAGAAGGCCAGCCAGGCGGTGCGCCTGCTCATGATGGTGCTCACGGCAGTTCTCATCTTCTTCTTCATCAATGTCATGCTGCTCGTCTCCGATATCCAGGGCACGGCGCGTGTGGTCAACTACGCCGGCCTGGTGCGCGGCACCACGCAGCGAATCGTTAAGCTCGAGGACGCGGGCCAGCCTCAAGATGACCTGCTCAAAGCCGTGGATTCATACATCAACGGTTTGCGTTACGGAAGTGACGACCTCAACCTCGTCCGTCTCGACGACGATGAGTATCAGGCAAAAATGACCGAGCTTGCAAATTATTTTGATGAGCTTTGCACCGAGATTGCCCGTGTGCGTGAAGTCGGCTACGAGAACACCGATATCATCGCGATGAGCGAGGAGTTCTTTGGTATTTGTGACGATGCTACACGACTCGCGGAGGACTACTCTCAGGAGAAGGCGTCGGCGCTCAACTATCTCGAGGGCCTGGTGATCATCGACATCATGGGCTTGGTGGCGACCTTTGCGGTCGAACTTGTTCGCGCGGTGCGAACTGCCGCGCTCAATCGCGAACTGCAGAACAAAGTCTATCTCGACGAAGCCACAGGACTGCCCAACAAGAACAAGTGCGAGGAGGTCTTGGGGCAGGAGCAGCCTGTCTCCGCGGAGGCGCCCGTTGCGGTGTGCGTCTTCGACCTTAACAATCTGCATACGGTCAATAACAACTTCGGTCATGAGAAGGGCGATGAATACATTCGGTCTTTTGCCCAACAACTGGGAAGTGTGGCATCCGAGACGTGCTTTGTGGGCCGCGACGGCGGCGATGAGTTTATCGCGGTGCTGCGGGATTCCGATCGGGCTGCCGTGGAGTCCTGTCTCGCTCGGGTCCGTGCGAACGTGAACGAGTATTCCGAGGCTCACCCCGACATGCCCATCAGCTATGCGGTGGGCTTCGCGCTTTCCAGTGATTTTGATGAACCGCCTACGATGCGCGAGCTCTTTTCCCAGGCCGACAAAACCATGTACATCGACAAGAACCGCGTAAAGACAGCCGAGGCAGCCGGGCCGCAACGCGAGGACCGCTAAACCCGTAGCAAAGGGTAGCTAATTTGGGACGGGACTCTTTTGGCTACTTGAGGAGTTGGGCCATGGCGTTGACGAATTTTTGTACTTGGAGGGTGGGCTCGAGCGGATAGTGCAAAAAGACCGGCACCTCTCGCCCGCACAGGAACGGCACGCCCACAAAGGCCGGGTGTACCCCCGACCATGCGCCGCAGGTGAGCACCGCGTCGCCCTTTTCCTCGGCTTCGTTAAAGAGCGCAAAGTCAAAACTGTCCACGTCGATCACGTCCACGCCGCCATCGGCCAAAAGATCGATGCGCAGGCTGTCCATGGCGTCGTTGCCGTGGCGCAGTACGCGCAGACGCATACCCTCCAAGTCGGCAACCGTAATGCGATTCTTGCGCGCCAGCGGGCTCGTGCGCGGCAGATCGATATAAAACGGCACGTTGACAATGCGGAGCTTTTGGCAGGCATCACCCCAGCGTGGGGTAGAAAAACTCGATTGCACCACATCGACCTCGCGGCCCAAGCTGCGCATGACGGTCTCGCGCTCGTCGTAGAGATCGCTTACCGGCACGATCTCAAATCGCAGCGACGGTTCCAGATCGTGGATGCCCGACCACATCGACAGCGTTTGGCGCCCCGGGCACATCATCGACACGCCCAGGCGCACGGCACCGCCATCGCCCGCCGCGCGTCGGGCACGGCGCAGCGCGTCCTCGGACTGCCGCATGATCGAGCGCGCGTCGTCCACCAGCAGTGCGCCGGCCGGCGTCACTTTGACGCCCGAGTGCGAGCGTTCGAACAGCGTGATGCCGAACTCGGCCTCGAAGCCCGACACCTGCTTGACGAGCGCCGGAGTCGACACGCGCAATTGTGCCGCCGCACGCGAGAAGCTTCCCAGCTCCGCAGCGGCCGATATGGCCTCAAGTCGTCGATCGTACACGTCAATCTCCCGTTTTCGCGTCCGTGGCCACATGGTGCCACAGGAGGTTGTTTTCGCAGGTCATGCGCTCAATTGAGAATAAACTGCATCGCACAGTGTAAACCTATGGTTAACGCCATTCTAACAAATATGCAATTCACCTGCGCAAATGCAAAGCATACGATAACCAGCGAAAACCACGTGGGTCGGTTAATGGGAGCGACCCACCGGGAGGCATAAGAAGGGAAGTTCCTATGAGCAATTGGCTTAAGCTCGAGGGCGATGTTTGCGCTGTGACTGGAGCGCTCGGCGGCATGGGCGTCGAGATTTGCCGCGAGTTCGCCCGCAATGGCGCTAACGTCGTCCTGCTCGACCTGGACGAGGAGAAGGTCAAGGCCGCTGCCGCCGACCTCGCTGCCGAGTTTGGCATCCACGCCGAGGGCTACAAGATGAACGCCACCGACGAGGCCGAGGTTCAGGCCGCCGTCGACGCCACCATCGCCAACTTCGGCCGCGTCGACGTTCTCGTCAACACCGCCGGCATTCTGCGCTTCGCAGCCATGGAGGACCTGCCGCTCTCCGACTGGAACGAGGTCATCAACGTCAACCTCACCGGCTACTTCATCACCTCGCAGCGCTTTGGTCGCGAGATGATCAAGGCCGGCCAGGGCCGCCTGGTTCACATCTCCACCGTCGCCAGTCACTCCCCCGAAACGTTCTCGGGCGTGTACAGCTCCACCAAGGCGGGCGTCAACATGATGTCCAAGATGCTGGCTGCCGAGTGGGGTCCCTACGGCGTGCGCTCCAACTGCGTCGAGCCCTGCTTCGTCAAGACCCCCATGTCGGCAAGCTTTTACGCCGATCCCGAGGTCGAGAAGAGCCGCAGCCGCCTCATCGCCACGCGTCGCATCGGCGAGGTCAGCGATATCGCCAACGCCGTCATGTTCCTGGCGTCCACGCGCTCAGACTTTACCACCGGCGACGCCATCAAGGTCGACGGCGGCTTCTCCAACATGATGGGCGACCTCACCGCCAAGCCCGGCGGCCGCCGCGCCTTTGCCGACAACTACCTCAAGAACAAGGGCGTCGAGCTCTGGTCCGATGAGTCCGGCGTCGCAAAGCCGACTGACCAGTAAACCAGCCCGGTAGAAAGGGGCGCGGGGCAAGCACCTCAGCGGCGTTTGCCCCTCCCCTCCCCCGTATCGATTAGAAAGAGTCCAATGGCTTCCACCAACTCCAACAAGGGTCGCGCCGTCGTGCTTTCCGCCGCGTGCGTCACCATGTTCTTCATCAGCTCCATCGCGCTGTATTCCGTTGTGAGCAAGAACCTGCTCGCCGTCTATCCCGAGTGGTCCAGCGCTCTTACCTGGGCTTTCCCGGTCTTCCAGACCATCATGGCCGTGACGGGCATCTTCGCCGGCCGCATCTCCGATAAGATCGGCCCGCGCAACGTCGTGATCGCTGCCGCCGTGTGCTACGGCGTGGGCTGGTTCATGTCCGGCACCGTCACCGAGCCGTGGCAGTTCTACCTGTGGTTCTCGCTCGTCGCCGCCATCGGCAACGGCCTGGGCTACAACCCCGCGCTCACCACCGGCCAAAAGTGGTTCATCGACAAAAAGGGCCTCGCCTCCGGCATCACCCTGGCCGCTTCGACCGCCGGCCCCGCCGTGCTGTCCCCGGTGCTCGCCTCGCTGCTCATCCCGAGCCTTGGCATCTTTGGCGCCCTTAAGGCACTCGGCGTCATCTTCTTTGTGACGATCGCCGCCTCCGCCCTGTTCCTGAAGGCCCCCGAGGCCGGTTGGCTGCCCGAGGGCTTCGAGGTCCCCAAGGGCGGCGCGCACGCCGGCACCTTCGGCGACCTCACCCCGGGCGAGATGGTCAAAACCCCGCGCTTCTGGGTCCTCATCGCCACCTTCGCCTTCGCCGCCACCGCGGGCACCCTGCTCGTGGGCAAGGTTGCCTCCATCGCCGCTGTCCAGCTCTTCGCCGACCCCACGAGCGCCGCGGCCGTCGCCCTCGGCGGCGTGGTCGTCTCCGTCAACACCTGCGCCAACCTGGTCGGCCGTCTGTCCTTTGGCCAGATCATCGACAAGCTCGGCGCCTACAAGTCACTGCTCATCAGCCTTGTCGTCACCATCGTCGCGCTCGTCATCATGTCGATGAGCTTTACGCAGAGCATGTTCTTTGTGGCGCTCGCCCTGCTCGGCTTTAGCTTTGGCGCCCTGCTCGTCATCTACCCGCCGCTCACCGGTGGCGCCTTTGGCACCAGCAACATCGGCGTCAACTACGGCATCATGTTTTTAGGCTATGCCGCTTCCACCTGGATCAGCCAGCCCATCACCGCCGTGCTGTATCACGCCGAGGCCGGCAGCGCCGCCTACCAGCAGTCCTTCTACGGCGCCATCGTGATCGCCGCCATCGCCGTCGTGCTCACCGTCTACATGATGGTCTCCGACAGCAAGAAGAAGTCCGCCTAGTTTTACCGATGCGACAAAGGGACAGCCCCTTTGTCGCATTCCACCGGTCACCAGTATTAAGGAGTCGAAATGTCTGAGCTCAACCCCGTCCGCATTGCCGTTATCGGCGCCGGCGCCATGGGCCGCAACCACATCCGCTTTGTCACCGAGGAGCCCGAGGCCGAGCTCGTCGCCATCGCCGACGCCTTTGAGGGCGCCCGCGCCACGGCCGAGGCCGCCGGCGTGCCGTTTTACACCGATCCCGCCCAGATGATGGACGAGGTCAAACCCGAGGCCGTCATTATCGCCACCCCCAACGACCTGCACCTGGGCGTTGCACGCGAGGCCGTGAAGCGCAATATCGTGCCGTTGATCGAAAAGCCGATCTCCAACGATCTTGAGGATGCCCAGGCCTTCGCCGCCGAGGCCGAGACCGCCGGCGTGC
This sequence comes from uncultured Collinsella sp., assembly GCA_937982065.1. Taxonomy (GTDB): domain Bacteria; phylum Actinomycetota; class Coriobacteriia; order Coriobacteriales; family Coriobacteriaceae; genus Collinsella. The sequence continues at coordinate 52,089 of CALJMO010000007.1, forward strand.
CCGTGCTCGTGGGTCAGCACCGTCGCCACAACCCCTTCGTCAACAAGGCCAAGGAGATCATCGAGTCCGGCGAGCTGGGCAAGCTCACCGTGTCGAGCTTCCACTACATGATCTATAAGAATGACGAGTATTTCGATGTCGAGTGGCGCCGCAAGAAGGGTGCCGGCCCGATCCTGGTCAACCTGGTGCACGACGTCGACCTGCTCCGCTACCTGCTGGGCGAGCCCGTTGCCGTCCAGGGTATGCAGTCCAGCGCCGCCCGCGGTTTTGAGACCGAGGACTCCGCCGTGGTCAACGTCCGTTTTGCCGATGGCGCGCTCGCAAGCATGACCATCTCCGACGCCACCGCCAGCCCCTGGAACTGGGAGGCCACCGCCCGCGAGGACCCGCAGTACCGTCCCTTCGACGCCGACGCCTACTTTATCGGTGGCACCAAGGGCGCCCTGTCGCTGCCCCGCCTGCACCAGTTCTCCTATGACGGCGCCTCCAACTGGCACAAGCCGCTGCAGATGGAGATTCCGGCTGTCGACCCGGCGTTGCCGCACAAGATGCAGCTCAAGCACTTTGTGAAGGTTGTCCGCCGCGAGGTCGAGCCCGTCGTGACCCCCGCCGATAACGTCAAGACGCTCACGCTTCTCAACGCCATCAAGGAGGCCGCCGAGACCGGCCAACTCGTCGAGCTGTAATGCCTTAAGAGCGGGCCGCGGCAAACTCCCCGCCGAGCGCCTTGGCCCGCCGCCAACAAGCCCCTCTTCTTTGCCCCGCGAGCAGCCTCCTGCCCGCGGGGCATTTTTGCTACCTTGCCGACAATCTTTCTGGGGCAGGGGGCTATTTTGTACCTCGGCTTGATTCGTGCGCCACGAAATGGGCCTATCTACTACGTTTAACCGACCACTCTCAACCATACCGAATTTCGCGAAATAAAAACCGCAGGTAAACGGCTTGCCGATTTTCGGAAAACCCAGGCATGGTCGGCCCCTACGGGTAAAACGTAGTAGATAGGCCGTTTTCGTGACGCGGCCCCAAAACAGCCTTTTGGGACGGGTGGTATCCTTGGTAGCCCTGTGCTGCAAACGCACCTTAAACGCAAGGAGTCCCATGGATCTTATCGCCCAGCTCGCTCGCGAGCTCAACCTTAAGGCCGCCAACATCGAAGCGGCCGTCAAGCTCATCGACGAGGGCAACACCATTCCCTTTATCTCGCGCTACCGCAAGGAAGCCACGGGCGGCATGGACGACGTCGCCCTGCGCGCGCTCGACGAGCGCCTGTCCTACCTGCGCAATCTTGAGCAGCGTAAAGAGGACGTCATTCTGCTCATCGACGCCCAGGGCAAGCTCACGCCCGAACTCGAGCAGCAGATTCGCGAGGCCACGCAGCTCCAGCGCGTCGAGGACCTCTACAAGCCCTACCGCAAAAAGCGCATGACCCGCGCGCAGAAGGCCCGCGAGGCAGGCCTGGAGCCGCTTGCCAATATGATCATCATGCAGGCCTCGGCCAAGGGCAGCGCACTCGACGCCGCCGCGGCATACGTCAACGAGGAGGCCGGCTTCGACACACCCGAGAAGGCGCTTGCCGGCGCCGCCGACATCGTGGCCGAGACGGTAGCCGAAGACCCCGAGAACGTCGCCGACCTGCGCGCCTTTACGCAAAACACCGCCGATATCGTCGTCGAGGCCACCGACCCCGCCGAGAAGACCCCCTATGAGCCGTACTACAACTATGACGAGCCGCTGCGCCGTATACCCAACCACCGCGTGCTGGCTATCGACCGCGGTGAGCGCGAGGGCAAGCTCCGTGTGCGCGTGAATGTCGACGGTGCTGCCGCTGCAGCGCGCCTGGGCAGCCGCTGGCCCCGTCGCCAAGGCGTCTTCGCTCCCGTCTTTGACGCCGCCATCGCTGACGGTTACAAGCGCCTCATGGCCCCCTCGCTGGAGCGCGAGGCCCGCGCCAAACTCACCGTTCGCGCCCAGACCGAGGCCATCAACGTCTTTGCCAAGAATCTCGAGGGCCTGCTCTCGGCGCGTCCCGTGCGCGGCGCCCGCGTGCTCGCGCTCGATCCGGGCTACCGCACCGGCTGCAAGGTCGCCGTCATGGACGAGACCGGCAAGCTACTCGACCACGGCGTGGTCTACCCCACCAAGCCGCGCCACGACGTCGCCGGCACCAAGCGCGAGCTCGCCCGCCTCGTCAAGAAGGACGGCGTCAACACCATCGTCATCGGCAACGGCACCGCCAGCCGCGAGACCGAGGAAGTCGTCTCGGAGTTCATTGCCGAGCAGGCGCCCAGCCTTCGCTACACCATCGTCAACGAAGCCGGCGCGTCGGTGTACTCCGCCTCCGAGCTCGCCAGCCAGGAATATCCCGACCTGGACGTCACCGTGCGTGGCGCCATGAGCCTGGGCCGTCGCCTGCAAGACCCGCTGGCAGAGCTCGTCAAGATTCCGCCCCAGTCCATCGGCGTAGGCCAGTACCAGCACGACCTTGACCAGGCCGAGCTCTCGCGCACTCTGGGCCACGTGGTGGAGGACGTCGTCAACCACGTAGGCGTCGACGTAAACACCGCGAGCGCAAGCCTGCTGGGATATGTATCGGGCATCACGCCGAGCGTGGCCAAAAACATCGTGGCCTACCGCGAGGAAAACGGCGCCTTTACCGATCGCCACCAGCTCAAGAAGGTCCCCAAGCTGGGACCCAAGGCATACCTCAACGCCGCGGGTTTTTTGCGCATCAGCGGTGGCAAGAACCCGCTCGACGCGACAAGCGTCCACCCCGAGAGCTACGAGGTGGCAACGGCCGTCTTGGACCGCGCCGGTGTGGCGGCCAGCGAGCTCAGCCGCGGCGGCGTGCCCGACATCGAGCGCCGCCTGGGCAGCATCTCGACACTGGCGAGTGACCTAGACTGCGGCACCCTCACGCTTATCGACATCGTCAACGAGCTCAAGAAGCCCGGCCGCGACCCGCGCGACGACGCGCCCGAGGTGGTCTTTAGCCGCTCGGCGCTTTCCATCGACGACCTGGAGCCCGGCATGGAGCTCAAGGGCACGGTGCGCAACGTCGTCGACTTTGGCGCCTTCGTCGACGTGGGCGTGCACCAGGACGGCCTCGTGCACATCTCCAAACTGGCCAACCGCTTTGTCAAGCACCCCAGCGACGTGGTGCGCGTCGGTGACACGGTCAAGGTGTGGGTCGAAAAGGTCGATCGCGACCGCAAGAAGATCTCGCTCACCATGGTACAGGGGAAGTAAACCGCCAAAGCAGGGGTACCCCCTGTAGTGACGTGCAAAATCGCGAGTATTCTGCAAATTCCACCGTTCCGGATGCCCCTCAGAGGCGAAAAAGCAAAAAACAGCCCCCGTTTTAGCGTCGTCAGAGCCAAAACGGGGGCTGTTCCGTGCTTCACCCAACTGGTAAAAGCCTTTACCTTGCTGAATACTCTCAATTTTGCACGGCGCAGGCGGGGGTACCTTTGCCCACGGCAGGATATGGAAACCAAGCGCCAACTTGCTGGCAAGCTCGTGTCGGCAGCCCCGGCCTTTCCTTTGCCTGGCGCGACCCTCGCGAAGCGCGTGAGCGATAGGGAAAGGAAAGGCCGGGGCGAGCAGCCCGCGGCGTAGCCAGTGTTCGCGTTACGGCAGAATATGGAAGCCCAAAGCGGCGATATCCTTGGCAAAGCCGCGCACGGTGTCGAGCGAGACCTCGTACGGGTCACGGCCGATGTTCTTGCGCTTGGCCAGGATGCCGTTGGGCACCGTGATGATCTGGCAACCGCAGGCCTCGGCCTGGTAAATATTGATGAGCTCGCGCGTGGACGCCCACAGGACCTCACAGTTGGGCTTGGCGGCGGCCTTCTTGACCGACTCCGTCACAAACGGAATGGGGTCGACGCCGGTATCGGCGATACGGCCGGCAAAGAGCGAGATGATGGACGGCGTCTCGGCGTCAACGGCCTCGACCATCTCGTCGACCTGCTCGGGCGTAAAGATAGTGGTGACGTTGACCTTGATGCCATCGGCCGAAAGCTTGCGGACCAGCTCGGCGGTGGACTCGCCCTTGGTGGTCACGCACGGAATCTTGACGTAGACGTTCTCGGCCCAGGTAGCGATCTCGCGCGCCTCGACCTCCATGGTCTCGACGTCGTCGGCAAAGACCTCAAACGAGACGGACACATCGGTGATGTGGGCCAGGACCTCCTTGGCAAACGCGCGGTAATCCGTCACGCCGCCCTTCTTCATAAGGGACGGGTTGGTCGTGAAACCCTGAACGTTGCCGTTCTCGTACATGTCGAGCATGCCCTCGAGGTTTGCACCGTCAGCGAACACCTTGATTGCCATCTGCCTGATTCCTTTCGCTTGCACATGGGCGTTAAACTGCTAAACACTTTACCTACGTTTATCAAGGCGTGAGCTGCGGTTTTTTATCTTCTCGGCGAACGGTATAAACACCTCAGTGTTTGGATTGATAAATCGATTGAGCATGCAAAAGCAAAGAGTCGCAGTTTGAGCAAACGTCAGAACGTGGGATTCATTAGATGAGGCCGAAATGCTGCATCGCTGTGACGGTGCCGTCGTGTGCGACATCATCAGTCACGTAGTCGGCGAGCGCCTTGACCTCGGGCATAGCGTTGCCCATGGCCACGGCCGTCTCGACAGCGGCGAGCATACCCAGATCGTTGCCGGAATCGCCAAAGCCAAAGGTGCGCGCGTTGCCGGTGCGACCCAGGTATTCCAGCGCTCGCGCCACGCCCACGCCCTTGTCAATGCCCTTGGGGCTCAGCTCGCGATTCTGGCCACCGGTGTTGCACAGCTCAAACTCGCGATCGATAAAGCCGTCATCGTTGGCCACGCGAGCCAAACTGGGCACACTGAGGCATACCTTGCCCACGCGCAGACTGCCGTCGACGCGCATTTCCGCGGTGCTGTGCACCACAGAAGTGCCGATCAGAGACGACTGCTCAACACCCGCGGGTTCCAGGGCAAAAGTAGCCACGTTGGTCTCGAAAAAGGCCTCAATCCCTGCCGCTGCCATACGGCGCGCGAGCTCCTCGATAACGTCCTCGCCAAAGCAGTCCTCGTGTACCACGCGGCCCTCGACCTCGAGCGTCGCTCCCGCCATGGCAACGACACCCGCAGGCTCCAAAGCACGCAGGCCATCGGCAATCAGCCACAAGGGACGACCCGTGCAGATAAATGCCTGGTGACCTGCATTGCGCAGACGATGAAACGCCTCGATCACCGCCTGCGAGGGGCGAACCGCCGAAAAGTCCTTATCGGTCATATCGTCGGGATCGAACGACGTCAGCGTGCCGTCCACGTCAAAAAAGAGCACAGCGGGTTTGGGACACGCATCAATCATATGAGTTCCTTTCGAGGATAAGGGCAAACGAAGCATCCATCATATAATGGAGCGACGCAACCAGAGAGGTCACCCATGGAATTTTACGCAAGCTGCCCCGAGGGCTTTGAGTCCGCACTCGCCGATGAGCTTAAACGCCTCGGGCTTTCGCATGTCCGCCGCCTAAAGGGCCGCGCCACGTTTGAGGGCGAGCTTGAGCGGGGCTATCGCGCATGCCTGTGGTCGCGCCTGGCCAGCCGCGTGTTTGCGGTGCTCGGACGCTTTGAGGCGCAAGATGCCGACGAGCTGTACGATAGCGTTTACGACATCGCCTGGGAGAACATCGTCCGCCCCGGCGCCACCATCGCCATTACCGCCCGCGGCGTGACCGAACAGCTGCGCAACACGCGCTTCTCGGCCCTGCGCGCCAAGGACGCGCTGTGCGACCGTCTGGCCGAGACCACGGGCCGTCGCGCCGATGTCGACGCCGCCGATCCCGACGTTCACCTGCTGCTTTCGCTGCGTCAGCGCCGCGCGAGCATCAGCCTGGACCTTTCGGGCGACCCGCTGTTCAAGCGCCTGCCGCCCGCGGCGACCCGTGCCGGCGAGGGCGCGCACGTGCTGCGCCCCGACTACGCCGCCCTGGTGCTGGCGCAGGTCGGCTGGACCGCACTGTGCGAGCGCGAGCTGACGGCCGACGATTACGAGAATGAAGCCCTTCCCACGCTAATCGATGCCTCGTGCGCCGGCGGCGGCCTGTTGCTGGAAGCCGTAAACATTCTGACCGACCGCGCCCCGGGCGCCGCACGCGAGCGCTGGGGCTTTGAGGGCTGGCAGCTGCACGACGCCGCTCTGTGGGAGCAGCTGCTTGCCGAGGCACGCGAGCGCGAGGCGGCAGCACGCGAGCGCCAGGTACGCATCGTGGCCGTGGATGTTGACCCCGCCGCCCGCAAGACCGCCGAGCGCATGGTCAAATGTGCCGGCTACAAGCGCTTTGTTGATTTTTGCGCCGCCAAGTCCGCCACCGTGCTGGACCATGCGGGCGCCGTCGCCGGTGCCGCCGTGGTCGCAGATACGACCGAGACACCGCTTTCGCTCATGCATGACACCATGACGCTCGTCAGTGAGCTGCGCCGCGCGCCCGAGCTTGCCGCGGCGCCGGTCGCCGCGCTCACCCGCGACGGATTGCTGGCCCGCGCGCTCCACGCCGAGCCCGAGCGCTCGATCGCCGTCATGCCCAACAACGAGGAGGCGACCGTCGAAGTCTGGCCCTCGCTCGACCAGGCCGCCGCGGCGTTTGAGGCTTCGACCAGTGCGGATGCTGAGGGCGAGGCTGCAGATGCCGACAATGCCAATGATGAAGGCAGCACCGCCCCCGCCATGCCCGAGCCTGCCGCCATGCTCGACCTGGGCGACGGCAAGCCGCTGCCCGTGCTCATCCCCGAGTCCGAGCAGTTCGCCAACCGCCTGCGCAAGAATGCCCGTCTGCGCCGCAAGTGGGCCAAGCGCGAGGGCGTAAGCTGCTACCGCGTCTACGATGCCGACCTACCCGACTACTCCGCCGCCATCGATCTGTACGAGGGCTGCCCGCAGACGCCGGGCCGCTGGCTCGTCATCGCCGAATACGCCGCGCCTAAGACCATCGACCCCGCACTGGCCCAGGCCCGTATGCTCGACATCTTGGCCATCGCGCCACGCATCCTGGATGTTCCCGCCGAGCACGTGCACGCCAAGGCCCGCATGCGTTCGCGCGGCGGCTCGCAGTACGGCAAGCAGGGCGCCGGCAAGGGCGGCTCGGGCGAGCGCGCCAATATCGCACGCCGTCGTCTGCCGCTCATCGAAGAGGGCGGCCTCACCTTTGCCGTCAACTTTGACGACTATCTGGATGTGGGCATCTTCCTGGATCACCGCGTCACCCGCAACCTGGTGCGTGAGCACGCCAAGCAGGCGCGCCGCTTCCTCAACCTGTTTGCCTATACCGGCACCGCCACCTGCTACGCGGCGGACGGCGGCGTCGAGGAGACCGTGACGGTCGACCTCTCCAACACCTACCTGGACTGGGCCGAGCGCAACATGCGCCAAAACGGCTTTGTGGGACCGCAGCATCATTTTGTGCGCGACGACGTGCTCGCCTGGATTCGCGACCAACGCCAGACGCGCAACCGCTGGGACCTGATCTTTGTCGACCCGCCCACGTTCTCGAACTCGTCCAAGATGGGCCGCCGTACCTGGGATGTCCAACGCGACCATGTTGAGCTTTTGGCCGGCGTATCGCGCCTGCTCGCACAGGGTGGACATGCCATCTTTAGCTGCAACCTGCGTGGCTTCCGTCCCGAGACGCGCAAGCTCGCACGCGCGGGCGTGGTGCTGGAGGACATTACGGCACAGACCATCCCCGAGGACTTCGCGCGCAACCAGAAGGTGCACCACTGCTATATCGTGCGCCGCCTGCCCATCGAGGATGCCATGGCCGAGGTCGGCTTTAGCGCCGAGGAGATTGCAGAGCGAACCGAGGAACTGCGCAATCCCGAGGCCCGCAAGCCCCGTGCGGCAGTACCCGCGCACGCGCAGGCCGGCAACGGCAAGTCGAACTTTGCCGGCAAACCCTCTCCTGCCGGCAAGCTCAAAAAGAAGAAGTTCTACGCCAGCAAGCCCAAGGGCAAATAAAAAAGTTGCGGTGGAATACGGACTGTTTTGCCTGGAATTAGGCAAATTTAGACCGTATTTCACCGCAACTCATAGTGGGATGGCGGACGCCGTCCTACCCTTGGGTGACCAGGCGATAGCCGATACCCACATGCGTCTGGATATAGCGCGGATGCGCGGGGTCGGACTCGATCTTCTTGCGCAGCGTGCCCATAAAGACACGCAGGCTCGCCAGGTCGCTCTTAGTTGCCGTGCCCCAAATCTCGTGCAGGATAAACTGATGCGTCAGCACCTTGTCGGCGTTATGCGCCAGCAGGCACAGGAGCTTGTACTCGATCGGTGTCAAATGCAGCTCCTCGCCATCCATCGTGGCGATGCCGGCATCAAAATCGATATGCAGCTCACCGGTATCGAACGAGCCCTCGGAGGCAACACCGCCCGTTTGCGCATACGAAAGGCGCCTGAGCGTCGTACGAATACGCGCGAGCAGCTCCTCGACCGAAAACGGCTTGGTCAGATAGTCGTCGGCACCGGCATCGAGCGCGCGGATTTTGTCCGCATCCTCGCTGCGCGCCGAGACCACGATAATCGGCATGCCCGACCATGCGCGCACCGACTCCACCACCTTGACGCCGTCCATATCGGGCAGGCCCAGATCGAGCAGCACAATGCTCGGCGTCTGCGACGAGGCGGCGGCGATGGCGGCATGGGCGGTCTCCACGGCCATATGGCGCAAGCCGTGCGCCTCGAGCGCGGCAACGATTAAGTTGCGAACGGCAGGGTCGTCCTCAACGACCAAGATGAGCGGTTTTACGGCAGAGTTCGGCACGGCGCTACTCCTTATCAAACGAAACGTCGGCGGCAGGAAGCTCAATCGTAAAGACCGAGCCGTGCGGGTCCGCCGCGGCAACCTCTATGCTACCGCCATGCGCCAATGCAATGGAGCGGCAGAGCGAAAGACCCAGGCCCACGCTACGGTGGCTGTCGGCAAGACCGTGGTTGGCGGTGTAGAACGACTCAAAGATCCGCTCGCGGTCCTCGGGCGCAATGCCCGGGCCATCATCGGCCACTGAGCACGCCACGCGTCCATCGTCGACGCTAATCGAAATCATGATATGCGAGCCTGTGGGCGTATAGGTGATGGCGTTGTTCACCAGATTGACCACCAGCTGCACCATCAGGCGTGCATCGACGTTGACGAGCGCCGGCTCATCGCACGCCACCACCTTAAGGTCGTGCTCGCGCACGGCAGGGTTCACGTGGCGCAGCGCCTCCTCGACGATATCGTCCATGAGCTCGAGTGTGGTCGACAGGCGCATACCGCCACCCTCGAGCTTGGTGATGGCGAGCAGGTTCTCGACGGTGGCGTTGAGCCATTGCGCATCCGAGCGAATGGACAGGAGCAGGCCGCGGCGCGTCTGGGCGTCGAGCACGGCGGTGCCGGTCGAGCCCTGGTCGAGCAGCACGTCGGCATTACCCGAAATACTGGTGAGCGGCGTGCGCAGATCGTGCGAGATGGAGCGCAGCAGGTTGGCGCGCAACTGTTCGTTTTTGGCGAGCACCGCCGCCTCCTCACGGGCCTCCATGGCGCGGGCGCGATCGAGTGCCAGCTCGCCTTCGCTCACGATAGCATCGGCAAGTGTCCGTTCCTCGTGTGTTAGCACATCGGGCTCGGCAACGATAGCCAGCACGCCCACCACCGAGGCGGGGTCGCCCGAGCGCACGAAGCCGTCGCCCGTGCGAACCGTCAGGTAGATGCCATAAAACGCCGAGCCGCCAAACGTGGCGTCGAGCGGCGTTCCCACATAGGCGGACGCCGAAAGCCGCGGCGGCATCTGCGGCGCCAGCTCGTGCACCGGCACGGCATCGCCCACGGCCGTGTACGTCGCACGCGGCAGCAGGTCATCGCCCTCGGCGTCGGCGCTGTACCACACGACCGGACAGCCCGAAAGACGCGCCAGCTGCGTGGCCATGGCGTGAACGATCTGCTGCTCGTCGGCGCAGCGCTGGAGCATGCGGTTGGTCTCGAGCACCATATGCGTGCGACGGTCGCTGGCGGCAGCCTGCGCCAAGGCCCGGCGCAGGGCTAACGCAATCGAGCTCGATACAAGCGAGACCACAAACATGATGAAGAACATGCCGGGATAGCCGCGGTCGATAAGCGACAGCGAGTAGCGCGGGTCGACAAACAAGAAGTTGTAGAGCGCCACGGCGGCAGCCGAGCTCAGCAAGCAATACAGGCGACTCCAGGTAAAGAATGCGCACAGCTGCACGGCGAACACATAGACGATCATGATGCTCGGCGCGAGACCCGGATGGTCGAGCAGCGCGCCCACAATCGTCGCCGCGACCAACAGCCCCACCGACACGCAGGCGTCATACAGAGGAGTGCGGCGCGTCAGCGTTGTGCGCCGCCACCAAAAGCTATCGGCAATATCGCCGTCCGTACGGACGTCCATCAGCGCCCCGCCCCTCTCTCAAAAACAAAAACCACCACAAAGGGACAGGCACCTTTGTGGTGGTTTCCCTTGTGGTGGTTCCAAGTGTATAGCCTTTGCAACCGGCGGTCGCTAGACAAACAACACGTGCGCGAGCAGCGCGCAAACGCACGCCGCGACAAGCAGCGTAACCACGATCGAGATCACGCGGTCGGCCATGTCCATGTTGGCGCGATTCGTAAAGAACCGATCTTCGGCGGCGTCGACGCGCGCCTCACGCACCATTTCGACCACCGCCTCACGGCCATCGAGCGCCTTTGTATCCATGTTTACCTCCCCGGCCTCAATCTTGTCCATCGAAAACCAACTCCATGCAGCCTGTCGGTGACTACGGCCGCTCGTTGGGAGCCAGGCGCTGCATCTTGTTCACGGCCTTGAACTTGGTGAACAGCGGCACGTACTCAAAGCTCACGTTGGAGTTCTCCAGGCCGTACCAACGCGCGGGCGTGCCGGCGGCGCGGCGAATGATGTACTTGAGCGTGATGGCCGTACGCTCGCTGGGCTCCACATCGCTTTCGGGCGCCAGAAGCTTACGGATCAGGACGAACTTGAACGTGCCGATGTTACCCGGATCCTTGTAGACCGAGTAGTCATGCGTCTGCGGCGGCAGCTCGCCGGTGGCGGCCAGGTCCTGAACAACCTGACGCAGGTAGGCATTGACGCGCTGGTTGATCTTGTAGCCCAGGTACAGATGCACGCGGAACACGTAGTCGGTGCCGAACGTCTCGACCGAATAGGCAAAGGTGTGCGGCTCGTCCATGGTCTCGACATTCACGAACCACCAAGCGCGGGCGCGCTTGGGATGCTTGTCCAAGATCGAGTAGACGATATCACGGTCGATGTAGTCGGTATGGGTGTCCTTGGTCAGGTACACGATGTTGTCGCTCAGGCGCTCGTAGCGATCGTCATCGCGCAGGCGCTTGAGCTGCGGCAGGTAGCTGCGCAGCGGCAGCAGCGTAAACTGGCGCTGCTCGACCGCCGTGCCGTTGTACCAGCACACCATAATGCCCATGATGAGTGCAGCCATGAGGATGGTGAAATAGCCGCCGTGGAAGAACTTGGTGAGCGAGCTCACGAAGAAGAAGCCTTCGAGCAAAAGGAAGAAGGCCGCGAAGATCCACGGCGCGACCTTGAGCTTGCGCTCCTCGTGCAGGTAGAAGAAGAGCAGCAGCGTGGTGCACATCATAGTCAGCGTAATGGCAAGGCCGTAGGCGGCTTCCATATGCGCCGAGTTCTGGAACAGCAGCACCACAATGACGCAGCCGACAAGCATGACGTTGTTGACCATGGGGATGTAGAGCTGGCCCTTGGTCTCGGCAGGGTAGAAGACCTGCATGTGCGGCATGAGGTCCAGACGGCTGGCCTCGGACACCAGCGAGAATGCGCCGGTGATGAGCGCCTGCGAGGCAATGATGGCCGCGACGGTAGAAAGGCCGACGGCAAACGGGCGCAGGCCCGGGGCGAGCATCTGGTAGAACGGGTTGAGATCGGCAATGCCCATGAGCTCGGGGTTGGCAGCGTTGTTCATAAGCCAAGCGCCCTGGCCCATATAGGAAAGCAGCAGGCAGCACTTAACGAACGGCCAGGTAGCGTAGATGTTGCCGCGGCCGACGTGGCCCATGTCGGAGTAGAGCGCCTCGGCACCGGTGGTGGCGAGGAAGCAGCTGCCCAGAATCATGATGCCCGCGTGGTTGTTGGGGCTCAGCAAAAAGGCGATGCCGCGCACCGGGTTGAGGCACAGCAGCACGGCGGGGTGCTGGAAGACAAAGAACAGACCCGTGCCGCCCAGGAACAGGAACCACAGCGTCATGATGGGGCCAAAGGCGTGACCGATCTTGGCCGTACCGATGCGCTGAACCAAGAAGAGCACGATGATGATGGCGAGCGTAATGGCGACGACACGGCCCTGGTCATCGCCCAGCACGGCATGGACCGCCGGGATGGTGCGCAGGCCCTCGATGGCCGTGGTAACGGTAACGGCCGGCGTCAGGATGCCGTCGGCGAGCAGCGCGGCGCCACCCAGCATGGCGGGGACGATAAGCCACTTGCCGCAGCGCTTGACCAGGCTGTACAGGGCAAAGATGCCGCCCTCACCATGGTTATCGGCGCGCAGCGAGATGAGCACATACTTGATGGTGGTCAGCAGCGTGACCGTCCACACGACAAGGGAGAGCGCGCCGAGCACGAACTCCTCCGTGACGCTTCCGATGCCGCCGTTGCCGGCAACGAGCGCCTTGGTTACATACATAGGGCTGGTGCCGATATCGCCGTACACCACGCCCAGCGTGACGAGCATCGCCGAGATGCTCACAGGAATCGCAGCGTGCGAAGCTGCCTCCTTGGCCTTTTGTTCCATAAGCCGGTTTCCTCCCAACTTTAATGTTCGAAGGAATTATAGGTAATCGGCCCATGTTTGAATGGCACTGTTTTCCCAGCTAAATAAACATTTATACGGCCTTTAAGCCACCTCGGCGATATGGAACGTGACAAAGGGACTGTCCCTTTGTCACATTCGTCATTTTCCAAGCCAATTTTTGAACCACCACTCCATGGAGCGGCTCATCTCGGCCATAAAGGGACTCGTGTGCTTGCGGGTATAGATGTCCACGACGCGCTCCCCCACCTCGCGGGCATGCGGACGGAACATCGCGTCCATCTCGGCCACCTGCGCGTCCATGGTCGCGGCATCGGCGCGGCAGTAGCGCTCCTCGTGCACCAGGTTCACCACGGGATGCGCAATGGCCGGACGCTCCTTACGGGGCGTGCCGATGATGAGCATCGACAGCGGCATGGTATAGGGCGGCAGATCGAGCAGCTCGGCAACTTCCTCGGCATTCTCGACGATATCGCCGATGTAGCAGCTCCCCAGCCCCAGGGCCTCGGCGGCAACCACGGCGTTTTGGGCGGCGATCACGGCATCCTGTGCCGCGATGGCAAAGTCGCCCAAACCCGGCGCGCGGCGGGGCGCCTTACCCGTGCGCTCTACAAACTCGGGCTCAAAGCAGCCCACGTGCTCAAACAGATCGATCCACTTGGCATAATCGACCACAAATATTAGTGCCCAGGGCGCCTTGGCGATCATGGGCTGGTGGTCACACAGGTCGGCCAGACGGTCCAGCGTAGCCTGCTCGCGAATGCTCACGATGGAATACATCATCATGGCGCCCGCCGACGGCGCGCGACTCGCCGCATGCAAAATTGCCGCCCGCTGCTCGTCGGTCACCGCCACGGGACGGTCGTCGTCATCGCGCGCGAAGGCACGCGTGGAGGAACGGTGCTCCAACGTGTCCAGCACCGCATTGCCCGTCGTCTCGACCGGATAGCCGCCCGCGTCCACGTCACCCGCACTCGTCATACAAGCCCGTTCGTTCATCGCCTCATCCTCGCCAATTCTTTAAGAAGCCTTTACGTTTCCGTGTAATTCCCGTCCATTATCGCGCAGGTCGCCACTACATTGCGCCACACCGCCACACGTGCGCGTTAATATGGCTGGTTGTTGTGCGCGGACACCAATTGCAGCGCATATTTAGGTAACAATCGGGTAAACCCCCGCTTTCGTAGGTTTTAAGTTTGTGAGGAGTCTCAGCATGTTCGCTGCCGCCATCTCGCTCGTCGGTCTTGCGGCGACCGTCTACCTTGTCTTGCGCGAGGCCAAGGCCATTCGCGCTCAGTCGGGCACCGTCACCAAGGGCGCCTTCGCCTGGAGCGTCACCTTTGGCCTGTTCCAGCTCTTTTTGACCGTCTGGGGCGCCATTGGCCTCGTCGCCCAAAACGAGCCGCTCGCCTTTGTGATGCTCATCCTGACCAATGCCATCCTCACCGGCTGCGCCTGGGCCAGTATCGCCCGCGACCGCATCGCCCCGCGCGTCTTTGCGTTCGCCTCGGCCGATGCGCCCGCCCCCACCGGCAAGCTCGCTCGTTTGCGCGGCGCCTTTGTGGGCAAACCGCTCGTCGCCGCCGTCCTGTGCCTGCTGCTCGCCGGCGTCTTTGCGCTGCTGGGCATGGAGGTCTCGTCCAACCACGACTTTACCTGGGTCTACCCCCTGTGCATCCTGCTCGAGTGGGCCATCATCACCACGCTCATGGTCGGCCTGTTCTTCCTGTTCCAGCGCCACGGCGCAGCTCCCGCGGTCCTGGCCTTTGCCCTCTTTGTCCTGGGCATTGCCGAGTTCTTCGTCATCACGTTTAAATCCATGCCCATCCAGCCGGGCGACCTTTCGGCCATCTCCACCGCCGCCGCGGTCGCCGGCACCGGCTACACCTTCTCGATCTCGCTGTTCTGCGTGCTGTCCATGGGCTTTACCGCCATCGCCATGCTGCTATGCGAGTACGCCGGCCTGGTCGCGCCGCATCGCCAGAAGGGCGCCGCCAACGCCAAGCGCATGCTGCTCACCAACCTGCTCGTCGCCGTGCTGTGCCTGGGCGGCGTGACCGCGCACGTCACGCTCATCGACTACTACAACACTCTCGGCATCACCGTCTACACCTGGCGCCCGCTCGAGAGCTACTGGCGCGAGGGCTACCTACCCGCTTTCATTAGCGCAGCGCAGTCCATCAAGCCGCCCAAACCCGCCGACTACTCCGTCGACGATGCCAAGGCCACGCTCAAAAAGTACGCCAAGACCTACGACAAGTCCGACGCGGTCAAGAGCGACGAGCGCGCCGCCGCAAAGGAGCAGTTCGATAGCGAGAAGCCCACGGTCATCGCCATCATGAACGAGACGTTCTCGGATCTGTCGATCTACCAGAACATGCGCGCCGGCTACGAGGGTCCGCAGTACTTTAAGAGCCTGTCCAACTGCCTCAGCCGCGGCAAGCTCTACGTGAGCGCCTACGGCGGCGGCACGGCCAATACCGAGTTTGAGTTTATGACCGGCAACTCCATGGCCAACCTGGGCTCGGGCGTGTACCCCTACACCATCTACAACATGGAAACGACCGGGAATCTGGCAGAGCAGTTCAAATCGCTCGGATATTCCACCACGGCCATGCACCCCAACCACGCAACCAACTGGAACCGCGAGAACGTCTACAAGGACTTTGGTTTTGACCAGTTCCTGTCCATCAACGATTTCCAGGGCGCCGATACCCTGCGCGGCATGGTGACCGACCAGGCTACCTACGACAAGATTCTTGAGCTGCTCGACCAGAACGCCGATCCGCAGTTTATCTTCGACGTGACCATGCAGAACCACTCGGGCTACGATACGGGCCTGCTGCCGGTCGACAAGCAGATGCACCTGAACATCGACACGACCGATCTGGACGCCAAGACCGTCGAGGACGGCACGCTCTCCGATGTCGACGAGTATGTCTCGTGCATCGAGCAGTCCGACCAGGCGCTTCGCTACTTCCTCAACGCCCTGAGCAAGCTCGACCGTAAGGTAGTCGTGGTGTTCTGGGGCGACCACCAGCCGTTCTTCCCGTCCAAGTTCAACGACAAGTGGTTTACCGGCGAGGACGATGCCACGCACCAGGA
Source organism: uncultured Collinsella sp. (assembly GCA_937982065.1). Classification (GTDB taxonomy): domain Bacteria; phylum Actinomycetota; class Coriobacteriia; order Coriobacteriales; family Coriobacteriaceae; genus Collinsella. Next base: position 68,044 of record CALJMO010000007.1, read on the forward strand.
ACGTCTGTGGCAGACCGACTACATCATCTGGGCCAACTACGACGTTGCCGGCTGCGACCAGACGAGCGAGGTCGACGACCTGTCCACCAACTACCTGTCCACGCAGCTGATGCAGCTGATCGGCGCACCGCTGACCGACTATCAGAAGGCGCACATGACGCTGCGCGAGTCGCTGCCCGCTATCAACTCCGTGGGCTACGAGGACGCCAGCCTGCGCTGGGCGCTCTCCTCCAACGTCACCGGTGACGACGCCGCTGCCGCTGCCGCAACCAAGGCGCGCGAGGATTACGCCAAGATGCAGTACTACGAGATGTTCCGCGACGGCAAGAACGTGTACACCGAGCACTTCCAGACCGAGGCCAACGAGACCGACCCCAACCTGGCACCGGGTACGACCAAGATCAAGTAGCGGCGCGTCTTAACTGGTTCGTCTGCCCGGCGGCGCGGAACGTAAGGTTCCCTGCTCGGACAGTCCTGCTCGCACGGAGAGCACATTAAGTGCTCTCCGGCTCGTGCGGAACTCGCGATGAACCTTACGTTCCGCGTCGCCGGGCAGACGCCTCGGTGTTGAAACGCGGCTTGTCATGGGGACATCTGCTGAACATATATAAGTTGAAGGCCACGTCATGTGGCCTTTTTGCATCCGGAAACCGTGTCCGCAGTCCCATGTCCGGAATGGGATGCAGTTTCCGCTTACGGCCCCGTTGGGAAACTCCATCCCACTCCGATCGCAAATTCCGGGTCGCATTTTCCGCCAGAGCCCTCAACTGGAAACTGCATCCCACTCCAAAGGCAAATTCTGGGACGCACTTTCCGAAACCCCATCCATCAGGAAAGCCCTTCCCACTCTGCATACATCCAGCGAACGCATGCGAGTGTGTCGTCCAGGACGGTCTCGTCATCGGGGTGATGGAAAATGTCACCCCAAACGCTTGCCACGGTTGCGCCTATGAGTGTCAAGAAAAAAGCCTCGAGAATTTCGAGGCTTTCACATTTGTATTGTTTTGCACGAAGGACCGCGAACGACGAAGCTACTCGCCCAAAACGGCCTTTTTGGCGGCTGCACCCATGTTGTCCAGATCTTCCTTGGTGGGATGGTCCTTCGCGGCAGCCCAGTTGTCGAGCAGCATCTTAAATCGGGCGTTGTCGGGATCTTGCTCGAGCATGGCCTCGTAGCGCTGCTTGACCGCGGGGCCCATCTTGCCCTGGCACATCGCCCAGCCCGCAAGCTCGGCATCTCCAGCCAAATTGGAAGTTACGCGGTCGATAATCTGCTGATAATAGCTCTGGTCGGCCCCAAAACCGCAGGTACCAAACAGGAACACGCGCTTACCGTGCAAGGCGGAGAGCAACGCCGCGACCGAAGGCGTGCACGCGCCCTTGTCGCACCAAAAACCGACGAGCACCGTGTCGGCCGCGCAGGCGCCCTGCGCCTCGAGCGCAACCTGATCTGCATCCGCATCGTCGCTCAACGCCGCGGCATGGACAAACTCAACACCCGCAGCCTGCAGAGTGCGCTTGATCGCACCCGAAACCATCCTGGTATTACCGCTCTTGCTGTTAACCACCAAAGAGCACGTCATAGTCACGTTGCCTCGTATCCCCCAAAACTAAAGCCACTAATGCAATTTATTAGATGACTATCTTAGTACTAACGTGACAGATGTACAGAGCCGCCCAGTAGTCTTTTTGGGACGGGGCTTTTTTAGCTACCCCAAGCCCCAAAGCACCCCGTGGCCATTTGACTGTATGGGGGGTAGCTAAAAAAGCCCCGTCCCAAAAAGACTACTTTGCGCTACGTTATTGGGCGAACTGGCTGCGGTAGAGTTCGGCGTAGAAGCCGCCTGCCGCTAGCAGCTCGTCGTGCGTGCCGCGCTCGATAATCTGGCCGTCGCGCATGACCAGAATGCAGTCGGCGTTGCGAATCGTGCTCAGGCGATGCGCCACGACAAAGCTCGTACGGCCGGCCATGAGCTCGTCGAATGCTGCCTGCACCTGCAGCTCGGTGCGTGTGTCGATACTCGAGGTCGCCTCGTCCAGCAGCAGAATCGCCGGGTCGGTGAGCATGACGCGTGCGATGCACAGCAGCTGCTTTTGGCCCTGGCTAAACGTGCCGCCGTCCTCGCCGATCACCGTATCGTAGCCGCCTGGCAGCTGCACGATAAACTTATGCGCATGAGCGCGCTTGGCGGCTTCGACAACCTGCTCGCGCGTAGCTCCTGGGCAACCGTAAGCGATGTTGTCCGCCACCGTGCCCTCGAACAGCCACGTATCCTGCAGCACCATGCCAAAGGCGCGGCGCAGGCTCGCGCGCGTGTAGTCACGCGAAGACCGGCCATCGACCATGATGCGTCCGGCATCAATATCGTAAAAACGCAGCAGCAGGTTGATGAGCGTTGTCTTGCCGCAGCCCGTGGGGCCGACCAGGGCAAAGCGCATGCCGGGTTTGGCCTCGATGCAGATATCCTGCAGCAGCTTGCGATCGGGCACATAACTAAAGTCTACGTGCTCAAAGGTCACCTCGCCACGCGGGGCGGCAAGTTCCACGGCGCCCGTCGCATCGGGCTCCTGCTCGCGCGCGTCGAGCAGCGCAAACATGCGGCGTGCCGAGGCGTACGCCGTCTGGATCTGCGTAATGACGTTGGTGACCTCGTTGAACGGCTTGGTGTACTGGTTGGCGTAGGACAGGAAGATCTGCACGCCGCCCACCGTGAGTGCCGCGGGCACGCCCGTGATCACGCCCACGCAGCCAATCACGGCCACCACGGCATAGATGATGTTATTGATAAAGCGCGTGCCGGGGTTGGAGAGCGAACCCATAAACTGCGCGCGCTCACCTGCCGCATAGAGCTCGGCGTTGAGGGCATCGAAGCGCTGCTGAGCGTTGGGACCATAGGCAAAGGCGTCGACAAGTTTCTGCTCGCCTACGTACTCCTCGATATGACCACCGAGCTGCCCTTGAATACGCTGCTGTGCCGTAAAGCTTTTGTTGGAGAGCTTGGCAATAGCGCCGGCTGCAAAAATGGAAAGCGGCGTGACGAGCACCACCACGAGCGTCATGGCCAGGTTGATGGAAAGCATAAACGCGAGCGTGCCCACGATGGTAATAACACCGGTGAAGAGCTGCGTGAAGCCCTGCAGCAAACCGTCGCCCACCTGGTCGACGTCGTTGACCACGCGGCTCATGAGGTCGCCGTGAGCATGGCTGTCGATAAAGCTGAGCGGCATGCGACTGAGCTTGTCGCTCGCCTCCACGCGCATGTCGCGCACCGTCTCGTAGGACAAGCGGTTGACGCAATAGCCCTGCAGCCACTGGAAGGCCGCTGCTCCCACCACGACGAGCGCGAGTTTGGTAACGAGCGGCAGCAGCGCATCGAAGTCCACCTGCCCGGCGGCGACGATAAGGTCGATGCCTTCGCCAATAAGGATGGGCGTATAGAGCTGCAAGATTACCGAAACGGCGGCACTCACAAACGACGCCGTAAACGAAAAACGGTGCGGACGAACGTAGCCCAGCAAGCGGCGGGTCACCGCACCCACGGGATAGCGCTCGGGATCGCCGGGCTGGCGCGGACCGTCGCCCAGGTCGTTGAGGTTATCGTTACCGGACACGTTGGCCGTCATCGTGGCGACCGAACCGGAGGAAGTGTACGGATTCATTTAGCATCCCTCCTTTGCGCAGACGGATGCGGGGGCGGTCGGAGCGGACGCGGGCGTCGTGCTCCCCTGCTGGCCCTCGAGTTCCTCGCGGCGCAGCTGCGACTGGCAAATCTCGCGATAGAGCTGGCAGGTCGCGTACAGCTCGTCATGCGTGCCCAGGCCCGCAACCGAGCCGTGGTCGAGTACGCAGATCATGTCGGCGTCGCGCACGGTCGAGACGCGCTGGCTCACAATGACGGTCGTGAGCGGCAGCCCGCCCTCGACGGCACCGCGCACGCTGCGCTCGCGAATGGCATGGCGAAGCGCCGCGTCGGTCTTAAAGTCGAGCGCCGACGCGGAGTCGTCCATGATCAGAACCTGCGGCGAGCCCACCAGGGCACGCGCGATGGTCAGGCGCTGGCGTTGGCCACCGCTGAAGTTCTTACCGCCCGCCTCGACCGGGGCATCGAGCCCCTGCGGCTTGTTGCGCACGAACTCGCTCGCTTGCGCCATATCGAGCGCTGCCCAGAGCTCCTCGTCGTTCGCCGACTCGTCACGCCAGGTCAGGTTGCTGCGGATTGTGCCGCTCACCAGCGATGCGCGCTGCGGAACGGTCGCGACCACATGGCGCAGCTGATCGAGCGGCCAGGTGCGCACGTCGGCGCCCATCACGCTCACGCTGCCGGTGCTCGCATCGTACAGGCGCGGGATGAGCGAGACGAGCGTGGACTTGCCGCTGCCCGTGCCGCCGATAATGCCGAGCGTTTTGCCCAGCGGCAGCTCCAGGGTCACGTCATTGACGGCGTTGGCGGCGCCCGCGCCAAAGGAGAAGCTCGTATGGCTCAAGCTCAGCGCAGGGGCCGGAACAGCGCCACCCGCCAGGTCGCTCAGCTCGGGCAGCGCAACCGGCTGATTGCCCTCGTCGGTGATGCTCGGCACGCAATTGAGCACCTCATTGATGCGCGACGCGCTGGCGCTCGCCTTGGTAAAGACCACGACCAGATTGGCGACGTACACGATGGAGGTGAGGGTCTGCGTCATGTAGTTGACGAACGCCATGACCTGGCCCTGCGTAAGCTCGCCCACGTTGACCTGTATGCCGCCCACCCACAGGATGGCGCACACGCCCAGGTTCATCACAAGAAACGTGACGGGGTTAAGGATCGACGAGAGCTTGCCCACCGCGATGGCGGTATTGGCCTGGTCATCGGCAGCTTGGGCAAAGCGCTCGCGCTCGTGGTCCTCGCGCACAAAGGCGCGGACCACGCGGGCGCCCGAAAGGCCCTCACGGCAAATGAGCGCAATGCGGTCGAGCTTTGCCTGCAGCTGCCTGTAGTACGGGATACAGCGCGCCATGACAAACCAAAACACCAGGCCGATAGCGGGCGTGCAGATCAAGAAGATCATGCCGAGCTTAAGGTCGATGGCAAGGGCCGCGCACATAGAGCCCACCGCCAAGAAGGGCCAGCGGATGAGCATGCGTACGCCCAGCGCCACAGCGAGCTGCACCTGGTTGACGTCGTTGGTGATGCGGGTGATAAGCGACGGCGTGCCAAAGCGGTCGAGTTCGGCATAGCTCAACTTGTTGATGTGCTGGTAGAGCGCACCGCGGATATCGGTGCCCATGCCCTGCGAGGTGAGCGCCGCCATCTTTTGGCAGACGAGCGTAAACGAGATGCCGATCACGGCCATGGCGGCAAGTAGCATGCCGTAGTGGATAACGGCGCTCACGTCGTGCGAGCCAATGCCCTTGTCGATCATCTGGGCAATCACCAGCGGCGTCAGCAGGTCAAAGATCACTTCGATCAGCTTACACGCAGGGCCGATCACCATATACCGGCGAAACTTACCACCAAAACGCCTAAGCAGCTCAATCATAAAAAGGCGCTCCCTATCATCATCCACATTCAATTCGAATCATGATAGTACGGTGAGCCCAAAAGAAGCGTAAACAACTCGTCATTTCTAATGGGATTCGGTTTCCAAAGAAGCGGAAAGGCACGCGCACACCCAGCCAGTGTCGGGTCGACCGCCTGATATACTTACATTAGTGCTACCAAGTTAGTCGCCGACCCTTGAAATGAGGTGCCGAGATGAACGACATTCTCGCAAGAAGAGCAAGACGAGCAACCGTGGGCATCGCCCTTTCCGCGGCACTTGTCGCGGGAATCGCCCCCGTAACGGCGATCGCTGCAGAAACCAGCGCCCCCACCGGTGCGGCCGTTTCGCAGACGAGCGCCGCCAACGGCAATTCGGGCGCCCCGCAGACAGAAGACGCGGCCGCCGCAAAAGAAAAAGCGTATGCAGCCATGCAGGAAGCGCTCAAAAACCTCGAGGCCGCAAAAAACGCCGCAAGTCCCGAGAAAATTGCGAGATTCAATGATGACATTACCCGTTTTCAAGAGTACCGCGAAAAGATGGCGGCGCAAGCCGCCGAAGGGAGGGAACTCCTTCCCACCATGCAAGCGGACATCGATGCTGCCCAAGCCAAATACGACGGGGCCATCAACCGGGTAAGCGAGCTCCAGGCAGAATTAGAGAAGAAACATGAGATGCTTAAGGCACTCGAAGCACTCGGCTACGAGGAGTTTGTCGAAACTGTTAAACAGCAAATAAAGCAGTTGCACAGTGAGATCATATCGGCAAAAACGCACGTAAACTATTGCGAAACGGAGCTCCGCGAGTTCCAGTACCGCCTCAGAAGAGAGGAAAGACGAGTTAATGACTGTGAACGTGCTGTAGAGAAATATAAAGCCGATATCGACCGGTTCACAGCCTGGCGAGATGCGCTCCTCGACAATTTGAAAAAAGCGCAAGCGGCCTATGACGACGCCTGCAAGGCATACGAAGAGGCGAAAGCCGCGGCAGACAAGGCCACCTCGCCCGAGATAACGAAACCGACCGAGACGACGCCTCCCTCCGGCTCAACGCAACCCGCCGAGGCGACACCGCCCGTTGCCTCACCTGCAACCGGCAAAGACGCCCTACCAAGCTCCACCAAGCAGGCGAACTCGAGCAGCGGCAAGCAAGCAGATACGACCGCCGGCAAGCTCGCGAACACGGGCGATGCAGCGCCGAGCGCAATCGCACTCGCAGCAGTCGCCGCCGCAGGCCTCGGAATAACCACCGCAGCCGCACGCCGCATCAAGAACTCAAAATAGCCGCCAGAGCATACTACCTTCGCCAATCCACAAACCCAGAGACAAAAGAGGTCCGTTTCCCCAACCAAGGGAAACAAGCCCCTTTACTTGTAAAAACAAATGGTAATGCCGCCGTCTCTTGAACCACGCAGCCATCAATGCCCAGACAACACTAGCAAGCCGCGTTCCTTAAGGGATAGATTTAATGGCTGTTAATCAAGGGATATACGCGCACGCCCGATCAATGGCGGGCAAACTGCCTGATATACTTACATTAGTGCTACCAAGTTAGTCGCCGACCCTTGAAATGAGGTGCCGAGATGAACGACATTCTCGCAAGAAGAGCAAGACGAGCAACCGTGGGCATCGCCCTTTCCGCGGCACTTGTCGCGGGAATCGCCCCCGCAACGGCGATCGCGGCAGAAACCAGTTCCCCCACCGGTGCAGTTGCCTTGCAGACGGAAGACGCGGCCGCCGCAAAAGAAAAAGCGTATGCAGCCATGCAGGAAGCGCTCAAAAACCTCGAGGCCGCAAAAGACGCCGCAGGTCCTGAGATATTAGAGACTATCGAGCATGTGATTACCGATTTGCAATCGCTCCGCGACAGGATGCTGAAGGAAGCCGACGACTCAAGGGGACCTCTTCTTTACCTACAAGCGAACGTCGATGCAGCCCAAGCCAAATACGATGAGGCCCACAACCGGACAAGCGGCCTTCAGGCAGAATTAAATAAGGCAATCGACGACGGAGCTTCTAACGAAACTATTAAGCAGTTGCGAAGTGAGATCATGTCGGCAGAAAGGCGAGAAAAATCTTGTGAAGATGATCTTCACCACTGCCAACGCCGGCTCGAAAGCCAGGAAAGTGTCGTCGCGAAGTTCGAAGCCAATGCGGAAAAATGTCAAACCGATATCGACGAAGAGACAGCCAAGCGAGATGCGCTCCTCGGCGATTTGGAAAAGGCGCAAGCGGCCTATGACGACGCCTGCAAGGCATACGAAGAGGCAAAGGCCGCGGCAGACAAGGCCGCCTCGCCCGAGATAGCAAAACCGACCGAGACAGTGCCTCCCTCCGGCTCAGTGCAACCCGCCGAGACGACACCGCCCGCCGGCTCGTCCGCGACCGGTAAAGACACCTCGCCAAGCTCCACCAAGCAAGCGAACTCGAGCAGCGGCAAGCAAGCAGATACGACCGCCGGCAAGCTCGCGAACACGGGCGATGCAGCGCCGAGCGCAATAGCACTCGCAGGAATCGCCGCCATGGGACTCGGAATAACCGCCACAGCCACACGCCGCATCAAGAACTCAAAATAGCCGATAGAGCATTCTGCCTTCACCAATCCACAAGCCCAGAGACAAAAAGAGGCCCGTTTCCCCAACCTAGGGAAACGAGCCTCTTTAACTGCAAAAATTCAAGCAACAGCACCGCCGCCTCTTGAACCACGTAGCCATCAATGCCCAGACAACGCCAACGAGCAGCATTCCTTAAGGGATAGATTAAATTAGATAAACGCGCCTTTACGGGTGATTTTTGGACGACGGGGCCCGGCCGGCGGCGAGGTGTTTGGTAGTCGAGCGATCCCGCAGGCGAAGCCGAGGACCAGCGAGACACCAAACACCTCGCCGCCGGCCGGGCCATGTCGCGGCACCAAAATAGCGCCCGTGCGCTCGATGGATTCGGATGCCCGACAGAGGCTCCTTATGGCTGCTTCCTTCCGGACCTGACCAGATTCGGAACATGTCGTCATCCGAACCCATCGAACGCGCTAGGCGCTCGGTATATCTTACCTGCTCCCGCCCGCCAGAGCAAGGTAGCTAATTTGGGACGGAGCTTTTTTGACTACTTTTGCAGCCCGATTGCCAGAGCAGCCAATGAGTAGTCAAAATAGTCCCATCCCAAAATGACCGGCTTGGTGCCGCACCGCAGAAAGGGCCCATCTACTACGTTTAGGCCACAGGGGTCGACCATAGCCGACTTTTTCGAAAATCGGCAAGCTTTCTACCTGCGGTTTTGTTTTTGTAAATTCCGGGATGGTCGAGAGTGGCCGGTTTAACGTAGTAGATGGCCACGTTTCGTGGCAGGCGGTCCGACCCAAGGCACAAGGCAGCCAACCTCGAATGGACATTCTCGAAGTTGCGGTGGAATACGGACTGAATTGGCACCTTAAAGGCAAAAACACTCCGTATTTCACCGCAACTTATCGAGGGGATGGGTTTTAGAGGCGAGCGAGGTCGTAGGCTTGGGCGGCTGATTCACCGGCGAAGATGAGGTTGGTTGTGGCTTCCTGAGGATTGAGCGCCTGGTCGAGGGGCATGGGCTTGCGGCAGATCGGCAAAACCAAGTCAATACCCTGCCCATATACCGCGTCCAGGTTGACGGCGCGACCGCCCACGACGGCGACCACCGGTTTGCCATATCGCTTGGCGCGGCGAGCCACACCAACCGGCGCCTTACCGGCGGCGGATTGCTCATCCATATTGCCCTCGCCTGTAATGACCAGGTCGACATCGCGCACGCGCTCGTCAAACCCCACGAGATCGAGCACCGTCTCCACACCCGAGCGTAGCTCCGCGCCGAGCGCCAGCAACGCCGCGCCCAAGCCACCGGCAGCGCCCGCGCCGGGCACGCCAAGCACCGAGCCAAATGTCCGTGCGTTCTCGGGTGTGCGCAACAACCCCTGGGCTCGAGCTCTGGCAATCGCCGCATCGAGCAAGCGACCGTAGCCGACCATCCAGCCGTCGTATCTGCGCAGCACCTCGACATCATCCGCCGGCAGGCCCTTCTGCCCGCCAAACACCGCCAGTGCGCCTCGACGCCCCACGAGCGGATTCTCGACATCGGAAAGCACAACGATACGAACATCATCCAAAGCCTGCAGCGCTGGCGCCAAATCGACGCTCGCCACCTGCTTAAGGCCGGCAAGACCGGGGGCGACATCGCATCCCTGATCATCGACCACACGCGCGCCCAGCGCCTGCAGCATGCCGGCGCCACCGTCGTTGGTGGCACTGCCGCCCAGACCAATATAGATAGTCTTTGCCCCGGCGCGAACCGCACGGAGTATCAGCTCGCCCACGCCATAGGTCGAAGCCGCAAGCGCCGCCGATTCCGTGCAGGGTGAATACCCAATACCCGCCGCCTCGGCCATCTCAATTACAGCCGAGTCGCGCTCGTCGTCCACCAGCATCCGGGCAGACACGCGGTCGCCCAAGGGGCCTGCGACTTCACATGCCACGACCTCACCGCCGCACGCGGCAACGGCATCGAGCGTTCCCTCGCCGCCATCCGCCAGCGGCAGCGCGCTTACCTGGGCATCGGGCCACACGCGGCGCACACCTTCGGCAACGGCCTCCTCCGCCTGCGCGCTCGAAACGCTGCCCTTAAAGGAGTCGATCGCCAGCTGCACACGGCGGGGCCGGCGGCACGCGGCACCAAAATCGACCGCCCCAACGGCAGTATCTTCGACACACGCGAGCGCCTCGGCATGAGCGGCATGCGCCTCAAGATCGGCCCCACAACCGCAACCAGCACCATCGGTGCCACGCAGCCCACTAAAAAAGCTGCTCAGCACCGCGCGACATTCGTCTGCCAGCACGCCGGCGGTCACATTAAACCGATGGTTCAGGCGCGAATCGGCATTGAGGTCGTATAGCGACCCCAGAGCGCCCGCTTTAGCATCGCCCGCGCCGTACACGCAGCGCCCCACGCGCGCGTTAACCATAAGCCCCGCGCACATGCAGCAGGGCTCGAGCGTCACGTAGACCGTGCAATCGGAAAGACGCCAGCGTCCAAGCGACTGAGCGGCGGCGCACAGGGCCGAAAACTCGGCATGCGCCGAAGGATCCTGGTCGAGCTCGCGGCGATTATGCGCCCACGCGACAATCTCGCCGTCGCGCACCACTACGGCTCCGATGGGCACCTCGCCCACCGCAGCGGCGGCACGCGCCTCCGCCAGCGCCTCGCGCATGAACTTCTCGTCGATTCCGGTGCTCGTCATCGCTCGCCCTCCCTGTTACAAATCCAAAACGATGCTATCATTACGACTCACGGAGAGATGGCAGAGCGGTTGAATGCGGCGGTCTTGAAAACCGTTGAGCGCGAGAGCGTTCCGGGGGTTCGAATCCCCCTCTCTCCGCCACTCTTAGTGACCCACCGGCGTCATGGTCCGCTCGAACAGTGCATCGACCACGTCGGCTATCTCAGGTCGACGCTCAAGATCGTGACCCGACTCCCACCATATCGTGAAAAGTCGAATAATACCGCCGGCGACAAACTCAGACGTCGTCTCGAGTGACACGGGGGCCAGGGCATCCTCGGCAAGCACGTTCATCACACGCTCGCGGATGGAGTGGGCAATGCGGTCGCAAATAACGTTGGTCAACATGCCCGACATGCTGCTTGCCAAAATGTTATCCATGAGCCGCTCGTGCGCCAGAATCAAATCCATGGCATCGTCCAAAATCGCGTGCCGAAGCGCGCGCACGTCCTCGGCAGACACCGCGCCGGCCTCATCGGGCTGTTTTTGCGGCAAGCCCGACATGAGCTCATCGATATAAAAGGCGAAGTAATCGTTTTTATCGCGAAAGTGCTTATAGAACGTCGTGCGGCGAATCATGGCCCGGTCGCAAAGCATAGCAACCGTCAAATCCTCAAACCGATACTCTTCCAAAAGCTCGGTAAAGGCATCGAACAGGGCACGATAGGTTTTCTTGATGCGAAGGTCCATCCGTATCGCCATCCTCAGGGCAAAGACAACACTCGTCAATCTGTCGCATATCTTACACCTGTACCTCGCGCGCTTTGCCCCGGTGCCGACCCCGCCGAAAACATAACGCTTGCCGGAAAGTTCGGCACGGCAAAACGTTGCGGGTATACTAGTAGCGTTATACCAACGGCAGCTGGCGCATGCCGCCGCGGCCATTCGAAACGGAGACATCATGATTACCGTCATCATCGGCATCGTTGTTGTCATTGTGATTGTCTGCGCCATCGCCGGCATCTACAACAACATGGTCACCAAGCGTAACCGCATTGATAACGCCTGGCAGAACATCGATACGCAGCTGCAGCGCCGCAACGACCTGATCCCCAACCTGGTCGAGACCGTCAAGGGCTACGCCAAGCACGAGCAGGAGACGCTCTCCGCCGTGATCAGCGCGCGTAACACCGCCGTCAAGGCCACCACGCCCGAGGCCAAGATGGAAGCCGACAACGTGCTGACCGGTGCGCTGCGTCAGCTCTTCGCCGTAGCCGAAGCCTACCCCGATCTTAAGGCAAACACCAACTTTACGCAGCTGCAGGCATCGCTCGAGGATACCGAGAACAAGATTAGCTACGCACGCCAGAGCTACAACGATTGCGTGCTCAGCTACAACAACGCCATTCAGACGTTCCCGGCTGTCATCTTTGCCGGCATCTTTCAGTTTAAGGAGCGCCAGGGCTTCGAGGCCGCCGAAGCAGCCCGCCAGGCCCCGACCGTCAAGTTCTAGTAGTTTGACAGCGCATCCTTAATCGGCCAAATGTATAAACCGCCCCGTCGAGTGCATACTTCGACGGGGCGGTTTCCTTTTTCGCAAAGGTCCCCCTCTAAGCGCCGTGCATTTTTAGGAGTATTCAACATAACCAAGAGCTTCGGGCGCCACGATAAGTGCCAAAGGCCGCGAATATCCCTGCAAATCAAACGCTGCCAGCCCATAACCCCGCCCATCATCCGTAGAAAACATCGAGAACTCCCGATTTTTTGCCCGAGGTCGGTATGCAGGGGCCTTCGATTGCAGAATACTCGCAAAAATGCACGTCGCCACCACCCCCACATGGCGCGAACCAAAACAAAAGCGCGACCTTCCTTTCCGGCGCACTCCGCAGGACGAAAGAACCCCCGCCGCACGTAGTGCGCAGCGGAGGTTCTTTCATGTCCGAGGACGCGCCGGAAAGGAAGGTCGCCCTCGGGCCGGACAGCTAAGACAGCTTACGCGACGGTGTAAACCCAGTTGTGCTTGTCCTCGACAGCACCGGACTGGATGCCCGTCAGGGTCTCGCGGAGCTTCTTCATCACGGGGCCGATCTCGGTGTAGCCAGCCGGGAAGGTCACGGTCTCGTCGGCGCCGTAAACCTTGTTGTCGATCTCGCCAACCGGGGAGATGACGGCAGCGGTGCCGCACAGGCCGCACTCGACAAAGGTACCGGCCTTGACCTCGGCCCACTCGACGGGACGCTGGTCAACGGTCATGCCCAGGTCCTGAGCAACCTGAACGAGCGAACGACGGGTAATAGAGGGCAGGATGGAGTCGGTGTGCGACTGCGGAACGACGAGCGTGCCGTCCTCCTTCACGAACAGGACGTTGGCGCCGCCGGTCTCCTCAACATAGGTGCGGGACTCGGAGTCGAGATACAGGTTCTCGGCATAGCCCTCGCGATGGGCCTCCATCGTGGGCTTAAGGGACATGGCGTAGTTCAGGCCGGCCTTGATGTTGCCGGTGCCGTGCGGTGCGGCACGGTCATACTCGGAAACGCGCAGCTTGACGGGCTTGAGGCCACCCTTAAAGTACGGACCGACCGGGGTCACGAGAATGCGGAACGTGTACTCAGGAGCGGGAGCCACGCCGATCACGTCACCGGAGCCGATCATAAACGGACGCACGTACAGGGTCGCGCCGGAACCGAAGGGCGGAACCCAGGCGGCGTTGGCAGAAACGACCTGCTTGACGGCCTCAACGAACTTGTCCTTGGGAAACGGGGGCATCTCGAGGCGCTGGGCAGAGTTATACATACGCTCGGCGTTCATGTCGGGACGGAAGCAGACGATGCTGCCGTCCTCGGCGGTGTAGGCCTTCAGGCCCTCAAAGACCTCCTGGCAGTAATGGAAGATACCGCCGCACTCGGAGACATGCAGGGTGTGGTCGGTGGTCAGGCCGCCCTCGTCCCACTCGCCATCCTTCCAATGAGCCTCGTAGCTGTAATCGGTCTTCATGTAGCCAAAGCCGAGGCTACCCCAATCGATATCCTTCTTCTCGACAGTCATATGTCGCTCCTTACATACACAGTTGCATACTCGCGAACTCGCACGCAAGGACCGAGGCCGACCGCGTCGCAACGTCGCACACCCGGAGCGTAGAGCCGGACGGGACACGCGAGCAGCATCAAAGCCGATGGCACGTCGATTCGCATGCACGAGATTGTACTCCGCACGCGCGTCGGATAAAACGTTTTTCTTTAACTAACTAAAGTAATTTCATTTGACCGAAGCTGAAGAGGCCCGCCACCGTAAACGGTGACGGGCCTCAACTGCACGGTTTGCGCGCTGGCTCGAGCTACGCGTTCTTTTTGCCCAGCTTAGCCTTAACCAGACCGACCACAGTCGGAATGATCGATACGGCAACGATGCCGACGATCAGCAGCTCAAAGTGCTCCTGCACAAAGGGGATGCCGCCAAAGAAGTAGCCCAGCAGTGTAAAGAGCGTCGACCAGGTAATGCCGCCCAGCACGTTAAAGATGACAAAATTGCGCCAGTGCATGCCGCCCATGCCGGCGATAAAGGGCACAAAGGTGCGGATAAACGGGAAGAAGCGACCCAGGAAGATGGCCAGGTGACCCCACTTGTCCAAGAAATCCTCGGACTTTTTGATGCGCTCAGGCGTCATGGCCTTGACCTTGCCCGAAGCGATAATCTTTTTGCCAAAGAAGTGACCGATCATAAAGTTGCACTGGTCACCCAGGATGGCAGCAGCCCATGCGACGGCCAGCAGTGCCACGATGTTAAAGCCACCGTTGTGGGCAAAGAAGCCCGAAGCAAACAGCAGTGAATCGCCAGGAAGGAACGGGAAGAACACCACGCCTGTCTCAATGAAGATAATCAGGAACACGCAGCCGTAGGCCATAAGCGGGCCGGCGGCGATCCAGCTGGCAATCGCGGTGCGCGGGTCTTTGAGCAGCTCGGCGATAAAATTGATGAAACCCATGAAGTAAAACCTCTCAGTTGTGGGCGCGGATACGTCCAAGTTGACCAGTATACGGTTGCGGCGCCCCCTCGTGCGCAACCCCACAAAAGCATGACTCCATTACCAGCAAGTTTGCATAACTGACACCTGTTGCGCAAAGCCGCCAGGATTGTCCTTCCTAATCCCTAGCGAATCGCTATACTTTATTGAATCGCATTGCTATGACGCTAAGGGAGGGCGGCCGGTGAGCTTTATCAATACCATTCGCGAGGACATCAAGACCGTCCAAGCGCAAGACCCCGCCGCGCAAAGTGCCCTGGTCATCTTCCTTTCCTATCCTGGTCTGCACGCCAAGTGGAACCACGTGCCCGAGCACTGGCTCTGGGAGCACGGTCATCGCTCGCTCGCCCGTGTGCTATCTCAAATCACCCGCCACATCACCGGCGTCGAGATTCACCCTGCCGCACAGATTGGCAAGCACTTCTTTATCGACCACGCCATGGGCGTCGTCATCGGCGAGACCACCATTGTGGGCGACAACTGCGTGCTCTACCAGGGCGTTACGCTCGGCGGCACCGGCAACGAAACCGGCAAGCGCCACCCCACCCTGGGTAACAACGTCACCGTGGGCACGGGCGCCAAGGTGCTCGGCAACATCCGCATCGGCAACAACGTCAAGATCGGCGGCAACTCGGTCGTCGTCAAGGACGTGCCCGACAACTGCACCGTCGTGGGCGTGCCGGGACGCATCATCAAGCGCAACGGCTGCCGCGTGTTCGAGGAGAGCTTCGACGCCAAGCAGCATCGCGAGTACATGCCCGATGACGCCGCCGAGCAGAGTGCCCTCAACCGCCAAGGCATCACCGAGAACGCCCGCCGCGTCAAAGAACTCGAGCGAGAGGTGGCCGAGCTCAAGGCCCTCGTCGCCAAGCTCGTGGACGAGCGCTAGGAACGCAAGCGGCACAAAACGACATCGGCATCAACGCAAGAAGGCGCGCTAGGGAATTCATCCCCGGCGCGCCTTTCTTTTTGATGTGACATGCGGGACTGTCCCTTTGTCACATTATGCGAACTGACTCAGATAGAGGTCGGCATAAGCGCCCTCGGCTGCGAGCAGCTCCTTATGCGTGCCCTGCTCGATAATGTTGCCGTGGTCCATGACCAGAATCAGGTCGGCATCCACGATCGTCGACAGGCGATGCGCGATCACAAAGCTCGTGCGCCCATGCATGAGCGCGTCCATGGCACGGCCGATGGCAAGCTCGGTGCGCGTGTCCACGCTCGACGTCGCCTCGTCCAGGATGAGAATCGCCGGGTTGTTGAGCAGCACGCGCGCAATGGTCAGCAGCTGACGCTGGCCCTGGCTGATGCTCTCGGCATCGTTGGCCACGCGCGTGTCGTAGCCCTGCGGCATGGTGCGTACAAAGAAGTCGACCTGCGCGGCGCGTGCGGCGGCCACGACCTCCTCGCGCGTCGCCTCGGGGCAGCCGTAGGCGATGTTTTCGGCAATCGTGCCATCGAACAGCCAGGCGTCCTGCAGCACCATGCCAAACTGCTGGCGCAGCTCGCCGCGGTCCATGCGGCTCGTGTCTACGCCGTCGAGCGTAATACGCCCGCCGTCAATCTCGTAGAAGCGCATGAGCAGGTTGATGAGCGTGGTCTTGCCCGCGCCCGTGGTTCCCACCACGGCAATCTTCTGGCCCGGCTCGGCGGTAAACGACACATCGCGCATGAGCGGCTTGTCGGGCGCATAACCAAAGCGCACATGCTCAAAGGCGACGCGGCCCTCCACGCGGCCCGGCAGCTTGGCGGCCTCGCCCGGCTGCGGATCCGCCTCCATCTCGGGTTCATCGAGCAGGTCGAACACGCGCTCCGCACTCGCCAGCGCGCTCTGCAGCGAGTTGAAGGTAAACGACAGCTGCGTCATGGGTTCGGACGCCTCGTAGATAAACTGGAAGAACGCCTGGAACACGCCGACGGTCATGTGACCGGCAACCAGCATGCTGCAGCCCACCAGCGCGATCACGATCTGCGCCAAACGGCCGATAAAGCGCACCGCAGGGCCGACGGCATTGATCATAAAGTCGGCCTTGGCACTCACGCGTGCCAGCTCGCCCGAGGCCTGGTGCACCTCGGCAGAACTTTGGCGTTCGCGGTTAAACGCGCGGATCACCAGACGGCCCGAATAGCCTTCCTCGACCGCACTCGTAATCTTGGACACCCACTCCTGGCGCTCGCCCGTCACATCGTGTGTGCGGCGCGAGACGACCTTCGTCACCAGCAGCGACAGTGCCGTAAAGAACAGAAAGACGAGCGTAAGCTGCACGCTGAACACGAACATCACGCTCACAGCACCAACAACCGTGCCGATCGACACGAGCAGCTGCAGCAATCCGCGCTGCATGCTCTCGGACATCTTGTCCAGGTCGTTGGTCGCGCGGCTGACGACCTCGCCGGGACGATGCGCGTCAAAATAGGCGAGCGGCAGACGGTTGAGCTTTTGCGCGATGCGGTTGCGCAGGCGCAGATTGAGACGCTCAGCGACGCTCGACATCAAAAAGCTCTGGAGCGCATAGAACGAGGCAGCGGCAGTCCAGATCATAAAGTAGACGAAAATGGTCTTGCCGCAGTTCTCCCAGGTGATGCTGAAAGTGGTGTCGTTGGCAAACGCCACCTGAATGTGGCCCCACAGCTCATCGATCACGCGGGCGCTATATGCCGGCGCGGCGGTGTTAAAGATGACATAGAACACAATGCTCGCGAACACGATATAGAAGCGCCAATGGTCGCCGGCAGCCTCACTCCACAGGCGGCGCACCGTCGCCCAGGTATCCCGAGGCGTCTCGTCCTCGTCTTCGTCGTCCACGTCGCGCATACGCTCTGCCTCGGCGCGGGCGCGCTCGTCCTCGGCACGTTCGTTTTCCTCGTAGAGCGCTTGGCGGCGAGCCTCGCGCTCCGCCGCCTTGGCGGCTTCGTCCAGGTCGGGCGCGACGCCCGTCTCCTCGACTGTCTCTACAACCGCAGCGCCATCGACGATGCCCTGCTTCCTGAGCTCCTCGGTCATGCTACTCACCTCCCTTCATCTGCGATTCCGCGATTGCGCGGTACACCTCGCAGGTTTCCATGAGCTCGTCGTGCGTGCCTAGGCCCACGATCTCGCCGTCTTTGAGCACCACGATCTGATCGGCATGCAAAATAGTCGAGATGCGCTGGGCGATGATGAGCACCGCGGCATCGCACGTCTCGTCCTGCAGCGCATGGCGCAGTGCCGCATCGGTCTTAAAGTCCAGGGCCGAAAAACTGTCGTCGAAGATATATAGATCGGCATGCTTCATGAGTGCGCGGGCAATCGCCAGGCGCTGGCGCTGACCACCCGAGAAGTTCGTGCCGCCCTGGGCCACCGGCGTATCGAGCCCCTGGGGCTGGTCGAGCACAAAGGTGCTCTGGGCAACCTCCAGCGCATGGAGCATGTCAGCCTCAGTCGCGTCTTCGTTGCCAAAGCGCAGGTTGCTCGCCACCGTACCCGAGAACAGCCATGCCTTCTGCGGCACATAGGCGATACGCCCGCGGATGTCGTCTTGCGAAAGGTCGCGCAGATCGATGCCATTCAGGCGAATGGCGCCCTTCGTGGCATCGTGGAAGCGAAGCAAGAGCTTGGCCACCGTCGACTTGCCCGAACCCGTCGAGCCTACAATCGCCGTGGTCTGGCTACGGCGACAGGCAAAGCTCAGGTCGCACAGGGTATCCTCGTCGGCATCGTCAAAACGGAACGACATGTGGTCGAACACGGCCACCGCGTCGGCACCGTCAACAGACTCCGCCGCGCACGTGTCCAGCGTGCGCTTGCCGTCCACGATGCTCGGCTCAATCTCCAACACCTGCTGCGCACGGTTCAGGCATGCGGCGGCGCGTGGGAGCGTCAGAATCACCATCTGCGCCGTCATCACAAAGAACAGGATCAGGATCGCGTACTCCAGCACGGCCGAGATGCTACCGATTTGCATGGCGTGGACGCCCACGCGGTTGCCGCCCACCCACAGCACCGCCACCTCGGCGATATTCATCAAAAAGAAGCTGGAGCTGTCGAGACCCACAAACAGGTGGTTGACCTTGATGGCATTGGCCGCGTAATCGCTAAACACCTCGTCCAGGCGCTGCTCCTCGTGGCGCTCCTTGTTAAATGCGCGGATGACGCGCACGCCCACGATGTTCTCGCGCAGCACCACGTTCATGCGGTCGATAAAGCTCTGCAGGCGCATAAAGATCGGCGCGGCGTTGGCAACGGTAAAGACCGCCGCCACCAGCACGATCGCAACCACCACGCCCAGCAGCGTGCCCATGGCGGGATCGATGAACCAAGCAAAAATGATGCCTGCCACGGCCAAGAACGGCACCGGCAGCACCAGCTGAATCGTCTGAAGGACAGCTTGCTGAATCACGTTGATGTCGTTGAGCGAGCGCGTGATCATCGAACCCGTGCCAAAGCGCTCAAAGTCGCTGGCGGACAGCTCGAGCGACTTGTCGTACACGGCATTGCGGATATCGCAGGCCACGTTGGCGGCCAGGCGCGCCGAAAGATAGCAGCCCAGCACCGTGCCGCCGCTGGCCATGCCGGTCGCGATAAGCATGTACAGGCCGTTGCGTAATATATAGTCGACATCACCCGTGGTAATACCGGTGTTGACCATGTTCGCCAGCATCGTGGGAACCAACAGCGTACCGACGTTATCTATCAGCACCGCAAACAGCGTCACCGCAATCAGACCGCGGTACGGCCTCATAAACCTCATTAAGAGTCGCATGCGTCCCCCTCGCCCTTATCGTCAGTCTCGTTCTCGGCGGCCACTTGCCGTTTAAATGCCTCGCACTCTTCGTTAAGAACATGGGAGAACTTACCGACCAAGCGCATGATCTCGCACTGTTCCCACGGCTCGAGCGCCTCGAATGCCTGTTGCTCGGCTTTTTGCGCCGGCAACGCGTAGCGCTTGGCAAACCGCACGCCTTCTTCGGTCAGTCGTACAACCTTGTTTTTACGACTGCCCTCGGCAAACTCCAACGTCGCAAGCCCTCGCGCCCTAAGCGTTTTAATCGCCGAATTGATGGTCTGTTTGCTGTAGAACCATTCACTCGTCAGCCGACTCACGGCAACGCTTCCGCCCGCTGCACTCGTGTCGACGAGCATCCAGTAGGCGCAGTCCGAAAGGCCGCAGGCGCGCGAGAACTCCGAATAGATATGGTCGAGTCCATAGAGCAACCGATCGAAGTCGACCAGCGTAACCGCACTATTCATCTATCCCACCATCCAATTGTCCGATTTTTGACCAATTATGTGTCTCTAGATTAGTCCGAGTTTTGACTATCGTCAACAGGCTCTCCGCAAATGCGTGCATTTTTATGGCCTATCGGCAGAAAAAGACCGCCGGCGCGGGGGCGGCGCCAGCGGTCACGTGAAAATCGGGTTTTATTGCCTGTTAAGCGGCGACGGCCTCATAGACCGTAGCGCCCGAGAAGCTGTCATGCAGGCTCTTGCCGGCAATCCACGGCAGCTCGACGACCTCGCAGACCGTGTTGACCAACTCAGAACAGTCAGTAAAGTGGCCCTTGTCGTTGAGGGCCTCGCAATCCTGAACACGCCAATAGCCATCGGTGTGCGTGATGTAGTACTCGTGATCGTTGATCGACACGAAAGCGCGCGTCTTGGAACGCAGCAGCTTCAGAAATCCTTCGAAATCGGTCTCGACGACATCTCCAGCCTGGAACATGATGTTACCTCCTGGCCCGGCGCCACCACGGCGCATTGATAAACGTTGGTACTCCTTTAGTAAAACCTTTATCAGAGGTTATGCGTTCGTCATTTAGGCAAGTGGTAAAAAACCGCAGGGTAGACGGGATAAAACGTTTAACCATCCCATTTGTTTGTCACATTCTGAAGGTACTTTTATGCAAACCTACTTTCCCAATTGGAATCTATCCTTTTGGCCGGGCAATTGACCGTCTATCGTTTGAGCCCGACGGGTATGAACGGGGCATCTGCAACGCCACCGCAAGGAGACACCATGGAGACTATCGAAGCACTCATTCACCGCCGCAGCTGCCGCAACTACAGCGATCGTCCCGTCGAGGCCGAAAAGCTTGCACGTATTATCGAAGCCGGCCAATATGCACCGAGCGGCATGGGCCGCCAGCCGGTGACGTTTGTCGCCGTCACCGACCCCGCGACCGTCGAGCGTCTCTCGCAGCTCAACGCGCAAGTCATGGGCAGCAACAGCGACCCCTTCTATGGCGCCAAGACCGTTGTGGTGGTGCTGGTTGACCGCAGCGTGCCCACACATCTGGAAGACGGCTCGCTCGCCATGGGCAACCTGCTCAACGCTGCCTATGCGCTGGGCGTTGATTCGTGCTGGATTCATCGCGCCCACGAGGTTTTCGATTCGCCCGAGGGCCTGGAGCTACTGGCCAGTTGGGGTCTACCCGCCGACGGCAGCCTGCGCGGTGTCGGTCACTGCATTCTGGGCTATGCCGAGGACACGCTGCCCGAGCCCAAACCCCGCCGCGACAACGTGGTCTACGTAAGGTAATTAGTTCCGCCATTCTACCGAACGGCGGGCTCGTTGACGCTGCGCGGGCCGCATTCACGCCAATCTGACGTTCAATTTCGAGGGCGCAACCAGAAGGTCAGCGCCCTCTCATTTCACGTCACCTTGGCGCAAATGCGGCTCGCTCGCTTTTGGCGACTGACATCGAATGAGCCACTGTCTTGGGCAGCTAAAAAAGCCCCGTCCCAAATTAGCTGCCCCACTCGCAACTTATCCCGCCGATGGAGTTATTGCCGTTTCGCTCGTCTGATTCGCATCGACGTCGTCGCCTTGCTTGTCTTCGTCCTTTTGCACATCGGCGATGGTGGAGGCCGCCGCAACGATACCGCGCTGGGGCGCGACGCTCGTCTGGGCCTGAGCGCCCTCGACAACTTCTGTACCTACATGCGCGAGCTCGGGCGATTTAAACATTGCGTCCAAGTTGGCGCCACCGCCGGCATATCCGAGCGCAGCGAGCGCGATGACGATCACTGCAACGGCGGCCACGATCGGCACGTAGCGATGCCAGCCGGCGGGATTGAGCCCGCTGCGGCGAGCCGCCCCGCGGCTGATGTAGCCGAGCGTTCCGTCGTGCTTGAGCTTTGAGCCCACCACGCGTTTGCGGCCCCACAGCGAGGACTCTGCCTGCATTGCCAAGCGGGCGCTTGCCGAAGGATAGCCGTATTTAGTGCGCTTGAACGAGCCATCAAACCCCGAGGCGTGTTTGCCCCACGTCACCGATGTTGTGCGTCGGTTAACCGGCGCGGCACTCCGCCTTCTGCGGCTCGGTTTTGAAGTCTCAGCCATATGCCCTCGCACGCCGTAACCAAATCGAAACAATAACGCTTTGGACTGTAGCACACGCGTCGCGTGCGGTCACGGGCGCCTCGCTCAACGGTCATCGTCCTTCAGCAAGCGCCACAGCGTTGTACGGCTTATGCCCAGCACCTCCGCCGCACGGGTTCGGTTGCCGTGGAGATGGTCTACAACCAGATGCGCGATATCTCGCTCGGTATCGGCCAGCGGTCGCAGGATATACAGGTCACTTTCAAGCGTCGGGGCGCCAAAGGTTGCGGTCTTAATCACGTCCTCTTGGGCGAGCACTTCCTCCGCCACAGCGCGGTCCACCGTGCCCGTCCCCACCAATATATACAGTCGTTCCGAGACCTCGCGGAGCTGCAGATAGTTGCGCGGCCAGCGGTAAGCATCGAGCGTCTTCGTCGCCGCGGCAGACAGCGTGGGCGCTGCCGTCCCAAATGCATCAGCGAGATATTCCAAATAGCGCGCGACCTTCGTCGACGCGGCTCCCTGCTCGGCGATTGCCGGCGCGACGCTCACCGCACAGGCGAAGCGCTCGGTCACAAAGGCGGCTTGATCACTTTCGCCGCCGCCCGGCATGTCATTCGCCGTCAGCACCACATGGCAGCGCGTCGCCAACGCGGTGTCGGTCATCGTGGAGACCAGCTCGCGGAGGCGCTGGGGGCCAACCGCATTCCAGCCCTCAATGCAAAGGGTCAGCCCCGTTTGGAACAGCGGCGATTCGGAGCTTTTGAGCACATGGCGCCAACCGCGATCGGTGAGTTCATCGAGCGCGACGGAAACAAAGGGCTGATCGACAAAAGGGCCATCCAGATAGAGGCGCTTGGCAATCTCGACCTGACCCGCTCCCAGCTCGCCCTCGAGCATAAGGGGCACGCCGCGCGCATAGCTCTCGGTAACCGGTACAGCCACCGAGGCCGCCCCCTCAACGATGCCGTACGCGCTCGATTCATAGCGGACCTCAACTTCGTCGGCGTTGAGCCACTCGATGCCCGCATGCGCCGCGGCACCGCGCACCTCGCGGACCACAACGACCCAAAGCCTCCCGCCCTCTTTGTCGGTGGGGCGAACGGTCAGGCTCAGGCGCGTACCCTCACGCCCCATAACCAGACGCGCGCCGTCTCCTATACGGTCGAGACGCTCAGCGACAAAAGCCGCCACATCCCGCTCAAGCGCCGCGTCATTCATGGTCGAGATCGCGACGTCCCCACGCGCATCGATTGCCAATGCCGAGGCCCCGGCAGCAGCTAGGGCATCGGTCAAGATGTTCAGCTTGGCATTGCTATCCATGATTTGCCCCTGTCCGCGGCGACGTGCAACCGCCGACGGTCGCACGACCGAGTGTTTCAAAATTGAACGATATTGCTCACCAAACACTATAGGGCAGAAAGCGCCGTCCTGCGAGTATAGGTGTTGCCCCGCATCGCCATCCTGGCGGGGCGATAAGAGCTCTTCGGGACTTATAAACCTGCGGACAAGCCATACCCGCAAGAGCTCCTATCGCTCCACCGAAGGCTTGCGCTCACCGGCAGCCAGCACGCGAATAAGCTACTTCTCTACCAGATTCCCAGCACGTGCTGCATTCCCAAACTCATGCACGCAATGCCAATCCAGCAGCAAAAGCCCAACGCGATGGGCTTGCCGCCCTTTTTGACCAGCTCGACGATATCGGTATTAAAACCAATAGCCGCCATGGCCATCACAATAAAGAACTTCGACAGCTCCTTGATGGGCGCCGTGATGGACGCGGGAAGCTGAAGCACCGTGGTGATCACGCTCGCCAGCACAAAGAACAGCACAAACATGGGAAACGCACGTTTAAGCGAGAACGTGCTTTTGGCGTCACCGCCGGCCTTGCGTGCCAGATGCATCTGCCAGCATGCGAGGACCAGCGTGATGGGAATAATGGCCAGCGTCCTGGTGAGCTTGACCACTGTGGCGCTCTCGAGCACATTGGCGCCGGGATGCATGCTGTCCCAGGCGCTCGCCGCAGCCGTTACCGACGAGGTGTCGTTGATGGCGGTGCCGGCAAACAGGCCAAAGCCCTCGTTGGTCAGCCCGAGCATGCCGCCGAGCGTCGGAAACACGAGCGCCGCGATAACGTTAAACAGGAAGATGACCGAAATGGCCTGGGCAATCTCGCGATCGTCGGCATCGATGACGGGCGCGGTCGCAGCGATGGCCGAACCGCCGCAAATCGACGAACCCACACCCACAAGCGTCGCGATCTTACCCGGTACGTTCATGACGCGGCAGAGCACAAAGGCGATGACAAGCGAGGTCGAGATCGTCGCCACGATAATCGGCAGCGACTGGGCGCCCTTGGACAGAATCTGGGAGAGGTTCATGCCAAAGCCAAGCAGGATAACCGCGTACTGCAAGACTTTTTTGGACGTATAGGTGACGCCGGCGGCGAGCTGTTCGCGACGCTTCCTGGGAAAGACGAGCGCCAGGACCATGCCAAAGAGGATGGCGAATACCGGACCGCCGACCACCTCAATTTGTTTGCCGAGCAACGTCGCGGGAATGGCAATGATCAGGCAGAACAAGACGCCTTTCCAGCGCTCGCGAACGATATTTGCCAGTTGCATATGGGATTCCTTCTTTCTATTTCACGTTTGCGACGGCTTATGATACGGCAACATTGAGCGCAGCCTTGCGCAAACACAGACTAAGATGCCGCAATAGTTCTCAGGCAACAGCCGAATTGCCCACCGCGGAGAGCTGATTCGCGGCATAATTAACAACTGACATATGAGTTTGATAGAACAGTTGCGAGGCGCTATGGAAGAATCGATGCACGTCGGCGAGCAGGAAACGAGCCTACAGGACCAGTCCTACCACACCATTCGACGCAAAATCGTCTACCTGGACTACAAGCCGGGCGAAAAGCTGGGCGTCAAGCAACTTTGCGACGACCTAGATATGGGGCGCACCCCTGTGCGCGAGGCTTTGGTTCGTTTGGCGCAGGAAGGCCTGGTGCGCACCGTGCCCCAGAGCGGTACCTACGTCTCGCCCATCAACCTCACCCTTGCCGAGAGTGCCTGTTACATCCGCGAGCATCTGGAAAAGCAGGTGATTGTGGAGTGCTGTGCGCGCGCCACGTCGGCCGGCATCGAGCAGCTCGACCGCGCCATCGTGCTGCAGGAAAAGGCCATGGCCGAAGAGGATCGCATCGGCTTCTTTTTGAGCGACAACCTCATGCATCACATGATTTTTAGCATCGCATGTCGCAGCACCGTGTGGTCGTGGCTCGAAGAGACCAATGCCGACCTGGAGCGCTTCCGCTGGCTGCGCGCCGCCACGCAGGTTCTCGACAATCAGGACATCGTGAACGAGCACAAGCAGATTCGCCGCGCTATCGCCGGTCGCGACCCCATCGAAGCGAGCTTTTTGGTCAGCAAGCACCTGCATATGATGTTCCGCAACCAGACCGAGGTTCTGGACCAGTTCCCCGAGTACTTCGAGACCAGCAAGCTCCGCTAACCTGCCAAATAGGGACAGGTTCATTTTGGCAGGTTTTATCTGGGCAAATGAAACAAGGCCCGGCTCCGCTGCAACGGAGCCGGGCCTTGGTCGCCAGAATGGCGGAACCAACTACTCCACGGTAACGCTTTTCGCCAGGTTACGGGGCTGGTCGACGTCGCAGCCGCGCAGGATGGCGACCTCGCGGGCGAGCAGCTGCAGCGGGACACTCGCCGTGATGGGGCTGAACACGTCGCGGACTGCCGGCACGCGGATGATGCAGTCGGCAATCTTGTTGATCTCCTCGTCGCCCTCGGTGGCAACGACGATGACCTTGGCACCGCGCGCCTTGCACTCCATAAGGTTCGACACGGTCTTGTCGTAGGTGGCACTCTTGGTGGCCACAGCGATGACAGGGAAGCCCGGGTCGATCAGGGCAATGGGGCCGTGCTTCATCTCGCCGGCGGCGTAGGCCTCGGCGTGCAGGTAGCTGACCTCCTTGAGCTTGAGCGCACCCTCGTAGGAAATAGCGGCACCCATGCCGCGGCCCACGAACAGCGCCGACTGCGCATCCTTGCACAGCAGGGCAGCCTCATGCACGGCATCGGTCTGCGTGTCCAAAATCCACTGGATCTGCTCGGCAGTATCGGAAAGCTCGCGGAACAGCATGCGCGCCTGCTTGGTGGTCAAGCGGTACTTGACCTGCGCCAGTAGCAGGGCCAAAAGCGTGAGGCTCACGACCTGGCCGATGAAGCTCTTGGTCGAGGCGACCGCGATCTCCTTGTTGGCCTTGGTGTAGATGACGCCGTCGCTCTCACGCGCCACGGGGCTGCCCACCACGTTGGTGATGCCGAAGACCTTGGCACCCTTGATGCGCGCGTCGCGAATGGCAGCAAGGGTATCGGCCGTCTCGCCCGACTGGGACACGGCAACGACAAGCGTCGTCGGCGTAATGATGGGATTGCGATAACGGAACTCGCTGGCCGCCTCCACCTCGGTGGGGATGCGAGCCCAGCCCTCAATGAGATTCTTGGCAATGAGGCCAGCGTGATAGCTGGTGCCGCAAGCGATCACGTAGACGCGGTCGATGTCGTTGAGCTCCTCGAGCGAAAGGCCCAGCTCGTCGATGTCGAGCTCGCCGGCCGGCGTCATACGACCGACCAGCGTGTCGCGCACGACGCGCGGCTGCTCGTGAATTTCCTTGAGCATAAAGTCGGGATAACCGCCCTTTTCTGCCATGTCCAGGTCCCAGTCGATGTGGGTGACCTTGGGCTCGATAACGTTACCGGCCTCGTCGGTGTACTCGACGCCTGCGGGCGTGAGCTTGGCAAACTGACCGTCCTCGAGCACCACGACATCGCGGGTGGCGTCGATGAGCGCGATGACATCGGAGGCGACATAGGCGCCGGTCTCGCCCGCGCCGACCACGATCGGGGAATCCTTGCGGGCCACGGCGATCACGCCGGGCTCGTCAGCGCACACGGCGGCCAGACCATAGGCACCGACCACGTGGGCGCAAGCCTCGCGCACGGAGGCCATCAGGTCGTGCGTCTCGGCATAAGCCTCTTCGATCAGATGCGCGAAGACCTCGGTATCGGTCTCGCTCTTAAAGTGGTGGCCGCGACCCTCCAGCTCTTCGCGCAGCTCGGCGAAGTTCTCGATGATGCCGTTGTGGACGATGGCGATACGACCGTCGCAGCTGGTGTGGGGGTGAGCGTTAACGACCGAAGGCTTGCCGTGGGTGGCCCAACGGGTGTGGCCGATACCGCAGGTAGCGTCGCTGTCGATGTTGGAAAGCTCGCTCTCCAGGCCCGCGACCTTGCCCACGCGGCGGATGACGTCGAGGTGCGCCGCGGCGCCCTCGCCCACCTCGAGCGCGACGCCCGAGGAATCATAGCCGCGATACTCCATACGCTTGAGGCCCGTGACCAGGATGTTCTTTGCAATATCAGAGCCGGTGTAGCCGACGATTCCGCACATAGGATAAATCCCTTCGTTCGCGTGACTGCAAGACGTCCACGCACAGGGGGCGCTGAGACGTATAACGTTCGAGTATTGTACTCACGCAAACGCAAGCTGATATACCAGAAGTGGTACCTCAACTTAGATACCACCCGATGCACACACGTCCAGCCGGTCCAAACCACCACAAAGGCGCCTGTCCCCCTTCGTGGTGGTCGCGTTGGCAACAGCGTTTCCCCAGATAAAACCTGCCAAAATAAACCTATCCCTTTTTGGTTGGTTTGGGATGCTACAATCTGGCTTGTACTTGAAACGCATCAAAGGGGCCGCTATGGCAAAGGTAAAAATCAGCGACGTCGCGCGCGAGGCCGGAGTTTCGCTGGGCACGGTTTCCAACGCGCTCAACCACCCCGAAAAGCTGCGCCCCGAAACCCTCAAGCTCATCAACGAGACCATCAATCGCCTTGGCTACCTGCCCAACCAAAGCGCTCGTCAGCTCGCGGGCGGCGCCACCAAGTCCTTTGGCCTGGTGCTCCCCCGTCTCGATCACGGCTTTTCGCTCCAAATCGCCAGCGGCGCCCACAACGAGGCCCGCAAGCACGGCTACGACCTGCTCATCGCCAACGCCGATAACGACGATATTCTCGAGGACCATTACCTGCGCTACTTTATGGGCACCCAAATGTCCGGCGTCATGGTTCAGCCCATGGCATCCCCCGACTGGCACCCCGCCATGGCTAAGATGCCCGTGCCGATCGTCCACCTGGACATCCATTGCTCCGAGCCCGGCTACTACGTAGCGGCCGACAACGAGGCCCAGGGTCGCATCATTGCCGAACTCGCCATCGCCCGCGGCGCGCACCATATTGTCGTCGTCGGCCGAGCAGCATTTATGCAGCTCACCCTACGTGTGCTTGGCATTCACAAGGCCCTCGCTCTGCACCCCGATATCAAGATCGAAGTCATCGACGCCGGCGAATGGAATACCGCTGCCGACGGCTACGGCATCGGTGCCCAAATCGCCGAGCGCCCCGCGAACGAACGCCCCGATTTTGTCGTCGGCCTGACCGACGTGTTGGCCTCGGGCGTTATCTCGGCGCTGGTCGACAAGGGCATCTCTGTCCCCGGGCAAGTACGCGTGGCCGGATGCGACGGCAACCCGCTCGCTTGGAGCGGATCGGTCCCGCTCACTACGGTAGCGCCCCCGGGCTACGAGATTGGCCGCAAGGGTGTCCAACTGCTGATGGAGCAAATCGAGAACAAGGCCCCGACAAAGACCAAGCATATCCACGTCAGCTCTGCCGCGCGCACCGTCACCGCGGTCACGGCCATCGAGGACATCAACCGCCAAGAACTCGTGCGGCCGTTCCTGCTGGAACGCGCCAGCACCCAGGCAAGCAGCCAGACCGACGCCACGGCCATCAACCTCGGTGCGTATCTATAGCACGCCCGCAAGTATGCTAAGTCGCCGCTCAAGCAAAAGGGGCCCGACCATTGCCGGGCCCCTTTTGCTTGAGCGCAAACGTGAGCAATCGCTCGTTTCAACGCCGCAATTTTCTAGCGCACAGTCTTGATTGCCGCCGCCAGGTCGAACAACGTATCGAGCACGGCCTCGCAGCCATCCACCACGTCCTGCGGCAGCGGCACGATATCGGGGACGGCAAAGACATGGCAGCCGGCCGTAATGCCCGAGACGCAACCGTTGCGCGAATCTTCGACCACGGCACATTCCTCGGGAGCAAAGCCCGCGCGCTCGCAGGCGAGCAGATACATCTCGGGGTCGGGCTTGCCGTGCACGACGTCCTCGCCACACGTTACCGTTTCAAACTTGTCAAAGAGGCCAACCATCTTAAGGTTGCGCTCGGCCGTAACGAGGCGCGACGACGTCGCTAGACCAACGTGATAGCCTGCAGCCAGCAGCTCGTCTAGGCACTCGGCGGCGCCGGCCTTAAGTTCCAGTTCGGTCTTGACCATCTCGTCGCGAATCTCCTTGTGGCGACGATAGATCGCCTCGGTGGTTTCATGGCTGCCGTAATGCTCATCAAGGATGTCCATAACATCGGGCAGCGTGCGGCCGATAAACTGATGGATCAGCGCTTCATCAATCGCGAGCCCCAGCTCAGCGGCGCCTGCCTTCCAGGCCTTAATCCCCAAACGCTCGGTATCGACCAGCGTTCCATCCATGTCAAAAATAACAGCCTTGATCATATCGGTCCCCCATCGACTCTCGCTGTCGCGTTGCTGCAACTCTACCGCATTTGGCAACTTGTATATAACGTATATGCCATATTGCACTTTCGTTACACAGATAGAAGTCTTATGGCAAGTAACGCATTAGGATTATAGTTTCATCCGAGCTTTAATAACTGTAAGGAACTTTCATGCTTTCAGACACCGCCGCACCCGCAGAGGAGCTTCAGGACAAACTCGCAGCACTCGAGCAGCTGCTTTTGGCATACGGACGCGTCGCCATCGGCTTTTCCGGTGGTGTCGACAGCAGCTTTTTGGCCGCGGTCTGCGCCCGCATCATGCCTACCAATACCCTCCTCGTCCATCTCACCACGCCGCTCATCGGCACGCCCGAGCAGGCCTCGTTTGAGCGGTCCGTTGATGGACAAGCCAATGAAGGGGCGCATTTTAAGCTCCCCGTGCTCAATCTTTCGGTGGATCAGCTGCAGCTCCCCCAAGTAGCCTGCAACGATGCTAATCGCTGCTACCACTGCAAGCACGCCGGCTTTACCGCCATCGTCAACCACGCCAAGTCGCTCGGCTTTCCCACCGTCATCGATGGCAGCAATGCAAGCGATCGCGGTGACTACCGCCCCGGCATGCGTGCGGCAGAAGAGCTCGGCGTACGCTCACCCCTTATGGAGGTCGGCTTTACCAAGGACGAAGAGCGCGAGCTGCTGCGCGCATGGGGCTATCCCGTTTGGAACCTGCCGGCGGGAGCATGTCTTGCCACCCGCGTCCCCACGGGCGAGGAGCTTACGCGCGAGAAGGTCGATTTAATCCGCGCCTGCGAGGATTACCTGCACGATCTTGATCTGGCACAGGTACGCGCGCGCTTGATCGGCGGCTGCATGCATATCGAGGCCGCACCCGCAGATGTCGCCAAGATTGCTGCCCTCGGTGGCAACGCCGTCGATGCCGAGGGCAAAACCCCGCTGCCCGCCGTTATCGAGCCCGCGCTGCGCGAGCTGGGCTGCGACCATATCTCCCCCGAGGTCACCCCCTACATCCACGGCAACATGAACCTTTAGGTTACGCCGTTTTACAAACGGCGTAACTGCTCGGCGCTGCGCAGGCCCCGGGCACGGCAATCTGACGTTCAACTTCACGGGCGCGACCAAAAGGTCAGCGCCCGCTTGTTTCACGTCACCTTACCGCACCCGGAGCCTGCTCGCTCGCATATGCTCAACCTGGACTGCATTAACTGACCTACCAAAAAGGGACAGGTTTATTTTGGCAGGTTTTATCTGGGGAAATATCGCGAGACAGTCGCCCCTCTAGCGCCCATCTAACTTCGAGAGACACTAGAGGGGCGGTCCGGCTGCATCTACTTCTTCCGATAGCGGCGGTTGCGGCTCGTCGATGAACCCATTACTTCGATGAGCCCTTTATCCGCCATTTTTGGCAGATGGTAGCGGACGGACGAAATTTTGACCCCCGATGCAACCGCTATTTCTCGCGCCGTCATATCCACTTCGGCGCTGAGAGCCTCCAGGATCCTATCCGCCGTCGAAGCTGACGATTCTCTGTTCATATCGATAATTTCGAACGTGTCTTTGCCGCATTTTGACAGGACATGTTTATCCACAAGGTCCCCGCAGATCAGGCGAATGTCATCCGAATCCCACTTCAGGGCCTCTCGTATTTTTTGAACATCGCATACGCACCTATGCTCCCGCATAAACATGAGCAGTGTTTCCTCGCGATCCGTCAGCTCGGTGCCCACATGACTCTGAATCCACGTACGGTTTTCAGCAAGCTCCGCCCCGTGCCGGGAAAGCAGCACCGTAAACGAATCGGCCTTAACGATAAATTTCGGCCTGCCAAGCGAACGAGACTCCATCTCGCGAATCATAGCCGGGATACCAGATCCCTGGCTTTCCGCAACGGCCCCCTCGGCATGCTCTAACGGCGTCGCCCCCATTAGGCTCATGAGCTTTGGGTTTCGGCAGCGCGATTCCCCGTCTGCAAGATTGTCCACCGTCTTTCCGCCCCAAAGCCCGCCAGGGTTTTTGATCTCTATTCTGTCTGGATAGATATCGACACTCACGGCCTGCCCCACAAACATGGGCGAATATTCTCGATGGATGCAGGCATTTGCCAAGGCCTCGCGCAAAACCTCCTGGGGAACTTCCCAATCCTCCCTTCTGCCAGCGCCTTGCACTATCGTCGCTTTGCGCAAGTTTCGTCCAATCGCGGCAAGGGCATCTTCGATGCAAGCCGGAATCGGGCCATCGCACAACTGGCGGTCAATAAACCGGGGTTGCCCGGGTGCAGATTTTTCCACATCGGAATGAACGGCGACATCGATCATCAGTTTGGGATAGAACTGCTGGGGGTAAATTCCCGCCGACAGAAGCCCCGCGAGCTTCACGGCACCATCCTTTGTAGTGATATTGAGTCTGACCAGCTGCTTTTCCAGCGTATCGGCCCCGCGCAAAACGCGCGGGGTCTGCAGCCGGCGATTTGCGATAATAGACCGCACGACATCTGGATCCAAATCCTCGACCGTTGCCTCCGAAACCACCGTGCCGTCTGCATCGCTCGGAAGCAACGCACTCTGCAGCTCATATAGCTCAGCGGGTGACATCTTGATATCTTTATCATCCACGCGCTTGTAGCTACCGTTCTGCACGCCGCGCGCGCCGATATAGCAAGGCTTCGCTTTAAGCTCAAGTTCAAAGATGCGCACCAGAAGCACCTGGAGCCCGTCGACCTCGCCTCGATCAAGCTCGTACCGCGGCGCATGGGTCACCACTGCCGCTGAGCCTCCGTCTCCGATACCCGAAACAAACTGATCGCGCACCCTATCGATAGCAAAGTTAGCCGAAGGAACAAATCCTTCGGCCTCGTTCAGGCCCAAAATAATGAGCCCACCCGCAGTGTTCGCAAAAGCGCTCACTGTCTCCCATACGTCTGCGCTCAATTTATTCGTGCAGGCTTTAACTTCTACCGATGCGTCATCAGTCCCCCGCCTGCGAAGGCGCTCAACGATAAGGCCAAGAGGTTCATCCAGCAGCATTGGCATTCCGTCTCTCTAAAACGATAGATTTATCTCTCTAAAGTATAGTATATCTCTCTAACTTTAGAGAGATAGGCATCTTATTTTAGAGAGAAATTTAGAGAGATGCATCAAATTCACTGCTAGATTTCCTAATGTTATCTCTTTAACTGACCTTCTCTTTAAAGAGATATTTAGAGAGACGAGCGTAATCTCTCTAATCAAGGGCTCCACTCTTTAAGGTGCACACTTCCTAACCGTACCCTAAGTTGCGGTGAAATAACTCACGATTAGCCTGCCAAAAAAGGACAGGTTTATTTTGGTAGGTTTTATCTGGGAAAACGCCGAATGGCCCCACATGCATAACCGCTGCAGCTCCATATGAGGCAAATGAATCCGTAGCGTTTGTCCCAAATCTTGAGTATTTGTTCGGTGGAGCGGCCCCTGTCGGCTCCTGCTAGACTGGTAGATTCCCAACCGTCCATCCAGGAGCCTCAATGTCGCGCAAGTCCACCTACAAGCAAGTACTTTCCATCGGCACCGCCGTGGTGCTGGGGTTTGCGCTGTTTACGGGATCGCTCGACGGAGCGCCCAAGCTGCTGTCGCCGCAAAGCGATGAGCAGGCGGCGGCTCTGGCCGAAAAACAAAACGAGAGTCCCAGCCGCACCGACGACGAGGCGGGCCTGGTCGCTCGGCTCGAATCGGGAACGGCGAGCTCCCCGGACCCTCAAAACGGCCAGGACCCTGACGATGGTTCCGATTCCGCCGCGACCGACACCGATGACGACGTTTCCGCGGACAGTGCCGCCACCCCCATCGACGAGGTCGAAAATCCCGACCTCAACCGCGCCCGCGGTGTTTATCTCAGCAGCATTCCCGACTACGCCGGCAACCCCTACGTTGCCCTTCGCACCGACAGCACGCACCCGCTCGGCACACCATCATTCACGCTCGATGAATACGAGCGCGCTACAGAAGGGGGCTGCTTTAAGAAATTCTCCAAGCTCGACAGCCTGGGCCGCACTCGCAAGGCGCTCGCCTGTGTAGGCCCCGAGTCGCTCGGACAGGGAAAGCGCGGCGATATCTCGCGTATCCATCCTGCCGGTTGGCACCAGCAGCGCTACGACTTTATTCCGGGCCAGAGCCTCTACAACCGCTGCCACCTTATCGCCTGGTCGCTCTGCGGCGAAAACGCCAACCGCAAAAATCTCCTCACCGGCACGCGCTATCTCAACGAAACGGGCATGCTGCCGTTTGAGGAGCAGATTCTCGGCTACATCCGCGACACGGGCAACCATGTGCTCTACCGCGTCACGCCCATGTATAACGAAGAGGAACTTGTCTGCCGCGGCGTGCGCCTTGAGGCGCAATCGGTCGAGGACCACGGCAAGGCCCTCTGCTTCCACGTGTACTGCTACAACCTGCAGCCGCACGTGCAGATCGACTACGCCACCGGCCGCAATCAGGCCTCGGGAGACTAGGGCCGACCAAGCTGCCCAAAACCTATAATGATCCGTTTTCCTCCGTCCCCCGGGGATCAAAAGGGCCGCCCTGGATTGCCCAGAGCGGCCCTTGCACCGGCATGTATGTTGCAGGCAACGCCACACGCTACTTGGCGCGGCCCTCCTCATAGCGCTCCACGAGCTTGGCCTGAACGTCATAAGGCACCTGCTCGTAGCCAGCGGGCTTCATGGTAAAGTCGCCCGTGCCGCGCGTGATAGAGCGTAGGCGCGTCGAATAATCCGTCAGTTCTGCCAGCGGTGCCTGGGCAATGACCACGGTATCGCCGCGCTCATCGGTCTCCATACCCGTCACGCGACCGCGCGAGGCCGAGATGTCGCCCATCACGGCGCCGGCGTAGCTCTCGGGAATAGTCACCGTGATTTCCTCGATGGGCTCCAGCACCACCGGGTCGGCATCGGCACATGCCTTGCGCAGGCCGATGCGAGCCGCCGCGCGGAACGCCATCTCGTTGGAGTCGACGCTGTGATACGAGCCGTCGTACACAGCCACGCGAATGCCCGTGAGCGGATAGCCGGCAATAATACCGTCCTTCATGGTCTCCTGGACGCCCTTGTCCACGGCGGGGATGAGCGAGCGCGGGATGCGGCCACCCACGACCTCGTCAACAAACTCATAGCCGTCGCTCGTACCGTCGGGCCCAATGAGCGGCTCAACGCGCAGCCAGCAGTCGCCATACTGACCGGCACCGCCAGTCTGCTTCTTGTGGCGGCCCTGGGCACTCGCCGTGCGGCGAATGGTCTC
This sequence comes from uncultured Collinsella sp., assembly GCA_937982065.1. Classification (GTDB taxonomy): domain Bacteria; phylum Actinomycetota; class Coriobacteriia; order Coriobacteriales; family Coriobacteriaceae; genus Collinsella. The sequence goes on from CALJMO010000007.1 coordinate 103,076, forward strand.
GCGATACGGGATGCGAATCGGCACGCTTTTGGCCACGACCTTGGTGCGATCCTCAAGGCGATTGAGCAACACCGAAACCTGCGCCTCACCCACGGCGGAGATGATGGTCTGGCCGGTCTCCTCGTCGCGGTCGATGCTCATAGTCGGATCGGCCTTACAGGCCTTCTCGATAAACGTGTAGAGCTTCTCTTCGTCCCCGCGATTCTCGGACTCGATGGCGATGCGGTACTGAGAGTTGGGGAACTTAAACGCCGCAGCCTCGACCTTACCGGTAATGGAGAGCGTATCGCCCGTCTCGGCCGCCAGCTTGGGTGCCACGATAATGTCGCCGGCATAGGCGTGACCGACCTCGGTCATGTCGCGGCCGCACATCACATACAGGTGAGCCAGACGGTCGCCCTTGCGCGTGCGTGCGTTGACCAGCTCAAGGCCCGGCTCAAGCGTACCCGTCAGCACCTTGATAAAGCTGATGCGGCCCTGCTGCGGATCGGCCAGGGTCTTAAACACAAACGCCACCGGACGATCATCGTCACTCGAAATCTTGAGCGAATCGCCGTCGATAAGCGGCATCTCGCCGTAGTCGGTCGGCGCCGGGAAGTACGTCGCGATGTCGTCCATCAGCGAGTTGACGCCCTGCTCCTTAATGCAATCGCCCGCAAAGACCGGCACAAAGATGCGCTCGGCAATCGCCTTCGACAGCAGGCCCTCAAGCTCCTCCTGCGTCAGCGTCTCCTCGCCTTCCAAGTACTTCATCATCAGTTCGTCGTCGGCCTCGGCCACCAGCTCGCACAGATGGTCATGGGCTTCCTCGGCCTGGGCACGATACTCCTCGGGAATCTCCGACTCAACGGCTTCGGTGCCGTTGCAATGGCGCGCCTTCATGCGCACCAGGTCGATGATGCCGTCAAAGTCCTCGCCCTCGCCCCAGGGAAGGGTCACGGCGCCCAGGCGCGTGCCAAAGCGCTCCTGCAGCAGGTCCATCGTGGTCGCAAAGCTGGCCTCGGAGCGCGACAGGCGGTTTACGAACACCGCACGCGCCAGGCGCAGGTCCTCGGCGGCATACCAGAGCTTAACCGTCGTAGGCTGCGGGCCGGCCTCGGCGTCGACCACAAACAGAGCCGTCTCGCAGACGCTCATCGCGGCAAAGGCGTCGCCGATAAAATCGGGGTAGCACGGGGCATCGAGCACATTGATGCGCGCGCCCTTCCAGTCGATCGGCGCGATGGTCGTCGAGATGGAGAATGAACGCTTGACCTCTTCAGGGTCATAGTCGAGCGTGGGCTTGGTGCCGTCGTGGCCGCCCAGGCGGGCGGTCTTGCCGGAAAGGTGGAGCATGGCCTCGGCGAGTGAAGTCTTGCCCACCCCGCCTTGGCCTACGAGCACCACGTTCCTTACATTGCCGGTCTTGGGAGCACCCATGATGACCTCCTTGCAGGGCCGCGCGCAATGCGCGACGCCAACGGGGAGAGTTCGCGGTCGGTGCCATCCCGGGAGCAGCATGGTCGGCAGCCGAGCCGACTCACCCTCCAAATGTCCTATGCCACCACCCTACCCTCACGGGCGACCGTCCATGCATACCTTTCGGCGCACGTATGAATACAGGCGGCGAGAGGAAGAGACAAGCTTGTGAGGCGATTATTGAACCCCGTCGATGCAAACAAAAAGCCGCCACAGACCGTAAGACCTGCGGCGGCTTCGCCTTAATTAATAGTTGAGTAAATACCTGAGCCTATCCCTCGATACGGCTCAAGAACTCACGGGTGCGCTGCTCACGCGGATGGTCGATGACCTGCTCGGCAGGACCCTCCTCGACAATGCGGCCGCCATCCATAAAGACCACGCGGTCGGCAACATCGCGCGCAAACTGCATTGCGTGGGTCACAATCACCATCGTCATATTCTGCGCGGCAAGGTCTTTAATGACACGCAGCACCTCGGCCGTCAGCTCGGGATCGAGCGCCGAGGTCGGCTCGTCAAAGAACAGGATCTCCGGGTCGAGCGCCAAGGCGCGGGCGATACTCACACGCTGTTGCTGACCGCCCGAAAGCTCACACGGAACCTTGTTCTCGTTGCCCGTAAGCCCCATCTGCGCGATCAACTCGCGCGCACGAGCTTCCGCCTGTTCGCGCGGGCGCTTAAGCACGCGGATCGGCGCGTCGATGATGTTTTTCATCACGGTATAGTGCGGGAACAGGTTGTAATTCTGGAACACCAGGCCGAATCGCGAGCGTGCCCGCTTGGGCACATCGCCCTTCGCATAGACTGCGCCCGAACCCGCATCCGTCGCAACGGCAAGGTCACCAAACGAGAGCGAGCCTCCGCCGAGTGTCTCGAGCAGCGTGGCACACCGCAGCAGCGTGGACTTGCCGCCACCCGAAGGCCCGATAATCGCCACGACCTCGCCACGCTTGACCTCGAGCGAGATATCCTTGAGCACCTCATTGCCGCCAAACGCCTTGCGAGCGTTCGATATATTCATTACCGAATTAATCATGGTAGTAATCCAATTTTTTCTCGGCGGCGCCCAGCAGCATCTCGACAACGAAATTAAAGACCCAGTAAATCAGCGCCGCAATCGCAAACGGCACCATGCTCACCTGCGAGGCGACCAGCGCCTTGGCCGTCGAGAACATCTCACCCACGCCAATGGCAAACGCCAGCGACGTGTCCTTGACCAGCGTGATGATCTCGTTGCCCATCGCCGGCAGAATACGCTTGGCGACCTGCGGCATCACGATATACAGAAACGTCTGCACGCGCGAATAGCCCAGCACCTCGGCAGCCTCGTATTGACCGCGCGGAATGGACTGCAAGCCCGAGCGATAGATCTCGGCAAAGTAACCGGCGTAGTTGATGATGAACGCCACGACGCACGCCGTCCACTTGGAATCGGGCGTGAGCGAAATGCCAAACACGTAATACGGGGCAAAGTAGATGGCAAACATCTGCAGCATGAGCGGCGTGCCGCGCATGACCGAGATATAGATGCGCGCAATCCAGCGAAGCGGCGCGATTTTGCTCATGCGCATAAACGCCACGGGAATTCCCAGCGGAATCGACCCGAGCAGCGTCAACACAAACAGCTGCAAACTGACCAAGAACCCCTGGCCAAGCATCTGCATCATGACCTGAATAGACATTACTTGAGCACCCAATTATCGAAAGACAAACCATAGCTTGAATATTTATCGCACAGGTCCTTGACCGTGCCGTCCTCATAGAGTGCCTTGAGCGACTCCGTCACGGCGTCGGCCGACTTGGTGTCGCCCTTCTTAAAGCCGACGGCGTAGTGCTCGCTGGACAGCGGCTCATCAAGCTGCGTATAAGCATCGGGCTTGGCGGCAAGCTGATACTGGGCAATCGAAAGGTCGCAAGCCACGGCATCGACCGCGCCGCTCTCGAGCTGCATAAACGCCGTGTTGTACTCGCCGATCGTGTCGAGCGTGGCAAACGTCGCCGCCAGATCCTTCTGGTCACCCTCGAGCACATCCTGCGCAGCGGAATCGGTCTGGGTAATCACGGTCTTGCCGGCAAGATCGTCCCAGCTCTTGATGTCTGCATCCTTCTTTACCACCAGCACCTGCTCGTTGAGCATGTACGGCTCGGAGAACGTGTAGTCGTCCTCGCGACCCTCCATGGTAAAGCCGTTCCAGATGCAGTTGATGGCGCCCGAGTTAAGCAGCGTATCCTTGGCGTCCCAGTCGATGGCCTCGTATTTGACCTCCCAGCCCTGCTTATCGGCAACAGCCTTGGCCAGATCGAGATCAAGTCCGGTGTACTCACCATCGTCGCCCACAAAGCCGTACGGAGGATAGGACTTATCAAAGCCCACCACGAGCTTCTTGGACTCCGCAGCACCCTTCACATCCTTGGCCGCGGCAGAGCCAGCAGCGGAGCCCTTGCCGGCGCCACCGCCGCAACCGACAAGACCAAGGCCAAGCACCGTGGCGAGCGAGCCGGCTAGACCAACAAACTGACGACGAGACATATCGGTGTTCATGGTATTCCCCCTTGATGGCACTTTAGTTAGATAAAGTGAGTCATGTAACGTTCAGAATCATACACTTTAGCGTGATAGAGCACAAGGCGAGTTTGCCCGCCGCGTGAGGGGTGTGGGGTTAAGTTTCCTGCTCTACAGTCCTGCTCACGACGGAGGCCACATTAAGTGGCCTCCTGTTCGTGCGGAACTCGCGATAAACTTAACCCCCACACCCCTCACGCGGCGGGCAACCGTCGTTGGGCTTATCGCTGACACGATTAAACCGCTTGCATATCGTCTGCTGGCTTGGCACGGTACAATACTTGCAGCTTTAATTCATGAATTAGTGGAGTTATTGATGGCAGAATCTCGTGCGGAGCGTAGGGCTCGTCGTGCTTTGGTGGAGGCGGTTGAGGGGTCGAAGGAGGAGAAATCTTCTACGAAATCCAAGTCTTCTAAAGCTGCAAAAAGCAAATCGGCTAAGGGCAAGGCTAAGGCCAAGCGTCCCGGCTCTCGTCGGAGCGAGGATAAGGCATCTCAGACTCGCTCCAAGCGCCCGTATAAGAATCCGGTTCCGTCTGCGCGTGAGGCTGTGGATCCCAAGTCTCCCTGTTCCATCATGAGAGCTTGTGGCGGATGCACGGCGCTCAATCGTCCTTATAAAAAGCAGTTGGCAGCTAAGCAGGCTGCTATGGAGGAGCTTTTTGCTTCGCTTTGTGAGCGTGAGGGCATTGCTGTAGATCCTATTCGTGGCATGGGTGTCACCCTGGGCGACCCGGGCAAATATCCTGCGCCGCGCGGTTTTCGCCATAAGGCCGCCACTCCCTTTGCTCCCGGTAAAGAGGGCGCTGTCCGTTGCGGTTTCTTTGAGCGCGGCACGCACAAGATCGTTGCCGTACCCGAATGCCCCGTCGAGGCACCGGGCGCCCGTCAGATTCTCAACGGCATCGCACGCGAAGCTGAGCGGCTGCATATTCCCGCCTTTAATGAGGACAAGCATCTTGGTTTGCTTCGCTATGCCGTCGTCCGCTGCGGTTGGCGTACCGACCAGGTCATGGTCACGCTCGTGACCGCTCAGCGCGACTTGCCGCATGCGCAGGAGTTCTTTGAGGCTGTCGCCGCACTCGATCCGCGCATCGTCACCGTCGCCCAAAACATCAACGGACGCCCCGGCAACGCCATCCTCGGCGAGGAAACCCGCATCGTGTATGGCGCCGAATGCATGCGCGACCAGCTGCTCGGCTGCGAATTCGACATCTCCCCCACCGCGTTTTATCAGACCAACCCGCAACAGACCGAGCTGCTCTATCAGCTCGCTATCGACGGCATGGATTTGCACCAGGGCGATGTGCTCATGGATGCCTACTGTGGCAGCGGTACCATCGGTCTTTGCGCAGCTAAAGATGCCCAGAACAAGGGTATCGGCATTATGCTGCTCGGCGTTGAGCGCAACCCGGCGGGCATTGCCGACGCACGTCGCAATGCCGAGCTCAACGGCCTCACCCGCAGCGCTTGGTTTATGGCCGACGACGCCACCGACTACATCCTGGATGCCGCCGACAACAACGAGCGGGTCGATGTCCTTTCCATCGATCCGCCGCGCGCCGGCTCTACCCCCGAGTTCCTCGAAGCTGCCTGCGCGCTTAAGCCGCGCCGCATCACCTATATCAGCTGCAACCCCGTGACTCAAGAGCGCGACCTGCATCAGCTTCTCGACGGAGGCTATCGCCTGCTCAAGATCACGCCCGTCGACATGTTTCCTCACACCGACCACACCGAAACCGTAGCGGTCCTCGAACGCCGCTAACCAACCTCAGTAGATTTTTGGGACAAGAAAGGGGGCGACCCGTCTGGGCCGCCCCCTTCGCTTGGTTTATAAATTCCGCTACATCCCCTTGCACAGGTCGCACACGCCGGCTGCCGCCATCTCGCGCAGCAGCGTCTCGCGATCGCGCGTCACGATCAGATCCAACGGGAAGTGAATCTCGTCGAGCATCTTGCGAGCGTAATCGAGCTTACCAATTGCCATGCCAATGTGCGCATCGGTCGAAACGCCAATGCCCACGCCCAGCTCGGCGCAGCGCTCGGCGATCTTGCGGCATACGGCCCAATGCTCAGTGTCGACACCGTGTTCAAGACTATGGTTGTTGATCTCAATAATCTTGTGCTTGGCCTTAGCTGCCAACAGCACCTCGTCGATATCGAACGGCACGCCCGAACGCCCCGTGTGACCCAGCATGAACACCTTGGGGTGCTCCAGGGCATTGATATACATCTCGGTCGTCTGGGCCAGCGTCGCGCCCTCGGCAATCTGCGGATTATGCACGCTTGCAACCAAATAATCCAAATTACGCGTAACCAAATCGAACAGCGAATGCTGACGGCTGTACGAATCGCCGGCAATATCGAGCGTGACAAGAGTGTCCTCGGCAAACAGGCTTCCGTCCAGCGAAACGATATCGGCCTCGGCACCACGCAGCACCAGCACGCCGCTCCAAATGCGCGGCCAGATATCCTGGTTGATAAAGAACTGGTAACTGCGCAGGTCATTGGGGCAAGCCGTAACCATAGAGCTCAAATGGTCGGCAGATCCGAGCACCTGCAGACCACGCTCTGCCGCCCAGTACACATTCTCCTCAATGGTCGAATATGCATGCGCAGAGAACATCGTATGGGTATGAATGTCACAAGAAAGCAGGTAGGGCATCAGGTCTCCTTATCTGGTACGGCCGTCGCTTATATTCATTGTACGCATAGCCTTCGATAGTCGTAAAACCACTCCATCCCAAAGACACAACGTCCATGACAACGGGGTCCGGCTTAACACCAAACCCCGTTTCACGTAAAACATTGTAGGCAGAGCGCTTTACTTTTAACGATACTCGTCCGCCAACTGTTTCCAAGCGGGTAGCGAATTGACAATCGTTTCGTAGCTCACGCAATAGCCCAGGCGGAACCAACCCGGCATACCAAAGCTGTCCGAGGGAACCGCAAGCAACTCATACTTCTTTGCGCGCTCGCAGAACGCATTCGCATCGGGCTCCAACGCTTTCACCCATAGGTAGAACGCGCCATCCGGCTCAACATAGGTGTAGCCATACTCCGCTAGTGCGTCGGTAAGCGCGGTGCGGTTGCGCGCATAGGCCTCGACATCGCTCGGCTCATCGATGCAATCGATGATTACGCGCTGGAAGAGTGCCGGTGCGCATACAAAACCCAGCGTACGGGCAGCGCCCGCAACAGCCGGCATCAGACGGGCAGCCTGCGGATTGGTGTTGGGAACCAAGATCCACCCCACGCGCTCACCCGGCAGCGACAGCGACTTGGAATACGAGTAGCACACGATGGTGTGCTCGTAGATCGAGGGCACCCAAGGCACCTCGGCACCGTACACGATCTCGCGGTACGGCTCATCCGAGATGAGCATAATCGGATTCTCGGGATCGCGCTGAGCGTTGGCCTCGCGCAGAACATTGGCCAGTCGCGTCAGCGTGTCGCATGTATATACGGCACCGGTCGGATTGTTGGGAGAGTCAATGATGACGGCCGCTGTCTTATCGCTGGTCGCCTTGAGCACGTTGTCCACGCTCAGCTGGAACGTATCTTCATCGGCGAGCGCCTCAACACACGTACAGCCGGCCTTCTCAATCCAAACGCGATACTCCGGAAAGTACGGGGCGATAACAATAACCTCGTCGCCCGGGTTCGTAACGGCATTGAGCGTGCAGGTGAGCGAAGCCGCGGCACCCACCGTCATAAATACGTCTTTGCCCTCATAGCTCGTGCCAAAGCGGCGGTTGAGCGATTCGGCCACAGCGGCACGACATTGCGGCAGGCCCGGTGCGGGCGTGTAGCCGTGCAGCTGGTCGCTCGACAGCTCCAGGGCCTTCTTAATCGACTCAGCCACAGCAGCGGGCGCCGGAACGCTCGGATTGCCCAGCGAAAAATCAAATACGTTTTCCGCACCGATCTGCGCCTTGCGCTCAAGGCCATAGCTAAAAATCTCACGGATGATGGAGCTTTCCGCACCGCGAGCATACATAGTTTCGTTGATCATCTGTTCCCCTTTCGCATAGGCGCTATTGTACGCTTTAGCCGAGCAAAGTGCCGCAGCAATGTTGATTGGGGACAGACTTAAATGCGTGAAAACGCTCATTTAAGTCTGTCCCCAATCAACAGACGGCCCCATATCGCTCAAAAGAAAAAGCCTCCGCAGGTTTCCCCGCGGAGGCTTTCGCCACAAAGACTATTTGTCGGCGTCGGCGTCGGCATCGACGACGGCATGGTCATCGCCAGCATCATCGGATGCGACTTCGGCATCCTCCTGCATGGCCGCCTGCGCAAAGGCCGCGGCATCAGCCGCCAGCTCTTCCTCGCTCATACGGGGCGTGCGCTTCTTGGTCGGCATGCCGGCCGCCTTGGCATTGCGCTCCTCCTTGGCCGCCAGGATATCGCCCTCGCGCTCAAGGTAGGCGTCCCACTCGTTGTCGAGCAGGGCGTTCACGGCGTCACCCTCGACGGTCTCGCGCTCGAGCAGCACCTTGGCCATCAGGTCGAGCTGATCGCGACGGGCATCCAGGATCTCGACCGCACGACGATGGGCCTCACGCATAATGCGCTGGACCTCAATGTCGATGCGGCGCGCCGTCTCCTCGGAGTAATCCTGGTGATCGGCGTAATCGCGACCAAGGAACACCTGATGTTGCGCCTCGCCAAACACTTGCGTGCCCAGCTCCTCGCTCATGCCCAGACGTGTAACCATCTCGCGCGCCATCTTGGTCGCACGCTCCAGGTCGTTGCTCGCGCCCGACGTAATGTCATCGCACATGAGCTCCTCGGCAACGCGACCGCCCAAGAACACGGCGAGCTCGTCGAGCATCTCGTTCTTGGTCTTGAGGAAGTGGTCCTCCTGCGGAAGCTGCAGCGTGTAGCCCAGAGCCTGACCGCGGCTGACGATCGAGATCTTGTGGACCGGATCGGAGTGTTCCAGGATGTGGCCCACCAAAGCGTGACCGCTCTCGTGGTAGGCAATCGTGGTGCGCTCGGCCTCGGTCATCACGCGACCCTTGCGCTGCGGTCCGGCAATCACACGCTCCATCGATTCCTCGACCTCGTCCATCGAGATCACGGAACGATGGCGGCGGGCAGCCAGCAGCGCAGACTCGTTGAGCAGGTTCGCCAAATCGGCGCCAGTAAAGCCAACGGTCATCTGGGCGAGTTTCTCAAACTTAACGTCCTCGTCCATCGGCTTGTTCTCGGCATGCACGCGCAAGATCTGCTCGCGGCCCTTCACATCCGGACGGTCGACCGTAACCTGACGGTCAAAACGGCCGGGACGCAGCAATGCCGGATCCAGGATGTCAGGACGGTTGGTCGCAGCGATCAGGATGACCGACTCGCTCTCCTCAAAACCGTCCATCTCGACCAGCAGCTGGTTGAGCGTCTGCTCGCGCTCGTCGTGACCGCCGCCCAAACCAGCTCCGCGCTGACGTCCCACGACATCGATCTCATCGATGAAGATGATCGACGGGGCCTGGGACTTGGCCTCCTTAAAGAGGTCACGCACACGGCTGGCGCCGACACCCACGAACATCTCGACAAAGTCGGAACCAGAGATGCTAAAGAACGGCACGCCCGCCTCGCCGGCAACGGCCTTAGCCAGCAGCGTTTTACCGGTGCCCGGAGGCCCCACCAGCAACACGCCACGCGGGATCTTGGCACCCAGTTTGCGATAGCGGTCCGGATCGCTCAAAAAGTCACGGATCTCCTCGAGCTCCTCGACTGCCTCGTCCACGCCGGCAACGTCTTCAAACTTGACCTTGGGGCGTGTGGCCTCGTTGGTCTTGGCGTTGGTCTTGCCAAACTGCATGTTCCTGTTGTTGGCGCCCATCATCTGGCGCATAAAGTAGAACATGATGGCGATAAGGGCGATCGTCGGAAGCACACTCATCGCCAAGTCGCCCCAAAAATCGGGATCGTTGGTGTTGACGATGTACTTGGTATCGGGGTGCTCCGCCATGAGCTCGGCAAGCGAATCGGAGCCGACATAGGTCGAGGAGAAGCTCTTGAGCTCGCTCGTATCGCCCTTGTCCTTCTTCGTCTTCCAGTAATGACCCGTCACGCTTCCGTCTTGAACCGTATAGGTCAGATCTTCGACGCGATCCTGCTTGATGGCGCTCACCATCTCGCTCGTCGCGAGCTTAACGGTATTGCTGGAATTGGCAAAGCCGGAGCCCATGTTAAAGAAGGCGTAGCCCAGAAGCGCGCAAGCCAAAATAAAATACAGCCAGCCCGTACGCGTGGGCTTCTTGCCTCCGGGCATCCCCGGGATCTTAGGCTCCCGGGGAGTCTGGGAATTGTTATCGTTATGGTCGTCGGGCATCTTACGAATAAACCTCCGGTTTCAAAATGCCCAGATACGGAAGGTTACGATAGCGCTCGGCATAGTCGAGGCCGTAGCCCACCACAAAGGCATCGGGGCAATGGGTTCCAACATACTTGGGCGTGATGGCCGAGGTGCGGTCCTCAACGTCCTTCCACAGGAAGGCAGCGACCTCCAGCGAAGCGGGCTTGCGGCTCTCGAGGTTCTTCATCAGGTACTTGAGGGTCAGGCCCGAGTCCAGAATGTCCTCGACGATCAGCACGTCGCGACCACGGATGTCGATATCCAGATCCTTAATGATACGCACGATGCCCGAAGACTTCACACCGTCGCCATAGCTCGAAACAGCCATGAAATCGATGTTGGTCGGTAGCTCAATCTTGCGCATCAGGTCGCCCATAAAGACAACAGCGCCGCGCAGAACCGCGATCAGCACCAGATCCTTACCCGCGTAGTCGCGAGTGATCTCCTCGCCCAGGCGAGAAACGATGCCGTCGATATCCTCCTGCGTAAACAGAACCTTCTCGATATCCGGATGTTGAGAAGCCATGACAACCCTTTCTTGTGCTTAATCGCCCACACACCGCCGTATGGACGCGAACTACACATTCTAGCAGCGCACGGGGTATATTTTCCAGCCCGCGCACCATCAGCGCGGGAATACCGTCAACGCCGCACAGAACAGCTGGTGCGAGGGGCTAATCCGCGTCAACCACGCGAAGCAGATAAGCCACACGCGTCGCCGCCGTGCATTTAAAACGTTCGTCCGCGCGAACTCCGGCGACCCACACCACGGCACCTCCCGGCGCCGTCCTCACCACGGGCACGCCGGCGCGCTCGGAAACGGGAATGCGAGCCTCGCCTAGCAAGTCGGATACCTTCTTGCTTCGGCCACTCATTCCTAACGGGCACATCACGTCTCCCGGTGCGGGACCGTCCACCCACAGGCGCGCCAATCGCGCCTCTGCAGGGATCTCGCCACGTGAGCCCGCCAGGATCCGCTCACTATCGCTGTCGGCAAAACCCAGGGCAGCCGCGTCTACCAAAGCTGTCACTTCCCCGGCAACCGCAAGCTCACGGGCACGACGCACGATATCGCATCCCGGCTCAACGGCCATCGGCTCTGCGACCAGCATGCGCCCCCCGCCCAACGGCAAACGACCGGGTACGGTAACCCAGTCCGCGGCCAGGCCCTCGCGAGCCGCCGGCGCCTTAAACGCCAGCATGCCAAACTCAATGCGTGCGTCAATCCCCGCCGGAAGCGTGACCGAGCCGGCGCCCTCGGCAACGCAGGAAAGGACTCGCTCCACATGTCGCATCTCTGGACGAGCGCCCGGATCGATGCGTTTGATCGCCAGTCGCACGATGCGCCGCGCGATTACCACCTCGGCCGCAGCAAGGCGTCTGGCATCGAGCACTAGCGCGCCCGCCGCCTCCTTGCGCAGGCAGCTTCGAAACGCCTGTGCCGACAGCTGGGATAGAAACGCATCTTCATCACCCAAGATCTCACAGGCGGCGCCAATCGTCTTGCACACGCTCGCGTTGCGCTGCGCCACCACCGGCATTACTCGATGGCGCACGTAGTTTCGCAGATACGAGATGTCCTCATTGCTCTCGTCTTCACGCCACGGCTGACCATGTACCTGCAGATAGCCCACCAGCTCGCCATGAGTTAGGTCGAGCAAGGGACGCACCACGATATTCCTCCGGCGAGGGATGCTCGATAGGCCAGCAGGCCCTGAACCCTTAATCGCGTTCATCAAAAACGTTTCCGCGCGATCCGAAGACGTGTGCGCGGTGCAGATACGAGCCGCCGTTCGCGGTGCCCCCGTCTGGGCGCAGAGCTCGCGAACATACCTCCGCGCCGCGGCATAGCGTACCTCGCGGGCAGCCGCCTCGATATTGCCCGATTCATCATCAAAATATGCGTGCTCCACACACAGCGGTAAACCATATTGCGCGCAGAGCTCACGCACAAAGACCTCGTCGCCATCGGACGCCTTGCCGCGCAGATGATGGTTTACATGCAGCACATGCAGGCGCTCGCGAGCAATGGGGGCAACACCGCGTCCGTCTTGGATATCCAGCTTTGATGTGCACGCCATAAGAAGCAGTGCCGTCGAGTCCGCGCCGCCTGATACCATGAGCACGACAGGAGCAGCCTGCTGTCTCGTCCGGGTCTCATCGACTGCCCCAGGCACGGCATGGTGTCCATAATGCTGTGATACCGTTGGCATTCGCTTCCTCCTATATTCGTCCGCACCCATTGTATCCTTTGGAATCTTATGTCTTGCCTGCACCTTCATATCCTCGGCAGTGGCTCTAAAGGCAACTGCGCACTCATCGAGGGCCCGCAGGGGCTCATTATGGTCGATGACGGACTGTCTCGCCGCGAGACATTAAAGCGCATGGCAGAACTGGGGCTCTCGGCAGACAACGTCTCGGCTCTTCTCATTACTCATGAGCATAGCGATCACATCAAGGGCCTCGATGTCTGGTGCAAGCACTGGCACGGCCCCCTCTTTGCCAGCAGGGGCACTCTTTCGAGCAAAGAAAATCTTTCGCATCTGCCTGTCGAGGAATTCGATCCCGGTGACACCCTATCCATTGCCGGCATCCACGTGCAAACCTACTCAACGTCACACGATGTCATCAATCCAGTCGGCTATCGATTCGACACCCTCGATGATTCCATCGGCTTTGCCACCGACACCGGAGAGCTATCGAGCCAGGCCATGAACACCCTCGAAGATTGTCGAGTCCTCGCACTCGAAAGCAACCACGATGTGACCATGCTGCGCGAGGGAGAATATCCCCGCTTTCTTCAGGAGCGCATCCTGTCTGCAAGGGGACACCTCTCCAATGGCCAAGCCGCCGAAGCCGCGCGCGAACTTGTTACCGATCGCACCGAACAGCTCATTGCCATGCATATCAGCCAAGATAACAATCTTCCGAGCCTTACCGTCAAAAGCTATGCCAAAGCTCTGGCCGCAACCCTGGATGACGAGGTCGGCAGCTCCGCAACCCTTCTCCAAGGATCGCGAAAACTCTCGATACGCCCCGCAAGCCAGCATCGGCCAGTAACCATTCAATAGACTGTCCTAGACAGCAAAAGGGGCCGAGAATCGCTTCCCAGCCCCTTTTGCTGTCTTTTAATAGCGCAGAACACCAACGAAGTTAGTCGATGGAGATCTTCGTAACGTTCTTCTTCTCGACGATCTTGGGGACCGTAACGGTCAGGATGCCGTCAGCGTACTTAGCCGAGAGGCCCTCGCTCGAAGCGTCCTTAAGATACACGCCACGCGTCGCGCTGTACGAGCTGAACTCCTTCTGCAGGAAGTTCTTGCCCTCGTTCTCCTCGTCTTCCTCGACATTCACGCTAATGGACAGACGGCCCTCGTTAAGCTCGACATCGATATCGTCCTTGGCGACGCCGGTCAGATAAGCCTTGACCTCATAGCCATCGCCCTTATCCTCAACGTCAACGGGGAACGCCTTAGAGGCAATCGAGCTGTTCGCTAGGTCGCTCATATCATCAAACAGATCGAACAGCGAGCTTGCAGAGGGACGAACGCCAAAAACCGAACGATAAGGAACCATGCTTGCCATGTTTACCACTCCTTTTAAGGACTGCCGAGTCATCTTCTAGGTGACTGGGACTTCTTTTGACGCTCTTATATATGCCCACCCAGTGCTCATATATACATCGACTATAAAGTTTTTTGAGTCCAGTACTATAAGCATATCTAAGTGTGTATGACTCAGGTTTTAATAAGGTTAAGGTTCTTTGAACCAGAGCTTAAATCACGAGTATGTACGCAGCTACAAATAACTAGGGGCTTACAATGAGCGCGTACACGTTGTTGGTAACGAGCTAAAGGGCATCATGGACGACCAAAACCAGAACAAAATGTTTATGCCGACGCAGGGGGAAGATACTTCCACGCAGCCGCCACGGTTCCATCGCCCCCACATCTCGCAAGAGCCCATTAATGATCCGGAGCCCGAGTATGTGACGAGAAATCGATATCAAACGCTCGAGGATGCCCAAACGGGACGTAAACATATGGGCGTCGCCTCGGGAGACCCTGTATATCTAAAAGACGCACCATTATCTAAAAACAGCGCAGCTAGTGATGAGCCGATGAAAGCATCCGCCGCTCATCAACAAAGAGGTCCTCGACCAAAGCAAACCTTGACGCATTCGGCTCGCTATCTCGAAACACCAAAACAGGGAAAATCAATCTTCGTTTCGACAAGTAAACGACGCAAGCAGCATTGTTAGCGCCGGGCGATTTTAGCCGCTAATAGTCAAACTATTTTGACCAATCCC
>CALJMO010000008.1 GCA_937982065.1 uncultured Collinsella sp.
ACTACCTCGCCGACTGCTTCGGCCTGCGCCTGCTCAACCGCCGCGGCTGCTTCCCCAAGTTTGACCTGTTTATCGAGCAGACCAAGGACATCTGGAAGGACATGCTCGATATCCGCAAGCGCTTCGAGCCGCGCGCCGAGGAGCTCGCCAAGAAGTACGCCCTGGCCCCCTACACCATGTTCATCGGCTCCGGCGCCCTGTGGGGCGAGACCATCCTGTTCTCGATGTGCATCCTGGAGGAGATGCAGTGGAAGCGCACCCGCTACATCACCTCGGCCGACTTCTTCCACGGCACCCTCGAGCTCGTGGAGCCCGGCGTCCCGGTCTTCCTGTTCATGGGCGAGGACGAGAACCGCAAGCTCGACGAGCGCGTCCGCGCCTTCCTGACCCGCGGCGTGACCGGCGACACCGACATCAACATCATCGACACCGCCGAGTTCGCGATCCCCGGCCTTGACGACGAGTTCCGCGTCATCGTGTCTCCGTGGATTCTGACGGTGCTCGTTACCGACCGCCTGGCTCGCTACTACGAGACGGTCACCAAGCACAACCTCAAGTATCGTCGCTACTATCACCAGTTCGACTACTAAAGAAAACGGGTGCGGGAACGTGCCGGGCTATTGAGAGGAACACAGAATGAGACAGTACATCATCGCCAGCCATGCGCACTTCGCTACCGGCATCAAGGAGAGCGTCGAGCTGCTCTCGGGCGCTCGCGACAACGTCCACGATCTTTCGATGTTCGTCGATGGCCGCATGGACGTGGCCGAGGAGGCCCAAAAACTGCTGGCAGGCATGTCTGCTGACGATGATGTCGTTGTCTGCACCGACCTCTTTGGCGGCAGCGTCAACAACGAGTTTACCAAGATCGTCCAGACGCGTCCCCGCACGTACCTCGTTACCAACATGAACCTTCCTCTCCTCATCCAGTTGCTGTTCTCTGACGAGTCGGCGCCGGTTGAGGAGACGATTCGCGCCATCGTCGCTGCGGACGATACGCGCGTGAAGTTTGTCAACGATCTTTTGGTCGATGACGACGAGGAAGAAGAGTTCTAATCCGCAGCACCTACTGACACGCCGTAAGACGGCACAAGACCTTTGGGGGGTCACATTATGATTCAGCTACTTCGCGTTGACCATCGCCTGCTTCATGGCCAGGTCGCAGTTTCCTGGGTTCAGGGCCTTGGCTCCAACTGCATCTTCTGCGTGGGCGATAAGGTCGCTAACGACCCGGTGTGGAAGACGACGCTCAAGATGGGCAAGCCTGCCGGCTGCAAGCTCGTCATCAAAGATATGGAGCATGCAATCGAAGCTATCAACTCGGGCGTGACCGACAAGTACAAGATGATCATCTGTGTCGCCACTATTGCTGAGGCAAAGCAGCTTGTTGAGGGCTGCCCGCAGATCAAGTCGGTCAACCTGGGCAACACCAAGCCCAAGGACGAGAAGCGTCCCGATGCTCGTCAGGTCTCTCATCAGATCTTCCTGACCGCGGCCGAGGAAGCCGATGTGCGCGAGATGCTGGATCGTGGCGTTGAGGTCGAGATTCGACCCCTGGCCGATGACCCCAAGGTTGACTGCGCCAGCGTGCTCTAGGCGTTCAATTTCGAAGAGTCTGAGCTCTTCGTAGTGTCCTATTAGGAAAGGGGGATATATGCTTACCCAAGCAATCCTCATCGGACTTATCGCCGCATTTGGTAAGTTCGACTTCCAGCTCGGTACGCTCTATGCGTTCCGCCCCATCGTCCTGTGCCCGCTCGTGGGCCTGGTGCTGGGGGACCTGCAGTCCGGCCTCGCGATCGGCGCCAGCCTGGAGCTGCTGTTCATGGGCTCGATCTCCATCGGCGCCTACGTGCCGCCTGATGAGACGATCGGCGGCGTGCTCGCCTGCGCCTTCGCTATCCAGCTGGGCCAGAGCACCGAGGCAGCCATCGCGCTTGCCATGCCCATCGCCACGCTGTGCCTTGCCATCAAGAACATCCTCAACGCCGCCCTGCCGATCCTGGTTGACCGCGCTGATGTCTTCTCCGGCCAGGGCAACCTTAAGGGTGTCTATGCGATGCACTTCCTGATCGGTTTGACCGGTATCATCATGGCGTTCCTGCTGTGCTCGCTGTCGTTCTATCTGGGTGCTGACGCCATCCAGGGCATGCTCGACTTCATCCCGCCCTTTGTCCTTGCTGGCTTTGGCGTTGCCGCCAACATCCTGCCTGCCATGGGCTTCGCCATGCTCGGCCGCCTGG
>CALJMO010000009.1 GCA_937982065.1 uncultured Collinsella sp.
CGGGATTGGTCAAAATCGTTTGACTATTAGCGGCTAAAATCGCCCGGCGCTAACACCGCACGCCTACTTGCGAGAATTGCTCAGCTTATTGATCAGCGCCTCGAGACGCTCGCCGTCCTCGGCCGTCTGGGCAATAACCAAAATCGTATCGTTGCCGGCAAGCGAGCCAAGCACATCGGGCAGCTCTGCCGCATCAACGGCGGCGGCGATGCCGGAAGCCGTGCCAGGCTGAGCCTTGATCATAACCAGATTATCGGTGCGCAGAACGCCCGTTACGAGCTCGGAAACCATACGCTGCAGGTGCAGGTCCTCTGCCAGAACATAGATGCCCTCAGGGAGCTTACGCAGCCCCATATCGGCAATATCGCGAGAGACAGTCGCCTGCGTGCAATCAAAGCCCATAGCGCGGAGCTCATCGACCAGCACGCGCTGCGTGCGGACGTCCTTATTGCGCACAATATCTCTAATGGCATCCTGGCGCCCATTGCGTTTTTTAGCCATACAAACCCTCTCTCCAAAAGATGGCGGAGACAATCAATCAGTGATTGAATAGTTTAACGCTATTTGAAGGCTTTTGTGTATAAGAACGCATTTCGAAACAATTCTATGCAAATTTGTTTCGAGATGAGCCGTTTAGGCGGTTTTTGCGCCCGTCCGGTTAAGAAAAGCTGCCAGATGCGTACACATCACGCAGCGCGCGGGCTTGGCGCTGGCGATCGGCCCAAACAACAGACCGAGCCCCCGATGGTTATCCTTGAGCGCGGCGACCATCTGACGGGTTCGAGGCGCCTCGAGCATATCACGCATACGGGCGGAACGCTCGATTGACGACACCCCATGCGGGCTCAGACACAAATTCTCGATGCAGGCGACCAGTCCGGCAAAGTAGAACTTTTGGGTTGCCAGCTTGAGCCGACCACCGCTATCTGCTTCCGAGAGTGAGTCCGTAAGCTCGTCGAGCGCCCGGGTGTCATCGGATACCTTGGCATACATGGTGGGATCAAAGGCATCTGTAAGCTTAGGTGCCGCCGCGTGGAAACAAGCGTCGCCGCATCCGGAGACGCGCTGCGCCCGCGAGAGCGAGCACGCCATAAACTCAACCGTACGGTACGCCTTGCCGCGCGACAGGCATGCCTCAAACAGCGGACGGCTATACATCACGCCAGAGGTCTGAGCGACTAGGCCGCCCAAAATCAACTGGGGCAGCCCAGTCACCATAGAAGACTCGTCTTCTATGGCAATAGAGGCAGCATCCAAGACGCGCGAATGACGCTCGCGATGCGCATCGTATCGATCGAGCGACACCGAGGGAAGCACAATGTCTGCCGCAGTATCGCACGCGATATCGACCATCTTGGAAAGGGACTGCGGAGCAAACCACTCGTCGGCGTTCATAGCGATGATTTGAGAGCCACGCGAGGCAGCAAAACCGGCACGAAGACAAGCGCCGCGCTTCGCGTCCTCGACGTCAATCAAATCAATATGGATGTCCCTGTCGGCAGCAACTTGAAGCGAATGGCGCACACCGGGCGCAGTATCGCGGCAAACAACGACAATCTGCAAATCGTAGAGGTCTTGGTTCTGGACACTCTCGAGCGCACGCATCGCATAGCTGGGCGAACCTTCTACCACAAGGATCACCGAAAGTCGCGGATGCGAGCCACGTCGAACCAAGTTATCCGTCCTCTCGACAGCAATGAATCAAACCGTGGTTCATGGTACACCCCGACAATAAAAGCAATTAGACACCGGTTGTATTGCACGCCAAGAACAGATGTTGCACACGCGCAGCCCACAGATGACGGGTGTCGACGCACGACGCGTCGAGCCCTCCCCTAGTCGAGCACGACGAGCTCGGCGGGATCGTAATCCACGCCCATAAACGTAAGGCCGCAGGCAGGAGCCGTGGGGCCCGCAGCGGTACGGTCGCAAGCATCGATGACCTCGCGCATCCACTCGGGTTCACGGCGATGCATGCCAATCTCGACAAGCGTGCCCACGATCGTGCGGACCATCGAATGCAGAAACGCATTGCCCTCGATGGTAAACGTCAGGATGTCCTCGCCAAACGCAACCTCATGGCCAAACTCGGCACGCATCACGCAGCGATGCGTGGGCTTGCCAACGGCCGAGGCAACCTTGCAAAAGCTTTTAAAGTCCTGCTCGCCCAAAAGCGCAGGGCAGGCGGCCGCCATCGCATCGACGTCGAGGGGATAGCGATGCCACCACACAGCACCGCGTGACAGCACGGGCCGCGCATCACGATCGGCAATGCGATAGGTGTAAGTGCGAGAGCGCGCGTCAAAGCGCGCAGAAAAGCCCTTACGAGCCTTGTAGACCTCGTTGATGGCGATATCTTTGGGCAGCAGGGCATCATCCATAGCCCGCAGCCACCTACGGCGCGTAAGGGCGAGCTCAGCGTCCGTTACGGGCACGCTGATGTACTGAGCCACGGCATGCACGCCGGCATCGGTACGACCTGCGCACGTCAGATCGATCGGACGGCGAAGCAGCGTCTCGATGGCTCGACGCAGCTCACCCGCAACCGTCGTCTGTCCCGGCTGCTCGGCAAAGCCGCTATACGACGAGCCATCATAGGCCACGCGAAATACGAGCGTGGCGTCAAGCTCGGAAATCGAATTGAAATCAGACGGCGCAGTCATGGGCGCTCCCAACAAACAAGTAACGGTATCGCGACAAAAAAAGAGGGGTACGCGAACGTACCCCTCGAATATAGCCTATGCAGACGGAATGTCTACTCAGCGGTCTCCTCAGCAGGAGCCTCCTCGACAGCCTCGACCTTCTTGGGAGCAGCGGTCTTCTTGGGGGCCGGAGCAGCCTTCTTGGCCTTAGGCGTGCAAGGCTCGGTGACGAGCTCCATGATAACGATGGGAGCGTTGTCGCCCTTACGGTTACCGAGCTTCATGATGCGGGTGTAACCGCCGTTGCGGTCCTGCCACATGCCCTGGGCAGCCTTGTCGAAGATCTCGGCAACGAGCTGCTTATCGCCGAGCTTGGCGATAGCCAGACGACGAGAGTGCAGGTCGCCCTTCTTGGCCCAAGTGATGATCGGGTCGACGACCGAACGCAGCGCCTTAGCGCGGGTCTCGGTGGTCTTGATGCGGTCGTTCTCGAAGAGGGCCTTAGCAAGGCTCTTCTTCATGGCCTTGGTGTGGCTCGCATCGGTGCCGAGCTTCAGGCCCTTCTTAACGTTGTGACGCATGGTCTAGTTTCTCCTCAAATATGCGAAGCATTAAGCCTTCAGGCTCAGGCCCATGGACTCAAGCTTGTCCTTCACTTCCTCGATCGACTTAACACCGAAGTTACGGATGTTGAGCAGATCGTTCTCCGAGAACTCAACGAGCTGACGGACCGAGTGAATGCTGGCGCGCTTAAGGCAGTTGTAGGAACGGACGGAAAGGTCCAGATCCTCGATCTGCTTGTCCAGCTCGGCGTTGTCGTTGGTGACCTCGGGAGCGAAGATCGAAGCCTCCTCCTCGACCTCGGGGGTCTCGGCAAGGTTCATAAAGGCGACCATATGCTGGTTGATGATATTGGCAGCCTGGACCACGGCGTCGCGCGGGGCGATGGAGCCGTTGGTCTCGATCTCGAGGACAAGGCGGTCGTAGTCGGTGTGCTGACCGACACGGCAAGCCTCAACGAGCTTGGCGCAACGGGAAACCGGCGAGTACAGCGAGTCGACGTGGATCACACCGATGGGATCGTTGTCGCGCTTGTTGGCCTCGCCAGAAACATAGCCGCGGCCATAGCCGATGCGCATGCTCATGGTGAGATGGCCACCCTCGGTGAGCGTAGCGATGTGCTGCTCGGGGTTGACCAGCTCAAACTCGGACGGAATAAAGAAGTCCGCACCGGTGACCTCGCAGGGGCCGTCAACCGAGATGGTGGCGGTCGCCTCGTCGGTCGTGCCGAGAGCCCTGAAGACAAGACCCTTGACATTCAGGACGATGTCGGTGACATCCTCGACCATGTTAGGGATGGTCATGAACTCGTGCTGCGCACCATCGATCTGAATAGCCTCGACGGCGGCACCCTCGAGCGAGGACAGAAGAACGCGACGAAGGGAGTTACCCAGCGTATCGCCGTAACCACGCTCGAGCGGCTCGACGGAGACACGAGCAGACGTCTCGTTGATCTCTTCGACCTGAACCTGAGGCCTAATGAATTCTGACATGTATTACCTCCAGCCTCAGCAGCCCGGATGGACTACTTAGAGTAGAGCTCGACGATGAGCTGCTCGTTGATATCACCGCTGATCTGCTCACGCGTCGGCAGAGCGAGCACGTTACCAGACAGCTTCTCGATATCGACCTCGAGCCAGCCAGGAACCTCAAAGCGCTCGGAGGAAATCAGGGCCTCCTTGATGGGGAGGAGGTCACGGAACTTCTCGCCGACAGCGACGACGTCGCCGGCCTTGACGCGGTAGGACGGGATGTCCACGCGCTTGCCGTTCACGGTGAAGTGACCATGACGGACGGACTGACGAGCCTCTTTGCGGGTGCGGGCGAAGCCAAGACGGAAGACAACGTTGTCGAGGCGAGACTCAAGGATGATCATGAGGTTCTCACCGGTGACGCCGTTCATCTTGCGGGCCTTGTTGAAGTAGCCGTGGAACTGCTTCTCCAGAACGCCATAGATGAACTTGACCTTCTGCTTCTCGCGCAGCTGCATGCCGTACTCAGATTCCTTGCGACGGCGCTTGGGCTGACGGATAGATTCCTTCTTGCTGCTGTAACCGAGCTCAGCGGGATCGATCCCGAGCTGACGGCAGCGCTTAAGAACAGGAGTCCTGTCGATTGCCATATTGATACGATCCTTTCAGTTACACGCGGCGACGCTTCTTGGGGCGGCAGCCGTTGTGCGGAATGGGGGTCTTGTCCTGGATGCTCGAGACCTCGAGGCCAGCAGCCTGGAGGGAGCGGATGGCGGTCTCACGACCGGAGCCGGGGCCCTTGACGAAGACGGAAACCTTCTTCATACCGTGCTCCATGGCCTGCTTGGCAGCAGCCTCGGCAGCCATCTGGGCAGCGAACGGCGTGGACTTACGGGAGCCCTTGAAGCCCACCTGGCCAGCCGACTTCCAGGAAATGACGTTGCCCTGGGGATCGGTGATCGAAACGATCGTGTTGTTGAACGTAGAACGAATGTGAGCCTGGCCCACGGAAATGTTCTTACGGTCCGCGCGCTTCAGACGGGCAGCGCGAACGTTCTTCTTAGCAGTAGCCATCTATCTAGCGCTCCTTATTTCTTCTTCTTAGCACCGATCTGACGCTTCGGGCCCTTGCGGGTACGAGCGTTAGTGTGGGTGCGCTGGCCGCGGACCGGGAGGCCCTTGCGGTGACGAAGGCCGCGGTTGCAGCCGATGTCCATAAGGCGCTTGACGTTCTGGTTGCGCTCACGGCGGAGGTCGCCCTCAACCATGATCTGGTTCTTATCGATATAATCGCGGATGGCGTTAACCTCATCCTCGGTGAGGTCCTTAACGCGCGTATCCACGTTAACGTTGCACTCGACGCAAATCTTCGTCGCAGTGGTGCGGCCGATGCCGTAAATGTAGGTCAGACCGATCTCAACGCGCTTCTCACGCGGGAGGTCGACACCATTAATACGGGCCAACGTAGTCTCCTCTCTTAACCCTGACGCTGCTTATGACGGGGGTTCTCGCAAATGACGAGGACCTTGCCATGGCGCCTAATGATTTTGCACTTATCGCACATCTTCTTGACCGAAGGACGTACCTTCATCGTTCTTCCTTTCGGTAGCGCTCAAACTACTTCCCTACTATCTACTCGCCCAGCCGCAGGCGTTTAAAACTATGGCTGGTCTTCACACACAATCCGACCGTAGGTTGAGCTAAGCCTGCAGCCGGAAATGGAGTGCGTGTATGCGTGCCGCTATTTGTAGCGATAGGTGATGCGGCCGCGGGTCAGGTCGTACGGGGAAAGCTCCACGACAACCCTGTCACCGGGGAGAATACGGATGTAATTCATTCGGATCTTGCCAGAAATGTTGCACAGAACCGAATGACCGTTCTCGAGCTCGACCTTAAACATGGCATTGGGCAGCGGTTCCTTTACCGTACCCTCGAGCTCAATTGCGTCTTCCTTCTTCACAAGCAATCATCTTTCTCTAGAAAACGACAGCGATTGAGTATTCTACAACACGTATGCACGCATCGTAATAACTTCGTAATGGCTCCACAACTAAGTGGAACTTGTTACATTTGAAATGTAAAACAAAGCCGTTCCCTGATGCCCAAGATCGCCTTGAAATGAGAAGGCATAGACCTTGGGGTCATGCCTTCGAAATTGAAAGGCGAGGTTGGGCATCAGGGGGCGGCGACTTTTACATTTCACCGCCTTGCAAGGAACACCAAGCACCTTGGGCATCCGTGGTCAGAATCACCGGACCGTCATTGGTAATGGCGACGGTGTTCTCGTAGTGCGCGGCGGGCAGGTGGTCGTTGGTCGTAACAATCCAACCGTCGGAGCCCGTGCTCACATGGTTGGAACCCATCGTAACCATCGGCTCGATGGCAATGACCATGCCGGCCTGGAGGCGAACGCCCCTCCCCTTCTTTCCATAGTTAGGAACGTTGGGGTCCTCGTGCATCACGCGGCCAATGCCATGGCCCACATAATCGCGAAGCACGCCGTAACCGTGAGACTCGGCGAGGGACTGAACGGCATAACCGACGTCCCCGATATGGTTACCGGGAACAGCCTGCTCGATGGCAGCCTTAAGACAATCACGCGTGACCTCGCACAAAGCCTTGGCTTCGGGCGTGGGGGTGCCGACAAAAAACGTCCAAGCGTTATCGCCGACCCAACCGTCGACAACGGCTCCCGTATCGATGGAGATGATATCGCCATCGCGCAGGATCATGTCGGGGTTGGGAATACCGTGGACCACGGCATCGTTGATCGATGCGCAAATGGTCCCCGGGAACCCGCCGTAACCCTTAAAGGCCGGGGTGCCGCCATGCATGCGGATAATCTGCTCCGCGAGCTGATCGAGCTCAAAAGTCGAAACGCCGGGACGCACCATGGCTCCAACGTGGCGGAGCGCCATCTTAGATAGCGCTCCTGCCTTCTTCATCTGCTCGATTTGCGTTGCAGACTTAATCTTGATCATAGACCGAGAGCCTCTTTGACATCCCCGTACACGGTCTCACGAGCCTGGTCACCGTTGACCGACTTGAGCAGACCCTGGCCACGATAGTAGTCGACGAGCGGACTCGTGGACTTCTCGTAGACGTCGAGACGGTTCTTGATGGTCTCGGGCTTGTCGTCGTCGCGCTGATACATCTCGCCACCGCACTTGGGGCAGGTAGCATCGGCAGCGGTGCCGGTGTAACCGCAGGCGCGGCAAGTGCGACGCGAAGACAGACGATCGATAATGACCTCGGGGGCCACATCGACCAGTAGGGCACAGTCGATCTCGCGACCCATGGCGGAAAGCTCGGAATCGAGCGTCACAGCCTGGGCGGTGTTGCGCGGGAAGCCGTCGAGGATGAAGCCCTGCTGGGCGTCATCGGCGGCAAGGCGCTCCTTGACAAGGTCGATCACGAGCTGGTCGGGAACGAGCTCGCCAGCGTCCATGTACTTCTTAGCCTGAATACCAAGCTCGGTGCCACCCTTGACGGCAGCACGCAGCAGGTCGCCCGTGGAAATATGGGCGACGCCAAACTCGGCGACGAGTTCCTGTGCGACGGTGCCCTTACCGGCACCCGGAGCTCCGAGCAATACGAGGTTCATGAGCAATCCTCCTCTAGCCTATTTAAAGAATCCATCGTAATCATACATCTTGATCTGGCCTTCGAGCTTATCGACCGTGTCGAGCACGACGCCGACCATGATGAGGATGGACGTGCCGCCAAATGCCTGGATCAGATGGTTACCCGTGAAGGAGAAGATGATCGAAGGCACGATGGCGATGAGCGCCAAAAAGACAGCGCTGGGAAGCGTGATCTTGTTGAGCGCGTTCTTGATGTAGGCCGCGGTAGCCCTACCCGGACGGACGCCCGGAATAAAGCCGCCCTGCTTCTTAAGGTTATCGGCCGTGTCATCGGGGTTGAACACCATGGAGGTGTAGAAGTACGCGAAGAACACGATGAGGACAACGTTAAGCACCCAGTTGAGCCAACCGGTCGAAAGCGCGGAGGCAACTGCCTGAATCCAGCCGATGCCGGGGAAGAACACGGCAATCTGAGCCGGGAAGTACAGCAGCGCCGAAGCGAAGATGATTGGCACGACACCCGCGGTGTTGACCTTGATGGGCAGGTAGGTGGTCTGGCCACCCATCATGCGACGGCCCACGACGCGCTTAGCGTAGGAGACCGGGATGCGGCGCTGGCCGCGCTCAAGGAAAACAATCAGCGGGATAACCAGCAGGATGATGGCGCAGATAATCACCATGGTGATGATGCCACCGGCATTGCCCTCGGTGCTGGAGAAGATAGCCTGCGGCAGACCGGCCATGATGTTCGCGAAGATGATCAGCGACATGCCATTGCCGATACCACGCTGGGTGATGAGCTCACCAATCCACATGATCAGCATGGCGCCCGCGGTGAGCGTACCGACGATCATGAGGTCGAAGATGATCTCGGGAGCTCCGGCGCCATTGAAGCTGATGCCGAAGCTCTTAAAGAGGAAGAGGTAACCCACGGAGTTGAGGATTGCCAGAGCCAGGGTGAGGTAACGCGAATACTGCGTAATCTTGGTCTGACCGACCTCGCCCTCGCGGGCAAGCTCATGCAGGGAAGGCACGACGGCCTGGAGCATCTGGAGGATGATCGAGCTGGTGATATAAGGCATGATGCCCAGCGAAAACACCGACACATAGCTCAACGCGCCGCCAGAGAAAAGATTCAGGAGGGCCATAGCACCTGCGGCGACCGAATTGTTATCGGTCGAGAAAAGGCCCAGCATCCCCTGGAAGGGAATGCCGGGCACAGGAACGTGCGCACCAATGCGGTACACGACGAGCATAGCTATGGTAAAAAGAATCTTTTCGCGCAATTCTTTGATGCGGAAAGCATTCTTAAGACCATTTAGCACGGCAGCTCGACCTTTCCGCCGGCGGCCTCGATCTTGGCCTGCGCAGAAGCGCTGACCTTGTCGACCTTGACCGTGAACTTCTTGGTGAGCTCACCATTGCCGAGCACCTTGACGGGCTCGAACTCGCTCTTGGTGATGCGAGCGGCCTTAAGAGCGGCACCGTCGATCACAGCGCCGTCCTCGAACTTACGCTCGAGACGCTCAACGTTAACAGCGGTGTACTCGATACGACGGGGGTTACGGAAGCCCGGAAGCTTGGGCAGGCGCATAGCCAGCGGAGTCTGGCCACCCTCGAAGCCGGCACCCTTGGTGCCGCCAGAGCGGGAACCCTGGCCCTTCTGACCGCGGCCAGAAGTGGTGCCGTGACCCGAAGAATTGCCACGGCCGACGCGCTTGCGGTTCTTGGTGGAACCGGGCGCGGGAGTAAGATCGTGAAGCTGCATTTGCTACTCCTCTACAATCTCGACAAGGTGCTTGACCTTGAAGATCATGCCGCGGACGGACTCGTTGTCAGCAATCTCGCGAACCTCGCGGATCCTGTGGAGACCGAGGGCACGGACAGTACGGACCTGGTCCTGCTTGCAACCGTTGGTGCTGCGGACCTGCTTGATCTTGATGGTGTCAGCCATGCTTAGTTCTCCTTACCGACGAACATCTCGGAGACCGTCAGGCCACGGCGAGCCGCGACGTCCTCAGGGCTGGAGAGCTCCTTGAGGCCCTCGACGGCAGCCTTGATGATGTTGAGGCCGTTGTCGGTACCGAGGGACTTGGACAGGACGTTCTTGATGCCAGCAAGCTCAAAGAGGGGACGCACAGCGCCGCCGGCGATAACGCCGGTACCCTCGACAGCGGGCTTGATGATGATGCGGCCGGCACCAAAGTGGCCGAGAACCTCGTGCGGGATGGTGCCCTGCTCGGTCACCGGCACGTGGAACATGTTCTTCTTGGCATCGAGAGATGCCTTGGAGATGGCCATGGGCACCTCGGCGGACTTGCCCATGCCAACGCCGACGTTGCCCTTGCCGTCGCCAACGACGACGAGAGCGACGAGGCTCATGCGACGACCACCCTTGACGGTCTTCGACACGCGGTTGATGTAAACGACGCGCTCCTCGAACTCGGAGGCCTCGCGCTGCTGCTTCTGATTACGAGCCATGTGCTACATACCTCCTAGAACTCGAGACCGGCGGCACGAGCACCGTCGGCGAGGGCCTTGACGCGGCCATGGTAGATACGGCCACCGCGATCGAAGGCGACCTTGGTGATGCCGGCCTCGATGGCGCGCTTGCCAACGAGCTGACCGACCTTCTCCGCAGCCTCCTTGTTCGAGGTGTGGGTGCCCTTGAACTCGGCCTCGAGGGTCGAGGCAGAGACGAGCGTCAGGCTGGAGCCCTTGCTGTCGTCGATGATCTGGGCATAGATGTTGGCGTTAGTACGGGTCACGCGAAGACGCGGACGCTCGGAGGTACCCGAGACCTTGCCGCGAACACGACGCTGACGACGCTTGAGGCCTTCCAGCTTCGCCTTATGCTTGTTCATACGTAAACTCCTAAAAAGGTTGATCTTGCCAGCACCTGACGGGGTGCTGGTCTTATGCGAGTGAGTCGGTTACGACTACTTGGCGGCCTTACCCAGCTTGCGGCGGATGTGCTCGCCAACGTAGTGGATACCCTTGCCCTTGTAAGGCTCGGGAGGACGATGGCCGCGGATCTCAGCGGCGATCTGACCGACCTGCTGCTTGTTGATACCCTTGACGTTCACGTGGGTGTTGTCGGGAACCTCGAAGGTGATGCCCTCGGGAGCCTCGACGATCACGGGGTGCGAGAAGCCCAGGGAGAACTCGAGGTTCTTGCCCTTCTGCTGCACGCGGTAACCGACGCCGGCGAGCTCGAGCTTCTTCTCGAAGCCCTCGGAAACGCCAACAACCATGTTGTGGATGAGGGCGCGGGTGAGGCCGTGGCGGGCACGGGTCTCACGCTCGTCGTCGGGACGGGAAACGGTGAGGACGTTGTCCTCGACGTTGATAGCGAGCTTCTCAAAGACATCGAGCTCGAGCTGGCCCTTGGGGCCCTTGACGACAACGTTGTTGCCGTTGACTGCCACTTCGACTCCGGCGGGAATCTGGACAGGCTTATTACCGATACGAGACACGGTGATCTCCTTTCCTTCTACCTACCGAGCGAATTACCAGACGTAAGCGATGATCTCGCCGCCGACGTTGTGCTTGCGAGCATCGCGGTCGGTCATGACGCCATGGCTGGTGGAAATAATGGCGGTACCAAGGCCACCGCGGACGCGGGGCATGTCGGCAACGCCGGTGTACTTACGCAGGCCCGGCTTGGAAATGCGGCGGATGCCGTTGATGACCTTAGCCTTCTTGGGACCATACTTAAGCGTGATGTGCAGAGTCTTCTGGGGAACGGTGTCCTCGACATCGTAGCCCTCGATGTAGCCCTCCTCGTGCAGAACACGAGCGATCTCGACGAGCTTCTTGCTGCTCGGCATGGAGACCGTGGCCTTGTTCACAGAGTTAGCGTTACGGATGCGCGTAAGCATATCTGCGATCGGGTCTGTAAGGTTCATACAGATTCTCCTTCGTTCTTGATGAACACGTGCTCTTGGTTCTTCGCCGCCCTTAACGGCAAAGCCTTTTTAGCGCGTTTTCCCTGTTCCAAACTGATGCTTGAAACGCTGGTAGTGACTTACCAGCTGGCCTTCTTAACGCCGGGAAGCTCGCCCTTGAGTGCAAGCTCGCGGAAGCAGACACGGCACAGGCCGAACTTGCGGTACACAGAGTGCGGACGGCCGCAGCGCTGGCAGCGCGTGTACTCACGAGTAGAGAACTTCTGCTTGCGATTGCACTTGACGATCATCGATGTCTTAGCCACTTATATCCTCCTCACATAGAGTATTGTTCGCCCCAAGCGCCGCCCCCTTGTGGGAACGGCGCTTATAGGGCAGGTGAACCTATTTCTTGAACGGGAAACCGAAGGCGTCCAGAAGGGCCTTGGCCTCCTCATCGGTGTTGGCGGTGGTCACGAAAGTGATGTCCATACCACGCTGGTGATCGACGGAATCGAAGTCGATCTCGGGGAAGATGAGCTGCTCGGTGACGCCCATGGAGAAGTTACCACGGCCGTCGAAGCTCTTGGCGGAGATGCCGCGGAAGTCGCGGATACGGGGGATCGCGACGGAGGTCAGACGATCGAAGAACTCCCACATACGGTCGCCACGCAGGGTAACCTTGCAGCCGATCGGCATACCAGCGCGCAGGCGGAAGGTAGCGATGGACTTGCGGGCACGGGTGATCATCGGCTGCTGGCCGGTGATGGCGCGCAGGTCGCGCACGGCACCGTCGATGGCCTTGGAATCGGTAGCGGCCTCGCCGACACCCATGTTCACGACAATCTTCTCAAACTTGGGGATCATCATGACGTTCTCGTACTGGAACTTGTCCTGAAGCTGCTGCTTGACCTCGTTGTTGTACTTGGTCTTCAGACGCGGCACATACTTCTCTTCTGCCATTGTTCACTCCTTCTTGGGGTTTTAAGCACGGGGCGTGGCCACAGCGGGTTGTCCTCGTGCCTCCTGACTGCATCCGCACCGCTCATGGCATTTTGCGGTTTGGACTCGACGCAGCAGGAGCCGACAAAACAATCGGTACTATACGCGCATCGGGAGCGTATTTCCAGAAAAACCTCGTCTGCCTGCACAACTCCACAACTCCCCCGCACAAATGGGTCCCAAAAAGCAGTTGCGGTGAAATAGGGACTGTTGGGCGGCCTAACAGGCTTAAACAATCCGTATTTCACCGCAACTTAATTGGTGGGGATGCGACTAGCGCTTGCGGGGGACGAGTTTGGTGCGGCGCAGGTGGATCATCTCGGCGGCGATGGAGATGGCGATCTCCTCGGGGTCCTCGGCCTCGATGGCAACGCCGATCGGAAGGTGCAGCTCGTCGATCTGGTCCTGCGTAAAACCTTCCTGCTCCAGGCGGGCACGCACAAAGGCCGTCTTGCGGCGCGAACCCAGACAGCCCAGGTAGGCAGGCTTGGCACGCATGGCCTGAATCACCACGTCGATATCGGACTTGTGACCCGCCGTGGCGACGACCACCAAGTCGCGCGGACCGATGGGACACAGCTCGCTCAGGTTCTTGTAATCGACCAGGCGACGATCGTAGACACCGGGCACCCATTCGGGGGTCAGCGTGCCGGGGCGGTCATCGCAGGCCACGACGGCAAAGCCCGCCGCCGTGAGCACGCGCGCCGTCGCGGCGCCCACGTGTCCGCAGCCAAAGATGTAGGTCAGGCCCTCGGGGCAGAGCGTCTCGATGTGCGCCGCGGGAATCTCAGAGGCAGCGTTGGTGTAGGTGACGTTACTCCCCTCCTCCACCAGTGAAAGCCCGGGGCAGCCCGCAATGGTATGGCGCGATGCCTCGCCATGGTACTCGGTCACATCGCCCTCGAGCGCGCTCGCGATAAACGGCTCAAAGTCGATGACGAAGTCGCCGATGCGCCGATAGACCAAGACGTCGGCAATTTCCTGGAACAACGGTGCCTGGGTCGCATCCAGATGCAGATAGCACAGGCAAATGGCTCCGCCGCAGATCATGCCGGTATCGGAGTTCTCGCCGCCCATGGTGTAGCGGACCAGACGCGACTGTCCCGCGCTCAGGAGTTCGCGCGCCTCATCCAGCGCAAAGAGCTCAATCTTGCCGCCGCCGATAGTGCCCGCCTGGCTGCCGTCGGCAAAGACGGCCATCCAGGCGCCCACGCCGCGCGGCGACGACCCCGCCGTGCCGGCCACGACCACGAGCTCGCACGTCTCGCCAGCACGCAGGGCGGCAAGCGCCGCATTCACAACATCGAGCTTTTCCATTGCCGCCTTCTATCCTCTAAAGATATCGGTGAGCATAGCGAGTGCCTCGAGCACGCCGCCGCCGACCGACGTCGCCTTGTCCGAAATGTAGTTGATATAGCTGGCATCGCCGCGCGGATCGACATCGGCGCATTTAAAGCCCTCGGTCACCTGCACGCCGTTCGCCAAAAGCCCGCGCAGACAGCCATCGATCTGTGTGCACATGGGCGTATCGTCCGCGTAGCCAATCACGTCTCCGGCGCTCACGATGTCGCCGATTGCGCGGTCGGACCGAAACACGCCGGCGGCGGGGCTGTGGATAACGCGCTCCTTGCCATAGCCAGCGATAATGCCCGGCACGCCCGTGTTGGGCTGGGGTGAACCTTGGGTAATGACACGGCCCAGGAAATGCCCGCGCATGGTCTCGACCACGGCGTCGCAATCGACCGGCGCGGTAAAGCCCGGCCCCACGGCGATGACGGTAGGCGCCATGTCGCGCGTGGTGCCCAGGTTGCGCTTGGCCAGAATCGCGTCGACCACAGCCGCGGGTTTAAGCTCATCGAGCATCTTGGCCTGAGGGTCCACCACGACGGCAACATCCCCCGCTTGGGTAATCTCGAGCGCCTCAGCCGGCGTCTGCGCCAAGCGGGCGCGAATGCCCTCGACCTCGACCTCGCCCAGGCGAATAGCCTCGCAAAAACTGATTGTGCGGCGGATGCACGTGGGAACCGCGATATCGGCCATAACGACCGACACGCCGGCGCGCACCAAGCGAGCGGCGACACCCGTGGCGATATCGCCGGCGCCGCGAACATAAACGAGCATTCCCGGGGCACCTCCCTGTGCTACGGTTTGAGCAGAGCAAAAGCGGCTCGACCGCTACTCTGATGATTATTTATTATCACAGTATTATACGGCGGTGAACAGATGGAAACGGTTAGCGGCAATCTTGCCTCGGCGCTCAGGATCGAGCCGGACATTACCGCGATTATCGGCAGCGGCGGCAAGTCGACGTTGCTCAAAACGCTGGGTCTTGAGCTCATGCGCGCTGGCGGCCGCGTGCTCCTCTGCACCACCACGCATATGCTTCCCGTTGCCGGCGTGCCATGGGACGGGTCGAATCGTCGCCTGGACGCCGTGCCTTGGAAGCCGGGCGCCTCGCATGTCCCCGGTTGCACCTGCGAGGCCTGCGCGGGCCTTGCACGCGGAGGCATCTGCCAGGCAGGCATCTTGGACCCGGAGACAGGCAAGCTCTCCGCCCCCGCCGAGCCGCTCAACGAGCTGGCGCAGCGCTTTGACTATGTGTTGGCCGAGGCAGATGGCAGCAAGCGACTCCCGCTCAAGGCGCATGCCGCCTGGGAGCCGGTAATTCCCGCCGCCACGGCAAACGTTGTCTGGGTCGTCGGCGCCTCGGGACTGGGCAAACCCGTCGCCGAGGTTGTCCACCGCCCCGAGCTCTTTTGCGAGCGTTGCGGCTGCGAACTCACCGACACTGCCACCCCAGAGCGCGTCGCCCAGGTGCTCAATGCCGAGCTGCGGATGCTGAACCTCAACAATGCCCGCGTCATGCTCAACCAAGTCGACACGCTCAGCGACCCCACGATGGCCGACCGCTTCGAGGCAGCCCTCGGCCGCCCCCTCATCGCCACCAGCCTCAAGTAGCCGGCCCCATCTCCTCAGTTGCGGTGAAATACGGACTGTTTGGCCGTATGACGGCCGCAAACAGTCCGTATTTCACCGCAACTGCGGAGGGGACACGGCATCTTTGCTGCTAGCGAGGCACGTAGCGACCGGGCTGGGCTCCGGTGGGCTCGCCATCGCGCGCCACCAGCACGCCGTTCACAAACACGGCCTTGGCGCGGCCATGTGCCCCAAAACCCTCGAGCGGCGTGTAGTCCACAGCTTGATGCTGTGTCGCGGCACTGATTGTCCAGCGCGCTTTGGGATCCCACACGCACACATCGGCATCGGCGCCCTCGGCAAGACAGCCCTTGCGCGGGTACATGCCAAACACGCGCGCCGGGTTCTCGCTCATCAAGCGGCACAGATCCTCGGGTCCCAGCTGTCCCTCAAAGCTCGTGGCAATCGCGACGGGACGATGCTCCACGCCGGGCCCGCCGTTGGGAATCGCGCGGAAATCGTCGCGCCCGCGGTCCTTTTGCCCGTGCAGGTTAAAGCTGCAATGATCGGTCGCAATCGTATCGATCTCGCCGGCCACAAGCGCCTCGCGCAGCGCGGCACGGTCGCCGGCATGGCGCAGCGGCGGGCTCATCACGTACTTGGCGCCCGCAAAGCCGTCCTCGCCCTGCTCCAGATAGCAGGTGTCGTCGAGCATCAGATACTGAGGGCAGGTCTCGACATAGATATTCTTCTGCCCGCGCGCCTTGGCCGCACGAATGGCCTCGAGCCCCAACTTGGTCGAAAGGTGCACCACGTTGACTGGGGCGTCGCCGGCCAGGTGCGCCAGATACAGCAGGCGGCTCACGGCTTCGGCCTCACACACGTCCGGGCGGCTGAGCGCATGCCCCTCGGGCCCATGAATCCCCTGCTCGTACACGCGCTTCTGCAGCTCATTCACCAGCGTACCGTTCTCGCAATGCACGCACAGTATGCCGCCAATACGCTTGAGCTCCTCGAGCACCTCGAGCGTCTCGGCATCGTCCAGGCGCAAATGATCGTAGGCAAAGTAGGTCTTGAACGACGATACGCCCGCCTCGCGCATGGCCGAAAGATCGGCGCGGTTGCGCTCGTTCCACTCGGCGAGTGCCATATGAAAGGCGTAGTTAGCCGTGCAGGTTCCGTCGGCGCGGCAATGCCACTCGGCCAAGGCATCGGGCATGGTCACGCCGCGATCGGCCGTCGCGTAGTCCACGATGGTCGTCGTGCCGCCGCAGGCAGCCGCACGCGTACCGGTCTCAAAGCTATCTGCCGTCCAATCCATGCCAGTCCAGCACTGCATGTGTGTGTGGCCGTCGATAAAGCCGGGAAACACCCAGCAGCCCGCGGCATCCTCGACGGTATCGCCCTCGGCCGGCTCAATCGCCGCGGCGATCCGCACAATCTTGTCGCCCTCCATGGCAAGATCGGCGCGGCGAAGTCCCTGTGGCGTCACGAGCGCGCCGTTTTTGATGATGATCATGTTGCTCCTTATTGATTCATACAGTTGGCCACGCGATCAAAATACGAGCAGGCAGCGATATGCTCCGTTATGCGTTGCTGTCCCTTGGCGGTATCGACGTCCCACAGCTCGTAGGCACGCGCCTCGACCAACACCACATCGGTACGGCCCTTGAGGATCGAACCGCCGCCGTCCTTGCCCTCAAGACACATAAGTGCACCGAACAGTTCCGCCGGAAAGAGCACCGGGCTCGAAGGCTCACCGTTGCACGCAAGACGCACTGGGTGCTTGCGGCCACGCTCGTCAAATGTACGAACCATAGCCTCAAAAGAATCCGAACTCACGAGCGGCTGGTCGCCCGGCAAATAGAGGCAACCTTTCCAGTTGCGTTCGACTCCCCACGAAAGGCCCGCACGGACGCTTTCGCTGCGCAGCTCGCCATCGTGCAGCACACACGGGCAATGCTTGTCCTCGCAAATCTGGGCGACCTCGGGCCAACGCGTCGAAACCACGACGTCAAAGCCCCGGGGAACCGAATCGATAGTCCAGGCAATCAGCGGCTTGCCATAGATATCGGCAAGCATCTTGTTGGAGCCAAACCGCTTGCCCTCGCCCGAGGCCATAATGACGCATCCAAGTTTCATGGTGATACCTCCCCTGAAACCATCGTACCCATAACTCGCGCCGCGGGCATCCACATCGAAAGCGCTTATCCCGCACGCCCGCGATGCAAAAAAGGGGCACCCCGCCGGTTGGCAGAGCGCCCCCTTTACATGGCTTACCTCAACCCGGCTTTAGGCCTGGAACCAACGGGCGGTATTGCGCTCGTCGAGGGCCTTGAGGGTAGCGGCGGGATCGGCAACCTTCTGCAGGAACATCATGGCTGCGATGGCGTACGGCTTGTAGCTGGCCTCCTTGTACATGCCCACACGGTGCATGTCGAAGACGTCGGCGTTAACCTCGCCGTGCTCGCAGGAGACACCGGAGATGTCGGCGGGCAGCGGGTGCATAAAGATGGTGTCCTGGCCGTTGGCGGTCTTCTCCATGAGCTCGGTCGTGGAGCACCAGTCCTGATGGGTGGCGTTCTGGGCGAGCAGCTCCTTCTCGAGCGCTGCGATGCCGGCGTCGTCGCCCTCGGCGTACAGGTTGGTGCGCTTCTCCATGGCGGCAAACGGAGCCCAGCTCTTGGGGATCACGATGTCGGCGCCCTCGAAGGCCTCGGCCATGGTGTTGACCTGCTTAAAGGTGGTGCCGGACTCGGCGGCATAGCTCTTGGCGCGCTCGACGACCTCGGGCATGAGGTCGTAGCCCTCGGGGTGAGCCAGGGTGACGTCCATGCCAAAGCGGGGCAGCAGGCTGATCAGCGACTGCGGGCAGGACAACGGCTTGCCGTAAGAGGGCGAATAGGCCCAGGTGACGGCAACCTTCTTGCCCTTAAGGTTCTCGAGGCCGCCAAACTCGTTGATGAGGTAGAGCATGTCGGCAGAGGACTGCGTGGGGTGGTCAGAATCGGACTGCAGAGAGATGAGCGTGGGACGGTGATCCAGAACGCCATCCTCGTAGGCCTGCTGCACGGACTCGGAGACCTCGGCCATGTAGGCATCGCCCTTGCCGATGTACATGTCATCGCGGATGCCGATGACGTCGGCCATGAAGGAGATCATGGTAGCGGTCTCGCGGACGGTCTCGCCGTGGGCGATCTGGGACTTCTTCTCGTCCAGGTCCTGCAGCTCAAGGCCGAGCAGGTTGGCGGCCTTAGAGAAAGAGAAACGCGTACGGGTGGAGTTGTCGCGGAACAGGGAGACGGCCAGGCCCGAGTCGAAGATCTTGGACGAAACGTTGTTCTCACGCAGCTCGCGCAGGGCGTCGGCGACGATGTAGAGAGCCTTGAGCTCATCGGTGGTCTTGTCCCAGGTGTGCAGGAAGTCGCTGCCGTACATGCCCTTAAAATCGAGGCCGTTCAGCTGCTCGACGAGCTCGGTAAACTTAGCGTCCATGGAAATGTCCTTTCTAAAGATGAAACGATCGCAATGAGTAGATGTGCTCCGGCATGCGCGTGTGGCTAGAACATGCAGAGCACCATGACGAGGACCCGCCACCGTTGAGGAAGCATGGGAGATAACGACCGCGGGCCCCAAGTCAACAGGGAGCGCCGGGGACACGAGCGGTCCCCGGCTCAACAAGATCGAGGAATGGGACTAGTCGATCTTGTTGTTGGTCAGACCGGCGCGGAACACGGTGGCATCGCCATCGGCCTGGCTCGGATCGTAGAGGTTCAGGGCAGCCACATACATGGCGGCAGCGGTGACCAGGTCGTCCTTGTAGGTGACCTCGTTGGGAGCGTGAGCCTGAGACTCGGCACCCGGGCCAAAGCCCACGCAGGGGATGCCATAGCGGCCCTGGATGGAAACGCAGTTCGTGGAGAAGGTCCACTTGTCGCACAGCGGACGACCGGTGCGCTTGTCCATGCTGGGCTCGCAGCCGATGCGCTCGTCACCGAACATAGCCTTATGGGCGTCGACGAGGGCCTTGACGTGCGGAGCGGTCTCCTTGTTGATCCACGTGGGGAAGTAAGCCTCGGTCTCGTAGACCTCGCCGGTCCAGGACGGACGGTCGTACATGTACATGGAGACCTTCACGTCGTCGCCGTACTTCTTGGCTGCCGGCAGGTTGCGGATCTCGTCCAGGCAGGACTCCCAGGTCTCACCGGCGGTCATGCGACGGTCGATGGAGATGGCGCAGGAGTCAGCGACAGCGCAGCGGCTGGGGCTGGTGTAGAAGATCTGGCTGACGGTGCAGGTGCCGCGGCCCAAGAAGCGGGCGTCCTCGAAGTGCTCGGGGTTGTACTTGGGGTCGAGCATCTTGACGAGGCCCTTGATGTCGGTCGACTCGTCGCAGCCGTTGTTGTTGAGGGCGCGGACGTCGGCGATGATGTCAGCCATCTTGTAGATGGCGTTGTCGCCGCGGTCGGGAGCGGAGCCGTGGCAGGAGGTGCCGTGAACGTCGACGCGGATCTCCATGCGACCGCGGTGACCGCGATAGATGCCGCCGTCGGTGGGCTCGGTGGAAATGACGAACTCGGGCTTAATGCCGTCCTTGTTGTAGATGTACTGCCAGCACATGCCGTCGCAGTCCTCTTCCTGGACGGTACCGACGACCATGATCTTGTAGCCCTCGGGGATGAGGCCCATGTCCTTCATCATCTTGGCAGCGTAGGTAGCAGAAGCCATGCCACCCTCCTGGTCGGAGCCACCGCGGCCGTAGATGATCTCGTCGGTCTCGTAGCCCTCATAGGGATCGGCATCCCAGTTCTCGATGTTGCCGATGCCGACGGTGTCGATATGAGAGTCGATGGCGATGATCTTGTCGCCCTCGCCCATAAAGCCCATAACGTTGCCCAGGCCGTCGACCTTGACCTCGTCATAGCCAAGGCTCTCCATCTCGGCCTTGATGCAGGCGACAACCTCACCCTCCTCGCAGGACTCAGAGGGGTGGGAGATCATAGCGCGCAGGAAGCGAGTCATATCAGCACGGTGGGACTCAGCAGCAGCCTTGATAGCGTCGAAATCGAGTTCTTTAGCCATTGTTCATAACCTTTCAAACGAAGGAATCTACCTGTGAGGTGGCGGAGCGATACCTATTTACTCCGCCCAGTATTAGCAAGTGGGGTATTCGCCTTCCCAGACGATGCGGCGATACTGGTCCGGATCCGTATCGCCCTCGGTGGAGAAGCAGAGCACGGAGCTCGTCTTGTCCAGGCCGATGAGCTCCTTGAGCTCGGCGTACTCGGGATCGAGCATGAGGGTCTCGACCAGGCCGGTGGTCACCGCGCCGGACTCGCCGGAGATGACGCGCGGGTCGCCCTTCTCGGGGGCGCCCAGGGTGCGCATGCCGCGAGCGGTGACCCAGTCGGGGCAGGACACGAAGGCGGTGGTATGGTTGCGCAGGATATCCCAGCCCAGGATGTTGGGCTCGCCGCAGCACAGGCCGGCCATGATGGAGGGCATGTCGCCGTCCACGATGCGCGGATCGCCGTCGCCGGCGGCAGCGCCCTTGTACAGACAGGCGGCAGGCGCGCACTCGACCACGACAAAGGTGGGCGGGTTATCGGGATACAGGTTGGTGAAGTAGCCCACCACGGCACCGGCGAGCGAACCCACGCCAGCCTGGACAAACACGTGGGTCGGGCGGTTGATGGCCATCTCGCGCAGCTGCTCGGCAGCCTCGGAAGCCATGGTGCCGTAGCCCTCCATGATCCAAGACGGGATCTTCTCGTAGCCCTCCCAGGCGGTGTCCTGAACGATGACGCCGCGCTCGCAGGCGTCGGCCTCGGCGGCGGCCATGCGCACGCACTCGTCGTAGTTGACCTCTTCGATGGTCACCGTTGCGCCCTCGGCGGCGATGTTATCGAAGCGGGGCTTAGTGGAACCCTTGGGCATGTGAACGACGGCCTTCTGGCCCAGCTTGTTGGCAGCCCATGCCACGCCGCGGCCATGGTTGCCGTCGGTGGCGGTAAAGAAGGTAGCCTGGCCA
Source organism: uncultured Collinsella sp. (assembly GCA_937982065.1). Lineage (GTDB taxonomy): Bacteria > Actinomycetota > Coriobacteriia > Coriobacteriales > Coriobacteriaceae > Collinsella. Next base: position 21,595 of record CALJMO010000009.1, read on the forward strand.
AAGTCCTCGGCCAGCTGATCGGAGGTCAGGTAATCGAAGGTGCAGTCGGCAACGTCCTTGCCGGTCTCGTCGGCAATGTAGTTGGCCATGGCAAACGAGCCGCCCAGGACCTTAAAGGCGTTGAGGCCAAAGCGATAGCTCTCGTCCTTAACGCACAGGTTGGACAGGCCCAGGCGCGCAGCCTGGCCGTCCAGGCGGGCAAGCGGAGTGACGGTGTACTGGGGGAACGACTGGTGGAAGGCACGGGCCTTCTTCACGTGGTCGAGACTCATGATTCCCAAGTGCTTGTCATCGCTCTTGGGCATCGTGTTGCTCGCCCACTGGATCTTATCGGCCATACGGTGAACTCCTTAAGTCCTCTCTTGCCGGCCCCCGCATACGCGTTTCAGCCCGATCCCATTCACACGGCTGAACTTTTATGTGGATGCCAAACAAAAAGTTTGTTAGTAATGTTCTATCACACTTTTTGATTGGCATACCTAACGAATTGTTTGCTGCCGTAATCGGTACTTTTTCGCCGCCGAACGGTCATGAATTGCCTTGTTGATGGATTTGTTTGCGGTCAAGTGTGGTTTATGGCAAAGTGTGCCCAAACTAATTTTTAGGAAGGCACCCATGACCCCCGCACAGATTGAGTTTTACAAGCGCCTAGCACACGGCCTGGCGCTCCAATTTGGCCCCAACTGCGAAGTCGTCGTCCACGACCTAGAGACCGAGGACGTGGACCACTCCATCGTAGTGATCGAAAACGGCCACGTCAGCGGGCGCAAACTGGGTGACGGCCCCAGCCATATCGTGTTTGAGTCCATGCACGAGGGCACCACCGACGTGCACGACCGCGAGCCATACCTCACCAAAACCACCGATGGCAAGCTGCTCAAGTCCTCTACCATCTTTATCCGCAACGACGAGGGCAAGCCCGTCGGCATTTTGGGCATCAACTTTGACATTACGCTTATGAAGGCTTTTGAGCGTTCGCTCGACGCCTTTACCGGCACCGGCGGCACGGGCTATACCGAGCCCGAGCCCATTACCAAGAACATCGGCGACCTGCTCGAGGACCTGCTGCACGAGTGCGAGCAGTTTGTGGGCAAGCCCGCGGCACTCATGACCAAAGACGAGCGCATTCGTGCCATTGGCTACCTCGACCGTCGCGGCGCCTTCCTCATTTCCAAGTCGAGCGAGCGCGCCTGCGAGTTCTTTGGCATCTCCAAGTACAGCTTCTATAGCTACCTCAATGAGGCCAAGGCGGCGGCCGGCGACAAGTAGGCACTCGCCTGGATTGCCCCTCCCCTTTTGGGTGCGAGTTCTGGAAAGCACGAATCCAAGACCGGGCCGCTTGGGAAGTTCCATATAATCGATGTCATTAGTATTTCGAAAGGATGGAACAGAATGGCGTTGAGCAAGGCATCATGCACCGGTCGCGGATTGATTCCGGCAATTGGTGGACATGTGCACCGCATGTTCGATGAGGGTGAAGACGACCTGTTTTCGCTAAGCCTTGACGACGTGATGGATGATCGCCCGTGGACCGCCGACGAACTCATGGGCGGCGGGGCTCGCCCGTCAAGCCCCGATCCCACACTTGCGCCTAAGCCCGCATCTGCGCCGACTCCTGCGCAGTCGCCTGTTTCGACGCCCGCGCCTACGCCCGCGCCCACTTCGACACCCATGCCCGCTCCCCGCCCCGCAAGCGACCCGTCCGAGACGGCGGCATTTCTCGCTGCAGCGACGCAGGGCAAATCGGCCGACAGCACCGTTATGTACAGCGCCCAGCAGTTGCCTGTTCCTGCGGCACGCAAGCCTCCGGTCGCAAGGCTCGATGAGCCCGTTGCCCATCAGGTTGCCTACGATTCCTGGGCTGCAACCGATCTGGATGAGACCTCTACCGGCATGCCGGCGCTCGATGTTCCAGTTAACCCGCTTTTTGCCGCCAACACGAGCGCCGCAGACTCTGAGGGCGATGCGGCATATTCCGATTATTCCGATGGCTATGCTGGCAACGGTCGCATCGAGACCGAGGATTATGGCACCGCATCGAGCGATTATCTCAACGATCCGTACGCTGCCACGCCCGCACCGGAATATGACCCGGAGGCCGCGTCCGCGCCGGCGTATACCAAAAGCACGGGCGAAGAGCGCTTCGCCGATTATTACGCCGAGGAAAAGGCGCTGCGTTTCTCGGAATTTCCGCAGGCAGTCAAGGTTGCCTTTATCGCCATTATCATTGCCCTGCTCGGTGTCATTGCGTTTGAGGGATTCCAGCTGTTCCGCGGCCCCACCCAAGCGGAGTCGGAGACCCAGCAAAAAGAGGACGATAACCAGTACCTGGACATCAACACCCTCAAGGGCGACCCCAACGACGGAGACGATGAGTAGCGAGGACTAAAGGCGGCCGCAAGATCCCGCATCCAGCACCGGCTTCTAAGTGCTGTTTTGTCATCCAGCTACACTTTTCCGGATAATTTGCCCATCGAATTTGACACTTTTCCGAAGTTTTAAGGTGCCTATTTCGACACTTTTCCGTACTTTTACACGGCTGATTTCGACACTTTTCCGAATGAAAGCCGAATAATCACTTGGGGACCAACGCCGTTCACGCGTCATTTCGCAGGCGGCGCTTGATTTCTGTCCGTACACGTTGATAGACTCCATCGTGCCTGCAAGGAGCGGGCGCGTTTTATCCAGAGTCGGGGTAGAGAGTTGGCTCCACGATCCCGACGCCAACCGGCCAAGAGGCACGGTGGCCCTGCCAACATCGATGAAAGGAGTCCGTATGGACAATTTCTCCGTGCGCACCGAGCGCAATTTCCACAATCTGGTCGTCAAGCCAAAACGAATGCATCTTCTGGACAAGCCGAATGGCCACGCCTCGGCCATGGTCAAGAGCAGCCTCTCCCACCAGATGCGTTTTACGGTGCAAAAGCTCGAGGAAGAGCTCTGTGCTGCTGGAAATCCGCACGTACTGCAGATCAAGCTGCTCGGAGACGACTCGCGCGAGCCGTCGAGTTGGAAGTTGTTTGCAGACGGCATGTGCGTCGCAGACGGCTCGGGTGACTTTGCCCGCGAGTGCTTCTGCGAGGGAGCTGAGGTGTTTCTGGACCTGTGTCGCGACGCCGTACGCACAGCCGAGCTGCGGCAGTGGAGCGAAAGGGAGTATGAGCTGTTGAGTGCGGCCCGCGGGATTGCGATGGTGTAGGCAGACAGACCAGACAGCTCGTCATACTGGTTGACGCTTCGATTCAAACAGCAGTGCGAAGTCGCGCTTACAGCCCTGCCATGCCAAACCGAATGGCGTTCTCAAAAGGCCTACCTCCCCACCGCCTTCAGCTTCAGCAGCAGGTCGCCCAGCTCGGAGCACTTGCTGGAAAGGCGCGTCTGAGCTCGCTCGCCCATCCCCCACCGCTGGCGGACTTCCTGGGCGCGCGGGCTCACGCGGTAGTCCCCGTCCATCACCTGCTTGAGCAGCTTGGCGGTCACGCGCGCATCGGCAAGGGCGCTGTGGGCGTGACCCGTCGACTCGTCGAACTCGATGCCAAACCACGTCGCCGCGTCACTCAAAGAGACGCACCCGTGGCTGCCCACGTCCATGATCGAGGTGTAAAACGCCTGCAGGTCGGCCCAATCCGTAGGAAATGCGGAAAGATCGATGTGCTTTGCCTGGCACTCGGTCAAAAGCTGTCGACGGTCCGCCCCGCTCCAGCAAACTACCTGTGCGGAGTAGCGACCGATCCAATCGCTGAGCCTTTTGATTACCATGTAGAGCGGATCGGCCATCGCAGTGTCCACGGCCGATATCCCCGTAAGCTCGCGGACGGAAAACGCAACGCCTTCGGTAAATTCCGTCTGCACAAACTGCGAGAACTCGCCCATAACGTTGCCGTGGTAATCGAGCTTGACGGCGCCGACCTCGATAATCTCATTGCGCAGTCCACGGCGCTGGCGCTGCTTTGGCACCGGCGCAAACTCAAAGTCCAGCACAATCTGGCGCGCAAAGTTCGTCGTATCGATAGCCGAGATACACGGCGTCTTTTCAGCTGACACGGTTATGGCCTTTCTCCATTGCCTGCCGCTTGCTACATAGGCGGCTACATTGCCGTAAGGTTAGGCGCTCGTGCGGACATGAAATCGGAGCGCAATGCCACGCGCGCCAGGCACACGCCATGCAGACGGCCCCAAGAGAGTCGCCCGCTCTATTCAAATGCATGAAAAAGATTTAGGCCCGGTGACTTGAATCAGCGGTCATCCCGGGCCCATCAATATGCAGTGTACCTACAGAGGGCTGGTTAATCAAACGGGCTTTCGGTGACGAAGACCTGCGCGTCTAGCCCCAATCGCCCAGCGCCGTCTTCTGCCGCCCTTACGAAAGGCCGCTATTCGAGGGAATCACGTTGCTGTTATTATCGAACATATATTCGTATTTATGACCGCGCTTTGATAGAATGGCAGTTGTTGACGGCAGTTCCATGTGCCGGGCAGCGCCCTCCATGCGACGGGAGGTGATGCCCATGACCGATCTGATTGATTTCGTGAAGCTCCTGACCGCTTTGGTCTCGCTCCTCACGGCGCTTATCGGACTTTCCGAGGCACTTAAGCAGCGTACGAAGCAAAAGAAGAGGGGTCGACGCCGTTAAGGCATTGACCCCTTGAACTAAGTAACGGCGCTGCCCAGCTATCACCCTTGGGCTGCCGTCGACTTTATTCTACCCACGGTTGCCAGGTTTAACAAATGAATTTTCAGTAATGGAGCCTCGGAGCCCGCTCGCTCAACCACCTGGCCATCGGATTAGCCGGATTCTGGGACACGCCTTCCGTCCCAGGCCTCTACCGGAAAATGCGTCCCACCCTGAGGCTCGATTCCGGGACACGGTTTCCGTTTGAAGCCCCGATGGGAAAGCGTGTCCCGTTCCGAGAGCTCATTCCGGGATGCAGTTTCCGCTAGAGATGCCACCGGGAAAGCGTATCCCGTTTTGGAGCCGAATTCCGGGTCGTAGTTTCCGCCTGAGGGCCGATCCGGAAACGGCATCCCATTCTGAAGCCGAAATCTGGAACGCACTTTCCGCCAAAGGTCGCAAAAGGAAAGCACATCCCATTCCCAGCATCAAATCAGGACGCGCTTCATTATCCCCGCCCTCACATCTCGGCAAACGAGATCAGCTTGACGTCTCCCCTGCTCGCCGCAGCTTCCTGACATCCTTGCGTAAAGCCACGCTTCGAGAAGATCACGTAGCTTTTATGCTGCTGCCTAAAGAGCTCGCTTCGGTACACGAGCTTTTCCAGAACATCCTCGCCCACCGGTTCATTGCGCCATTTGCACTCCGCAAACAGCGCAGCGCCCTCGCCATCGTCAACAATCAAGTCGATTTCTTCCTGCGTATGCGTACGATTATCCGTCCCCCACCAGCGCCCGGCGCTCGCCGGAACCGCATCGAGCTGGCCCGCGCGCGCGAGTTCGTAAACATATTGCCTGCATATAAGCTCAAAGACCGTACCCATGTAATCCGATACGTGCGGCTCAATGCGCTCATACGCCATCTCGGCCATATCGTTTTGAATCAGCCCGATGTTCTGCGGAACAAACTTGTACCAGAACCTAAACATCTGGTCGCTCAGCAGATACACGGCTCGCTTATTACTCGTCTCGTTTAGGGGCAGCTCGCGCTCGACAATCCCAAGCGACGCCAGCTTATCCACATAGCTCTTTACGTTGCTCGCAGGGATTCCCGTGGAGCTCGCAATCTCCGAGATCTTCGAGCGCCCCTGGGCAATTGCCTGCACGATCGCATCATATTGCTCGGGATTGCGGCACTCTTGCAACAGCAGGTTACTCGGCTCCTCAAAGAGATAGCCCGTAGGAGTAAGAAAAAGACGTTTGATGTTGTCCTTGAGCGGTGCGGCGGGATCGACTTTCTCGATATATGCAGGAATGCCACCCGTCATGCCATAGCAAACTGCAGCGTCTTCGCGACCCATGTTCTGCCACAACCCGAGGGTCGTCGTAAAATCGAGCGGCATGATCTTAAACTGGGCCGTACGCCTACCGTATAGTGGGCTCTCGTAGCCCAACACCTGTTCCTCCATAAACGAAAGAGACGAGCCGCATAGGATCAGCATTAGCCTGGTCTCTTTGTATAAGTGGTCGATCTTGTCTTGCAGCAACGAGCTGATTTCGGGATTCGATTGGGCGAGATAGGGATACTCGTCAATCACGACAACCAAACGTTCCGTGCGAGCCATGGTGGCCAATGCATCGAACGCTTCGTCAAAACTACGAAACGACACGCCTGTAGCACCAACCGAGCCTGCAAGTATCGCCTGGCTAAAGCCGTGCAGGTTTGCCTCTGCATTGGTACGACGAGCTTGAAAGTAAATAGCCTTCTTACCTTGGATGAACTCTGTGATAAGGCGCGTTTTACCCACACGACGGCGGCCGTAAATCACAGGCATCTCAAAGGAGTCCGTGCCATACAGTCGATTGAGCTCGGACATTTCCGCTGTTCTTCCGATAAACATAGGGCCATCCTTCCTTTACGTTATAGCTAGCTATATTATACCTTCCTATAATATAGCTAGCTATAACGTAATTCGACAAGCGGCGCACACGAAAGGGGCGGTACACCACCGCACGTGGACCGTTCCGGAAAATGCATCCCGTTCTGGAGCCAAAAACTGGGCCGTAGTTTCCGCCAAGCATCCCATCCGGAAAGCGTGTCCCGTTCTGAGTGGCAATTCCGGGACACAGTTTCCGCAGATATACGGCGACGATCCGCAGCCCGTATCACATGCCTTCAAGCATGCGATCCTGAAACACAAAACAGCAGATAGAATGCTCTTTTTCAAAAAGTACACGTCCCGAAACTTACCAAGACTTCATATCTAGCTACCGTTCAAGGTCGCCGATTACCGTCCGCCGATTCGGATGTAAAAATGTCGCCAAAAGCAGGTCATCTACCTGCATGGTTAGATTTTGGTCAGCTTTTGGTCAGCTGAGCGGCAAGTTCCAGCTGATACGTTTTTGCTACCCAAAAGGAGGCGGTAGCTCATGACCCATTGCAATGACCAACTCATCGACCAGCTGTTGAACCAAGCCGAACAAGAGGGGCGCTGCCTGATCCCCCCGAGCACGGCGATCCGAAAAGCGCTCCTTCGGCGCACCGGCGGCACGGTTGTCTCGCCCATGCCGGGGTTGTTTGCGCGAAAAACGCGCTGGGATGAACTCAACCGAGCGCAACGCCATTGCGAGATTATCCGCGCCCTTGCGATCATCCATCCCGATTGGACGTTCTGCTCGTTTTCGGCAGCTTGCCTGCTGGGGCTCGAGGTCTCGTGGCGGCACCTGAATGTCGTGCATGTCTGCAGCTCGACAAAGCCGTCGGCTCGTCCGGGCGCACATATTCAGCGGCACCAGATTGAGCCGGCCGGAGCAATACGCAGAGCCGGCATATCGGTAACGCCGCCCATCCAAACGGTCACAGATTGCCTGCTGCAAACTGGTTTTGCCGATGGCATGCCCATTGCCGATTCGGCGATCCTAAAGCTCGGCCTTGCGCCGGAACAGCTGATGGAGGCCGTTGAGCAACGAGCGACCGCCCGCAATGGTCGCGCGATTCGCACCGCCCTCACAACGCTTCGATATGCCGACGCCCGCGCCGAGAGCGGCGGGGAATCGGTCGCCCGAGCCGTCATGATCGAGACGGGCTTTGCGCCCGACTGGCTTCAATACGAGCTGACGGACCCCTTCGATTCGGCCAAGCCCATACGAACGGACTTTGCCTGGGAGCGCCAGGCGCGGGAACTCACGCTGGGCGAGCTCGACGGGCTCATCAAATATACCGACCAGACCATGCTGGCCGGACGCACCACCGCCGAGGCGCTCGTTGCCGAACGACAGCGCGAGGCGCACCTATCGCTCTACGGCCACCCTCTGCTGCGCTTTACCATGAACGAGGTCCGCTCGGCAGGAATGCTCGCCAAAAAGCTGCAGACGGCAGGCATCCGGCAGACCGCGCTGCCGACGTGGCTCAACGACGTGGAGCTGTAGGAGCTGCTAGGCCGTGCATCGCCGGATCGCATCCCCCCTATCTGGGCCGCGTTTTCCCAACGGCCACGCCAACGGAAAGCGCGGCCCAGCCTGGACGCTCAAAACGGGATGCACTTTCCGGATGGCGGGCCTGGCGGAAAGCGTGTCCCGGAATCAGGTCTCGGAACGGGTCGTGCTTTCCGGTTGAGTCCTTCAGCGGAAACCGCATCCCGGAATAAACGCTCAAACTGGGATGCACTTTCCAAACGGCCGGCCAGCGGAAAACACATCCCATTCTGAGGCACGATTCCGGGACGCAGTTTCCGCATGCGGCCCCGTTGGGAAAGTTAATCCCGTTCCGAGGCTGGATTCCGGGACGCAGTTTCCGTATGCGGAGGCGCTCCAAAATCAGAACCACCCTTAAAAAGGGTGGTTTGCTCTTAGGGTATAACCCACGGGCCCCGGGCTCGCGTCTAAAGGCGCGGGCCCGGACTTCGTCCAGGCCTAGTGCATCTTGACCCGTGGCGCGCCGGTCGAACCGGCGGGATCACCCCCTCTTGAAGGGGTCCTCGTACTCCTTCACGCTCAGCTTGTCCAGCGCGATGTCGTGGGACTCCTGCTCCCTGATGTACTTGGCGATCGTCGCCTCGTTCAGGCCGACGGTGGACACGTAGTAGCCCTCCGCCCAGAACTTCCTGTTGCCGAACTTGTACTTGAGGTTGGCGTGCCTGTCGAATATCATCAGCGAGCTCTTCCCCTTCAGGTAGCCCATGACGCTCGCGACGCTGTACTTCGGCGGGATCGCCAGCAGCACGTGCACGTGGTCGGGCATCAGGTGCCCCTCGATTATCTCGATCCCCTTGTACTCGCACAGCTTCCTGAGGATCTCCCCTATGTCGCTCCTGATTTGGTTGTAGATCACTTTGCGCCTATACTTCGGCGTGAACACGATGTGGTACTTGCACATCCACTTCGTGTGGGAAAGGCTGTAGGCCTTCTGGGCCATGGCGACCACCCCTTCGACTCGAATTCTTGACGGCCTGAACAATCGTCAATATCGGTCGGAGGGGTGGCTTTGTAAAGCCGTTTGTCTCCACCCGCGTAGCGGGTGGTTTAAAGCTGGCCGCTGCGCGGCCAGCGGACTAAAGTCTTGAAAAACAAAAGGCCCCGGCTCGCGCTGGAGCCGGGGCCAAAGGTGCAGCATATACAGTTGGTGTTGTGCGCGAACAGCCCATCAGCAATGCCGTCTGCGCCCTACCCTACCCACGGTGACGGGCGCGGCTGTACGGCGTATCCACCATGGGCAGATCTGGACGCAGCTTGCCGTCAAACGCGCGATAGGCGTTCTGTACGGCGGGCGCCGTGGGGATCGTTGCGATCTCGCCGATGCCCTTGCCGCCGTATGCCACGGGCAGCAGCTCGTCCTTCTCCACGTAGATGGCGTGGATATCCGGAATCTCGGGCGCACGGAACAGCCCGAGCGTACCGTACCTTGCCTGGGGTACGCAGTCCTTGAGCGGCCAGTCCTCGGTAAGCGCATAGCCCATCCCCATGAGCACGCCGCCTTCGATCTGACCCTGGATGGAGATGGGGTTGACCACCTTGCCGGAATCGTGCGCAGCATAGACCTCGCTCACGCGGCCGTCATCATCCAGAATGACCACATGCGTGGCAAAGCCGTAGCAGATGTGGCTCTTGGGGTTGGGAACGTCGGCGCCCAGCTTGTCGGTCGGCTCCAGGTACACGTAGCCAAACTCGCATCCCTCGAGCGCCTTGATGGCAGCCGCGGGATCCTGAGGATGCATACCTTGGCCGGCGACGAGCTCCTGCGTGCGCAGCTGATAGGCGCGACCGTCGTCGTACTCAATCTTGACGCCGTCGCCATGCGCGCTCACGGGAGTATCGGGTGCGGGCTTGCCGGCCTCGATGTCAAGCATGGCATCGCGCAGCAGGAAGGCGGCACCGCGCACGGCCTCGCCGGTCACGACCGTCTGACGCGAGCCAGACGTGGTGCCGGAGTCGGGAGCGTTCTCGGTGGAGCACTCGCCATTGGCAATGCAGCTCAGCGGCAGACCGCAGGCCTCGGCAACGTCCTGCAAAAAGACCGTGTTGCAGCCCTGGCCGATGTCGGACGTGGCGGCGTAGACCACGGCGCGGCCATCCTCGACGCGGATCTTGCAGCGGCCGGCATCGGGCAGGCCCACGCCCACGCCGGCGTTCTTCATGGCGCAGGCGATACCGGCGTGTCCGGGATGCGCGTAGTAGGCATCCTTGACCTCGAGCAGCGTCTCCTTCAGTGCCGTGGAGCAATCGGCAATCTGGCCGTTGGGCAAAACCTCGCCCGGCTCGATGGCGTTACGGTAGCGGATCTCCCACGGATCCAGGCCGACCTTCTCGGCCAGCAGGTCGATCAGGCTCTCGAGCGCAAACTCGGACTGGCAAACGCCAAAGCCGCGGTACGCACCGGCGGGCGGGTTGTTGGTGTAGTAGCCAAAGCCGCGAATGTCGGTGTTCTGGTACTTGTAGGGGCCGACGGCATGCGTACAGGCGCGCTCGAGCACCGGGCCGCACAGCGACGCGTAGGCGCCGGTATCAAAGTTGATCTCGCAATCCAGGCCGGTAAAGTTGCCCTCGGCGTCGCAGCCCAGTGTAAAGGTGCCGTCCATGGCGTGACGCTTGGGATGGAAAGCGAGCGACTCGGCACGCGTGAGCTTACACTTCACAGGACGCTGGAACTTATATGCGGCGAGCGCGGCCAAGTGCTGGATGGACACGTCCTCCTTGCCGCCAAAGCCGCCACCCACGAGCATGGTCTCGACGACCACGCGCTCGGGCTCGCTATCCCAGCCAAACATGTGAGCGCACTCTTTGCGCGTGTCGTAGGCGCCCTGGTCGGTCGACTGCACCTTGACGCCATTCTTGTACGGGAAGGCAACGGCGCACTCGGGCTCCAAGAAGGCATGCTCGGTAAAGGGCGTGGTAAAGCGCTGCGTCACGGTAAACGCGCTCTCTGCCAGCGCCTTGGCGGCGTCACCGCGCGTCACGTGACGGCTCTGGCACACGTTGTCCTTGAGCTCCACCGTGTTGCCAAAGGCAAAGAAGCTGTCGTGCAGGCGCGGGGCGTCGGCAGACCTGGCCTCGGCGATGTTGCGCACGGGCTCCAGCGGCTCGTAATCGATCTTTACGAGCTTCTTGGCCTTCTCGAGCGTCGCCTCGTCCTCGGCAACCACCAGCACGATGGCATCGCCCACGCAGCGGGTGATGTCGCCCTGGGCGATCATGACGTCCCAGTCCTGGATAAGGTGGCCGACCTGGTTGACCGGCACGTCCTCGGCGCGCAGGATGCCCACCACACCGGGCAGGGCCTCGGCCTTGGAGGTGTCGATGGAGAGCACACGGGCGCGCGGGTACTTGGAGCGCACGGCGCTGGCATAGGTCAGACCCGGCTGATCGAGCTCGTCGATGTCGTCGGGATACTTGCCCTCGCCGAGCACCTTCTTGCGCACGTCGATGCGGAAGGCGCGCTTGCCCACGCCGTAGTCGTCGCCGCGCTCCAAATCCTCGTCGATCTGCTTTTCGCCACGGAGCACCGCAGCTGCCAGCGAAATGCCCTCGATAATCTTTTTGTAGCCGGTGCAGCGGCAGACATTGCCACGGATGGCGTACTTGATCTGCTCCTCGGTGGGCTCGGGGTCCTCGGCGATCAGCGCTGCACCCGCCATGACCATACCGGGGATGCAAAAGCCGCACTGTACGGCGCCCACGGCGCCAAAGGCGTACACAAATGCCTCGCGCACATCCTCGGGCAGGCCCTCGACGGTCACGATGTTACGGCCGGCGGCAAGGGCGGTGGTCAGCACGCACGCCTTGACGGCCGCACCGTCCACATGGATGGTGCAGGTACCGCACGCGCCCTCGGAGCAGCCGTCCTTGGCGGAGTGAATGTGCAGGTCGTCGCGCAGATAGCGCAGCAGCGGCTTGTTCTGAGTCGTCGTGCGCTCGACGCCGTTAACGGTAAAAGTGAATTCCTGTGCCATGGCGATTCCCCTCTACACGCCGGCGGCGATGCCGGTGCGGTCGTGGATGGCGCCATGCGGGCAGACGACGGCGCACATGCCGCACGACAGGCAGTCCGCGCCATCGATATGGGCGCAATTGTCCTCGATGCGGATAGCGCCGGCAGGGCACTTTTTGGCGCACATGCCGCAACCGATGCAGCTCGTGTCGCAGATCTTGCGGGCAATGGCGCCCTTATCCGTGTTGTTGCAGCGCACCAGAATGTTCTGGTAGCCGGGAACAAAGGCAATCACGCGCTGCGGGCACGCCATGCCGCACAGACCGCAGCCGGTGCATTTGGAGCGGTCCACGCGGGCGACGCCATCGACCAGTACGATGGCACCGTGGGGACAGGCCGTGACGCAGGCGCCACAGCCAATGCAGCCTTCGCTGCAGCGGGCGTCGCCGCCTGCGGAGGCGCAACCGCTTCCGCAGGCAACGTAGGCCACGTTATGTTGAATGGATTTGGCCATAAGAGACTCGCCTATTTCTTAAGAAGGTACAAATAGTTGTCGCGCACAGCCCTGATGGTCAGGCGGACGGCCTCGGGAAGACCGGTGTTGACGGCATCGACCGAGACGGTGCGGACCGTGCCGGCGACGCGGACCTTAAAGTGATCATCGCCCACGGCCAGGAAGCCCTCGTTCTCGGAGTTCTCCATGTCCTCCTCGCTCCAGAACAGGGTGAGCTTGTCCTTGTAGGGACGACCCTCCTGGTAGGGGCAGAACACGGCGCAGTTGCCGCACTCGTTGCACATGCCATCGACGTGAACGACCTGATGCTTGGCCAGACCCGGCACCTTAATTGCCACGTTGGCGCGGTTGGGGCACACGTCGCAGCAGACCTCGCACACCGAGCCGCAGCCCAGGCAGCGAGTCTTGGTGCAGTTGCGCTTGTCGCGGCACAGCGACCCCTTGCGCTCGTAGCAGGTGTCCTCGCGGCCGGCCTGCTCGTTGCAGTCGGCGTACTTGTTAAAGTCCACGCCGGCGATGGCACGAGCGACCTCGGCGGCGTCGGCGATAGCCTCGACCACGGTGGCCGGACCGCGACGGCAGTCGCCCGCAGCCCAGACGCCCTCGACGCCGGTGGAGGTGGCGGCAAGGCGGCCGCGACGGTCGTGCTCGACGCCCGCGGCGTCGTACAGGCTGGCATCGACGCCCTCGCCCACGGCGCAGATCACCGTGGTGGCAGGAAGCTCAACGGTCTCACCCGTGGCGACAGGGCTGCGACGGCCGCTTGCATCCGGCTCGCCAAGCTCCATAACGTCGCAGGTCAGCACGGCGCCGTTAAGTGCCTTGGGCGCCAGCAGCTCGCAGAACTCAACGCCATCGGCAAGAGCAAGATCGAGCTCTTCCTCGTCGGCGGGCATCTGCTTCTTGGTGCGGCGATACACCAGGCGCACGTTCTTCACGCCGGCCAGGCGCTTGGCCACGCGAGCCGCGTCCATGGCGGTATTGCCGGCGCCGATGACCACGACATCCTCGCCCAGCTCGAGCTTCTCGCCCTTCTTGGCGGCCTCGAGGAACTCCAGTACATCGAGCTCGGCACCCTCGCCCAAGCCCGCAGAGCCGGGCATCCAGGCACCGGTGGCCACGACCACGTCAGTAAAGCCCTGAGCCTTGAGCTCGTCGATGGACTCCACGCGGGCATTGAGCTGCACCTTGGCGCCAAAGGCCAGGCAGAGCTCGGCATCGTGGGAGATATCGTCGCTCGCAATGCGGAACTCGGGAATCACATGACGGACCACGCCGCCGAGAGAGTCGCGGGCCTCGAAGATGGTGACGGGCACGCCGGCACGCGTCAGGAAGAACGCCGTCGCCAGACCGGCAGGGCCGCCGCCGATAACGGCAACGTTGCGCTCGCTGTCGCTGGCGATGGCCTGGGCGCGCAGCTTGGGCAGCACGGCGGTCATGGCCTCGCGGGCGGCTTTGAGCTTGCTGGCGCGAATCTGGGCGCCCTCGGGCTCGTAGAACGCACGCTCGCAGGCGCGGCCGCAAGGATGCGGGCAGATGGTGCCGGTAATGAACGGCAGGGCGTTGCGCTCGATGATGATGTTGAGCGCGTCCTCGTAGCGGCCCTCATCAACAGCCGCCAGGTAGGCGGGAATATCCTGCTGGATGGGGCAGCTCGTGCGACACGGCGTGGTAAAGCAGTCGGAAAGCGGGCTCTTGCCGGCAACCTTGCGGTCGGGCAGCGGGCGCAGCGGCTTCTTGTAGAGCGGGTTGGTGAGCGAGTCGTTCTGGATCGCCGTCACGGCCTCGAGAGAGACGCCCTCAAACGGCCTGCCGTCCAGATCGGTGAACTCGCCGGCCATCTGGCTAAAGCGCTCGTAGCCACCGGGCTTGAGCACGTCGGTCGCCAGGGTGACGGGCCAAATACCGGCATCGTACAGGGCGCGGATGTTGTAGGCCGTGGCACCGCCGGAGTAGCTGATACGCAGCTTGCCATCGAACTGCTCGGTAATGCGACGGGCGGCCTCGATGGTCAGCGAGAACAGCGAACGGCCGGACATGTACATCTCGGTGGAAGGCAGCTCGTTCCTCGTCACGTCGACGGGGAAGGTGTTGGTGAGCTTGACGCCAAACTCCAGGCCGCGCTCGGCGCACAGGGCAATCAGGCGCTCGAACATGGGCACGGCGTCGGCCCACTGCAGGTCCTCGCGGAAGTGCGTATCGTCGAAGACGATGTAGTCGAAGCCCAGCTCGTTGAGGCGCTGGCGAGCAAACTCATAGCCCAGCAGCGTGGGGTTGCACTTGATGTAGGTATTGAGGCCCTTCTCGGTGATGAGGTAGGTCGCGATGCGCTCGATCTCCGCCGGCGGGCAGCCGTGCAGGGTGGACTCGGTGATGGAGTTGGACACGCGCGCCGGAATGGACTCGACAAACGCGGCGTCGACATGCTCAAACTTGTCCAGGTTGGCGAGCGCCCATGCGCGGCACTCGTTCCAGACGTCGGAGCCGCTGGCGTCCTTCATGCCCTCGATGTAGGCGTCGACCTTGGGGCTCTTGATGCCCTCGAGGTCATAGCCCACGGACATGTTAAAGACAAAACCGTCCGGGCTGCCCAGACCGTACTCGCGAGCGATCAGGTGGCAGGCAAACCATGCCTTCACGTACTCGGCAAAGGCCTGCGGAACCTCGAGCTCGGTCGACCACTCGCAGTTGTAGCACTCGTCCTGTGCCACGATGCAGGGTTTGTTCACACACTTGGAGAGCTCCTCGCCGTCCATAACCTGAACGGTCTTGAGCTCAAAGAAGCGGGAACCGGCCACATAAGAGGCCACGATGTTCTGGGCCAGCTGCGTGTTGGGGCCGGCGGCCGGGCCAAACGGAGTCTCGATGCGCTCGTCAAAAATGGGAAGCGCGCCCTCCTGGTTGGTCGTGACCATCTTGCGCACGCCAAAGATGGCGTCCTGGGTCTTGTGCTCCTCGATGATCCAGTTCATCAGCTGCGAAAACGGGATCGGCCTCATGATGTCGCTCATAATGAGCTCCTCTCTGTAACGCCCGGCGAGACCGCGCGACGGGCGCAAATACGGTGTAGCGCTAGCACAGCGCCGGCGACCCCGCGGAGGCCGCCTATGCGCGCGCCGGATGCGGCGAAACATCCGACGCGCGCGAATCTCCAGTTGGATTAGTACACGCGATCGTTGAGCGTGCTCCAGAGCTTCTTGGACTCGGCCATGGTCCACGCGTTGATCTTGTCCTCATCGATACCGACAAACTCGCGATCCTTGTACAGGACACGGCCGTTGATGATGGTGGTGCGGCAGTTTTTGCCCATCATGCCAAAGAGCATGTGGCCGTCGATGTTCTCCTCGCTCAGCGGCGTAAAGGGCTTGTAGTCCATAACGATGACGTCGGCGGCGGCGCCGGCCTCGAGCACGCCGAGTTTGCGATCGAAGTACTTGCTCGCCATCTTGGCGTTGTTCTCGAACAGCATGGTCATGGCCTCGCACCAGCCCACGTTGGGCATGGCGGCGTTGTGGCGCTGAATGATCAGGAAGACCTTAAGGCTCTCGAGCATATCGTGGGTGTAGGCGTCGGTGCCCATGCACACGGGGATGCCGCGACGGAAGAACTCGAGCACGGGGGCGCAGCCCACGGCGTTGCCCATATTGGATTCGGGGTTGTTGACGAGCCAAGTGCCGGACTCCTTGACGATATCCATCTCGGCAGGCGTCACGTGGATGCAGTGGCCGAGCATGGTGTCGGGACCCAGCAGGTTGTGCTGCAGCAGGCGCTCGACGGGGCTGATGCCGCCGCGGTTGAGGCGGGAGTCCCACACGTCATTCATGCCCTCGCACACATGGATGTGGAAACCGGTCAGGCCGTTGTTGGCCTCGGCCATCTTGTCCATGGTCTCGTCCGAAAGCGTAAAGGTGGCGTGACCGCCAAACATGGCGGCGATCATGTGGTTGTCGTTATCGCGACGCTCCTTGGCGGCCCACTGGGCAAACTCGGCGTTCTCGGCAATGGCCTGGTCGCATTTTTCCTGACCGCGGCGGTCGGAGACCTCGTAGCACAGGCACGAACGCATGCCCAGCTCCTGAGCGGCGTCCTTAATGGTAAAGAGGCTGCCCGGAATCTCGCAGAAGCTCGCATGGTGATCGAAGATCGTGGTGACGCCGTCGCGGATGGAATCCAGAATCGTGGCATAGGCGCTGGCCTTGGTGCCGTCGAGCGTCAGGTTGTCGTCGATCTTCCACCACTGCTGCTCAAGATTCTCCAGGAAGTTGGTGGGGTTGCAGCCCTTAATGGCAAGGCCGCGGGCCAGACCCGAGTAGATGTGGGTGTGGCAGTTGATAAGTCCGGGCATGATGAGGTTGCCCTGGGCGTCGACGTACTCGGCATCCGGGTACTTGGCCTTGAGCTCGCGCTCGGGGCCCACTTCGACGATCGTATCTCCGTCAATGGCGACCGCACCGTTGGGAATGAACGGAGTCTGAGCGTTGCGGGTAAAGACGGAACCGTTAGCGACCAGAAGCATAAATGCTCCCTTCAACATCAGGGGCGGGGTTTGACACCTCTGACATGGCGGAAGTGCGAAGCGCCGGCCTACACCGGAAACGGGCCCTCTCCCGTCAACGCTTCACCAAAGGGACGAGCCCTTTGAAGTGCGGCTTGGCGCCGCATGGCGCCGGCGGACGAGGCGATGCGTCCGCCGGCGAATAGCACCGAATTGGTTACTTCTTGCTCTCGGGCAGGACCAGATTCACAGCGGCATCCTTGGCGGCATCGATGTGCTGAGCCACGACCGGCGTCTGCGGAAGGATCAGGTTGAGCACGATGGCCATGATGGCGGTGGGGGTTACGGCGTTGGAGCCGATGACGGTGGACACCCAGGTGGGCATGCCCTCGCCGGCAAGGCAACCGCTGGCCATCCAGATACCCAAGCCAAAGACAACGGAGGTGCCGACGATGGTGGTGGTGCGCTGCGTGAGGCCCTCGCGGGTGAACATGCGCACACCGTTCATGGTGATGGTGCCAAAGACGCCGACGGTCGCGCCGCCGATAACAGGCTGCGGGATGGCGGAGAGCACGGCAGAGAGCTGCGGGAACAGACCGGCGATGGCAAAGACGGCCGCGATGATCACAAAGACCCACTTGTTGACGACCTTGTTGGAGCAGATGATGCCCACGTTCTGGCCAAGGGCGCTGGTGGGAAGACCGCCCAGCAGGCCGCCGACCATAGAAGTGAGGCCCTGGGACACGATAGCGCCGGAGAGCTCGCGCTCGGTGGGCATACGGTCGATGGAGCCCAGGCAGGCGGCGGAGACGTCACCGATAACCTGGATGGCAACCATGGGGAACACGACGGCGAGGGTAATGCAGACCTCGGGATCAAACTCGAGCGCGTAGGGCATGAGCTTGGGAAGAGCGAAGACCTGAGCGGTGGCGACGCTGGAGAAGTCGATCATGCCAAAGGGGATCGAAACGATCATGCCAACGATCATACCAAAGAACACGGATCCCAGCTTGAGCGTGCCCTTGCCAAAGTTGGCGAGCGCGAAGACGACGGCGAAGGTGATAAGAGCGACGCACCATGCCTGCGGGGTGCCCCACAACGGCGTGCCCATGCCACCGGCCATGTATTTGACGGCCGTGGGATAGAGAGAGACGCCAATGGAGAAGATGACCGTGCCGGTCACGACGGGCGGGAACAGCCACTTAATCTTGCTGTAGGCCAGACCAAAGAGGACCGCGACGGCACCGCCAACGATCTCGCCGCCCAGCAGCGCGCCAAAACTAAAGCCCGAGGCGCCCATGGCCTGAAGGGCCGGCAGGAACGCGAACGAAACGCCCATGACGATGGGCAGGCCGCCGCCAATGCGACGGAAGGGAGCGAAGGCCTGAAGGGCCGTGTCGATCGCCGAAAGAATGAGTGCAACCTGAATGATGTCGGTGCTCTGCTGGCTATTAAAGCCGTAGACGCCGGCCATGATGACCGCCGGGGTAATGATGCCGGCAAACGATGCCAGTACATGCTGAAGGGCACACGGGATCATTTCCTTAACGGGCGGCATGCCTTCGCGAGTGAACAGGGCTTCAGTGCCGTTCGTAACCGTCTCCTGGGTCATTTGACCACCAATCCTCGAAATAGTTGTTTTCGCATCTAACGCTCTATTGTGACGCAGTGCGGGGTTGAGGTTGTGCCTTCGTTGCATATCGTATTAAAGATGATTCTCATTCTCAATAATAATTTTTTGTTATCAGACTATTCTTCAGCTGAGATAATGCATTTCCGCAGGTCAGGAAAGTGTCTGGTCAAAATGACATCTAACTTTTCTTTTGGTCGACCGTTTACCGCTAAATTCCTACCGTTCGTCTGTATTACGCAATGTACCTGCGGATATACGAGTCAATAGACACCGTGTTACCATGAGAAAAAATTGTTATGAACATTTCCGATTTCACCCAAAGGAGTTGCCCGTGAACGAGACCGTACGCCGCTTTTTGCCGATGGTCGATTTCCTGGAGCAGGTACTCGGTAAGAACAGCGAAATCGTCCTGCACGATTTCTCGGATCCCGACCACGCCATCGTCGATATTCGCAACGGCATCGTGAGCGGCCG
>CALJMO010000010.1 GCA_937982065.1 uncultured Collinsella sp.
CATGGTCGTGGGCATCATCGGCGCGTTCTTCGGCGTGCTGGCGTAAGGGCCCGGCCTATTATCTGCCCCCAAGGGAAACGGCGACCCATTGCGGTCGCCGTTTTTTATTACCGAAAGCTAGCTGGAGGTGCTTCGTGATTCGATCTGACAATCCACCCGATAATGGCGTGAGCGGGGCGATGTATCTATTTGGCACGGCGCTCTTATGGAGTTTTATCGGCATCCTCGTTCGCGCCAATTCGCAGTCAGCTCTTTTGATCGGTGCCGTTACGGCAATATTTATGGCGCTCTTTATCCTGCTCGTCGGTAGGCCCGTCTTCCGCGTCAGCCGTCTTATTGTCCTTGTGGCCGTCTGCAACTTCGTGACGGGCACCACGTTTAACTTTGCCAACCAGCTCACGACGGTCGGCAACGCGATCGTCCTGCAGTACACCTCGATGATTTTCGTTATCGTGTATCAGTCGCTCGCAACTCGCACGTTGCCCTCGCCTGCGAAGATTGCCTCCGTGTTGGTTGCTTTTACGGGTATGGGACTTTTCTTTTTAGGCGATTTGAGCGCCGAGGGCATGCTCGGCAACCTGCTTGCCGTCATTTCGGGAGCCACCTTTGGGCTGTGTTTCTTTTTGAACTCTCGCCCCGATGCGTCGCCCATGGTGTCCTCGCTCATCTCCTGCGGTATCTCGATGCTGCCGATCGTCTATTTTGCTGGCGCCCTAGACTCCGTGAGACCATTTGAGTGGGGGCTCATGCTGGTGCATGGCCTTTTTTGCAGTGGCCTTGCGAGCGTGCTGTATGCCAAGGGGATCGCGCGAACCAACGCGTTTGCGGCCAACTTGGTTTGCATGAGCGAGGTCGTGCTCGCTCCCTGCTGGTCGGCACTCTTCTTTGGCGAGGTTTTTCGCTGGAACGAGTTTTTGGGCGCGGCGATTATCGTTTTGGTGATTGTGGCCAACTTGGCATCCGATGCCTTTGGCGATGGCTTTCTGGTGGCGCTTGTCCGCCATCGAAACAAAGAGCGCGCCTGATGAGATACGTCTGCCGTTTACGGTAAAAAACACCCCGCTGAGCGAGTGGTATTAAATAGTAAGAACCTGCATATCTATAATTGGTATCAAATCATTTGTGCCTGGCATGGGTGTTAGCAGCACACCAGGTACGCTTCGAGCCGTGGAATCGAACTCCCGGAATTGATATCAACAACGCGCGCGACGGGAGTGACGACGGTTCGAGATTCCTTATTGGGAGGAATTATGCTTGTCCAAGCAATCCTCGTCGGCTTAGTCGGAGCGTTTGGATGTCTCGACTACCAGCTCGGCACCCTCTACGCGTTCCGCCCCATCGTCCTGTGCCCGCTCGTGGGCCTGGTGCTGGGGGACCTGCAGACCGGCCTTGCCGTTGGCGCCAGCCTGGAGTTGCTGTTCATGGGCTCGATCTCCATCGGCGCCTACGTACCGCCTAACGAAACCGTCGGCGGCGTGCTCGCCTGCGCGTTTGCCATTCAGCTCGGTCAGGGTACCGAGACGGCCATCGCGCTCGCCATGCCTATCGCCGTCCTTTCGCTGACGATCGGCAACATTACGGATGCTGGATTCTCGATCATTGTTGACATTGCTGACAAGTGCGCTGCCAAGGGCAACCTCAAGGGTATCTACGCGGCACATTGGAGCATGGGCCTCTTTGGCTGCCTTGAGTACTTCCTGCTGTGCGGCGGCGCATTCTACCTGGGCTCCGATGCCATCCAGGGCCTGCTCGACTTCATCCCGACCTTTGTGATCGACGGTTGCGGCGTTGCCGCCAACATCCTGCCTGCCATGGGCTTCGCCATGCTCGGCCGCCTGGTGCTCACCAAGCAGCTCGTGCCCTTCTACTTCCTGGGCTTCCTGCTGTGCTCCTACGCCAACGTGCCCGTCCTGGGCGTCGCCCTGATCGCCATCATCATCGGCATCGACAAGTTCGACCTGCTCGGCCTGGGCGGAGCCCAGCCCCAGCTCTCCGCGGAAGGGGATGAGGACGATGACTTCTAGTCCCGAGAACAAGATCACGCGCTCCGACCTCGTCAAGAGCGCCGTCAACGTCGGCGCCCTGGGCATGGAGTTCTCCTGGACCTACTACAAGCAGATGAACATCGCCTTCTGCCTGATGGTCGCCAACATGCTCAAGAAGATCTACGCCGGCCGCCCCGACGACTACGCCGAGGCCCTGCACCGCCACTGCGCGTTCTTCAACATCACCGTCCAGTTCGCCCCGTTCGTCGGCGGCATCGCGATGGCCATGGAGGAGAAGGTCGCCCGCGGCGAGATCGAGCCCGAGAGCGTCAACGACGTCAAGGCCGCCCTCATGGGCCCGCTGTCGGGCATCGGCGACTCCATCTTCCTGTCGACGCTGCGCGTGGTCGCCGCCGCGGTGGGCATCAGCCTGTGCCAGGCCGGCAACCCCTTCGGCCCCATCGCCTTCCTGCTCATCTACAACGTCCCCGGCTTCGCGCTGCGCGTCTGGGGCGCCGTCAAGGGCTACGAGCTGGGCGTGGGCTTCCTGGACGAGGCCCAGAGGACCGGCCTCATGCAGAAGATCATGACCTGCGTGGGCATCGTGGGCGTCATGGTCGTGGGCGCCATGTGCAAGGACATGTTCTGGGCCAGCATCCCGGTGGCCATCGGCTCGGGCGAGGACGCCCAGACCCTCCAGGACATCCTGGACGGCATCATGCCCGGCATGCTCGGCATGATCGCCTTCTGGCTGTACTACTGGCTGCTGTCCAAGAAGATCAACCCCATGGTGCTGATCGTGGCCACCATGGTCGTGGGCATCATCGGCGCGTTCTTCGGCGTGCTGGCGTAAGGGCCCGGCTGCATAGATTTTCGTTGCAACCTGGAAAGGGGATGGAGCAGGCCTATGCCCTCCATCCCCTTTTTAATATGAGCAGGACATTGTCAAGAGGCAAAATCGGGCCTGGCCCCAACGATATGGGGTCAGGCCCTCTCCCTATATCAGCCCGTCCGCGGCGACCTCGGCGTGTCTTACCGACGCTCGTCTTTGCAGTTTAATATCCGCCCGCGGCGATCTCTCGCTGGGCAATCCGTTGCTACGGCTGAGGCTTCTACGTCGAACCGACAGTCTGTGCACGCGTGTGGCGCCCTGGGCGCTCGCAGAAAAGGGACCTGAGGTTCGCCTCAACGGCTTCGGATCAAACCGCTTCCGGGGTGATCGGCTTATGTGCGGGGGACCGCCCCCCCCCTACGCCTCCTCGGCCATGAGGCCGACCGCCCATACCCAGCAGGCGAGCTCGCGCGCCGTGGCCACGTTCGCCTTGTTGCCGTGGACCCCGCGCGCGAGCAGCGCCTCCCGCCTCTCGACCAGCCTCCGCACGCCCTTGGCGGCATGCCTCCGGGCGCCCCGGTCCGGGGCCTGGCCCTTGGCGAGGTCCTTCGGCCGCCCCGAGCACGTCAGGTAGTGCCACGCGGCCTCGACCAGCGTCTTCCTCAGGTGCTTGTTGCCAGCCTTGGTGATCGCGCCCCTGCGGTCGCTCTCCCCGCTGGAGTGCTCGGAGGGCGTCAGGCCGACCCACGCCGCGAACGAGCGGGCGTTCCTGAACCTCGAGAACTCGCCGGCCTCGAACACGAGGTCGGCGGCGGACGCGGTGTCTACGCCCTTGAGGCAGCGGAGGGAGTCGACCCTCTTCCTCCACCTGGGCTTGCGGGCCTCGGCCTCGACGAGCCCCTCGAGCCTCGCCTTCTCCTCCGCCGCCCGCCTGACCGCGTCGACGTAGTAGGCGAGCACGTCGTTGTCGGCCCCCTCCGCGAACCTTATCGACTCGATCCAGGACCAGTGCGCCCGGGTCCAGTTGCCCTTCCTGCGGCCGGTGGGCGTCCTCTCGTCGAAGACGAGCCCGTGCCTGAGCAGGAACTTGGAGAGCCGCTGCTTCGAGCGCGAGAGGTCGTCCCTCGCGTCCTCGAGCGCCCTGGTCAGGTCGCGGGCGGCCTCGCACTCGTCGTCGGGGACCCACACCTCGACGACGTTGCCGACCGACAGCATGCGGGCGAGGAACTCGGCGTCGTTGCGGTCGTTCTTCCTGCGCCTGTCCGCGCTGGGCTTGATCATCTTCGAGACGGCGCCGACCACGCAGTCGACCCCCAGGCCGGAAAGCCTCTTCTGCAGGTCGAAGCCCGTGACCCCGGACTCGTACACGCACCTGGCCCTGGGGTCCACGGAACGGACCCACTCCGCGACGGCGCCGGCGTCGTAGCCGAAGGTCGCGGCACGTACCTCCCCGGTCATGACGTCGAGGGAGACGGCCTTTATCGAGCGGGCGTGGACGTCGAGGCCGATGAAGGTGGTAGTATCGAGCATGGGAGCCCCTTCCATGAATGCGGCGTGGCCGCCACGGTTGGATTAGACACTCACCATTGTCGGCCTAATCCGCGGTCTTTCATGCAGCAGGGGCTCTCAATGTTTTTATGTCCTGCTCATATCGTCTGTATAGAAGGAGTTCGTATGTTCGCGAAGGATCGCGAAGCAATGCGCCTGACGCCGGCAGAGGTCAGGCTGATTCTTATTGAGTCCCTGCAGTGGTGCGCCAACAACGCGGTCTACTTTTTGGGGCTTATCGGTGCGGCCACGTATGATCTGGCCGGCACGGCCTTTTTGGTTGCCGCCATTACGCTCGTGCGCAATCTTATGACGTCGGCGGGCAATATGGTGTCGGGTTCGGTCATCGATCGCTTTGGACCGCGCCGGACGTCATTTGTGACGTGCGTGATTACGGCTGTGCTATCGCTTGGCGTGGGGTTGGCGCCGCTGTCTGTCCCCGGGCTTGTGTTTGCCGCGTGCGTCTTGGGGCTTGCGGGCGGCTTTATCAACACCTGCACGCATGCGTTTCCGGGATACCTGGAGTCGACCACCGAGGGCCGTACCCGCGTGAACGGTCTCATGGTGTTCTACAGCAATATCGCCTATACCGCTGGCCCGCTGCTCGGCGGTGCCATCGTGAGCTGTTTTGCCACGCAATCGGTCTACCTGCTCATGGCGGGCATGATGGGTGTGGCGGCCGTGCTCTCCTTGGGCTGTCGCGAGTGCGTTGTTCCCGCAAAAGGGGAAAAGCCGAAGGGCGGTATTCTGGGCGGCATGGCCGAGGGTGCGCGACTTACGTTTCGCGACCACGACCTGCGCCTCATCTTTATCTCGGGCTTTTTGGGATTCTTTGCGTTTGGCGCGTTTGATTCGCTTGAGTCGTTGTTCTACCGTGATGTGCTCAACGTGGATATCGTCTGGCTGGGCTGGCTGTCCTCTGTCGTGGGCCTCACTTCCTCGGTGGGCGCGTTCATCCTGACCAAGCTTTCTGCTCGCCATGTCAACCTACGATTGCTGCTCGGCGCGCTCATGGCCGTGGGCATTGGGTCCATGGTGTACGTGGGCACAGATATGCTGGGGGTCGCGATTGTCGGTCAGGCGATTAACGGTCTGGCCTGGGGGTTCCTGGAGCCGCTGCAGATGATCTTGATTCAGGAGCGTGCCGACATCAAATACCTGGGGCGCATTACCGGCTTTGTGCGTTTTGGCCTGATGAGCGCCGGCGTGGTGCCGCTGCTGGCGGCTCCGTTTTTGGCGGAGGCTTTGGGCGTCCAGACGGTACTGTTTGGAGCATCGACCATTATTGCGCTGGTAGGAACGCTGTTCTTTGTCACACAAGGGAGACGCCGGGGGCGTTAGCTATACATCAAATTATAATTTGATACCACTCACCAGAGAATTTCGACCGTTCACCGAGGATTGGAACAGATTGAAAAGTGGTATTAAAAACACGTTGGGTGTATGTCTATAATTGGTATCGAAAAGAAACGCGATGTATAGATTCGCGTGCTGGACAGAAAGGAAAAGCCATGAAGGAAACCGAGAAGATCGAGATCATGCATTTCGACCAGGAGGGCTATCTCG
>CALJMO010000011.1 GCA_937982065.1 uncultured Collinsella sp.
AGGCTGCAGCGAGAACGAGCGTGGAAATCCATACGGCCCTGTCTCTTAGGATTAGCTTGAGAAGAAGTCGACAGTACATTTAGAAGCACCTACATTTCTCAAATCATCGTTAGATTAATAATGACAGACCGAATGAAGATACGTGCGATGGGGGCGAGGCGAATGGCTGAGCGGTATCGATACGCGGGTTCAACGGTATTATATTGACCACATAGATTCTTAACTTGCATTTCTAAAAGTTAAGGAGACGGGTGCTTTCCAGCACACTCCTTCGATGATGTCTTCCGCTAGTTGCTATGCCGGCCGGCGGTCGGACTGCCACTTCAGCCAAAAGCTCAGGCGCGCGCATTAAAATAATGAATATATCGCTTTATGGGTTTTTGACCAAGCATGAACATCGCAGGTAAATCCGTGTACCAATTTTTGGTACACGGATTTACCTGCGGTTTGTTGAAAGCTCTGACATACGCTGTCGACTTCATTAAAATCGACTGCCGATCAAGTCTTCCTATATATGCGAGCCCCAAGAAACTGCGCTGTGAACCTGAGTCCTCTATCGATCGGCCCGGTGCACCGGGCCGCTGTCCTCGAGCCGGCATCAGCTTGCCGGTCTCAAAACGTATACTTGATTTAAGGCGGAGTGGAATGTGGGCGCGCAAGGAGATGCGGAATCGATGAGAGCCTCAAAAAAAATTACTGCAGTGTTATCATCTTTCATCCTCTCTATTCTTCCATTTCTGATTCTATGGGCGGCTTGGTCAGTCCTCCCTGATACAATTCCCGCTCATTGGAGTGGGGGTGTGGTTGATCGATGGGGTAATAAGCTTGAATTGCTGGTTGTTCCGCTGTTTTCTCTGATTGGTTCTATTGCAATTTCTGTGTACCTTATTGTTTCCACGAGGCGAAGAGAGTTCGCGGATTTCTCTGTTCGAATGCGACGGGACTTTGTTGCGTGCTATATTCCTAGTCTTCTTTTATCGACAACCTGCTCAGTGATAATTGCCGTTTGGGTTCAGTTGATTCTTACGCAAAACACTGCGGTTGATGGGGGACTTGGACTATCGATCCTGTATTCCCTTCCCGGGCTATATGTGATCTTGTGCGCTTTGCCGCCTTTTTATGCGAGCGGCGAGAGCAAAAAGGCAGAGCGCCTGATAACAGTTCTTATTGGCGGCGCGGAGATTGTTCTTTGTGGAATAGTGCTTGAAGGTTCGGCTGCCTCTTATGCGATGATTGGACTGATGATTCTGTTCTGTGCGTTTGAGATTGTGTCACAGGTAAGGGATAGCCGGTCCTTATGAGTTGAATTACGCGCGTGCGGATATAAAGGGTGGCATGTTAAATTTGTTGAAAACTCTGACATGCGCTGCCGACTTCATTAAAATCGATTGCCGATCAAGTCTTCCTATATATGCGAGCCCTGAGAAACTGCGCTGTGAACCTGAGACCGCTATCGATCGGCCCGGTGCACCGGGCCGCTGTCCTCGAGCCGGCATCAGCTTGCCAGTCTCAAAACGTATGCCGTCCGGTACGACCAACAGCCGAGTCTTGCGCCCAGTTCGAGCAGCGCCAGAACCCCGTGCCGGAACCCACGCAGCCGATGGCAGGGGAATTCAGCCGCGGCCATCGAGGAGCCGACCCAGGGACGGCGCCCCAAGTCCTCGAAAGATTTCCACCGCCCCATACAGGCCTGGATTGATTTAACAGTTGATTTAATCCGGCTGAACAAGCCGAGCATGGGCCGGTTGACAAAATGTAAGGTAAAAAAGCAGATACGACCGTACGCCGGTGCGGGGTTCGGGTGATGTGATAGAAAGTAATACACGTATTACATCTAACCGGGAGGTGCATCATGGCAACCGCCACCGCAGCCCTGAGAACCCCCGAGGACCTCGCGAACAGGTACGACCGCCTGGCGAAGTCGACGGGCCGCACGAAAACCTTCTACATGACGGAGGCGCTTGCCGCAGAGATAGGCAGGCTCGAATACGAGTACGGCCTCATGAATTATCCGGGAAGCGTTTGGTTGCGAGGCACGCCGGTGTGAGGGCCTGAGTCGTTAAGCCCTCACAGGGGGACCGCGATGGTGGCCACCGCGCCGCCCGAGGGGCTGTTGGCGAGCGAGACGGAGCCCCCGTGGGCGCTCGCGGCCTCGGAGGCGGCGTGGAGGCCGAGCCCGTAATGGCGGCCTCCGTCACGCGAGGAGCGGGAGGAGTCGTCTGTGAAGAGGCGCTCGCAGCCACGTTCGAGGGCGGCGGGAGAAAAGCCCGGTCCGTCGTCGGACACCTCGATGACGAGGCGCCCGCCCGCGACGTCGCAGGAGACCGCCACGCGCGAGCGCGCGTGCTCGGCGGCGTTGGCCACGAGGTTCGCGGCGGCTCGCGCCAGGGCGGTTCAGTCGAGCGGGGCCTCGGGCGCGCCCGCGACAGCGGGGCCCGTGGCCGCGTCGAGCGTCACGCCTCGCGCCCGGGCGATCTGGGCGGCCTCGGCGAGGACCTGCTCGCAGAGCTCGGCCGGCCGCATGGGGGCCCTCTCCGCCCCGCCGGGCCCGCGCGACGCCTCGATGAGCAGGCGCACGTAGCCGTCGAGCCTTTCGACACTGCCGGCTATGTCGCGCGCGGCGGCCGCGAGGTCGGCGTCTTTCTCGTCTTCCAGCTCCTCCGCCACGAAGTCGGCGTTGGCGCGCAGCACGGTGAGCGGCGTCTTGAGGTCGTGGGCGAGCGACGCCACCTGCTCGCGCTGCCCCCGCTCCGCGGCCCAGCGGGCCTCGAGCGACTCGGCGAGGGAGGCCCGCATGGCGTCCATCGCGGCGAGGACGTCGTTCACCTCGCGCACGTTGGTGCTGCCGACCGCGAAGTCGAGCTCCCCCGCGCCGACGCGCCCCGCCGCCTCCGCGAGCGGCGCCATCTTGCGCGAGATCACGCGGCTCGCGCGGCGCGCCACGAGCGCGAGCGCGAGCGCGCTTCCCGCCGCGGCGCCGACGAGCATGAGGTTCTGCGGGTTGGGAAGCAGGCCGGCGAGGTCGCGCGAGACCCACTGCGGCAGGTACTCGCTGACGAGCGCGCATGCCCCGCCGCCCTTGAGCGGGAACGCGGCGTAGGTGAGGCCCGAGCCCCCGCCCTCGATCTCCACTGTGCCCGGATCAGCGGCGAGTGCCGTACGGGCCATTTCCGTCGCGTCCTCGAGCCGCGTGCCCTCGAGGTCTGTCATCAGCACGTGTCCGTCCTTGTTCAGGATGAGGTAGCGGTACGCCGTCGGCACGTCCTGCTGCCCGCAGACGCCGTCGCGTGCCAGGCCCTCCGCGACCTCGCGCGCATTGGCCGGCCCCCAGCTTGCCTCGTAGACGAAGCCCGCGTTGATCGCCGCGGAGAGCGCCATGAACGAGGCGAGCCACGCCGTGGCGACCGCCGCGAACGCGTAGGCGAAGTAGCGCGCGATGACGAAGGAGAGCGGCATGCCCCCGCGACCTCGCGCCCCGGTCCTCAGAGCTGCCACTTGTACCCCATCCCCCAGACGGTCGCGATCGGGTCGGCGCCGGCCTCGGAGAGTTTCCTCCGGGCGCGGCTGACCTGCATGGATATGGCCGCGTCGTCGGCGTCGCTCTCCCAGCCGAGCACCGCCTCGCGGATCTGCGCGCGGCTCATGACCTGCCCGGGGTGGCGGGCGAGGTACTCGCAGATGGCGTACTCGGTGGGCGTGAGCGGCACGGCCTCGCCGCCCACGGCGAGGCCGCGCGCCCCGAGGTCGATCCGCACCTCCCCGAAGGAGAGGGCGTGCGAGCGCGGCCGGCGCTCACGGCGTAGATGGGCCGCGACCTTGGCGCGCAGCTCCGCGGCCCCGAAGGGCTTGCGGACGTAGTCGTCGGCGCCCAGGCCGTAGCCGGCCACGGCGTCCTCCTCGGCCACGCGCGCGGTCAGGAAGACGATGGGCCCGTCGAAGTCCGGGCGGATCTGCCGCACGAGCTCGAAGCCGTCGAGCCCCGGCATCATGACGTCGCAGAGCACGAGGTCGAAGCGCGAGAGGTCCATCCCCGGGACCGCCGTCGGGTCCGCTACCCTGACGACCTCATGGCCGTCGCGGCCGAGGACGCGCGCGAGCGCGTCGAGGATCGCCCGTTCATCATCCACTGCCAGTATCCTCGCCATGTTCGACCTCCTGAAACTCCCGTCGGCATTGTACTTGCGCCGCGCTCAGCGGTCCAGAGCCCCGCGCGCAGCCGCGGGCGCGGGCGCCCACATGGCGATCTCAGGGTTGGGCAGCACGCGGTCGGCGATCGAGCGCAGCGCCGACCCCCAGCCGGCGACGAGCAGGGCATTCCCGCCCAGGACGAGCGCTGCGGAGAGGAGGGCGAGCACGGCGGCGAGCGGCTTCCTACGCATCTGCCCTCCCGTCCTCGAAGCGGCAGAACCAGGCGATAAGGACGGCGGCGGTTGCCAGGGTGAGCACGAGGCCAGCGAGCGCAGTCGTGAGGAGAGGGCCCGCCGCGCGTGCGGCGTCGATGAAGGCCTCTACCCCGAGCGACCCCAGGCGCGCGGGCCAGGCGAGCGGCACCCAGCTCAGGGGCGTCGCCAGGGCACCGGTGAGCTCGCCGGTCATGAGGCCGTGCGCAAGTCCGCCCACTGAGAAGAACGCGAGGAGCACCCCCGCCGCGCCGGCGCCGATGGCGGCGTTGCGGCCGAGGCGCAGAGCCACGCCGAGCCCCAGCGCGTAGAGGGGCAGGCTGCCCAGCACGATGCCCGCCCAGGCGGCCGCAAGCGGAGCGGGCCCGAGCGGCAGGCGCCCGGCAACGGCGATCACGGCCCCGAACACGCCGAGCGCCACGGCCAGCGCGCCCGCGCCGAGCGCCGCAAGGGCGAGCAGCTTCGCCGCGACGGCGCGCCCGCGCGAGGGGACCGCCGTGAGGTTGGCGAGGCGCCCGGCAGCGCGCTCGTCGTCCACGGCGAGCCCGCAGACGATGGCGGACATGAGCGGCATGAGGGCGCCGAGGAACTGGGCGTAGGCGTCCGCGCCCAGCGCCGGGTCCCATCGGGTTACGGAGAAGTACTCGCCGCAGGCAAGACCGGCTGCCAGGCCGCAGACGAGGTGCACTGCCGTGAGCGGGGAGCGCGCCAGGCGCAGGGCCTCGGAGAGCAGGGCCCGCGGGAGAGTCATGCGCGGCGTCGGGTCGGAGAGTCGTGTCATGGCCATCACCTCTCCTCGGAGCGCGCGAACCAGGCCGCGCCCGCCGCCGTGAGCGCGGCGAACGCGAGCGCGCAGACCGCAAGGCCCGCCAGTGTGAGCATGCCGTCCGCCGTGAGCGCCCCGCCGAGCGCCATGTCCGCGGCGAGTGGCTCGCCGCTCGGCAGCACGGGGATGAAGCTCGTGGGGATGACCATGCTCGCCGACGGCGGAAAGAGCTGCGGAAGCGGCATCAGCGACCAGGCGAACCCACCCACGAGCTGCGCGGCGAGCGGGCAGAAGATGCCCGCGAGCATGCCGAGCCGCGCCGTGAGGAAGAGCCCTGCGGGGATCATCCACGCCGCGGTCACCGTGTTGGCGAGCGCGCAGAGGAGCATCGTGAGCGTGCCCGCGGCCGTGAGGCCCTGCGAGGAGAACGCCGAGCCCGCGAGGTAGATGCCGAAGACCACGAGGTTCGAGAGCGTGCAAAGCGCGAGGCACCAGAGCGCCTTGGCCCACCAGGCGCGCCCGAGCGGGAAGCCCAGGCCCAGAAGCCCCCGCATCCGCGTGCGAGCGTCCGCCCGCGCGACGCACGCCACCACGAGTGAGAGAGACACGGGCAGGAAGAGCGCGTACCAGTAGTTCCACGCGCTGAAGATCTGCACGCCCCGGTAGGGCATCGCGCCGAGCAGCGGCATCGGCAGCGCCATGAGCACGGCCAGGCGAACCGGTGCCGCGTGGCGCGACTTCAGGGCCTCGGCGCGCAGGCCCGCGAGCAGGCTGCCTTTCTCGCTCGTCATGCCGCCACCTCCCCGCGCGCTCGACGCCCCTCCCGGCAGACGCTCATGAAGAGTTCCTCGAGGTCCTGCCCGGGTCGAAGCGCATCCTCGTAGGCGAGGCGCCCCCCGTAGATGATGCCGATGGTGTCCGCCATCTGCTGCACCTCGGAGAGGATGTGGCTCGAGACGATTACCGTCGTGCCCGCCGCCGCGAAGCCGCGGATCTGGTCGCGCAGCTCCTCGATGCCGATGGGGTCGAGGCCGTTGGTGGGCTCGTCGAGCACGAGCAGGCGTGGCCGGGCGATCAGCGCCAGCGCGAGCCCCAGGCGCTGCCGCATGCCCATCGAGAAGCGCCCGGCGCGCTTCTTCCCGGTGTCCGCGAGGTCCACGGCGGCGAGCACCTCATCTACGCGGCTCTCGGGAAGGCCCAGCAGCGTGGTGCGCACGCGCAGGTTCTCGCGCGCGGTGAGGTTGGGGTAGAGCGGCGCCTCCTCGATGAGGCTGCCGATTGCGTAGAGGTCCTCGCGGCGCCAGGCGTGCCCGGCAAAGAGGATCTCCCCGGCCGTCGGCCGCAGCATCCCGCAGATCATCTTGAGCGTTGTCGACTTGCCGGCGCCGTTGGGACCGAGCAGCCCGTACACCTCGCCCTCGCGGATATGAAGGCTCACGTCGGCCACGGCATCCTGCGCTTGGTCGCCGCGGCCGAAGCGCTTGGTGAGCCCGCGCGTCTCGAGCATGTAACCCATGGGTTCGTCCTTTCTCTTCCGGGCGCGCGGGCCGAGTCGCCGTGCCTGCGCGCCTTACCTTTCGGGTTCACCATCCATGGTGGGGCGCGTTTCTAACGAAGCCGTAACGGCCGTTGGGCTCTTTTGGCGCCAGCCAATCTCGACCCGCACGCATTTGCATAAAGTAACAACTTTCCCGATCGATGTAATCACCGAATCAAAACGTGTACACCAGCCACCGAAATCGACATTTTTCGACATGTTTGGAGGCAGATGTACACGAATGCGAAATTCCCCGCCTAATAGCGCCCTCCACATGTCTGGACTCTCTATGCTTACGCTGGATAGACATCGCCGGAACGGGTATAGTATCGAAAGTTTTGTCGTTAACCAGCGGGGGAGTCCTGTGGGCATCAAAAAGAAGATCAAAAAGGAGCTTATCGGCACTTCCGATTACCCGTCGAATAAGATCTTTACGATCTCCAATTTCATCACCTTTACGCGCCTGATCCTCACCCTGGTATTTCTGTACCTGTTTGTGACGGATAACAACCGTGTCATCGCCATCGTTATCTACGCCGTTGCCGCCTCCACCGACTGGATGGACGGTCAGATCGCCCGCATGACTAAGACGGTCTCGTGGCTCGGCAAGGTCATGGATCCCATTTGCGACCGTGCGCTGCTGTTCACCGGCGTACTTGGACTGGTGGTCCGCGGAGAGCTGCCCATCTGGGTCTGCGTGCTCATTATTGGCCGCGACATCTATCTGGGCATCGGCACGCTTATCGTTCGTCATTATCACCGTCGCCCCATCGATGTCGTCTTCCCCGGAAAGATTGCCACAGCGCTGCTCATGACTGGTTTCTCGCTCATGCTGCTCGGTTTCCCCGTTGTTGACGGCCTGCATCTTCTACCTTCATCCCTTACGGCCTTCCCGGGCCTCAACGGAAGCTCGGTGCCCCTCGGTATCTTCTTTGTGTACGGCGGCGTGATCTTCTCCATGCTCACGGCTGTCATCTACTCCATTAAGGGCGGAGTGGCCATTAAACAGGCTCTCGCGCATCCCGAGGACGAGGACATCGACTTTCTGAACCCCGAAATCGAAGACTGATTCGTTGGGGTATGATTACGTACGGTTCATTATTTGCGGCACGTCCGCGATAAGTTAGGGGTTGTCATGGACAACATGGTTAACAATATGCCTCAGAATGATAAGACTGCTGACGCTACCTGCGTATTCCGCGTGCCTTCAAGCGACGTCACCGTTCCCGACCTCATGGCCAACGTGCGCATCACCGCCCCCGTTCTGTCCATCGTCAAGGGTCCGCAGACTGGTGCCGCCTTTGAGCTCGAGGAAGACGTGACCACCATCGGTCGCGATCCCGCGAACGGCATCTTCCTCAATGACATGACCGTTTCGCGCAGCCACGCGCGCATTATTCGCGAGGGCCTCGGCGCTCGCATCGAGGACTTGGGCTCGCTCAATGGCACCTGGGTCGACGGTGCCATCGTCAATGCAGCCCCGCTGCACGACGGTTCTTCCGTCCAGATCGGTACGTTTACGCTCATCTACCACGAGAGCACGCCGGAGCGCATCGAAACCGGTGAGTAGGGCATGGCCGAACGCAACTATCTGAGTATCGGCCAAGTCGTCAACCTACTTCGAGGCGCATACCCCGATCTATCGAACTCAAAAATTAGATTTCTAGAAGATGAGGGGCTCATCACCCCTCATCGTACGCCTAAGGGGTATCGCCAGTATTCCAAGGAAGACGTTGACCGTCTCGAGGTCATCCTGCACCTGCAGAAGACCCGCTACATGCCGCTCAACGTGATTAAGCAGCGCTTGGAAAACGCCACGGACCTGTCAACGCTCGCTTACGAGGTGGGCTTGCTGTCCGATGTTCCGCTCAAGACGGAGCCCAAGGAGACTAAGCAAAAGCTGCATCCCATCGAGACCATTCCCGATATGCTGGGCGTCGAGATTTCGTTTATCCGCTCCCTTGCCGAAAACGACCTCATTCGCATCATCAAGAGCCCGCAGAATCGAGAGCTCGTCGATGGTCGCGATTTCCCGATCATCCGTTACTGCTCCGAGCTGTCACGCTTCCATATCGAGCCGCGCAACCTGCGTCAGTACGTGTCTTCCGCCAACCGCGAGTCCTCGATGTTTGAGCAGGTGCTCGTGAGCATGCTCGGCATGGATACCTCCGATGACGAGCGCGACGCCAAGCTTGAGCGTGCGTTTAAGAAGCTTCACGACCTGACGGAGGGCGTGCACACCGCGCTGCTCAAGAACCGCGTTTTTGAGTCGCTCAACGCCGTGGTCGAAGACGCCGACATCGATGCACTCGATGAGGAAATCACTCGCTCCGAGTCCACCAAGGCCAAAAACGAAGAGACAGCCGCGCCGGCTTCGCACGAGGATTCTCTCGTAAAGCCGCTCAAAGTCGTCGCCCCTTCGCAATCCGGCACCGTCACCGCAGGCAAATAACAGCTGCCGAAATTTCGACAACCCATTGAAAGGTCATGCAATGTACGACTTCGAATCTCAAATCGTCGACATCCCCGACTATCCCGAGCCCGGAGTCATCTTTAAAGACATCACGCCGCTCTTTGGCAATCCCGAGGCGCTCAAAGCCATGACCGATGCCCTCGCCGAGCACTTTGCCGGCATGGGAATCACCAAGGTCGTGGGTCCCGAGGCTCGCGGCTTTATGGTTGGCGTACCGGTGGCTGTAGCCCTTGGCGCCGGCTTTGTTCCCGCACGTAAACCGGGAAAGCTGCCGCGCGAGACCGTGAGCCAGAGCTACGAGCTCGAGTACGGCACCGAATCAATTGAGATCCACGCCGACGCTATCAGCTCTAAAGATACCGTGTTGATTCTGGACGACTTGATCGCGACGGGCGGAACCGTCGAGGCAACAGGTAAACTGGTGCGAGATATGGGCGCAAAGCTTGTCGGTTACGGTTGTATCCTTGAGCTTGCGTTTCTCAACCCGCGCGAGAAGCTCACGCCGTCTGATGACGATGTGGAGCTCTTTAGCCTGGTGACGGTAGACTAGCCGTTACCCTTAGTTACTGGAAAGGAAGCTACATGCGCACAGCAAACACGCATAAAAACATGACACGCTGCGCTGCTACGGCAACCCTCGCTTGTGTTTTGGGCTTGGGCCTCGCGGCTCCTGCCTACGCCGATACCGCATCCGACCTTGCCGCTGCTCGTACGAAGCTCGAGCAGATCGGTACCCAAACCCAGCAGATTTACGATGAGCTCGCCACGCAGACGCAGGCGCTCGATCAGACTGCTGGCGAGATCACGCAAAAGCAGCAGGAGATCGCCGATGGTCAGGCCAAGCTCTCGACCTATGTCGCCGGCGAGTACAAAACCGGCGGTCTGAGCCTGCTTCAGGTTTTGACGGGTGTCGATGATCTGAGCGATATGCTCAACCGTTTGTTCTACTACGGCAAAGTTTCCGATAAGCAGGCTCAGACCATTCAAGAGGTCAAGGAGCTTAAGCAGCAGCTCACCGATAAGCAGGCCGAGCAGGAGAAGAACGTCGCCACCACGCAAAAGAAGGTCGACGAGCTTAACGCCCAGCAGGCTGAAGCACAGAACGTCGTAAACTCCTTGGATTCGCAGCTGCAGGCCGAGCTTGCCGCAGAGGCCGAGGCCAACGCCGCGCTGCAGGCCGGCATCAACGCCAGTACCGCCGAGAAGGCCACGGTGAGCAACGAGACTGCCGGTACGACCGAGAACACCAACAACGGTGGCCAGACCAGCAATAACAACAACCAGGGCGGGAACACTCCGGCGCCCACGCCGACACCTGCTCCGACGCCGCAGCCCTCCACGCCTGCTCCGGCTCCGACGCCTTCTGCTCCGAGCCAGTCCGTCGATGGCGGTTCTGTTGTCTCGCGTGCATACAGCAAGCTTGGTTGCGCCTATTCCTGGGGCGGAATTGGCCCGAACAGTTTCGACTGCTCTGGTTTTGTTAGCTATTGCCTCACTGGTCGCTATTGCCGCCTGGGCACCACGGGCACCTTTATGGGCTGGACGCGTGTGTCCGATCCGCAGCCCGGTGACGTTGTGGTCAACTCGTACCACACCGGCATTTACATCGGTGGTGGTCAAATGATTCATGCTTCCGACTACAACACGGGTGTTATCATCAGCTCCGTTGCCGCCGGCATGAACAATAACTATATCTTCGTGCGTTACTAAGTCATCTTACACAGCGTGTGAATGTGGACCTCGTGGCTTTAAGTCGCGAGGTCCATTCGTTTTTCTCTAATCTTGTACGGCTATCTAGTATTCAAAACTAGATAGCCGTACATTCAGTTTGCAAGATGGCTATAATTGTTGAGGAACAATTAGAAAGGATCCTCTATGAGCTGGGCACTTATCTCCGATTCAAGCTGCAACCTCCGCGATTGGCAACCGACCGCGCCCCATACCACCTTTGCATTTGCGCCCCTCAAAATTCGAGTGGGGGAGCATGAATTCGTCGATGACCTTTCGCTCGATGTTCATGAGCTCAACTGCGCTGTTCAGGCGGAGACGAACGCTTCTTCGAGCGCTTGTCCCAGCGTAGGGGAGTGGGCCGAGCTCTTCAAATTGGCAGACAAGACCATCTGCATGCCGATCTCTGAGGGCGTGTCGGGCAGCTACAACGCGGCAGCCACGGCTCGCGATATGGTTCTTGCCGAGGAGCCCGACCGACAGATTCATCTAGTCGATTCACGCGCAGCTGGCGGCAAAATGGACCTCATTTTCTTGCTGTTCGACCGCTATCTTGCAAGCAATCCGAATGTCTCATTCGAGGATGCTTGCGCATACTTCAATAGCCTTGAACAGAACAGCAAAATCCTCTTCAGTTTGTGCAATTACGGAAACCTCGCCAAAGCCGGACGTATCCCTAAGGCAGCCGGCGTCATTGCCAACAAGCTCAATATCCGCATTTTGGGCACGGCGAGTGAGGCCGGTAAAATCGAACTCGTCGGGCACACGCGTGGCGAAAAGAAGATGCTCAACAAGATCATCGACACTATGGAAGCCGAGGGCTTTACGGGCGGTGAGGTCATCATCGATCACGTTGAGAACGAAGCTGGAGCTCAGGCGCTTACTGATCGCATAGTCGAACATTGGCCCGGCTCCAAGACCATCATCATGCCCTGCAACGGCCTGGATTCCTATTACGCCGAGATGCACGGCCTCATCATCGGCTACGGCATGGGCGTAGCTTCGGGCAAATAAAGTCCAACCAAGCAAAATACGGGCGGGACAAAGCGACAGATGGCTCTTTGTCCCGCCCGTTTTATACGTCGGCTAGCTATTAAACCCGTTGAACTTGAGATAGCTCATCAAGTAAGCCTTCGAAACGAAGGACGATACCGCGCTACGCACAAGCAGCGACTCACGCGTTACCTGATGCGCCGTATCGGGCACGGGAGTCTGCTCGACGGAAAACGCCGCACGAATCGATGCCTCGAGCTGATCGACCACATAATCAAAGGCCGTCGGGGCATCGTAGCTCAAACGCTGAATGTTAAAGAGTGCCTGCACCGCAGCAATAGGTAGCACCTGCTTAAAGATGCAGATAGCGATTAGGCGGGCAATCTGCTCGCGGCCATATTGCTTTTTGACCGGAGCAGGCACTAGGCCGACCTTTACGTAGTTATTGATCATCGATGGCGTAATGATAGGCTGCTCAACGCAAATGGACAGCGGCTCCATCCAAAGCGCAACATACTCAATAACCTGGTCGCGGTAGAGTGTCACATTGGGCAACTGGTCATAGCGCGGCAGACTCAACGTATTGAGTTTGCGCACGATATCGGACTGAATAAATGCATCGGGCAGCACAGTGGGCTGAATATCCTCAGGCTTAATGCTGACCGACGAATCGGACATCGGGATAACGCGTTTGGCGTGGTTCATAAGGATCCTCCGTTCATTAGCTATATTGTATTCTAGGTTATCTAGTTTTGCATACTATATAGCAGGAAAGTAAAAGAGGCTGGACAGCACATTGATGCACCGTCCAACCACTTTGTTTTAAAGATAGCAACCTTACATAAGATATATTATCGTACTTATCCGCGTAGGAAAGCGTATGCGCTGGTTGCTGCTATGGCTCCGTCCGAAACGGCGGTCACAACCTGGCGTAAACGCTTGGAACGGATATCGCCGGCTGCGAATAAGCCGGGCGTACGGGTAGCCATCGAATCGTCGGTAAGGATGCCGCCGTCGGGAGCCAGATCGACTAGATGCTCAACAAGTTCGGTATGTGGCTGCGTGCCGGTAAAGACAAAAATGCCAAATGAGCCAGGTTCAAAGGTCTCGGCTTGCGTTTTGCCGCTCGCATTGTCCTTGAACGTAATTGTCACGGGTATCGCTTCACCAGAAAGCTGAACAATACTAGTTTGGTACCTAACTGAAATATTGTCCTTAGCGAGCACTTTATTCACAACGCCCTCGGGTGCACGGAACTGATCGCGACGCAGCACAATGGTCACGCTGCTGGCAATGTCGGACAGGAACAGCGCCTCCTCGCATGCCGAATTGCCGCCTCCAATAACAAAGACCTGCTTGCCGCGGAAGAACATGCCGTCACATGTTGCGCAATACGAAACGCCCCGACCGCGATACGTGTCCTCGCCAACAAAGCCCGCAGGACGCGGCGTGGCGCCCATGCACGCAATAACGCTCTTGGCTGCTGTATCGCCCATATCATGATGGATGGTAAATTGTGCCGCATCGGCATCGTAATCGACGCCTGTCACCATACTCCATTCAACCTGAGCCCCCAGGCCTTCAGCATGCTGTTGAAACCGCTCACCAAGTTCGGCACCGCTCAGTAGCGGAATGCCAGGATAATTCTCGATCTCGTTGGACGTGGCGATCTGTCCGCCAGACATGCCCTGCTCAAGGACAGTCGTCGTCAGGTTGGCACGCGCCGCATAAATGGCGGCAGCATAGCCCGCGGGGCCGCCGCCGATAATCGCAACATCGATTGTCTGATCGGTAGTCATGAAGAGTCCTCTCGTCGAAACGTTGTCGTTCTTTGCGCTCATACCCAAATTTACGTGAACGTGACACTCATGCACTACAATGATAAATCCGTGTTACAACGTCGAAGGGGAGTTATCGATGGATCAGACGCAGACGAGCGACGATGCTCCCCTGCTCACGAACAGCGCTCCCCAATCGGAGCAAACCACGCTCTTGGCTCAGCAAAAACCCCTCGTGACCATCGTGCACGCCTCGGTCGGCTCGGGCCACAAGGCCGCCGCAAATGCGATTGCGCAGGCATTCGACCTCATCCGCGGCACCAATGGCATCCCCGAGGATGTTGAGATTGAAGTGCTCGATATCCTTGATTTTGGACGCATTAAATTCGACGGCAATAAGACCGCGGCTTCTTTTACGGGAGCCACGCGCCCCATTTACGACCTGACCTGGCGATATACGCTTACGGGGCATCTTCTCTGGGGTGGCGGCACGGCATGGTCGCGAATTATGTTCCCCGCCTTCAACGAATATATTCGTAGTCGAAGGCCAATAGCCGTGGTCGCAACGCACATCACGGCAGCCAATGTTGCCGTTGGCGCCCGCGTAATTACGGGTATCGATTATCCGGTCATCTGCGTACCGACCGACTACGAAGTCGAGGGCTGGTGGCCCCACAAGGACACCGATCTATTCTGTGTTGCCAACGAATTCATGGCTGAAACGCTGCGTCCGCGCAAGGTGCCCGAGGCAAAGATTCGCATTACCGGCATCCCTATTCGCGCCGGATTCGACACGAATTACGATCGCGAGGAAGAGCTAACCAAGTTCAACCTCCCCACCGACAAGACCGTCGTGCTGGTAATGGCCGGCGCCAGCTTGCCCCAGCCTTACGTCCGCTTTCGCGCGGCGATGGACCACACACTCCCCTTCCTGCGCAGCTTCGAAGACATGCACTTTGTCTTTTTGCCCGGCAAAGACGTGGAGTATGCCACCCGGCTGAAGACGCTCTTCGATGCCATGAAGCTCGAGAACGTCACGGTGTTGGACTATGTCGACGACATGGCGGCCCTCATGCACGGCTGCGACTTGGCAATCCTCAAATCGGGCGGACTCACGGTCACCGAGTGCCTCTGCGCGCATCTGCCGATGATCCTGCTGGGCAAGTCATATGGCCAGGAAAAGGCCAACACCACCATGCTCACCGGCATGGGCGCCAGCATGCACGTCACCACGGCACGAGAGCTCATCGTAACGTTGCGCCACCTGCACGACCATCCCGAATCACTCAAAGCCCTGCTCATCAACGGCGAAGTACTACGCCGCCCCCATGCAGCCAAAGACATCGCCGTCGCCACCATGGAACTCGTAGGCAAACCCCAAAAGCGCAAACGAGCCTTCTGTCGCTTCTACTGGGGCGGAAAACCCGCTCATATCAGGTAGACGAAAGTCCGCCGCTCAGCGGGAGCCGCCCATATATCATTCCATGCTCAAACATTCTCGCTGCGCTGCGAAACTGCGCGTGGAACGATATATGGGCGGCTCCCGCTGAGCAGCTACGTTTACTTACTAGCAGCTACTTCGGTATCCCCTCCATTAGAACCTGCAAAGGTAAAACAGGAAAATATAAATAGAGTTAGCCGATGCGACAAAGGAGGCATCCCTTTATCGCATCGGCTAACTAGAAAGATTGTTTTATGTCAAGCATGTAGCCCTTTCGCCTGAGCCCCATACATATCGTCCCGCGCGCAGTTTCGCAGCGAAGCGAGAATGTTTGAGCATGGAATGATATAGGTAAGCCCCGGGCGGGAGGGATACGAGTACCCCTAGGCGACGCCGCTGGAGCCGAAGCCTCCGTTGCCTCGGTCGGTTTTGTCTAGTTCGTCTACCTCTATGAGGTTGACCGTGGGGACTTCTTGGATGACGAGTTGGGCTATGCGGTCGCCTTTGTTGATTTGGATATTGTTGGTGGGATCCAGGTTGATGAGGATAACCTTGAGTTCTCCTCGGTAGTGGGCGTCGATGAGGCCCGGCGTGTTGACTATAGACAGGCCCTGCTTGATAGCCAAGCCGCTGCGGGGCTGGACGAAGCCGGCGTAGCCATCGGGCAGGGCGATAGCCAGCCCAGTAGAGACCAGACGGCGTTCGAAGGGCTTCAGGACGCAGTCCTCGTTGGAGCGCAAATCCAAGCCGGCATCAGTGGGATGGGCGTATTTGGGAAGCTCGACCGTGGGGTCGAGACGCTTAATGTTAACGGTAATGTTGGACATGAAATCACCTTAGCTTGTCGAGCTCTTGCAGAAACTCATCGACGTCTTTGAAATCGCGGTAGACCGAGGCAAAGCGGATGTACGCCACCTTGTCAATCTTGGCCAAGCGCTTGAGCACCATGTCACCCAACTCATGAGACGTGACGGCCGTCAGCGTGCGAGAGCGCAGTTCGACCTCGATGTCGTCGATAATCTCATTGAGCTTCTTAGTGTCGATATCACGTTTGATGGTGGCGCGCATCAAGCCGACGAGCAGCTTATTGCGATCGAACCGCTGCTTGGTTCCGTCCGACTTAATGACCTCAATTGGGTCTTCGCATCGCTCGAACGTTGTAAAGCGATAGTTACACGAGCAACATTCACGACGGCGCTTAATGGTGTTATTTGACTCCTGCATACGGGAATCAACGACGCGGGTATGTGCCTTGCCGCATTTGGGACAGCGCATGGTACCTCCTCTTAAACGATAACAAGGGTACCATGCGCAGCGCGATAATGATTACGAACGAGCAGGAACCTTAAGATGCGCACCGGCGGCGAGCGAACCATGCTCCAGATGATTGACGCTACGAATCATGTCGGAAGTCTCTTGCGTGGAAAGGCCTTCGATTGGATATTCCTCGGCAAGCGACCAAAGAGAATCGCCAGGCTGAACGCGAATGGTCTCGTAGGTAACATTGGAAACGGACTCGGCATACGCGGCGTGACGAGCGCTAAAGACTGACGTAGCGAGGACAAAGAAGAGCGTAAGCGCAACGGCAACGGCGACAATCGTCGGAACCTTCAGGGCAACGCGAGCCGGCGCGACTACAGCCTGCTGATTGCGAGCAGGCTTTACGGTCAAAGGCTGAAAGCCGGAGCGGCCGCCCTGAACAACCGTAAAAGTGGGTTCTGCAGGCGTCTCGAGCTTAAGGGCGAGGTTTCCCTGGACCATATTCGTTGCGTTCATCATGTTCTCCTCTCGCGTGTTTTGCTGAGAACAGTTTTATCAAGCCGCGCGGACAAAAATGTCTAGCGCGAGAACGAATGTTCGGTTATTATTATCTTCGAACAGTTGTTCC
Source organism: uncultured Collinsella sp. (assembly GCA_937982065.1). Taxonomy (GTDB): domain Bacteria; phylum Actinomycetota; class Coriobacteriia; order Coriobacteriales; family Coriobacteriaceae; genus Collinsella. The sequence goes on from CALJMO010000011.1 coordinate 17,005, forward strand.
TGTCAAGCAATAATCGAACATTTGTTTGACATTGGCAGAGAGGATCCCCTGATGGCTCGCAAAATTACCAAGCGTCAGCAGCAGATTTACGACTTCATCAAGGAATATCAGCAGGAGAAGGGCTATCCGCCCAGTGTGCGCGAGATGGCATCGGCCGTAGGCCTCTCCTCCCCCAGCACGGTGCATGCTCATCTCTCTGCCCTGGAGGCTCGAGGACTGCTCAAGCGCGATGCCACCAAGCCTCGCGCCCTAGAGCTCTTTGATGAGGACGGATCCTCTGTCTCGATTTCCAAATCCGATGAACCCACGGCACCCCGCGGAACGGTCTCGCTGCCGCTCGTCGGTCGCGTCGCGGCTGGGATTCCCATTCTGGCCGAGCAGAATATCGAAGACACTTTTACTATCCCGACCGAAATCGCCACCGATCAGGGTTCCTTTATCCTTGAGGTGCATGGGAGCTCAATGATCAATGTCGGCATCTTCAATGGCGATTACATCATCGTCCGTGAACAAAAGAGTGCCATGAACGGCGAAATTGTCGTGGCCATGATTGATGGTTCAGCGACCGTCAAGACGTTCTACAAGGAGCAGGGACGCGTACGCCTGCAGCCCGAGAATGACACCATGGAGCCTATCTATGCAACGAATCCCGCTATCTTGGGCAAAGTCGTCGGCTTGATGCGCCGGTTCTCGTAATGCAAAAACGCATCACCATCTTTGATACCGTCCGCGGGTTTACGATGATTTCAATGGCAGGTTTTCACGCTTGCTACGATCTCGCCTAACTGTACGACTGGGATATGCCCTGGTTTACCCAGACTGTCTTTCAAGACATCTGGCGCGCCAGCATCAGCTGGGTATTTTTATTTATCGCGGGTTGGATGTGCACCCTTTCGCGCAACAATATCAAACGTGCCGCCAAATACGCCTTAGCAGCACTCGTCGTCTGGTTGGCAACAACACTTGTCTCAGTAGACGATTCGGTTAATTTTGGCATCATCTACTGCATGGCCGCATGTACCGGCATCGTGGCGTTGACCGATCCCGTCCTTAAGAAGATATCGGCGAGATGGGGCATATCCCTATGCCTTGTGTTGTTCGCCCTCACCTGGAGTATCCCCAAAACGATCTATCCTGTCGCCTACCTGGCGTGGCTGGGATTTCCGAGCTCTGGGTTTGTTTCAGGCGATTACTACCCCATCATCCCGTCTATCTTTATGTATCTTGCAGGATACTTCGCCGCACATATAGCGCAGGGAATCGATAAGACCGTCCCTAGCTGGGCCTACGCCAATCCCGTCCCGGCGCTTGCAATCCTTGGACGTCACGCACTCCCCTTTTATCTGCTGCATCAGCCCATCATTCTGGGCATTTTGGAGCTCGTCTACTCGGTGCGATAACGCTCGAGCCGCGGTGCAATACGAGCCGGCAGCTTCGCCACAATACGAACGCCATCCTCGAGATATTCCTCGTGCAAAAGGGTTCCCTGCTCATGAACCAGCGTGATGAGGGCGCCCTCACGATACGGGATATCAGCAGAGAGCAACACATCGGTGGCAGCCGCCTCACGAGCAATGCGGTCGACGAGATCGTCGAGTCCCTCGCCTGTCTGGGCCGAGAACAACACGGCCTCGGGATAGCGACGACGGAAACTCAATCGATCGACGCTATCGAGTAGGTCGATTTTATTGAACACCGTAAGCGTCAAACGCTCACCGGCACCGATCTTGTCAAGAACGCGATCGACTGCCTCGAGCTGGCGCTCGTAGTCCTCGTCAGAAGCATCCACAACTTTAAGGATCAGGTCGGAACCAAGGACCTCGGACAGTGTGGACTTAAAGGCATCAACGAGACCATGCGGTAGCTTTTGAATAAAGCCAACCGTATCGGTAATGGTCATACCACGACCGCCGGGCAAGCGATACGAGCGCGTAGTCGGATCGAGCGTGGCAAACAATTTGTCCTGTGAAAGCACTGTAGACCCGGTCAGGCGATTGAGCAACGTCGACTTACCGGCATTGGTATAACCGGCTAAGGCAACGCGAAACGCCGGCGACTCGATACGACTCTTTGACTGGACATCTCGGCGCTGTTCAACCTGCTTAAGCTCGCGACGAAGCACGGCAATCTTGTTGCGAATCAAACGTCGGTCAACCTCGAGCTGGCTTTCGCCCTGGCCAAAGCGCGAACCAATGCCACCGCGTGTCTGCTCTTTAGCAAGATGGCTCCACATACCGCGCAAGCGAGGCAACAGATACTGCAATTGGGCTAGCTGCACCTGCAGGCGGCCCTCACGGGTCTGAGCGTGCAGGCCAAAGATATCGAGAATCAACGCCGTGCGGTCGATAATCTTAACCGGTTCGCCCACGGCTTTCTCAAGATAAGACTGCTGCGAGGGCGTTAAATCGTCGTCGAAGATAACAACATCGACATCCATACGATGCACGAGCCCGCAAAGCTCCTCAACCTTACCGGAGCCGATAAACGATTTTGGATATGGCTTAACCAGACGCTGCGACAAACGCGCCACGCACTGGGCGCCAGCCGTATGGGCCAGGCGCTCAAGCTCGTCAAGCGAACGATCGAGCGGCCAGGCGTTATCGCGCCACTCAACTCCGACAAGAACGGCACGTTCGGGCTCAGGCGCCGTAGGGACGAGTGGAAACCGAGCCATTAGGCCGCCTCAATACGATGAAGGATATCCTCAACGACCTCATCGATCGTAAACTCATCCATATCGAACCACACGATGCGGTCATCGCGTTTAAACCACGAAAGCTGACGCTTGGCATAGCGGCGCGAGCGCATCTTGATGAGTTCGCGAGCCTCATCCATAGACATCACGCCGTCAAAGGCATCGATAATCTCTTTATAGCCAATCGCTTGCATCGAAGTCAGGGCATCTCCCAGCCCCTGGTCCATAAGACCACGAACCTCATCAACAAGACCCTGCTCAAACATCAGATCGACGCGAAGGTTAATGCGCTCGTAAAGCGCCTCGCGATTACGCATCAATCCAAACCACAGAGCGTGATAATGCTCGCGCGGAACACTGAACTGCGACTTTTGCTGCGCGTAGGACACACCATCATCGTGCATTTCGAGCGCGCGAATCACGCGGCGAACATTATGGGGGTGGATGACCGCAGCGGACTCGGGGTCACGCTCGGCAAGCAGCGCATGCAGCGCTTCCTTGCCAATGCGTTCGGCAAGCTCCTGATAGCCCGCGCGGCGATCGTCCTCAAGCTCGCCCGAGGGAAAATCCATCTCATCCAGGGCGGCCTTGAGATACAAGCCTGTACCCCCGCAAAACACCGGTAGGCGGCCCTCGCCCAGCAAGCGCTCAACATGCACACGAGCGTCTGCCTGATACAGCGCTGCAGAATATGCAACACCGGGTTCAACAATATCGACCAGGCGCAGGGGCACACAACATTCCTCAGGCGCCATCTTTGCCGTGCCGATATCCATACCTCGATAGATTTGCATCGCATCACACGACAGCACTTCGGACGAAAGGCGAGCCGCCAAACGATCTGCGACATCACTTTTACCAACCGCCGTCGGACCGACAATCGCAACGGCGGAAAGACCTGCCCCGGGAGAAATCATTAGCGCGGCTCGCCCACAACGGATCCGGACAGATACCACGTCTTGGCAACGTCAACGTCAACATCGACAATCTTGCCAATCAGCTGATCGATGCTGTAGCCCGCGGGAATCGGTGCATGAACGGTCTGATTCTTAGGACTCTTGCCCAGCAGCACCGCGTCATTCTTTTTGCTCGTACCCTCAATAAGCGCCGGCACAACGGTATGGAGCTCACCTTGGTTATACTCGTGCGCCGTGGTCTCGATAACCTTCACCAGACGGTTGAATCGCTCAAGAATCACCTCATGCGGCGTGGGATCGTCAATCTCGGCTGCCGGAGTACCGGCGCGCTTGGAATAGATAAACGTATAGGCCTGAGCGTAACGGACCGTCTCGGCGAGCGAGAGCGTCTGCTCAAAGTCTTCCTCGGTCTCGCCGGGGAAGCCCACGATGATATCGGTCGAAAGCGCGATATTGGGCATGCGATTGCGGATGCGATCGACGAGCCCCAGATAATCCTCGCGCGTATAGCGACGATTCATCTCTTTAAGGATGCGCGTCGAGCCCGACTGAACTGCCAGGTGTAGCTGCGGCATGACGGCAGGCGTCTCGGCCATAGCGTCGATAGTCTCGGGCAGCAGGTCTTTGGGGTGCGAGGAAGTAAAGAAGATGCGCTCCACACCCGTATCGCCCACGGCACGCAACAGGTCGGCAAAGCGCGGCTTGCCAAACAGATCGCGACCATAGGAGTTGACGTTTTGACCCAGCAGCGTGATCTCGCGCACGCCCTGGCGTACCAGACCGGTCACCTCGTCGACAATCTCATCGAAAGGACGGCTTTTTTCGCGACCGCGCACATACGGCACGATGCAATAGGTGCAGAAGTTATTACAGCCCGTCATAATGGGAACCCAGGCGTGATACTGCGTCTCACGATGCCACGGCATGCTCATCGCATCCGTGTCCTCGTGCTCATTGGTGCGAATATGGCGCTTGCCGTCCAAGAATGCCTCGGCAATGAGCTCGGCCATATGCGCGATGGAATGCGTGCCAAAGATAACATTGACGTTATCGACATTGGTGAGCAGACCCTCGCCGTCACGCTGCGCGATGCAGCCGCCCACGGCGACCACGCGCTTACCCGAGGGCGAAGGCGGGAGGCTCTTACAAGAGTTGCACTGACCGTACAGACGGGTGTCAGCGGCCTCACGAACGCAGCACGTCATGAACACGACAATGTCAGCATGCTCCGGATCGAGCGCCATGAGGCAGCCATATGAGTCGAGCAGACCACTCACGCGCTCGGAGTCGTGCTGATTCATCTGGCAGCCAAAGGTGCGGATAAAGTAGGTTTTACCGGCAAGAATATCGCGTACGGAACCCTGGTCCATGTGTATAAGTCCTAACGAGGTGGAATAAGCGGGATCAAAGAGGGCGGGCAAAGAGCAAACACGCTATGCCACTGGCTTAACGTCGTCCATCACAACGTTATCCATGGCAGCTCGATTAATCTGATGAACGTAAATAGAAAGACGGATGGCCGTGCGCGACTCCCCGTTGATGAGGATGTCGGAGAACACCGGCGCGCAGGAAATATCAAACCCGGTCGGAATCAAAAAGCCTCGTGCAATGGCCACAGCCTTAATGGCCTGGTTGACGGCGCCCGCGCCAACACACTGAATATTGACGGGAACACCATCTTTGACCATGCCGGCAATGGCGCCGGCAACGGACGCGGGCGATGATTTGCTTGATACCTTCAGGCAATCCATGAAGAAACTCCTGCGTTTAAAAGTACGTTTTAACTGCAATAACTGTATCGTACCGAACGGACTCGGTAAAGATGCTATTCCTCTTTGGCAAGGTCGAACGTCACGGTAATACGATCACGCGAAACACGAATCTTGGGGTCGCCGCAAAGGTTGAGATAGTACCGCGATGCAAGATCGTTAAAGTCGCGCTCGACGGCTCGCGAGAACTGCGCCATGTCGTCCTTGGCGATACGCAACCCGCGACGATCTTTGGCGAGATCGACCGGAGCAGACGCATGTGAGGACGAATCGCGCTCGCGTAGCAGGCGTGCGGTCACACCGCGAACGGGCTTAATCTGGCCCGCCAAGATACGATGCGCCGTACGCTCGGACATCTCAAGGCCCAAACCCGAACAGATACGGATAAAGTCTTCCGCATCCGAAGCAAGACCCAGACGATCGACCACGGGAAGCTCGGCTTCGTCGTCGATAAACAAAAGACGTGAAGCATCGAGACGGCTGGAGGCCTGCGCATGCAGCGTCGCGGCAATCTCGGACGGAGACCCCAGATAGACATCACAGGCGCGCAGCTCCTCGAGGGCAAACTCGCAGGCGGCGCGAATGATGTTGTGAGGGCCACGGGCGCAGACATAGTGACCGTCCTCGTCCTTCACGGCCTGAGGCCAGCTGGACTGATCGGCGCGCTCGCCAAGGCGGTCGGTAGCGACGCTCACCTTAAAGACCGAGCCAAGATCAACATCCGACGCGACAACGCGCGCCTCGTCGGTGTTCTGCTTAATCGAGAACAAAGCCATGCCTCGACCGTGAACGCCCCAACGATCCATCTTCATGCTCTCAAGCTTGGAAGTAACGCGGGCATCGAAGATGCGCTCCTGCATATCCTGCGGCACACCCGAGCCGTTATCCAGAAAGACGAGCGTACGGACGCCATCTTCCTTGGTCGTGGCGAGATAGACCTTGTCGGCGCCGGCATCACGAGCGTTGCGCAGCATTTCGATGACAATATCCTCGACATGCTGGATGTCGTGCTTTGCCTGGCGCCGTTCGGCCTCCGAAACGCGGAGGCGGACATACCCCTCGCCAAGGTTCTCCTCGACGCGAAGGTTGCCCTCCCCCGACATCGACGCGATAAATGAGATGAGCTCGTTCGCGTCGTTCATGTTATTTAGCGATATCGACAGCGCGGCTCTCGCGAATCACGACGACGCGCACCTGACCGGGATACTCCATCTCTTCCTCGATCTGATGGGCGATGTCATGAGCCAAGACCGTGGACTGAGCATCGGAGATCTTGTCCGGCTGAACCATGACGTGGACCTCGCGACCAGCCTGCATGGCATAGGTACGCTCGACGCCGTCATGGGAGTTGGCAATCTCCTCGAGCTTCTCAAGGCGCTTGATGTAGTTCTCGGCCGATTCGCGACGGGCACCGGGGCGAGAGGCAGAAACGGCATCGGCAGCCTGGACCAGAACATCGAGCACCGTGTTGGGGTCGACGTCGGCGTGGTGAGCCTCGATAGCGTGAACGATAACGGGCTTCTCGCCATAGCGACGGGCTAGCTCGGCGCCGATAACGGCATGCGGACCCTCGACGTCATGGTCGATAGCCTTGCCAAGATCGTGAAGCAGGCCAGCACGTTTGGCGGTCACAACGTCCAGGCCAAGCTCGGAAGCCATCACGCCGCACAGGTCGGAAACCTCGAGGGAATGCTGGAGCACGTTCTGACCAAACGAGGTGCGGTAGCGCAGAGCACCAAGGGTCTTAACAATCTCGGGGTGCAGATCGTGGATACCGGTATCGAAGGCAGCCTGTTCGCCAGCCTCGCGCACGCGCTGTTGAACCAAGTCGGCGGCCTTGTGATACATCTCCTCGATGCGGGCAGGATGAATGCGGCCGTCCGCAATAAGGTTCTCGAGGGCGACGCGGGCGGTCTCGCGACGGACCGGATCGAAGCTCGAAAGCACGACGGTCTCGGGCGTATCGTCGATCACGAGGTTGACGCCGGAAACCTGCTCGAAGGTGCGGATATTGCGACCCTCACGGCCGATGATGCGACCCTTCAGGTCGTCAGACGGAATATGCACGGAGGTAACGGTGACCTCGGCGGTGTGATCGGCGGCACAGCGCTGAATCGCCAGAGACAAGATCTCCTGGGCGGTCTTATGGCACTCGGCGCGAACCTGCTGCTCGGACTCACGGATGATCGTAGCGGCCTCGTGGGTAACCTCACCACGAACCTTGTCGAGAAGCTCCTTGTGAGCATCCTCGCGGGTCAGGTCGGCGATGCGCTCGAGCTCCGAGGTCTGCTTGGCGCAAAGCTCCTCAAGCTCACGGGAGCGTTTCTCGACCTGGCCAGCCTGGCTGGACAGCTGATGTTCACGCTTGTCGAGGGCATCGTTGCGGCGATCGAGGGACTCCTCGCGCTGCATCACACGGTTCTCGAGCGTACGAATCTCGCTCTTACGCTGCTTGTCCTCGGCCTCGGCAGCCTGCTTATTCTTGATGATCTCTTCCTTTGCCTCAAGCAGAGCCTCTTTTTTGAGGGTCTCGGCCTGACGCTTTGCATCACCGATTAGGGACTCAGCCTGTGCGTGAGCCGACTGGATCTTTTCGTCGGCCTCGTGAAGACTACCCTGCTTGGCGGTGCGCATGTAGGCAATGGCGGCGATGGCACCCAAAACGATGCCAACGAGCGCTGCGATGATAGGCATGCTCACTCCTTTTTATGGATTCGTTACACAACAAAGCGAACCGTCCTTACGAACGGCTCGCGACATTTGAGTAATATGGGCGCAGCTTATGCGGGTCGGATACAGATAAACATATAAACAAACTCATCAAAGATGAGCACATATCACAAAGCAAATGACAGTGTTTATCGTACGTTGAACCGCAACAACTGTCAAATAAATGGACCCAGCAAGGCATCTAAAACGCGGTGAACGGCAGGAACACAAAACGCATGTGTCTAAACTGCGCATTCCTCACGTTCGGCATCCAGACGCGCCTTAACGGCATCGGCGGCGATGTGGTACGAAAAGCCCTTGCCCATCAAAAACCGGACGAGTTTTTCGAATCCACGTGTCTCGGGAACACGACGCTTCGCGAGCAAAGCCGATGCGCGAGCCAAGTCGTCCTCCACGGCGAAAAAATCCTCGGGATAGCCGGGGATATCATCGAGTACGACATGGCGGCGCTTAAGCTCGGTCTCAATCTTGCGCTGTCCCCAGCCGCGTCGCTTGCGCTCCTCGATAAAATACGAACAAAAGCGGTTCTCGTCTAAAAAGCGATACTCAATGGCACGCTCAACGGCGAATTCAATCGCGGCCGCGCGAAAACCGTAGCGAGCCAGCTTGTCACGGACCTCACCCGTGGCATGGTCGCGGCGCGACAGCATCTCAGTCACCATCGTAAGCGCGCATTTACGCTCAATGAGCTGCACCGCCTCGCGAAACTCATCCCAATCGCAAGGAAGATCGGGGCGATTTTTAAGGAACAGGCGCGCGACACGAACAGGAATCCAGATGGATCGTTCAAAACCACCCTCGAGCTCGCAGTCGATATGTGCACAAGGCTTTTTTGATGCATACCCACTCGAGAACGAGGAGGTCGCCTTCTTATCGGGAAAGACGACCGTGGCCTCGGTCACCGTATACGACATAAGGGCATCCGTTACTCGTCGTCATCATCGAGCATCGCGGAGCCATCGATGGCGTAAAGCTCATCGAACTCCTCAGTTTCGGGCTGATCGGTCAGCTCGACCTCGGACGGAGCATCGTCATCGAATTCAAGGCCGCAGGCGAGGCGAACTTTATGCTCGATCTCGTCAGCACAATCGGGGTGTTCGCGCAGGAAGGCCTTAGCGGCCTCGCGACCATTACCGAGCTTGTCCTCACCGTAAGCAAACCAAGAGCCCATCTTTTTGCAGATACCGCACTCGACGGCCATGTCCAGAATCGAGCCCTCCTTAGAGATACCCGTGCCGTACATGATGTCGAACTCGGCAGAGCGGAACGGAGCGGCAACCTTATTCTTAACGACCTTGGCACGCACACGATTGCCGATAACCTCGTCCTTAAGCTTAATGCTGTCGATGCGGCGAATATCAATGCGCACCGACGAGAAGAACTTGAGGGCACGGCCGCCCGTCGTGGTCTCGGGGTTGCCGAACATGACGCCGATCTTCTCGCGCAGCTGGTTAATGAAGATGCAGGTCGTTTTAGATTTGGCGAGCGAGCCTGCGAGCTTACGGAGCGCCTGGCTCATCAGACGGGCTTGAAGGCCGACCGTAGTGTCGCCGATCTCGCCCTCGATCTCGGCACGCGGAGTCAAAGCGGCGACAGAGTCGACGACAATGGCGTCGATGGCGCCAGAGCGAACGAGCATGTCGACGATCTCGAGCGCCTGCTCGCCCGTATCGGGCTGGGAAATGAGGACTTCATCGATGTCCACGCCGATACGCGCGGCATACGTGGGATCGAGCGCGTGCTCGGCATCAATAAATGCCACGACGCCGCCCATAGCCTGGGCCTCTGCCAAAATCTCGAGCGAAAGCGTTGTCTTACCGGAGGACTCGGGGCCGTAAATCTCGACGATACGTCCGCGCGGCACGCCGCCGATGCCCAGCGCGGCATCGAGGGCCAGGGCGCCCGTGGGAATGGCCTCGACCTCGAGCTCGGGACCACCGTCGCCGTACCTCATGATGGAACCCTGGCCGAATTTCTTCTCGATCTCGGCCTTGGTGGTGGCGATCATCTCATCGCGCTCTTTACCCGTCGTGCGAGCATGAACGGTACGTACGGGACCTGAATTCTTGGCCATGAATAGCCCTCCTCTTAACAACCTGCATCGATAATAAACGAACGGCTGTTCGTGGTCAACCGTTCAGATAAATCATATGCAGCCGACCTTTCCAAAACCCAACCAAAAGCCGACCAAACACTGACCAAAAACTTGACCGCAGGCGAACCAAGCAACGCATGACGAGCAAGATTACGATAACTACCTGCACAAAGATCAAATTCGCCAGAGGTCCCTATCTCCACAATTAAGGGGCCCGGAGGCCCCTTAAAACACGTCTATTCCATAGAATCGAGCACGTAGACAAAGCGACCCAGTGCCTCAGCGACCGCATGGGCACGGACGCATGAACGATCGCCCTCATAGTGACAACGAATGGAGTCCACGACCGGCGCTCCCCCATTGGCCGAGCGATACGCCCAGCCAATATAAAAGGTTCCAGCCGGATCGTCCTCGGTGCCTCCACCGGGGCCGGCATAGCCCGTCGCGCTCACGGCAATATCGCTCTGGTACAGCTCCAGCGAACCGGCAGCCATCTCCCGCGCCGTCTGGTACGACACCGCGGTATAGCGGTCGAGCGTCTCTTGCTCAACGCCGAGCACGCAATGCTTAATCTCGTCGCAGTACGTCACCGCACCGCCGCGCAGCACCGCCGAGGCACCGGGGATATCGGCGATCGTCGAGGCGATCATGCCCGCTGTTAGAGATTCAGCCGTCGAAACCGTCACACCACGAACGCTTGCACGCTCGACAATATCGCGTGCGAGCTCTTCGTTATGCGCGGCAATCTGCTCATATGATTCCGTCATGCCTACCAGGACCTAGACCGAAAAGACGATCTTGCGGCAGTTCCAGAAGTACTGAGCGCCCGAGATAACGGTCAGGATAACGGCCACGGCGTACAGGAAGCGTGAGACGCCATAGAGACCGAGCAACAGCTCCGCAGGCCCCAACTGGAGGCCGGTCATCGCAAAGACGCACAGGTAGCCGCAGATGGAGACCATCGTAGTCGCCGTCTTGTACTTGCCAAGCTTATCGGCGGCAACGACAACACCGGCCGCGCTCGCGACCATGCGCAGGGCGCTCACCAGCAGCTCGCGGAACAGGATGATGAACACCGACCACACAGTAATGGCACCAAAGTCCAAGAACAGCAGCAGGGCCGAGAACACGAGCAACTTATCGGCGATGGGATCCAGGAACTTGCCGAAGTCGGTGATCTCGTTGCGCGAACGAGCCAGGTAGCCATCAACCTTATCGGTGCACGACAGGATGACGTACAGAATAAAGGCGCCAGCGGCGAGCGGACCGTCGAAGGTGCTCCAATCCGTACCGGCAACGCTTGTGTGAGACAGCGCCGACACAATCATGAACACCGGAATAAAGACGATGCGCACGCACGTCACGATGTTGGCGGGCGTCCAAACACTCGTCAGTTCCTTATTGCTCTCGTTAGCCACGACGCTCTCCTACTCCACAACATGACCGATAAGCTCGTAGCAGAAGCTATCGGTAAACTCGACCGTCAGAATATCGCCCACAGATGCCTCGCTGGCATCCAGATGCACCGCACCATCGGAATCGGGCGCCTGGAACCAGGCATGTCCGATGAGCTCGGCACCGTCCTCGGTCTCCTCGATGCCGTCGACAATCACCTGGGCGCGCTCGCCCACATGGGCCGCCGTGGCGGCAAAACCGAGCGACTCGGCCAGATCCATGGCCTCCTGGGCGCGCTCGAGCTTAACCTCTTCGTTAACCTGACCTTCCATCTTGGCGGCCAGGCTGCCCTCCTCACGCGAGTAGGCAAAGACGCTCGTGTAATCAAAGCCGACTGTGTCCATAAAGTCAATAAGATCGCGGAACTCGTCCTCGGTCTCGGTCGGGAAGCCGACCATGGCCGTAGAGCGAATCACGATACCGGGGATACGCTCGCGCAGGTCACGGAACAGGTCCTCGAGCTCCTGACGCGAACCGGATCGACGCATGGCCTTGAGGATGCGCGCGTCGCAGTGCTGCACGGGGATATCGATATAGGGCAGCACCTCGGGCGTATCGCGGATGGTCTCGATAAGCTCGTCGGTCATGCCCTCGGGCTGCAGGTAGAGTACGCGGACCCACACGTTATGAGGACGCACCGCCTCAGCAACGGCCTGCAACAGCTGCGCCAGATTGCGCGGCGAGCCCTCGGCGAGGTCCTCGTCGGCAAAGTCGGTACCCCAGATGCCCGTGTCCTGACCGATCAAAACGATCTCGCGCACGCCACCGGCGACCAGGTCGCGCACCTCGGAGATAATGCTCTTGGCATTGCGCGAGTGATAACGACCGCGGATATACGGGATCATGCAGAAGCTACAGAAGCGGTTGCAGCCATCGGAGATCTTGACATAGGCGACAGCGCCCTCGACGGTGCGCTTGATCTGCGGAATATAGGCGGCAATCTCGCGCTCCACGCCCAGCACATCATCGATGACCGCCACGATGCCGTCTTCCTCGTCGGCCTTCACAAAGGCCGCAACCTCGGGCAGCTCGTCGGGCAGGTCGTCGCCGTAGCGTGACGGCACGCACCCGCACATGACAATCGGGCAGGAACGAACGCCGTCCTGCACCTCATTGGCAAGCTCAAGCGTGGTCTCGATGCTCTCGGACGTTGCAGAGGCAAGGAACGAGCACGTATTGACGATGGCGATATCGGCATCCTGCGGATCGAATGCCTCCTCGTAGCCCGCGGCGGTCAGCAGCGAACGCATACGGTCGGTATCGACCTCGTTCTTGGCGCACCCGAGGGTGATATAGAGTACGGAGCCCAACGGAGTATCCATGTTGGAGAGCGGTCCTTTCGAATGAATTAGCGGTAGTTGGTGAACTGCAGCGGCTGACCGTAGTCCTGTTCGCGCAGGAACTGAATCACGGTCTGCAACGCATCCTTGGAAGCAGAGGAAACACGCAGTTTGTCGGCCTCAATCGTCACCTTGACCTTGAGCTTCTGATCCTTGATGTCCTTATTAATCTTCTTGGCAGTCGTCTGGTCGATACCCTCGACGATGTGACCGAGCACGCGCACGGTACCACCCGATGCAGCCTGAGGAGCATCCCAGGACACGGCCTTAAGATCGATGCCGCGCTTGATGAGCTTGGAGCTCAGGACGTCGATGATCTGCTTGGAGACAAAGTCGGCCGGGGCGTTGATCGTAAAGAGCTTGTCGCCCTTCGAAAGCTCGATGGTGGCGCCGGAATCCTTAAGGTCATAGCGCTGGGAAATCTCGCGCGTGGTCTGCTGGAAGGCATTGTCGACCTCCTGCATATTGACCTCGGACACGACGTCGAAGCTGGAATCTTTAGCCATGGTTAATCCTTTCGCTTACGAGCGGCTTAGTAGCTGTCGTACGAATAGTCGGTAGAATCGGTGGGCGTTTGACCGTCAGTTGCGGTAACGGCACCATCCGTGGACTGGGCATCGGTACCGTCGGAGGTGTCGGTACCATCGGTGGTGTCGGTACCATCGGTGGTGTCGGTACCATCGGTGGTGTCGGTACCATCAGAACTTTCACCATTCGCGGAATCAGTCGTCTCCTTCTTGGGAACGGTGATCGTCACACGCGCCACGCCCGAGGTCTTGGTATCGTAACGGACCTTTTCACCGTTCTTGGTAACGGTGACATCGGAAGGCTTGGACGTGGTGATCTCGATCGAGGACTCGGGCGTGTACTCCTGCTCAAAGGGGCCAGTCGCCTGGGCGCCATAGACCGACTTGCCGTCGACCTTGACCTCAATCCACGCGGTCTTTCCCTTGGCAACGGAGACCTTGACCTTCGTGACCTCGTTTTCTTCCTTCTTGGCCGTCTTGGTGGCGTCCGAATCGGTCGACTCATCCGTCGCCTCATCGGTATCTTCGTCCTCGTCGACCGTTTCGGTCTTCTTAGAAGACTTCTTGGTCGTCGTCTTGGTGGCAACGGGCGTCTCGGGCGTCGACTCGGGCGCCGAGGAGCCGCAGCCACGCAGGAGCACCACGATGAGCACGATCAGCAGCAGCGCCACGGCGCCGATGCCGGCGTAGACGATACGCGGATCGAGCCCGTTGTTTTGAGGAGTACGTGATCCGCCGCGTCCACGACTGGAACTGCTGCGGCCGCCTCCCTGAGGCATACGACCACGATTGCTATCGGAACGGCCGCGATAGCCACCCTGGCCCTGAAGGCTGCGCTGACCCGAGCGGGGCGCAAGTTCACCTCGGCCTTGATAGCCACGCTGGCCCGAACGCGGAGCCGAGGAGCGCTGGCCATACGGCTGTGATTGAGAGCGAAGACGCGGCGTCACCTGCGTGGTATCGGCATCCGCATAGCCACCGCGAGAGCGTCCCGTAGAGGCACCACGGTAACCGCGATCGGAATAGCCGCCGTCGCCGTAGCCGGCACGAGGGTCACGCGCCACGCCGCGAGCAGCGGGAAGCGCACGGTCCTCGGGCATCGGCGTACTGCGGAACCGGTCACGCTGTGAGCGAATTTCCTCGCCCGAACCCGTCTCGGTAATATAACCGGCCTGCTGAGGACGCTGTCCATAGCGGGTCGAACGACCGCCCTGAACCATCAGGAAGCGCCCGTTATCGACCGAGGAGCGCGAATTGACGTAGCCGGCGGCGTCCTGAAAACGACCGCCCTGCTGCGATGTCTCGCGTTCGTATGCCATCAGGTCGTCAAAGTAGGCATTGACGACCTCGCGCGGATTGAGGCCCAAAAAGCGAGCATAGCTCGAAATCATGCCCTGCGCATAGCCGCGCGGCGGCATCGAAGCAAAGTTACCGGTCTCGAAAAACTCGATGATCTGCGGCCTGATTTTGATGGTATTGGCGACCTGCTGAATGGAAAGGCCCATTCGGCGACGCTGCTCGAGCAGCATGTCACCAAAGCGTGCAGCCATCAGAATCCTCCAAACTCACGATCTTCACGTGCCATCTCGGCGTCGACAGACTCCAGCGCGGCAAGCCCCTCCTCGTCCAACAGGACCTCGCGCGGCTTGGAACCGTCGGGCGGGCCGACGACACCCTTTTCTTCCAGCATGTCCATAATACGCCCGGCACGCGCATAGCCAACCTTCAGACGACGTTGCAGGCCAGATGTGGAGCCAAGCTGCGATTCCACCACAATATGGGCGGCTTCCCAAATGAGCGGATCATCGTCTTGCGGCTCGGCTACTCCGGTGCGGACAATACCGCCGCCACCCGCCATGGACATGGAAGCGGGCGCCACGGCAGACAGAATCTCCTCGTGGTAGTCGGGCTCGCTCTGCGACTTGACGAACTCGACAATCTCGTTGATCTCATCATCCGAAACAAAGCATCCCTGAATACGGCGAGGCTTGCCCCAGTCGACCTTGGAGAACAGCATGTCGCCCAAACCGGTAAGCTTTTCGGCACCCATCTGGTCGATGATGACGCGCGAGTCGATACCCGTGGCGACGTTAAAGGCGATGCGGTTGGTGATGTTGGCCTTGATAAGGCCCGTCACCACGTTGGAGCTGGGGCGCTGCGTGGCCACGATAAGATGAATACCGGCGGCACGGCCCAGCTGGGCGATACGCACAATCGACGCCTCGACGTCCTTGCCGGCAACCATCATCAGGTCCGAAAGCTCGTCAATAATGATGACCAGGTAGGGCATCTTTTGCGGCGGGTTGTCGTAATGCTCAAACTCGCCGGCGGCCTGCTTTTCGTTGTAGGTCGAGATCTTACGCACGTTAAGGCGCTCGAAGACCTTCAGGCGACGCTCCATCTCGGACACGGCCCATTGCAGAGCGCTCGCGGCCTGCTTGGGTTCGGTAACGACCGGTACATAAAGATGCGGCAGGCCGTTATAGCCCGCAAGCTCGACGCGCTTGGGGTCGACCATGATCAAGCGAACGTCCTCGGGAAGCGCGCGCATGAGCAGGGTCGTGATGATGGAGTTGATCATCACCGACTTACCGGAACCAGTGGTACCGGCGATCAGCAGGTGGGGCATCTTGGCAAGGTCGGCGACGACCGGCGTGCCCTCGGCATCGCGCCCGATTGCGAGCTCGAGCGGACCGCCCTTCACATAGGGCAGCACGTCGCCCAGGTTGACGTTCTGGCGCTTGCGATTGGGGATCTCGATGCCCACGAGCGAGGTGCCGGGGATCGGGGCAAAGATACGCACCGACTGGGCAGCGAGCGAAAGCGCGATATCGTCCTCGAGGCTCGAGATCTTGCTCACGCGCTCGCCCTCGCCAGGTTGCAGCTTAAAGGTCGTCACCGTGGGGCCGGCGATCCAGCCGACCACGCGGGCACTGCGGCCAAACTCAAGCAACGTGGACTGAAGCGACTCGGCAGTCTGTTCCAGCTCCTTGTCAGAAGACGCGGAGGACGCCGACTGCGGGTTGGCATGCAGGATTTCGAGTGGCGGAAGCTTAAGGCCATCCTCTTCTTCGCCCTCGTTATCTGCGGCGCCGCCGTCCGCTCCCCCATCCCTAGCCGCAGCCGATCCGACAGCACTCGAGGCAGGCGCATCGGCAACCTTGGGATGCTTCAAGAAGTCGGGAATCTGAGGTGCTGCCGAGACAGGATTCACGGCAAACGGCGGCTCGGACTCGTCAATCTTATCGGGGTCGTCTTCCATCGAAAGCTGGCCGGTTACCTGTTCGCGCTTGGCATGGCGACTCGGCAGCAAAGTTGTCTTTGCGGTCTCAATCGGCGCCTCGTCGTCCTCGTCATCGCCCTCAGTGAGCTCAATCTCGCTATCGGACCAAGACGGGTCGGGCTCACTCGTATTGAGCTTAGGCGCAGCCTTGCCCTTCTTGGCATGGCGGCGCGGCAGCAGCGTCGTCTTAGCGCGCTCGGCCTCCACGGCATCGGATACGTCGACAAACGGATCCTCGTCCTCGTCGTCATTGTCCAAAACCGGGTCCACATCGTTGCCCATGACCGTGGTCACTGCAGCATCGGAGCCCTTTTGACGAAGAATGCTCAGGTGCGGACGGGCAACGCCGGGCACCGACAGGGCTTCGTCGTCACCCCACGGACTCGCGTTGACATCGGCACGACGGCGCTCGGCAAAATCGGCCGCACGGTCGCGAGCAGAGCGCAGCACGCCGCCAACCGAAAAGCCGATGATGACCAAGCCCACGACGACAAGGCCCAACAGGACTACCATCGCGATAGGCTTACCCAGGGCATTCTGCAGCGCACTCGCAATAAACGCACCGATGTAGCCACCCGAGGCGGACAAATTTTGCGGCGTGAACATAAGGTCACACGAGACACTCGTACCCGGCACCATCAGCGAAAGAATGGAAACGACGGCGATAAAGACCACGGCGCCGCCCGCAACAGAGCGCACGTTGAGCGGCGAGTCCTCGCCTAAAAAGAGTGTGGCGGCAAACAGCAAAATGACGATCGGCAGCACGTAGGCGCCCAGACCAAAGCCCAGGTGGTAGAAACCAGCAACCGCAGCCGTAACGGGTGCGGTCGCCGGCGAAATCACGGCAATGAAGGACGCAATCGCCAAAACGGCGATGACCACGCCGGCGATATCGCGGTTGGCCGAGGGCTCGACCAAGGGCTCAAAATCGTCGAAGTCGGCCTCGTGGCCCTTATTGGCACGCAGATGGGAACCGGCACCCTTAGCAGATGCCGGTTGGTTATTGGCCTTATTGCCTTTGGCGTTTTGTGCAGATCCGCGCGCCAAACTAAACCTCCATGACGACCGGGATGATCATCGGACGGGTGCGCGTACGGCTCCAAATAAAGTTGGAGAGCGAATCGCGCACGGCCTTGCGAATGGCATCGGAGCCGCTGCTCGTAAAGCTAAAATTGCCCTTCTCGATCGTCTTCATAATGGATGCGGAGGCATCCTCGGAGAACTGGTCGTCGATGGCAAACGAGACACCGCGGCCCGAGAACTCGATGGCCTCGATCTTCTTGTGCTTGAGCGAGACGATGGCAACGGCCGTGACCATACCGTCGTTGGCGAGCTTTTGGCGATCGCGCAAGACAATGGGGTCGGTATCGCCGATACGCAGGCCGTCGACGTAGACGACGCCGGACTCGACGGGTGTACCGCGCTTGACGATACCACCGCGCATCTCGAGCGTGTCGCCGTTATCGAGGATAAAGATATGATCGTCCTTGATGCCCATCTTGCGGGCGAGCTGGGCATGAGCGCGCAGATGCACGGCCTCACCGTGAACCGGCATAAAGTACGTGGGTTTGGCCATGGCCATCAGGAGCTTGAGCTCCTCCTGGCTACCGTGACCGGAGACGTGGACGAGAGCGCGGTTCTTATCCCACACGTCGCAGCCGAGCTTGGCCAGGCTGTTGACGACCTGCTGGACGGCCTTCTCGTTGCCGGGAACGGGAGTTGCCGAGAGGATGACGGTATCGCCCTCGTGGATAGAGAGCGTCTTGTGCTCGCCATTGGCCATGCGGGACAGGGCCGACAGCGGCTCGCCCTGCGAACCGGTGCACATGACGACGATCTTGTCGTCGGGCAGGTTATCGATATCGAAGGCATCAATGATATCGGCATCGTCGATGTTGAGGTAGCCCAGCTCGCGCGCGACGCGGGTGTTGGTGAGCATGGAGCGACCGGTCACAACGACCTTACGGCCGCACTTGCGGGCGGCATCGCAGATCTGCTGCAAACGATGGATATGGCTCGAGAACGACGCGACGAACACGCGACCCGGGGCGTTCTTGATGGCGTGCAGCAGATTGGGACCAACCTCGGCCTCGGACTTGGTAAAGCCGGGAACCGTGGCATTGGTGGAGTCGGAAAGCAGCAGGTCGATGCCCTGCTTGGCAAAGCGGCTGATAGCGGCGTAGTCGGGCGTGACGCCGTCGATGGGCGTCTGGTCGAGCTTAAAGTCGCCGGTGTGCATAACGGTGCCCTGATTGGTGCGAATGAACACGCCCAGAGCGCCGGGGATGGAGTGCGTCATCGAGAAGAAGTCGAGCGAGATGCCACCCAGATTGACGTGGCTGCCGCCCTTGACCTCACGGAACTTGGGCGCGCGGATGCGGAACTCAGAAAGCTTGCCCTCGATAAAGCCAAGCGTCAGCTTGCTCGAGAAGATGGGCACCTTATTGTTGAGGTCCTGCAGCAGATACGGAAGCGAACCGGTGTGGTCCTCGTGGCCGTGGGTGACGACGATACCGCGGAGCTTCTCCTCGTTCTCCAGAACATAGGTGTAGTCGGGAAGCACCAGGTCGATACCAGGCTGGGAGTCATCCGGGAACATGAGGCCGGCGTCGACGAGCACCATGTCGTCGCCGCACTCGAAGACCGTCATGTTCTTGCCGATGCCGTCAAGGCCGCCGAGCGGGATGATCTTCAAGGGAGATGATTTTTTAGCTGCCATAGGTGAGTGTTGTTTCCTTTCTTCGAAACGGGTCTGGAACAACCGACGGGGCGCTTCTGGCAAACCGACCGCCGGGCACATACAACAATGCATCGTAGAGTCGATGCAATAACCACAGTATGATACCCATTTGCACAACAACAGACCACCCATGCATCAAAGCCCCATCTGAACTGGTCTATCCCGACGGTTTCCCGTGGGGCGGGCACTGATGAAGTTTCCTGCTCTACAGTCCTGCTCACGACGGAGGCCACATTAAGTGGCCTCCTGTTCGTGCGGAACTCGCGATAAACTTAGCCCGTGCCGGGGCCGCTGAGCCCTGACCTGCCAATATGAGATAGGTTTATTTTGGTAGGTTTTATCAGGGGAAATACTGCTGTGTCTATCTACTGATCTGAAATCTGACTACTGAATAGACTGTCTAACTATCTAACTAAATAGCGAGCGGCATTAACCAGCCCTTTTGCATACGCCCGGGAGGGCCGTATATGAAGTTTATCGCGAGTTCCGCACGCAAAGGAAAGCACTTAATGTGCTTTCCGTCTTGCGCAGGACTGTAGAGCAGGAAACTTCATATGCGGCCCTCCCGGGCGCAAGCAAAAGGGCGACCCCTGTCCGGAGTCGCCCTTGTTGAGCTGCTTATGTTTAGCTGTTACTCGGCGTCGTGGTGACGACGGGGCTTGCGGCCTCCGTTGTCGCCGGGACGGCGCGGACGGTCGCTGCGCTCGGAGCGCTCGCGACGCGGACGCTCACGGCGCTGGAAGTGCTCGCCGTCGCCCTCGGAGGCACCCTCGGCACGAGCCGGGGCCTCGGGCTTATCAAGACGATCGAGCGAGATCTTGCCGCGATCGTCGACCTCGATGACGACGACCTTGACCTCGTCGCCCACGTTGAGGACGTCCTCGACCTTCTCCACGCGGCCCTTGGCGACGCGGGAGATGTGCAGCAGGCCGTCCTTACCGGGCAGCAGGTTGACGAAGGCGCCGAAGGGCTGGATGGAGACCACGCGACCGGTGTACTCCTCGCCCGGCTCGGGAACCTTGATAATGAGCTTGATACGCTCGACGGCCTGGTCGACGGACTCGCCGGTGCCGCCGACAAAGACGGTGCCGTCCTCCTGGATGTCGACCGAAGCGCCGGTCTCATCCTGGATACCACGGATGACCTTACCGCCGGAACCGATGACGTCGCGGATCTTGTCGGTCGGAACCTGGATGGAGACGATACGCGGAGCTGTGCTGCGTGTGGTGTGGCGCGGCTCGGGGATCACATCGAGCATCTTCTGCAGGATGAAGGCGCGACCCTCCTTGGCCTGCTGCAGGGCGCGGGCCAGGATGTCGAAGGTGAGGCCGGTAGCCTTGTTGTCCATCTGCAGGGCGGTGATGCCCTCGGTGGTGCCGGTGACCTTAAAGTCCATGTCGCCCAGGAAGTCCTCGAGACCCTGGATGTCGGACAGGACCACAGTCTTGCCCTCCTCCTGGATCAGGCCCATGGCGATACCGGAGACCGGGCGCTTAATGGGCACGCCGCCGTCCATAAGGGCGAGCGTAGAACCGCAGGTCGAAGCCATCGAAGAGGAGCCGTTGGACTCCATGACCTCGGAGACGACGCGGATGGCGTAGGGGAACTCGTTCTCGTCGGGGAGCACCGGAAGCAGAGCGCGCTCGGCCAGATTGCCGTGGCCGATCTCGCGGCGCTTGGGGCTGCCCATGCGGCCGGTCTCGCCGGTGCAGAACGGCGGGAAGTTGTAGTGGTGCATGTAGCGCTTGCCCTCGGTGGGCTCGATGGTATCCAGACGCTGGCCCTCGTTGAGCATGCCGAGCGACAGGACGGAAAGCACCTGGGTCTGACCACGCTGGAACAGGCCGGAGCCGTGAACGAGCGGCAGGTAGTTGTCCTTCACCATGATGGGACGGATCTCGTCGGCGGCACGGCCGTCGACGCGCTCACCGGTCTCGACGACCATGGTGCGCATGGCCTTCTTCTCGAGCTTCTTGAGCGCCACGGGGATCTCGCGCTCCCAAGCGGCCTGCTCCTCCTCGGTGAACTCGGCACGGATGGACTCCTTCAGAGCCTCGACCTTGCCGATACGGGAGAGCTTGTCGGCATCGCGAAGGGCAGCTGCCATCTCGTCGTAGTGGGCGAAGATGCGCTCCTGGACCTCCTCGACGGGCTGGTCGAGCGGGTACTCCTTCTTGACGATGGGGCCGTTGGCCTGCTCCCACTCGGCAACGAACTCGTCCTGAGCCTGGCAGAAGGCAGCAAGGGCCTCCTGGCCAAACTTCATGGCGGCGAGCATGTCGTCCTCGGAGATCTCCTCGGCGCCGGCCTCGACCATCGAGATGAAGTCGGCAGAGCCGCCCAGCTCCAGGTCCAGATCGGAGTTCTCGCGCTCCTCGTAGGTGGGGTTGACGATAAACTCGCCGGTCTCCACGTTGCGGCCGATGCGCACGCAGGCAAGCGGGCCCTCGAAGGGCACGCCGCCGAGCGTCATGGCCAGGGAAGCACCCATGACGTTGATGACGTCAAAGGGGTTGACTTGGTCGGCGACAAGCGAGGTGGCGACGATGTGCACCTCGTTGCGGAAACCGTCCGGGAAGCTCGGGCGAATCGGACGGTCGATCATGCGCGCGGTGAGCGTGGCCTTCTCGCTGGGACGGCCCTCACGCTTGAGGTAGCCACCCGGGATGCGCCCTGCGGCGTACATCTTCTCGTTGAAGTCGACGGTCAGCGGGAAGAAGTCGTAGTTCTTGCGCTCCTTGGAGACGACCACGGTGTCGAGCATCGTGGTGTCGCCCTGCTTGACCAGGCAGGCGCCGGTGGCCTGCTTGGCAAGCTCGCCCGACTCGAAGGTGTAGGTCTTGCCGTACAGCTCAAAGGTCTTGGATACGAGTGTCATTGTTCTCCTTTACCCCACAGGCCCCTTGCCTGCGGGCTTCTCATGTGACGCGGGCCCCCTGCCCCCGCCACGCTTCAGAGCGTGATTGTTCGCGCCCTTACACAAAAAGAGCGCCCCGCTGCGCAGGACGCTCTTAGCATGTACAAATCCTACTGGATGTTGTCGCGGATGCCCAGAGCCTTGATGAGCTCACGGTACTCGACGATGTCGTTCTTCTTGATGTAGGAAAGAAGACGACGACGACGACCGACGAGCATGAGCAGACCACGACGGGTGTGGAAGTCCTTCTGGTGGGACTTCATGTGCTCGGTCAGCTCCTTGATGCGCTCGGACAGGATGGCGACCTGAACCTTGGGGTTGCCGGTGTCGACCGGGGTGTTACCGAACTGGGCAGTCAGCTCAGCCTTGCGCTCTTTGGAAACAGTCATTGTTTCACCTTTCGTTTAACGTCGCCCACGGGCAACTCGATTCGCCTCGGACTGGGAAGCCGCCGGTGGAGCGAGCAACCAAGGTCGAGGTACCAACGGCCGATATGTTACCACAAGCAGCCCGCCCCTGCGCATCATCACCGACCCAACATGAATTCCATCGCACGGAGGCGCTGATCGGTGTACGTGGCGGCCCAAACATGCGAAAGCCCGAGCAAGAATGCCGCCGTATGCGGGTCGATTCGCTCGGCCATGAGCGCATCGAAGGTCATGGACATGAGGGCGCGCAGCCAGGCGACCTCACCAGTCGATACCAGTTCGGCACCCGGAACGCTCGACGCGCACGATCCGCACATGAGCCCGCCCGCCTGTGGTGAAAAATGCGACAGCATGGGGTCTCCGCACAGCACGCAGGCCGAAAAATCTGGTCGATAGCCAACGTGCGACAGCAGCTTAAAGACATATGCCGCCACAAGTAGGTCCATATGCGCCGCGTCAATCCCGCTGCCCACCAGGGTAAGCGCCCGTTGCGTAATGGCAAAGGTAAACGGGTCCTCGGCGTCCTCGAACGAGCACACGCGCGCAACCTCGGCGATCGCGCTTGCGGCGCAGGTCGTCTCGTAATAGGGCGCAGCGCCGAGCGGCGCCTCCATAAGCTCGGCCTGAGAAACCACGTCGAGTGACCGTCCATGCGCGAGCAGCATATCGACCGTACAGAACAACTCGCAGCGCGCAGCCAGACGTCCACCGGGTTTGCGGGCGCCCTTTGCCACGGCACGAACCTGCCGGCCCCGCTCGTCAAGCATCGTCAAGATCAGGTCCGTCTCTTTGAGCTTCGTCTTATCGAGGACGAGCACCTTCGTGCGATATGTCCGGGAGCCTGCCATGCGCGCCGCGCGCCCTTAGTCCTCGGCGTTGTAGCCAAAGCGGCGAATCTGGGCCTCGTCGTCACGCCAGCCGACCTTGACCTTCACGTCCAGCTCCAAAAAGACCTGCGTGCCAAAAATGCGCTCAAGATCGCGACGGGCGTCGATACCGATATGCTTGATCATCTCGCCGCCCTTACCGATGATGATGCCCTTTTGGCCCTCTCGCTCGACGTAAATGGTGGCGTGCACACGCAGTACCTTCTTGGTCTGCTCGAGCGCATCGCAAATCACGCCAACGGAGTGCGGAATCTCATCACGGGTGCGGCGCAAGACCTTCTCGCGCACAAACTCGGCAACGAGCGTTTCATCGGAAGCGTCGGTACCCATGTCCTCGGGGAACCAACGCGGACCCTCAGGCAAAAAGTGCGCAACGGTCTCTATAAAGGCATCGACGTTGAAGTTCTTGACCGACGACGTCACGATCTCGTCGTCATATTCCATGAGTTCGTGGGCTGCCTTAAGCTGCTCCATGACCTGTGCGGGGTCGGCCTCATCGGCCTTGGTGAGCACCAGGACCTTCTTGGAACGAGCGTTCTTGACGCGCTCGGCAACCCAGGCGTCTCCCCTGCCGATCGGTTTGGTGGCATCAATCAAAAACGCGACAACATCAACATCGTTCAGCTCGAACAACGCGCTCTTGTTGAGCTCGGATCCCAAGCCGTCCTTGGGCTTATGAATACCGGGGGTATCGACAAAGACCAGCTGGTAGCCGGGGCGGTTGACGACGGCGCGCATGCGGCGGCGGGTCGTCTGGGCCACCGGCGAGGTGATGGCGACCTTTTTGCCATAGCAGGCATTAAGCAGCGTAGACTTGCCAGCGTTGGGACGACCGACCAGGGCCACAAAGCCGCTGCGGAAACCGGGCTCAACGTCACCAAAGCCCGCGAGGTTGTCGTCCTCGTCGCACAGGGCATCGAGTTCCTCGTCGCTCATACCCTCAAACGGGTCGAACTCCTCGAAATCCTCGAGCTCCTCGGTATCCATCGCGTCCAGGGACTCGTCGTCCAAAATCTCATCGGCAGGCTGCATATTGTCGGACATGGGAATCCCTTTCTAAATAAAGCCGAGCGCGTGGGCAAATACCAGCAAGCCCACAATCGCGGCGGTAATGGAAAGAACGTATACGGAGGCGGCGGCGATGTCCTTCGCACGCTTGGCCAGCGGATGGAGCTCCTGGGTCGCTAGGTCGACGATAGCCTCCATAGCGGTGTTGCACAGCTCGCCGTGAATCACCAGGCCACAACAGATGATAATCGTGGCCCACTCGGCAATGTCGAGCCCCACGATACAGCCGGCAATGACGGTGCACACGCCCGCAACGAGCATGACCTTAATGTTGCGCTCGGTCTTGACGGCGGTAACGAAGCCCTCCATGGCGTAGGAAAACGACTTTAAGAAGGACGGATGGTCCTTGTTCGATCCGGGAATCATAGACGGCTCCTAGTCGTGGGCGTGGTTGGTGATGGGGCCGACGTGGACTAGCTTAGGGTCCTCGCCGCGCTCGAGCGCCAGATCGCGCAGGATGGCGTCCTCGCGGGCCTCCATGACCTCGGCCTCGTCGTCCTCGATGTGGTCATAGCCCAGCAGGTGCAGCATGCCGTGAACGAGCATCAGACGGCACTCGTCAGCGGGGCTATTGCCAAAACCGGGGGCCTGACGGGCAATAACCTGCGGGGCCAAGATAATATCGCCGAGCTCGAGCGTCTCATCGGCGGGAATGTCATCGTCAAAGGCCGAATCGCACTCAAACGAGAGTACATCGGTGGTGCGATCGATACCGCGCCACTCGTGGTTGAGCTCGTGCATCTCGTCCTCGTCGACATACGAAAGGGAAATCTCGACTTCACGCTCAACGCCCTCGGCGGCAAGCACGACCTCGCAGATGTGCTCCACCTCCTGCGCGTCAAGCAGCGTATCGAGCTCGGCATCGTTGCTGATCAATACACTCAACGGGACTCCTTTCGGTCGCGCGGGCGCTGCTCGCGCACGTCATCATAAGTGTCGTATGCCTCGACGATACGTCCCACCAAGGCATGGCGCACCACGTCGGCGCGCTCGAGGTGCGAAAATGCGACATCGTCGACACGGCCCAAAATCTGCTCAACGTCGGCAAGACCGCCACGACGACCCACCAGGTCGCGCTGGCTCAGGTCGCCGGTAATCACGAACTTGGAGTTAAAACCCAAGCGCGTCAGAAACATCTTCATCTGCTCAGGCGTGGTATTTTGCGCCTCGTCGAGCACCACGAAGGCATCGCTCAGCGTGCGGCCGCGCATATAGGCAAGCGGGGCGATCTCGATCACGCCGCGCTCCATAAGCTCATCGGTGCGCTCGCGATCCATCATGTCAAAAAGGGCGTCGTAGAGCGGACGCATGTAGGGATCGATCTTTTCCTCAAGGGTACCAGGCAAAAAGCCCAGATTCTCCCCCGCCTCGACAACCGGACGCGTCAAGATCAGACGGCCCACCTCGTGGCGCTTGAGCGCGGCAACGGCGAGCGCCATGGCCAGATAAGTCTTACCGGTGCCGGCAGGACCCAGGCCAAACGTGATGGTATGCGAGCGAATGGCATCCACATAGCGCTTTTGCCCGAGCGTCTTGGGACGAATGACGCGGCCGCGATACGAAAGCAGCACGTCATCGCGAAGCGACGTAGCCTCGTGCTCACCGTCGCGCAAGACGGCCAGGCAGCGAGAGACATCGTCGGCAGACAGCGTGCGCCCGGCGGCCGCCTCGCGAAAAGCATGTTCGAAAAAACGCGCCACGAGTTCGACCTCATCCGGGTCACCGCTCACGGCGATGCTATCGCCACGGGCGACCACATGGGCGCGAACCAAGCTCTCGAGCGCACGAAGGACGCCGTCGCCGGCGCCCAAAACGCACGAGGGATCAATTCCCTCGGGAACGGTAAGTCTAATCTTCGAGGCTTCCATGAACCTCCCTGCGCGCATGGACCAAGCCGGAATCATCGACTCCGATGATAGCAACATCGAGCAGGCACGGGGCTGTAAGTCCACAGGTATCGTCAAGACGGGCATGATGGAACGAACCGAGCGTCAGGTTGTCGCCGTACTCGAGGACGGCACGCTCGACGGTGCCCACGCGACGACGAGCGTCGGCAATGGCGAGTTCCTGCGCCGCGGCTCGCATACGACGGCTGCGCTCGGCCATAACCTCGGGCGGCACCTGGTCGGGCATATCGGCAGCAAGGGTACCGGGACGCTTGCTATAGCGGAACACGTGCATACGCGAGAAACCCACACGACGGCACAGCGCCAGCGACTCCTCGAACTCCTCGTCCGTCTCACCAGGAAAACCGACGATGACATCGCACGAAAGAGACGCCTGGGGCAAGTTGGCGCGAATCATACGCACCGTGTCCTCAAAGGTCTCGGCGCTATAGGGACGGCCCATGCGATGCAGAGTCGCTGTGCAGCCGGACTGCGCGGGCAGGTGCAAAAACGGGGCGATACGCTGCGGATAGCGCGCCATAACCTTAAGCAGGCGCTCAGAGATATCCATGGGCTCGACCGAGGAAATGCGCACATGCGGAATAGACGTGCGCTCCATGATGGCCTCGAGCAGCTCATCGATTTCGACATGCTCGTCGGTCGCGCTCTTGCCATCGTAGGCACCCAGGTTCACACCGGTCAGCACCACCTCGGGCACGCCGGCCTCCTGGGCCTCGCGAACTTGCTCGAGCACGGACTCGACGGGCACGGAGCGCTCGGGGCCGCGTGCCTTCCACACAATGCAATAGGTGCAGCGATGGTTGCAGCCGTCCTGGATCTTCACGCCCAGCCGCGAACGACCGAGCGCATCGACCACGTCGCCATCGCTGCAGGCGGGAACGCTATCGGACTCAACGCCCAGCACCTCGCAGACACGTTCGGCGACATCGATCTTGGACGGCTCGGCGATCACGCGATCCGAAAGCTCCAACAGCTCCTCGGGATGCAAATTGACGACGCAGCCGGTTACGACCACATAGGGCTCGTTTGGATAGGCCAGCGCATGACGGACGGCCTTACGGGTCTTGGCCTCGGCCTCGCCCGTAACGGCACAGGTGTTAATGACGATCAGATCGGCATCCTGGGGCTCCACAATAGCAAAGCCCAGGCGCATAAGGTCGGCAGTGATACGGTCAGACTCAACCCGATTGACACGGCAGCCGAGGTTGACGACGGAAATATGGGGTGCGAGCACGCGGGCTCCTTAATCGAGGATATCGTCGAGGGCACTCTTGATACGGTCGGTCACCGACTTCTTACCAGAAGCGACGTCATCGCCCATCTCATCGGCAAAAGCACGGAGCAGTTCGCGTTGCTTATTGGAAAGATTGGTGGGAACGACCACGCGCAGTTGCACGATCAGGCGGCCACGCGAACCGCCACCGCCAATGCGCGGCATGCCGTAATTATTGACGCTCACGGTGTCGCCGTACTGGACGCCGGCGGGAACCGTCACCTTAACGACCTCGTCGGGCATAATGCCCTCGACCTCGATCTCGCAGCCGAGCGCAGCCTGCGCAATCGAGATATCGCTCACCAGGTACAGGTCGTCACCGTTGCGCTTAAAGCGCTCATGGTCGGCAACGCGCACGTTGACAATCAGGTCGCCCGAGGGCTCGCCGCGAAGGCCAGCCTCGCCAAAGCCGCTCACACGCAGCTGGCGACCGGTCGAAACGCCGGCGGGAATATCGATGTCGATCTTTTCGTGCGAAGGCGTGCGGCCCTGACCGTCGCAGGTCTCGCAGGGATGGTCGATGACCGTGCCCTCGCCATGGCAGTCGGGGCAAGGCGAAGAGGACTGAACCTGGCCCAGGAACGAACGCTGAACCGTCGTGACATAGCCCGTGCCGTGGCAGCGGCCGCACTGCTTTTCCTGTGCGCCCTCTGCCCTACCGGTGCCGTTGCAGTCCTCGCAAGGAGCAAGGCGGTCATAGCTGATCGTCTTTTTGCAGCCGAGCGCCGCCTCCTCGAGCGTCACCGAAAGCGAGATGGCCATATCACGTCCGCGACGACGCTCACGACGGCTGCGGGCGCCAACGCCGGCACCGCCGCCAAAAAACGACGAGAACAAGTCGTCCATGCCCATGCCACCAAAGATATCGTTGATATCGACGTAGCCCGAACCACCAGGGCCGTCGGCAGTGCCGTAACGGTCGTAGTTAGCACGCTTCTGCTCATCGGAAAGAACGGAATAGGCCTCGTTGAGCTCCTTGAACTTGGCCTCGGCCTCGGGGTCGTCAGAAACATCCGGATGTACGGTACGGGCCTTCTTTAGAAACGCACGCTTAATCGTCCGCGCGTCGGCATCCCTGTCGACGCCAAGCACCTCGTAGTAATCCCTATTTTCCGACACGACCGAATCCTTCCGACTTTCAATATTGTCACAGTGCGTCCTATACCCAAGCTGGGCCGACCGCAAACAGAGGGTTTGATGTTATTGCATTTGGTACGGCGAAAGCATGGCCCGTTGCGAGCAGCTTGCAAACCAAACCGACACGAGCGCGAACATGAAGCCATTGGCAAAACCGTTGGCAAACTGCATCGCACCGCGCTTCCACCACAGCAGGCTGCGATGAAGCACACCGTCCGAAAGCACCATGAACAGGCCCATGGTAAACGGAATAAAGCACATCACGGCAAAGGCCGAGAACACACCCGAGATGGCCGAGAGTACCAAAAACGGCGCCACGATGCCCATCAGGTAAAAACCGGTACGAGCTTTGCCTTCCAAGCGCTCGGCCTCAACATGGGCGCGGCCGACCAGGTCGCCGCCCGCGGCACCGTTGGTGCCAGCATGACCCATGCCGCCAATGCGGACCTCGTCGCCATCGTGCGTGCCGGCAGGAAACTCAATCGTCTGCTCGGAGGTTACGCGAGTACGACCGCTGCCGCCGCAATCGGGGCAGGGGTCTGCCACGACTTTACCGGAACCGCCGCACTCGGGGCAGACCGACTGGAACGTGCCCGCACCAAACAGGAAGGACAGGTCGACGTCGATGTGGCCGCGGCCGCCACAGCTTGGGCAGGTATGGGCATGCTCGGAAGAGACTGAACCCGAGCCGCCGCAATGTCCGCATGTATCGAAACGCGTGTAGTGGACGGTCTTGCGGGCACCGCCCTTGGCCTCCTTGGCGTCGAGTTTGATATCGACGACCACGTTGGCACCGTTCTCGGGATTGTAGGCAGCCTGGCCGCGACGCTGCTGGCCCCAGGCGCCACCAAAGGGAAAGCCGCCCTCAAAGGGATTGCCATAGCCCGTGTTGCCGGCGTAGCCGCCACCATAGGGCGAAGCCGTAGGAGCACCGGCAAAGGGATTGCCAGAGCGCATGGCGTCGTAGCGCGCACGTTTTTGCTCATCCGAAAGCACGGCGTAGGCCTCGGAAACCTCTTTAAACTTTTCCTCGGCATCCGGCTCTTTGTTGACGTCCGGATGGAGCTTGCGGGCCTTTTGCTGGAAGGCCTTTTGAATATCACGCGAGGTGGCGTCCTTGGAGACACCCAGAATCTCGTAGTAATCTTTTTCGTTCATCGTCGCCATGCGCGGCAACCTCCTGCTCACAGCAGCGTATATATTCCGGTAATTCTACCCGAGCGGCCTAAGCTAGATCCCAAAACAACTCGAACAGAACATTTCCATCGAGCCAGCCCAGATGTGTCGGTGCTAAACGAGCTCGAACATGGCCCGCGACGACATCTGCCGAAGTGAAGGGTCCCTCATGGACCCCGAGCGTCTCGGGCACCCACGTGGCAAGACCCAATTCGAGCGCGCGACCGCAGGCAGCTGCCAGCTCATCGGCCGGGATGACACGAGCCGCGAGAACCAACAGGTCGGACGCAATACCGCGCGTCATGCGACAAGCAAGCATCAGGTCTTCGGCCGCAGCCTCGCGCTGCGAGAGATATTCGGCCTCGAACGCCGTCGCGTCATCGTCACGTTGCACCAGACGCACGCGGTACGCATCGCCTCGAGAAGACACGCCGGGGAACAAACCCGCAAGACGGTCGAAATCCTCGGCGTCGAGCATGCCCGCGGCAGAGCGACCCAGGCCCAAATAGCCCTGGCCGGTCCAGTAGGCAATGTTATGGGCGCACTCATGTCCGTCGAGCGCATAGCTTGCCACCTCATACGGGTGATAGCCGGCCGCACCCAGACGCTCACGCGCCACATCCATGCACGAAGCTTGAAAATCCTCGTCGGGCTCGACCGACTCGTCGCGGCACGCCATGCGATAAAGGGGAGTCCCCTCCTCAAGCGTGAGCGGGTAGACCGACACATGATGCGGAGCCGCCACCAGCACGCCATCGAGCGTGCGCTTCCAACTCGCTGCGGTCTGCCCGGGAAGTCCGCACATAAGGTCGCACGACACGTCAAGCCCAGCGTTCTTGACTGTCGCGATGGCGGCGAGCGCCCGATCGGCATCGTGAATACGGCCGATAGCGGTAAGTTCGATGTTATCGAGCGTTTGCACGCCCAGAGAGACGCGTGTGACACCAACCTTGGCAAGCGCAGCGGCAAGTTCGGCGGTCAGCGACTCGGGATTGGCCTCGCAGGTAAACTCAACGGGGGCGCACCACGCACGAATACGCCGCGCCAGCTCCACCAGGCGCTCCCCCGCCAGCGACGGCGTACCACCGCCAACATAGACGGTGCGGATCTGTTCAAGGGCCCCAGCCTTGCCAAAAGCATCGAGGCGCGCGAACAACTGCTCAAAATAGGCATCGAGCGCAGCGCTCAGGTCGCACGGAGAAAAACTGCGCGAGTCAAAGTCGCAGTACCGGCACTTTTGGGCACAGAACGGCACGTGCACGTACAGCGCGGTAACGGCCACCCTTAAGCCTCCAGCGGATGAGCAGGCACCGACTTGCCAGCGGCAAGGGCGGCCTCGCAGGCCACCACATCGCGCTCGATCTCATCGACCAGCGCCATAAACTCCTCATACGTGGAGCAGCGCACCACATGGGCACGCCAAGCGGCGGCATGGGGCATGCCTTTTAAGTACCAGCTTGCGTACGTACGGGCACGCGACATGAGCGGCAGGAGCTCATGTGTCAGCGTTAGGTGCTCACGCAGGGCGTCCAGGCGCTCGACGGAGCTGCGAACCGGCACCGGTATGCCATCGAGCGCAAGGGCGCGAGCATCGCCAAACACCCACGGGTTCCCGTAGATACCGCGCGCGATAAACACCGCGCTGGCGCCCGAGTTGCGCAGATGCTCCGCGGCATCCTCGGCGGTAAACACGTCGCCCGAACCGATCACGGGAATCTCAACGGCGTCGGCAACCTCATCGACGACCGACCAATCGGCCTGGCCCGTATAGAGCTGCGTGGCACAGCGACCATGCACCGCCACCGCAGCGGCCCCTGCCCCCTCGAGCATCTGAGCAAACGTCGCGGCATTACGGTCCTCGGCATAAAAGCCCTTGCGGATCTTCACGGTCACGGGCACGTGCGCCGCGCCCACCGCGGCCTCGACGATCTTCTCGGCCAGGTCGGGTGTACGCATAAGTGCCGAGCCCTCGCCCTTGGTGACAACCTTGCGGGCAGGACAGGCCATGTTGATATCGATGAGCGACAGGCGATCGCCCACGCGCTCCTCGACGGCAACGACGGCGCTCGCAAACTGGTCGGGCTTAGAGCCGAAGAGCTGCACGCAGATCTGCTGCTCCTCGTCGGCCGGCAGCACCAGGCGCCACGTCTTGTTACTGGCATAGGCAAGGCCGGCGACACTCACCATCTCGCTATAAGCAAGATTGGCACCGCGGCGGCGGCACATGATGCGGTAGGCAGGATCGGTCACGCCCGCCATGGGAGCCATAAGGAACGGCTGCTCGGCATAGGCGCCCAGCAGCTGCAGACTATATTCGGAAAGCGCCATGGACCTACTCGTCCACCTTGAGGATCGCCATAAAGGCCTCCTGCGGGACCTCGACCGAGCCGATGGCCTTCATGCGCTTCTTGCCCTCTTTCTGTTTCTCGAGCAGCTTGCGCTTACGCGAGATATCGCCGCCGTAGCACTTGGCAAGCACGTCCTTGCGACGCGCCTTGACGGTGGAACGGGCAATGATCTTGTTGCCGATAGCACCCTGGATGGGCACCTCAAACAGCTGACGCGGAATAATCTCTTTGAGCTTGTCGCATAGGCCGCGGGCAAGACCGTAGGCCTTGTCCTTGTGGACGATAAACGACAGCGCGTCCACCTCGTCGCCAGAAAGCAAGATATCGAGCTTCACAAGCTCGGAGGGACGGTACTCGTTGAACTCGTAGTCCAACGAGGCGTAGCCCTTGGTGCGACTCTTGAGCTGGTCAAAGAAGTCCAAGATGAGCTCGGCGAGCGGCATATCGAAGCGCATCTCGACCGATTTGCTCGTCAGGTGGATCATGTCGGTCGTGACGCCGCGATGCTCGATGGCAAGCTGCATGACGGCACCCGTGTACTCAGGCGGGCAGATGATCTTTGCCTTGAGGTAGGGTTCCTCGATACGCTCGATGCGCGTGGCCTCGGGAAGGTCCTGCGGGCTGCGGACATCTATCATTTCACCGTCGGTCTTGTAGACGTGATAGTCGACCGATGGACTCGTGGCAATGAGGTCAAGATTGAACTCGCGCTCCAGGCGTTCCTTGACGACTTCCATGTGCAGCAGGCCCAAGAAGCCCACGCGGAAGCCAAAGCCGAGCGCCACCGAGGTCTCGGGCTCCCACACCAACGACGGGTCGTTGACGTGCAGCTTATCGAGCGCGTCACGCAGGTTCTCGTAGTCCTTGTTATCGATCGGGAACAGGCCCGTATAGACCATGGGCTTGGCCTCGCGGTAACCGGGAAGCGGCTCGGGGCAGGGATTCGACGCCCACGTGAGGGTATCGCCCACGCGAACGGCCTCGGGGTCCTTCAGGCCCGTGACCACGTAGCCCACCTCGCCGACCGTCAGCGCATCGACCGGGGTCTCGGCGGGACGCTTGACGCCCACGCCATCGACCAAAAAGTCGCCCTTTGCCTGCATCATGCGCAGGGTATCGCCCTTTTTGATGGAGCCGTCAAAGATGCGCACCGTGGCGACGACGCCACGATACTCGTCGAAGTACGAATCCAGGATGAGTGCCTTGAGCGGCGCGTTCGCATCGCCCTTGGGCGGAGAGATCAAAAAGACAATGGACTCCAGCAGATCGTGGATGCCCTCGCCGGTCTTGCCCGAGACACACACGGCATCATCGGCAGGAATCGCCAGGTCATCCTCGATCTCGGTCTTAACCTCGTCGGGATGAGCCGAGGGCAGGTCGATCTTGTTGATGGCCGGCACAATGTCCAGATTGGCGTTCATGGCAAGCGTCGCGTTGGAGACGGTCTGTGCCTCGACGCCCTGTGTGGCGTCGACAACGAGCACCGCGCCCTCACAGGCTGCCAGCGAGCGCGAGACCTCATAGGTAAAGTCCACGTGGCCCGGCGTATCGATCAGATTGAACTGATACGTCTCGCCATCGTCGGCGTCATAGGACACGCGAACGGCATTGGACTTGATCGTGATGCCGCGCTCGCGCTCGATATCCATGGTGTCGAGCAGCTGCGACTCCATGTCGCGTTCGTCGACGGTATGGGTGAGCTCGAGGATGCGATCGCTGATCGTGGACTTGCCATGGTCGATGTGCGCAACGATTGAGAAGTTGCGGATGTGGGAAATGTCAATTGAAGTATTCATGCGGACTATCTTACCCGAGCGGTACAAAAAATGGAGCCTGTTCCATAAAACAGGCTCCATTTATGCGCGTAATCTGTGTGGTGTGAAATTTACAACTTAGGCGTTGATGCTGTTCACGAGCTTGGCAAGACCGGACTTGCGGTTGGAAGCCTGGTTCTTGTGGATAACATGCTTGGCGGCAGCCATGTCGAGACGCTTGGTGACGGTCTTGAGGGCAGCCTGGGCCTTCTCGGCGTCGCCCTCGGCGACGGCGGACTGGACGTGCTTGGTCAGCGTCTTGAGCTCGGACTTGACAGCCTTGTTACGCATGCGAGCTGCCTCATTGGTGCGGATACGCTTCTTCTGAGACTTGATGTTTGCCACTTCTGGAGTTCCTTTCGAGTTCCTTGCAAAAAATGTATGACACCTCTGAGACACGGTGAGGTCATGCAAGCGCCTACTATAGCACGCTCCCTCTCAAAGGGATAGAACGAATTTGTCAAATAGGCAGGTATCATCACGATTTTCTCAAGATGTTCGTAATCCAGAGCAAAAGCGCGGTCCGAGAATCGGCCGAACCCTTGAGCGCGAGCTCCACATCGACCGCACCCTCGAGCGCTGCGACGAGCTCTGCCATCGAAAAGCGACGTGCCCAGGTCAGGTGATTCTTGACCTGCCAGGACTGGAGCTTGAGCGTTGCGGCCAGCTCACGACCCTGTCCGCGCGCATCGAGCGCCTTGGCAACGATAAGCTCGCGAATGCGGCCGCACAGCAATGTGTAGGTCCACACGTAGCTCTTGGAGGGCAGTAGATTGAAGAGCTCGAGTGAGCGGCGCATGTCACGTGCCGAGACCGCATTGAGAAAGTCCCAGGGCTGGACTTCGGCCGTGCGCACGATCCAGCGTTCCACATCGGCAAGCTCAATCTGAGGCGCCTCAACCATTTGGGCAAGCTTAGCCAAGTCGTTATCGAGCATGCGAGTGTTTTCACCCGAACGCGAGACAAGTTCCTCGGCGGCCGCCGTCGAGATCGACTTGCCATGCTGCGTCGCCATCTGCTGCACGCGGCGCGGAAGCTCCCAGCGCTTGGTGCCGGAGCAATCGATCACGGCCTTCTTGTCAATCTTGGCGATTGCCTTGTACAGGCGCGTGTTCTTGGCAAGCGAATCGGCGATTATGAGGCAAACCGTTGTGGGGCTGGGACTCGCCAGATACTCGACGAGCGGCTCCGAGACCGCCTTGGCGAGCTTTGAGCAGCCATCAAGGATTACCAGGCGAAACTCGCTGCCCATCGGAAAGGTGTTAAGCGATCCGATAATCGACTCGATATCGGGGTCCTTGGTCATGTCGCGCTCGTCGAGGTTGAACTCGACCATACCCGACTTTTCCAGACGCGCTTTCATACGCGAGACGGCGTGATCGCGCTTGACTCCGTCGGTACCGACGATCAGATATGCCGGCAGCAGACCGGTTTCGGACATTGCGCTCCCCTCCCGCAGGCCTTCGTATTCGCTCCGTGCCATTCTAGCCCAGGGGCCCACCACACGCCAACGACGTCGTCACGGTCGCTGGCATCGCATCGCAAAGCCATTCGCAGTCGGCGTGACGGTAATGTCGCCGTGTTCGATAGTGCACGCGAACACGCCGCCCGCTTCCTTAACGGCATCGATGCAGGCGTCGGACGGATGGCCGTATCGATTCCCCTCGCCCGCGCTCGCGAGGGAAAGCTCGGGCTTCAGGACGTCCAGCAACTCACCATCGACTGAAACCTTAGAGCCGTGATGCCCAAGTTTAAGGACATCGATATCCCCCACCTCCTGCACGAATTCCCGTTCTTGGTCGAGCTCGGCATCGCCGGTGAGGAGCATACGCAGGCCCTTGCCTTCCTGAATATAAGAGAGCAGCAGGACAAGCGAGTCCTCATTTCCCTCGCCATCCACGGACTCGAATGGCCACATCACGCGGGCGCAAAATGAGCCGATGTCGACTGTATCCCCACGGCGCACCTGCCGATACTCCACGCCAGGTCGGTTCAACACCTCGGCAGGAGCATCCTCCAGCGCATCAGCCGCCACGGCAATCGTTCCGACCGAAAACTGTTCGAGCACGGCAGGCAGACCACCCCAGTGGTCCTCATCCCAATGCGTCACAAAGACGGCATCGATATGGTGCACGTTATTGCGGACCAACGCCGCCACCACGCGCTCGTCGAGCCCGCAGTCGACGAGTGCTACTGCGCCGCCCTGGCGGATAAGAATCGCATCGGCCTGGCCCACATCGAGCACCGTCACCGAAGGCGGAGCGAATCGATCCCAGTAGACGTACGGAATCGCAGCCAAGAGCACCAGGCATGCAAGCCCCACCGCCATAGGACGTGCACGGGGACGCGGCCACCGGACAAGCAGAACCGCCAGCAAACACGGCACCAGGTAAATCCACATGCTATCGGGCGGCACGCTCACGGATGCACCCGGCACGGCGGCAAACAGCTGCTCGAAAAACAGCGCGCAACGGGCGGCAATCATGGGCACAACGAGCGCCCAAGTCCGCAACGGTCCCACGAGCGAAAAGGGAACCAGCACGATGGACACAGCAAGCAGTACGCTCACCACCGGACCGATGACCGCATTTGCCAACGGAGCAATGAGCGAGAACGTACCGAATGCAGGAATGGTAATGGGAAGTGTCGCCAGTTGCGAGCACAGCGTGACGGAAAGCATGCTGGCAACGCCCGATGGCACACCCAGTTCACCCAAAGCGTAGGTCGCATAGGGGCAAAAGCACAGAATGGCTAAGACGCTGGCACATGAAAGCTGAAAGCCCATCTCGAACAGCACCGTCGGCCGCAGTAGCACAAAGATGGACATGGTTACGAAGAGTGCCGATGCGCCGTGCCGGCGACGCCCCGCGCCGTTTACGACAAGCGTCGCGAACACCATGCAGCACGCGCGCACGGCCGAGGGAGACGTGCCCGTAAAGGCAGCGTAGCCAACAAGCGTTATCGCCAATATCGCCCGCTGAAGACCACGTGAGCACCGAGTCTTTTGCAATACACCCTCGATTACAAACCCCACGATAGCCAAATGGCTGCCCGAGACGGCAATAAGATGTGCCGTTCCCGTCACCGAAAACCAGTCGCCCGCCGGCTGGGCGCGCAGCTCGGCCGAACGACCACAGACGACACCGGCTATGAGCGCACGCGCCGGGTCGGTCGCAGGCGCAATGGACGCAAGCAGCCCATTTCGCAGCCGAAGCAGCGGCCCCGGAGAGCCCTCATCGACCGACAAAATCCGAACGGCTTTAACCTTACGCACCTCGCCTCGGAGCGCGCGCGATCGTCCATACGTATCGTTCTCAAAACGTGAAACGCGACCGATAACACGCACGTGCGCCCCGACCTTGAGCTCGCGGTCACACGTTAGGCGAACCGTTGCCAAGTTCCTACCGTCCGCGCGTGCCTCGCAGGTATAGGAATACACGTCGTCGTTTATGGATGGATCGCCCTGCACGACAAACTCGAGGCCGCTTGCCGCTCGACCGTCGAGCGCCTTCGAGGCGCTGAGCGCACCCACAGCCCACCACGCCGAGACGACCGCTCCCGCCGCAAGACCGACGGACGCGGCATACAACCACCGCTTCAAAGGGGCAAGCCGCGCACAAGATTGAGCCAGCACAACGAATACCGCCGCCGCTACAGGAATGGCCCATAGCGGCCCGACCGCCGGCGCCCGCTCCCTCAGCAGCGCATCAGCGGCCACGTCGAGCACCAAGACGCAGCTCACGCACATGCCGACACACAGGGCCATCGTCCACGGCATCAGGGGCCGCGGAGGCATCACATGTTCGCGCTCGGTCGCACTCATACGCAGATGCAATCTTTGATTTTGGCAAGCTTCTTCTCGCCGATTCCCGACACACGCATCAGATCGTCAACCGAGGCAAAAGCACCGTTCTTTGTCCGCTCATCGATAATCGACTGGGCCATGGAGGGACCGATGCCCGAGAGCGTCTGTAGCTCTGCCGCGCTTGCCGTATTGATGTTTACCAGTCCTGTTGCGCCACTCACGCCCGATGACGCGGAAGCCCCACCATCAACACCGGCTTCCGCAATGGACGTCTGCTGTTCCCCTACCGTTGGAACGTGTATCTTCTGTCCATCGACGACCTTAGATGCCCGATTGAGCCCCGTAACGTCTGCCTCGGGCGCCAGCCCGCCGGCGGCATCGATCGCCTGGGATACCCGTGCCCCGTCTTTGAGCCTGTATACACCGGGCGACACAACGGCGCCATCAACATCGACATAGACCTCTGTTGCAGCAGTAGCCTTAGACGAGGAGCCTTCGGATGTCTTTCCGCTCGAGGCATCGCCGGATCCCGGCTCCACCAACGAGCCTGAACCGTCAGTGCGCTCAAACGACACGCCGCCGGCACTGCCGCCAAGGTTCGCCATCGCCAAACCGCTCGCCATCGCAATGACGCCCAGCATCGCCACCACCACTGCCTTATGACCGAACAGCTTGTCCGCCAAGCGGTCCATCTTTTTGACCCGTTCGTGTTGTTCGCGCTGCGCCATAGCAAAACCTCCCAACACCATCGTGTCAGGAAACGGGCACCGCAGCCCCCGCACGCCCACACCAGTTTTCACGGTCAAACCAAAAGCTGACCAAAACCTTGCGGAAAAGTGTCCATTTATTCAGGCACACGTCGACAAACGAACCGTTTGTCATCAAATACCCAGATAAGAATAAGACCGACGATGCAAAATCACCGTCGGTCTATACACAACATTATTCGTGATCTTGGTAAACCTCACGCGGAGCAAGCTCCGAATGTTTTCGTTTTAAGGTCTTAGGGGCCTTATACGTGTTGCTCTCGAAGTCGATGTACTCGGTCTGCTTGAGCAGGCGCTCAATCATCTCCTCGTGATCGAACAACTCCCAGGCCTCATGCACGGCATCGAGTTTAGCGTGCGTCTCGGGACGGCGCGGCATAAACAGCGTGCAGCAGTCGGGAGCGGCCTCAGTCGAGATATCGAACGTACCGATCTCCTCGGCACGCGCAATGATCTCCTGTTTGTCCGAACCGATGAGCGGACGGAACACGGGGATCTTCACGGCCTCGTTGACTGCCATGATGTTCTCGAGCGTTTGGGAGGCAACCTGCCCAAGCGATTCGCCCGTAACGATGGCCTTGGCGCCCTCGATGTGTGCAATGCGCTCGGCAACCGAATACATAATGCGGCGATACATGACCACGCGCAGGTTGCTGGGACAGGTGACCGAAATCTCGCGCTGGCAGTCGCCAAACGGCACCACGTACAGGCGGCCGATCTGGACACCCGGCTCAAGCGCACGGATGATGTCCTGCACCAAATACTCGCTCGTATCGGGCGTCTGCGGACGACCGGAGAAATGTACCGGCACGCACACCGCGCCGCGACGCGCGAGCATCCAGGTCGCCACCGGAGAATCGATACCCGACGACAGCAGCGTCACGACCTTGCCGGCAGAACCCACCGGCAGACCGCCCACACCGCGCTCGGAGCGCGCGTACACATAAACGCTACCCTGGACCACCAGTACGTGCACCATCGCATCGGGGTCGTGCATTTGAACCTTTTTATCGGGGAAGGCCTCACACAGCACCTCACCCACCTGACGATTGATGTCAATCGAGGTGAGCTCATAGTCGGTATTGGAGCGCTTGGCGTGCACCTTAAACGAATCGAAGGAACCAAACTCGCGCAGCGCCTTCACGGCGGCGGCGCAGTACTCCTGCGGGTCGCGGTTGGTGTGATACGCCAAAGACACACGGGCAACGCCAGGAACGGTGCGAATGACACGCGCCGCCTCGTCGGCCTGATGCTCGTTAAAGGTCACGAGGATATAACCGGAAATTCGAGACACGGCATTCACGGAAAAGGCGGCCAAGGCCGCCTTGATGTTATCCATGAGGATATGCTCAAAATGTGCGCGGTTCTTGCCCTTCAGTCCAACCTCGTGATAGTGGACCAGGCAGACGCGAGCCGCCATTTAGGCTTCAGCAACCTTGTGGCCGAGCGCCTTCTCGTAACGGGCCTCGTCGTAAGAGATGTCGCCGTCGACAATCTCGTCCATAGCCATCGAGATGGTATCGGCACCGGAAAGCCCAATGGTGATGTCATCGACATCCTGGACGGCAAGCACGCGGTTGTGCTGGCCACGCAGCATGCTATTGATATCGCAAGCGCGCTTGGAGGCAAGCGAAGCGAGCAAGAAGCGGTTGTGATCGGTCTTCTCCAGAAGATCGTCAATGCAAGGCTTTACAACGGACACGGACCTCAGATCCTTTCATGCATATCGAGAACGCGAACGAGCTCATCGGTCGCGCGGTCGAGATCGTCATTCACCACGACGTCGTCGTAGCGGTCGGCAAGGGCAAGCTCATCGGCGGCGTTTGCCATACGCAGCTCAATCGTCTCGGGCGTCTCGGTACCGCGACCGACTAGACGCTCGCGGAGCACCTCAAGCGAAGGCGGCTTGATAAAGATCAGAACGGCCTCGGGGAAACGCTCCTTTACCTGCAGGGCACCCTGGACATCGATCTCCAAAATCAGAGACGCGCCCGATGCGAGCTTGGATGTGACCTCGCTCA
This sequence comes from uncultured Collinsella sp., assembly GCA_937982065.1. Classification (GTDB taxonomy): domain Bacteria; phylum Actinomycetota; class Coriobacteriia; order Coriobacteriales; family Coriobacteriaceae; genus Collinsella. Next base: position 58,104 of record CALJMO010000011.1, read on the forward strand.
CCAACGTGCCGTAGCAGTTACCGTGGACCTCGGCCCACTCAACAAACTCACCGTTTGCCACGCGGCGGTCGAACTCCTCGCGCGTCAGAAAAAAGTAGTTGACGCCGTCGACCTCACCTTTACGTGGTGCTCGCGTGGTAGCCGAAACCGTCAGGCCCAGGTTCGAGCGGAGCTCGCGCACACGAGTGACGAGCGTACCCTTGCCTGCGCCTGACGGTCCAGAAATCACAAAGAGCTTGGAATTCTGAGCGCTCACTTATTTGGTCAGCTGCTCGAGGAGCTGCTCGCGCTGACGGACGCCGAGGCCCTGGACGCGACGGGTAGCGGAGATACCGAGCTCCTCCATGATCTTGGCGGCCTTAGCCTTGCCATAACCAGGAAGAGACTCGATGAGGGTGGAAACCTTCATGCGGGAAGCGATGGGGTCATCGGAGTTGAGCACGGACTCGAGGGACTTCTCACCCTTCTTGATCTGCTCGCGAAGCTCAGCGCGGGCGTGACGTGCGGCAGCAGCCTTCTCAAGAGCCTGCTTACGCTGCTCATCGGTAAGCTGAGGGAGTGCCATTCGTACCTCCAAATAGTTGGGTTATATCTGATTCAATAATTGGCATTTTAGCACGTAGAACGTACAAAATGCCCAATCGCGGCTCCATAGGTTAGACGATACCCGCAAAAAGTGCAATATACTGCGCCCAAAGTTAAGCCCCTGACCTGCGATTCCACACAAAGGATGGGAAAGTTTACGCAGGCACAGGGGCTATTTTGTGCTAATGAGACCCAAAAGTGGTGACTTAGGGGAATCTTTTACGCGACGTTTTCGACCAGCTCGGCGACGATAGCGTCAAAGGCGGCAACCGGATCGTCGGCACCGGTGATGGGACGGCCCACCACAATGTGGCTTGCGCCACGCTCGATAGCCTGAGAAGGCGTCGCCACGCGGGACTGGTCACCAAGGGCGGCACCCACCGGACGCACACCCGGAGTCACGATCAGGGCATCGGGACCCAGCAGCTCACGCATATCGTGAGCCTCCATCGGCGAGCACACGATACCGTCGATGCCGTTGGCCTGGGCAAGCTTCGCCAGGCGAGCGGCTTCCTCGGCCACGGGCGACTCGACGCCGATCTCGGCCAGCGAATCCTGGTTCATGCTCGTGAGCACGGTGATGGCAACGAGCTTGGCGCGGTCCTCGCGCGCCTCCTCGGCACCCTCGCGGCAGGCAGCGAGCATAGCGCCCGAGCCCAGACCGTGGACCGAAAGCAGGTCGGCACCGGCAAGCGAGGCCGAGCGGGCGGCACCGCGAACCTGATGCGGAATATCATGGAACTTAAGGTCAAGGAAGACCTTAAAGCCCAGATCCTTGAACGTCTTGACGATCTGGGGACCCTCGGCGTAATAGAGCGTCATGCCAACCTTGAGCCAGGCGGCATGGCCCGAAAGCTCGTGGGCGAGCTCGAGCGCACGCTCACGGTCGCAGTCGAGGGCGACGATTACGCGGTCGCGGGCATCGGTCTCTAGCATTCAAAAGCACCTACCAGTTCGTTGATGTCCTTCACGCCCTGGGACTCTGCCCAGGCCTCGAGCTCATGCGCGATCTTGAGCGAAGCGCACGGATCGACGAAGTTGGCCATGCCGACCGACACGCAGGTGGCGCCGGCCAGGATAAACTCGGCCGCATCCTCGCCGGTCATGACACCGCCGACACCGTTGATGGGGATATCGACGGCCTGGGCAACCTCCCAGACCATGCGCACGGCGATGTGGTGGCACAGCGGGCCCGAAAGGCCGCCCTTGGGCTTGGCCACACGGGACTTGCGGGTATGGACGTCGATGGCCATGCCCTGGATGGAGTTGATGACCGAAAGGCCGTCGGCGCCGGCAGCCTCGAGGGCCTTGGCGATCTCGGCGACGTTGACCGGCGCCATCTTCACGAACAGTGGCTTATCGGTCACCTTGCGGCAGGCAGCCATAACGGAAGAGGCGCCCTCGGGCGTAGAGCCCATGGCGGCACCGCCGGCGGCGATATTAGGGCAGCTCACGTTGATCTCGTAGCCGGCAGCCCAAGGGCACAGCTCGACATACATCTCGAGTGCGCGGACAAACTCGTCAACGGAGTGGCCGGCAACCTGACAGATGACCTGGCAGCCGTCCTTGGAAAGCTGCTCGAGCCACGGACCGGACTCGCGGGCAAAGGCGGCCACGCCGGGATTCTGAAGGCCCACGGAGTTGATCATGCCGCCGGGAATCTCGGCCATGCGGGGCGCGGGATTGCCAGGCCAGGGCTCGGCAGCGCAGCCCTTGGTGGTGATGGCGCCCAGCTGGGAAACATCAAAGAAGTTCTGGAACTGCCAGCCGTAGCCAAAGGTACCGGCTGCGGTGTTGATGGGGTTCTGCATCTTGACGCCGCCGAAATCGACGGCCATGTTCACGGTACCCACTAGAAGACCACCACCTTGGAAGCATCGAACACGGGGCCGCACATGCAAGCACCCTTCATACCGTCGACCGTCTCGACATTGCAGGTGTTGCAGGCGCCAAAGCCGCAGCTCATCATGCGCTCGAGCGACACCTCGCAGTACGCACCGGCCTCGGCGGCAGCGGAGGCGACCTTCTTCATCATGACGGCGGGACCGCAGCTGGCGACATAGTCGTAGCCGCCCTCGCCGAGCAACTCGGCTGCCGGGTCGGTGCAAAAACCATGCGTGCCCAGCGTGCCATCGTCGGTGCACACGTTAACCGTGGCGCCCAGCGCACGGAACTCATCGACACCCACGGCCTTGGACGCGGTGCCAAAGCCCAGGCACACGTCAACATCCACGCCCTGCTTGGCAAGCATGCCGGCGAGGCACAGCACGGGCGGAACACCGATGCCGCCAGCAACGAGCAGCGCCTTCCTGGTGCCCTTGGGCACAAGCCAGCCGCGGCCGCCAGGGCCCAACAGGTTGGACTTGGAGCCGGGGGCCATCTGCGACAGGCGACGGGTGTCGTCGCCCACGACGGCGTACCACAGCTCGACGGTACCGGCCTGGGCGTCGGCGCGATAGAAGCTCAGGGGCACGCGAAGCAGTGAGGACGCATCGCCGGGCACGGCAATGTTCACAAACTGACCGGGCTTGAGCGCACTTGCAAGCTTGGGGGCCGAGATGACGAGCGAGAAGATGCCGTCGGCGATCTCCTGGTTCGAGACGACCTCGAAGTCGTGCATGCGTGCAGTGGAAGGTGTGGGCATAGACGCTCCAATCCCCCATGCGGTTGCATGGTCAAAACGAACAGAAAGCGCGGCACCGCAAGGGCACCGCGCACAAAAGCGATAAGGCTATGCTAGCAGATGCAGCCGTCGGCGAGCGTCTGCTTACCGCCGACAAACACATCGATGGCACGACCGGTAAGCGTGCGGCCGGCAAAACCGGAGTTCTCGGCGCGCGACTCATAACCGTCCTCGCCGACCGTCCAGGTGGCAGAGGGGTCGAACACGGTCAGGTCGGCAACGGAGCCCGCCTTGACCTGAACCTGGTCGAGGCCCAGAATCTCACGCGGCTTGATGGCCATGAGCTCGACCATGCGGCCCACGCTCATCTTGCCCGTGTTGACCAGCTCGGTGAGTACGAGCGACAGGGAGGTCTCGAGGCCGATCATGCCAAAGGGCGCAAGCTCGAACTCGCGGGCCTTCTCCCACGGGGTGTGGGGAGCGTGATCGGTGACGATAGCGTCGACGGTACCGTCGATGACGCCCTGACGGATGGCCTCGGCGTCCTCCTCGGTACGCAGCGGCGGATTGACCTTGAGCGAGGTGTTGTAGGTCTCGTCCAGGTCGTTCTCGGTCAGGAACATGTGGTGCGGGGTGGCCTCGCAGGTAACCTGAACGCCAGCGGCCTTACCGGCACGCACGATCTCCAGACCATGGGCGGTGGAGATGTGCTGGATGTGCAGCTTGGCGCCGGTCAGCTTGGCGATCTCGATGTCGCGGGCGATCTGGAGCTCCTCGCCGGCAGCCGGCCAACCCTCGAGGGCCAGACGGGTCGAGACCTTGCCCTCGTTGATCTGGCCATGGCCGACCAGGTCCTCGTCCTGGCAGTGGCTCATGAAGACCTTGCCGAACATCTTGCCGTAGTCCATGCAGCGACGGAGCATGCCCGCGCCCTGCACGCCGCGACCGTCATCGGTGAAGGCGACGGCGCCGTGGGCGACCATATCGCCCATCTCGGACATGGCCTCGCCCTTAAGACCGCGGGTCATGGCGCCCGACGGATAGACGCGGCAGTGGCCGACCTCGGCAGCGCGGGACTTGACGAACTCCACGACAGTGCCGTTATCGGCGACGGGATCGGTGTTGGGCATGGCGCACACGCCGGTAAAGCCGCCCTTGGCAGCTGCGCGGGTGCCGCTCTCGATGTCCTCTTTGACCTCGTAGCCGGGCTCGCGAAGGTGAACATGCATGTCCACCAGGCCGGGGACGAGGTACTTGCCGGAAAGGTCGCGGACCTCGGCCCCCTCGACGGCGAGATTCTCGCCGACCTCGGCGATCTTGTCGCCGTCAATCAGGACGTCAACGACACCGTCAAGCTCGACGGACGGGTCGACGACGTGGGCATTCTTAAGAAGCAAGGCCATTATCGGCACCTCCAAGCAGCAGATACAGGATAGCCATACGCACGCAGATACCGGCGTAGACCTGCTCCAGGATGACGGAGCGTTGCGGGTGGTCGGCCATATAGGAGTCGAACTCGACGCCGCGGTTGATGGGGCCCGGGTGGCAGATGATCGCGTCGGGCTTCATGAGCTTCTCACGGTCCTTGGTCAGGCCGAAGAGCTTGTGGTACTCGCGAATGGTCGGGAACGGGGCACCCTCGAGGCGCTCCTGTTGCACGCGCAGCATGTAGACGACGTCCAGCTCGGGCAGGACGGAATCGAGGTCGCTCGTCACGTGGTCGCAGCCCAGGACCTCGGGCGACGGCGGCAGCAGCGTGCCGGGGGCGACGGCGTAGGTCTCACAGCCCATGATCTTAAGGGCGGGGATCAGCGAGCCGCAAACGCGGGAGTGGGCGATATCGCCGACGACGGCGACCTTCAGACCGTGGAAGTCACCCTTGTGCTCCCAGATGGTGTACAGGTCGAGCAGGGCCTGCGTAGGATGGTTGTGCTTGCCGTCACCGGCGCAGATGACGCTTGCGGGCGAGTTCTGCGTGACGATGTAGGGAGCGCCGGCGTGCTTGTCGCGCACGACAATGCAGTCGATCTTATAAGCGTTGAGGGTCTCAACGGTGTCGACGAGGCTCTCGCCCTTGACCGTGGAGGTCGAGGAGCCGCCAAAGTTAAGACTGTCGGCCGAAAGACGCTTCTCGGCGAGCTCGAAAGAGCTGCGGGTGCGCGTCGAGGGCTCGTTGAACATGTTGACGATGGTCTTGCCCTTGAGCGTGGGGACCTTCTTGATGGCACGCTCGTTGACCTCGGAGAACGCCTTGGCGGTCTCGAGGATGAGCTTGATATCCTCTTCGGAGTACTCGGTAATGTCGATCAGGTGCTTATGGTTGAACGCCACGGTACTACTCACCTCCCAGCGGCGCGGAGCCCACGTGGGAACCCGGCGCGACGTCATTAATCTCGACAGCGGTGTGGCCGTCGACTTCCTTCATATATAGGTGCACGTTCTCCTCATGCGACGAGGGAACGTTCTTGCCGACAAAGTCCGGCGAGATGGGGAGCTCGCGGTGGCCGCGGTCAACGAGGACTGCCAGCTCAATGCGGCTCGGACGGCCCAGGTCCATGACGGCGTCGAGAGCGGCGCGGATGGTACGGCCCGTATACAGGATGTCGTCCACCAGCACGACGCGCTTGCCGTCGACGCTGAAGGGAATGTTGGTAGCGTGGATCGCGGGAGCGAAATTGGTCGCATAGTCATCGCGGTAGAAGCTGATGTCCAGGCTGCCGAGCGGAACGTCGACGCCCTCGATCTCCTTGATCTCCTCGGCGAGCTTCTTTGCCAGAAGGTCGCCGCGCGTGACGATGCCGACCAGAGCGAGGTCTTCACAGCCCTCGTTGCGCTCGAGAATCTCGTGCGCGATGCGGGTCATTGCTCGATTGACGGCGGTCTCGTCCATGATGACCGCCTTGGGGGAAGTCGTGCCCATCGATCTCCTTCCTCACATGTCTTGACTGCTGACACAGTCAAAAAAATAGATGCCCGACCGCTCAAAGCGGACCAGACACCCACAGGAAGGGCTGCTCTTTGGCAGCAATGTAATTCCATGTGGGTATCTCGTACCCCTTTAATGGTCAAGGGATAGTGTAGCCAACCTCGAGCTTAATTGCGAGCATAAATACAGAGCAATCCGTAAACGGAGCCCAATGCTCCATAAACCTATATATATTTGTGGGACGAGCTTGAAAACGCACGCACGAGCTGGCATAATCCCCTCTGCTGCACGCAAATCGGATCTACGTCCAGGGCCGTGGCGTGAGCACTATCGCCAAAAGAGGAATATCTCTGTGTAGATTACGCACAGGGAGCTGCTTCTGTGCTATAGTTCAGGCTTGTTTGTTAACGCGACATGTTCGTTTGTCGCCCAAGGAGGGTCAGTTATGTCCAAAGTTTGCGAAGTTTGCGGTAAGCACCCCGTTGCCGGTCGCTCCATCAGCCACTCTCACCGCGTCACCAACCGTAAGTTCCGCCCCAACATCCAGCGCGTCTACGTCGTCGTCGATGGTCACCGTCGCAAGATGAACGTTTGCTCCACCTGCCTCAAGTCCGGCAAGGTTGCGCGCTCCTAAATAAGGTCTTACCAACAAGTACCTCGGACTCTCCGGGTCAAAGACCTCGCGTTCACATAGAACTTACCAAAGGCGTCCTCCATGTGGAGAGCGCCTTTTTGCACTCATTGGGGACAGACTTACATGAGTGTTTTCGAGCATAGGGGCCGCGTCACAGATGTCAAAGGGATCTAAGCCCAGCCGGTATGCCTTGTAGCTTGACCAACGATACGCCTCGAGTGAGTTGATCGCACCTTTCACCGGATTGAGAGGGATATAATCGAGCAGCTGCACCGCCTGCGTGTCCGACTCAACCGCGACCCGCGAATAGCGATTGTCAAACAGATGCCCCGTTCTCCCCGTTTTCCCATTGAAATACTCATGTGAGTCTGTCCCCAATGAGCGGGGCGATGCAGCATTAGTTAAAACGCTTCATTAGGTTGAAGCGTTTTAGTGTGCCTTTTACGGGAATCTTACCGTTCGCCGAATAATTTCTTGCTATCATGCAAGGCGTAGGGTAAATCTCCGATCGCAAGGAGACACAAATGGTGAAAAAGTCACCGGAAAACACTACTCCCGCAATTGTGGACAACGTAGAGGCGCTTGAGGCTAAGCTCGCTCAGATGCGAGAGGCCCAGGCGCTTTTTGCTACGTACACGCAGGAGCAGGTCGACAAGATCTTCTATGAGGCCGCCATGGCCGCCAACAAGGCTCGTATCCCGTTGGCGAAGATGGCCATCGAGGAGACCGGCCGCGGCGTTCTTGAGGACAAGGTCATCAAGAACCACTACGCCGCAGAGTACATCTACAACGCTTACAAGAACACCAAGACCTGTGGTGTCCTGGAGCGCGACGAGGCTTACGGCATCACCAAGATCGCCGAGCCTATCGGCATCGTGGGCGCCGTCATCCCGACGACCAACCCCACCTCCACCGCGATCTTCAAGACGCTGATCTGCCTGAAGACCCGCAACGCCATCATCATCTCCCCGCACCCGGCTGCCGCCAAGTGCACCATCGCCGCCGCCAAGCTCGTGCTTGACGCCGCCGTCAAGGCCGGCGCCCCCGAGGGCATCATCGGCTGGGTCGATGTCCCCTCCATCGAGCTGACCAACATGGTCATGCGCGACGTCGACATCATCCTCGCCACCGGTGGCCCGGGTATGGTCAAGGCCGCCTACTCCTCGGGCAAGCCCGCCCTGGGCGTTGGCGCCGGTAACACCCCGGTCGTCATCGACGACACCGCCGACGTGCTGCTCGCCGTCAACTCCATCATCCACTCCAAGACCTTCGACAACGGCATGATCTGCGCTTCCGAGCAGTCCGTGACCGTCATCGACACCATCTATGACCAGGTTAAGGCCGAGTTTCAGAAGCGCGGCTGCTACTTCGTCAAGCAGGGTGCCGAGATGGAGGCCCTGCGTGCCGCCATGTTCAAGAACGGCGCCCTCGATCACCGCATCCCCGGCATGGCTGCCGCCAAGATCGCCGAGCTCGCCGGCATCGAGGTTCCCGCCAAGACCAAGATCCTGATCGCCGAGGTCACCTCCACCGACCCCGCCAAGGAGGAGTTCTCCCACGAGAAGCTCTCCCCGGTCCTGGCCATGTACCACGCCAAGGACTTCCAGGAGGCCGTCGACAAGGCCGAGCACCTGGTGCTCGCCGGTGGCCCGGGCCACACCGCCTCTCTGTACGTGCACCCCTCCCAGGCCGAGAAGATCAGCCTGTTCGAGCACGTCATGAAGGCCTGCCGTATCGTCATCAACACCCCGTCCTCGCACGGCGGCATCGGTGACCTGTACAACTTTGGCATGAAGCCGTCTCTGACCCTGGGCTGCGGCTCCTGGGGCGGCAACTCCGTCTCCGAGAACGTTGGGGTGAAGCACTTGATCAACGTTAAGACTGTGGCCGAGCGCCGTGAGAACATGCTGTGGTTCCGCGCTCCCGAGAAGGTCTACTTCAAGAAGGGTTCCACGCCCGTCGCCCTCGACGAGCTGGGCAACGTCATGGGCAAGAAGCGCGCCTTCATCGTCACCGACCAGTTCCTCTTCAAGAATGGCAACACCCGCGCCATCGAGGCCAAGCTCGACGAGATGGGCATCGCCCACGACTGCTTCTACGACGTCGAGCCCGATCCGTCGCTGCAGTGCGCACGTCGCGGCGCCAAGCAGATGGCTCTCTTTGAGCCTGACGTCATCATCGCCGTCGGCGGTGGCTCCGCTATGGACGCCGGCAAGATCATGTGGATGATGTACGAGCACCCCGAGTGCAAGTTTGAGGACATGGCCATGGACTTCATGGACATCCGCAAGCGTATCTTCACCTTCCCCGAGATGGGCAAGAAGGCCTACTTCGTCGCCGTCCCGACCTCCTCGGGTACCGGCTCCGAGTGCACGCCGTTCGCCATCATCACCGACAAGGAGACCGGCATCAAGTGGCCGCTCGCCGACTACGCGCTGCTCCCCAACATGGCTATTGTCGACGCCGACAACTGCATGACCGCCCCGCGCGGCCTGACCGCTGCCTCCGGCATCGACGTCATGACCCACGCCATCGAGTCCTACGTCTCCATCATGGCTTCCGACTACACCAAGGGCCTCTCCGAGCGCGCTGCTAAGCTCGTCTTCGAGAACCTGCCCTCCAGCTTCACGAACGGCGCCAAGGACCCGCATGCCCGCGAGGAGATGCACAACGCCTCCTGCATGGCCGGTATGGCCTTCGCCAACGCCTTCCTGGGCCTCAACCACTCCATGGCCCACAAGCTCGGCGCCTTCCATCACCTGCCCCACGGCCTCGCCAACGCCGTCATCCTGACCCGCGTTATGCGCTACAACGCCGCCGAGGCTCCCGTCAAGATGGGAACCTTCTCCCAGTATCCTTACCCCAACGCGCTGCACAACTACGCCGAGATGGCCAAGTACTGCGGCATCGAGGGCAAGGACGACAAGGAGGTCTTCGAGAACTTCATCACGAAGCTCGAGGAGCTCAAGGACTTCATCGGTGTCAAGAAGACCATCGCCGACTACGGTGTTGACGAGCAGTACTTCCTCGACACCCTCGACGAGATGACCGAGCAGGCATTCAACGACCAGTGCACCGGCGCCAACCCGCGCTACCCGCTCATGAGCGAGATCAAGGAGCTCTACCTGGACGCCTACTACGGCCGCGAGCCTCAGGATTACGCCGTCTGCTAGTTCTAGCACGGTTTTAACGGCGGGGGTGCACGGGTGTTTCACACACCCCCGCCGTCGCTTCTATCGCATCGTTGAAAGGATGCAACCATGCTGCTACCCGATTCCAAGACCGAACTCGTCCGTCGCGGCAACAAGGTCGTTTACGACCTGGGCGACAAGATCGTCAAGGTCTTTAACGAGACCAAGCCCGTCTCCGACGTGTTCAACGAGGCTTTGAATCTTGCCCGCATCAATGAGTGCGGCATCCGCAGCCCCAAGGCTCTCGAGGTTTCTCAGCTCGAGAACGCCAACGGCTGGGCGCTCGTGACCGAGAAGGTCCCGGGTACCACCCTTGCCGAGAAGATGACTGCCGAGCCCCAGCGCTTTGGTGAGTACCTCGAGATGTTCGTCGACCTCCAGATCGAGATCCACGGCTACACCTCCCCACTGCTCAACCGTCAGCGCGATAAGTTCGCCCGCATGATCGACAGCCTCGATCAGCTCAATGCCACCACGCGCTACAACCTTCAGGAGCGTCTGGACGGTATGACCAAGGAGTTTAAGGTCTGCCACGGCGACTTCAACCCCTCCAACGTCATCGTCGGCGACGACGGCCAGCTCTATGTGTGCGACTGGGCACACGCTACCCAGGGCTCCCCTGCTGCCGACGTTGCCACCACCTACCTGCTCTTTGCCCTCAACAGCAAGGATCAGGCCGAGGCCTACCTGGAGCTCTACTGCGACCGCGCCGACATGCCCATGCAGGTCGTGCGTCAGTGGACGAGCATCGTCGCCGCTTCCGAGCTCGCTCGTAAGCGCAACGTGAACGATGAGTTCCTGAAGAACTGGATCGACGTCGTCGATTATCAGTAATATCTGAGCGATTTATTTCGCATCGGAGGCACAAAGGAAATCCCGCAGCTCGCATGGGCTGTGGGATTTCCTTTTAGCGATTGAGTACGTCAACAAGATAAAAGGACGGCCCCGCATCTCCCCTATCTGGAGAAATGCGGGGCCGTCCCGTATATCGAACTACAAGCGAAATCGTAGATTAACGACGGGCCGCCTTCACAAGCTCGGCGACCTTGGCGACGGCCTCGTCGATCGCCACGTCCTCGCGCTCACCCGTGGCACGGTCCTTGAGCTCGACGGTGCCATTCTTAAGGCCACGCTTGCCGAGCACCACCTGATACGGGAAGCCCATAAGGTCGTTGTCGGCAAACTTAAAGCCGGGACGCTCGTCACGGTCGTCGACGACGACCTCGATACCCTCGGCGCACAGGCCATCAACGATCTGCTCGCAGACGGTAGCGCACTCCTCCTTCTTGGGGTCGAGCGGAATCACCGCAACCTCGTACGGGGCAACGGAGACCGGCCAGACGATGCCGTGCTCGTCGTTGTGCTGCTCCACGACGGCAGCGAGCGAGCGAGACACGCCAACGCCGTAGCAACCCATGATAAGCGGCTTCTCCTTGCCGTCCTCGTCCATAAAGGTGGCACCCATGGCCTCGGAGTACTTGGTGCCCAGCTGGAAGACCTGGGAGACCTCGATACCGCGAGCAGCAGACAGCGGCTTGCCGCAGTGCGGGCAGGGATCGCCGGCGACGACGGTAACCAGGTCGGCCCACTCGTCGACGGTAAAGTCGCGCTCGGGGCAGGCGCCGGTAAAGTGATAGTCGACCTCGTTGGCACCGCAGGCCCACTGTTTGGACTCGCGCAGACTCTCGTCGCAGACCAGACGAATGCCCTCGGGCAGGTTAACCGGTCCGATAAAGCCCTTATGCAGCCCGTAGGTCTGGAGCTCCTCGTCGGTCATCATGCGATAGCCCTTGCCAAAGACGTGCTCGGCCTTACAGTCGTTGAGCTCGTGGTCGCCCGGAACAATGGCCACGACCGGCTTGCCCTCGGAGTCAATCAACGCCAGCGACTTGCGCGTGCCGTTCTCGGGGAAGCCGAAGAACTTGGCGACGGCCTCGATGGTGCCCATACCCGGAGTCTCGACCTTGGTGAGCGTGCCGTCGCCGGGACCCTCGGTCACAACGACCTTGGTGCTTGCGGCCTCGTCATCGGCAGCAAAGCCGCAATCGTCGCAGTACACGAGCGAGGCCTCGCCGGCGTCGGCCAGGGCCATGTACTCGACGGAAGTGTCGCCGCCGATCTCACCGGAGTCGGCAACAACGGGCAGGGCCTTGATATAGCAGCGCTCGCAGATGTTAGCGTAGGCCTGCTTCATCTTGTCATACTCCTCCTGCAGGCTCTCCTGCGTGGCGGAGAAGCTGTAGGCGTCCTTCATGATGAACTCGCGACCGCGCATCAGGCCAAAGCGGGGGCGGAACTCGTCGCGGAACTTATCCTGGATGTGGTAGAGGTTAACGGGTAGCTGCTTGTAGGAGCGCAGCTCATTGCGCACCAGGGCCGTGACGGTCTCCTCGTGCGTGGGGCCCAGGACGAACTCGCGACCGTGACGGTCGTCAAAGCGCACAAGCTCCTTGCCATAGGCGTCGATGCGGCCGGACTCACGCCACAACTCGGCATCGACCATGATAGGCATCATGAGCTCCTGGGCGCCGGCAGCGTCCATCTCATCGCGCACGATGTTCTCAATCTTGCGGATCGAGCGCCAAGCAAGCGGCAGGTAAGAATACAGACCGGCGGCCTCCTTGCGGATCATGCCGGCACGGAGCAGCAGGCGGTGGCTGGCGAGCTCAGCGTCCGCCGGATCTTCTTTAAGCGTCGGCGCATAGAGCTTAGACATATACATTGCTCGAGTCATTTACTTCTCCTCAATAAGTTTGTCGACCTCGGCCATCAGCGCGTCGACAATTTGATCCTCAGCTACTTTACCAATGATCTGGCCATGCGAAAAGAGCAAGGCCTGACCACGTCCGCAAGCAACGCCCAGGTCGGCATCAGAAGCCTCACCGGGGCCATTAACGGCACATCCCATGACGGCAATCGAAAGCGGCGCAGAGTAGTTCTTAAGCCGCTCGGTGACCTCCTCGGCGATAGGAATGAGGTTGACCTGACAGCGCGCACACGTGGGGCACGAGACGATCTCGGGACCACGGCGACGCAGGCCCAGCGACTGCAAAATTCCCCAGGCGACCGGCGGCTCCTCGACCGGATCGGCCGTGAGCGACACACGCATGGTGTCGCCGATGCCTTCGGAAAGCAAGATACCCAAGCCTACAGAGCTCTTGATGGTGCCCTGTAGATTGGTCCCCGCCTCCGTCACGCCCAGGTGAAGCGGAACGTGAGGAATCTCACGCGACAGGGCTCGATAGGTATCAAGCGTCGTTTGCACGCTATGGGCCTTGGCCGAAAGCACAATGTTCGTAAAGCCGCGATCCTCAAAGTGCTTGACGAAGCGCTCGCTCGACATCACGAGCTTTTCGGGCTGCGTGAGGTCGTCGCGCTCGGCGATATCCTGCTCAAGCGAGCCCGCGTTCACGCCAATGCGAATCGCGCACTCAGCGGCGCCCGCGGCATCGATCACGGCATCGACCTTGGCCCAATCGCCAATGTTGCCGGGATTGATGCGGAGCTTGGCGGCACCAGCCTCGACGGCGCCGATAGCGAGCTTATGGTTAAAGTGAATATCGGCGACGATCGGCACCGGGGACTCAGCACAGATGGTACGAAAGCCCTCGAGCGCGGCCTCGGTGGGCACGCTCACACGCACGATATCGCAGCCAGCCTGCGCCAACGCACACACTTGCGCAAGCGTTGCCTGAGCATCGGCGGTATCGGTGCAGGTCATGGACTGGACCACCACCGGCGCGCCGCCGCCGATCTGCACACCGCCCACATGTACGGGACGCGTCAGCTCGCGCGGCAAAGAATGGGATAGAGACAATCCAAACACTCCCCTACAGAACAAATCGAAGGATGTCGGAACGAAGCATATAGACAAACAGCAGCGCAAAAAGCGCGATGCCCACATAGCTCACAATCGTCTGGACCTTGAGCGGAAGCTCGCGGCCCGCAATCTTTTGAATGATCTCGATGACCAGCTTGCCGCCATCGAGTGGTGGGATGGGCAGCAGGTTCATAAAGCCAAGCGAGAACGAAATGAGGGCGGCAAACGAAAGGAATGTGGCAGGGCCGGCAGCAGCAGCCTGTGAGGACATAACGCTAATTCCCACGATCGAGGAGGACTGGTCGAGAATCTCCATCGTATGCTGCGGCTGGAGCAGGCGCATCACGCCCTCCGCTGTCTGCACGACATAGGAGAACGACAGGCGAGCCGACGTGATGGGGTCTAAACGGACCACCTGCGTAGAGGCATACACACCTAGGCGCTCGTCCTCTTTGAGCGCAACCGTAGTCGAATGCTGCTTGCCGTCACGCTCGTACTCGATGGCGATATCGTCCTTACCGGCGGCCTTGCCGATGGCATCGTAAACGTCCATCCAGGTAGAGCACGATACTCCGTCAACCGAAAGGATCGCGTCGCCGCCCTCGATACCCGCCTTGGCGGCAATAGACCCCTCGTCAACCTGACCGATCACGTTGGTATCCATCGGCACGGTGACACCCGCAATGGAATAGATGCTCATAAGGAGCAAAAAGCCCGTCAGGATATTGACGAGAATGCCCGCGAGCAGCATAAAGGCGCGCTTGAGAAAGCCCTGGCCAAGATAGGTGTGCGAACGTTCTTGCGCAAGGAACTCGGCCTCGCCGCACGGCAGCTCCCACACATCGCCCTCGGCAGTTGAATGTTCGCGATCGAAACGGCGGCCGTCAAAGGTGGTGTAACCCGCCGCGTCTCGCGGCAGCGTCTGATACTTGGTGGGATAGTAGCTCGGCGAGGGCTTCTCCCCTTCCTCATACCAGGGTGCGATGGAGCCCCAGCCCAGCAACAGGGCGCATGCCTCGAGCACATCCTCCTCGGAAAGCTCGAGCTCGACAGCAAGGTCGGCCACGGTCACGCGACCATGACGATAGACAGCCGCGAGCACGCGATCGGCGCACGAGACATCGGTCGGATCCATACCGCAGATGGCAGCATAGCCACCCAGCAGCAGCGGGGTCACGCCAAACTTGGTTCCAATGCGACGCGACGTGTGATGGATGTCAAAGCGACACGGCAGGCCCAAAAAGAACTCGGTCACACGGACGCCGCAGGCACGCGCCGCCAAAAAGTGGCCGCCCTCGTGCAAAAACACGAGGACGGAAAGCATCAGCAGCCCCCAAAAGACCGATGAGAGAACGCTCAGAACAGTATCCATAAAACGAAAAAGCAATCCTTATGGGTTAGGAACGGGTTGCGGCGAGCACCTGTGCAGCCTTTTCACGCGCCCACGCATCGATGTCGCGAAGCTGCTCAAACGAATCGACCGCCTGCATATCGTGGGCATCCATGCAGGATTCCACAATGCGATCGATATCGGTAAAGCTGCAGCCATCGCGCAGGAAGGCATCGACGGCGACCTCGTTGGCGGCATTGAGCACGCACGGCATGGTGCCACCCGTCTTGCCGGCACGTTCGGCCAGTGCCAGACAGCGGAAGGTATCCATGTCGGCAGCATCAAACGTGAGCTGCCCCAGCTCGCGAAAATCGATACGAGGCGCCGGGGTATCCCAACGCTCGGGATACGAGAACGCGAACTGGATGGGAATACGCATGTCGGAAGCACCGAGATGCGCCATCACGGAGCCGTCGGCGAACTCGACCATAGAGTGAATCTTAGACTGACGCTGCACGACCACGTTAATGAAATCGAGGTCGCAGTTAAACAGATGCATGGCCTCAATGCGCTCCAGACCCTTGTTCATGAGGGTGGCGGAGTCGATGGTGATCTTGGCACCCATGGCCCACGTGGGATGTGCGAGGGCATCGGCACGCGTCACGCGATCGAGCTCGCCGCGCGTGCGGCCAAAGAACGGACCGCCCGAGCAAGTAAGCCAAATACAATGAGCCTCGCGTGGATTCTCCCCCAGATAGCACTGGTAGATGGCGGAGTGCTCAGAGTCGACTGGAATAAGCTGACCCGGTTGCGCCAACGGCATAAGCAAGTCGCCACCGACGACGAGGGACTCCTTGTTGGCAAGGGCAAGGCGCTTATTTGAGGTCAAGGCCGCATGGCTCGCCTCGAGACCGGCGGCACCCACAATAGCAACGAGCACGCAGTCGACATCGTCGCGACGCGCGAGCTCGCAAACCGCCTGCGCGCCAACGCCGAGCTTCGTTCCCTCGGGCAACTCCTGCAGCACGGCGTCATCGCCATGAGCGACATCGGCCACGGCAACCGCCGGAACCGAGAACTCGCGGGCAGCGGCAACGAGCTCGGAGGTATTGGAGTTAACGGACAGCGCCGTCACCTGCAGGCGATCGGTATGCTGACGGCACACATCGAGCGCCTGGGTGCCAATGGAGCCCGTACAACCCAGGATGGCAACACGGAGGCGTCCATCGGCGCCATACGTCGTCTGGAATGACATTACAGCACGCCTCCGATCATCAGCATCAGCTGAGCGGTAATGCAGCCAAAGATAAGCGAGTCGCTACGGTCGAGCATGCCGCCATGGCCCGGGATAAGGTTGCCGGAATCCTTGACGCCCACGCCACGCTTGATGCGCGACTCGATAAGGTCGCCGATAACGCCCAGGACGGACACGACCACGCCGCACAGCAGCGCATAGGGCAGGCTGAGCTTGTAGAAGTGCGTCGCCCACAGGATGAGCCAAATCAAAACCGAGCCCAAGATGCCGCCGACAAACCCCTCCCAGCTCTTTTTGGGAGAAATCTTGGGAACCATCTTGTGTTTGCCGATACGGCTACCCACGATGTAGGCAAACGAATCGGAGACCCAAAGGGACGCGCAAACGCCCACCGAAAGCAGGGCGCCGGCAAAACCGGGCACGGCATCGCGCAGCAGCACGATAGCCGACAGCATAAAGCCAGTGTAGATGGGACCCATGAGCGTCACGGCCACATCAGAGATGCGGGTACGCGGCGACCAGACATACCAAATACCCACAGCGAGCATCAGGGCAAAAAGCAGGGCATTCAGCAACATCGAATCGCCCAACGCCGACAGCGGAAAGAGTACGGCGGCAGCGATACCCATGCGCTCGTTAGCCATCTTGCCATCGAGCCTCGTCATACGGAAAAACTCATAACAGCACAGACCGCTCATGACGGAAACAAAGATGGCAGTGGGCACGATACCCAAAACCAGGCACAGGATAAAGACAACGGCGTAGACGATACCGGCGGCGGCACGGGTAATAAAGCCCGCCAGCCACGAACCGGTGCCGCCCTTCGGTGCAGGCGCTCCCGCAGTGGCAGCTTTACGCGCAGGCGTCTTGGGAGCAGATGCCTTGGGACGATCGGACACGATTAAGCCTCCTCGGTCTTGCTCAGTCCACCAAACCTACGGTCACGGCCCTGATAGGCCAAAATGGCGTCGACAAGGCCCCAACGATCAAAGTCGGGCCAATAGGTATCGGTGACGTAGAACTCGGAATAAGCTACCTGCCACAGCAGATAGTTCGAAAGGCGCAGCTCACCAGAGGTGCGAATCACAAGCTCAGGATCGGGAAGACCGGCGGTATAGAGGTGGGAAGCCACCATGTCGTCATCAATTGCGGCAGGATCGATCTTACCGGCGGCAACGTCGAGTGCGATCTGACGGACAGCGCGGGTAATCTCGGCACGCGCGCCGTAGTTGACGGCAAGCGCCAGCGTCATACCGGTGTGATCGGCGCACTCGGCAAGACCGCGTTCAAAAACGTCGCGGGTCTTCTTGGGCAGCGCGGAAATATCACCCAAAAAGACAACGCGCACGTTTTCGCGCTTCAGAAGCGGCAACTCGTCGATGAACGTCTTGGCAAACAGGTGCATCAAGACGTTGACCTCATGCTGCGGGCGGTTCCAGTTTTCGGTAGAAAACGCATAGGCCGAAAGCACGTCGACGCCCAGGCGCACGCAGGCGGTAATGATCTCGCGCAGCGAGACGATACCCGCCTTGTGGCCCTCAGTGCGTGCAAGACCGCGCGACGTGGCCCAACGACCGTTGCCGTCCATGATGCACGAGATATGGTGCGGAATGTTATTGAGGTCAAGGTCGGAAAAACCGACGCCCGCAGGGGCGTCGGCAAAGTACTCGACCAGTTTATGCTCGTCGTATTGCACCTTAGATCTCCATGACCTCGGCTTCTTTTTCCTTCAGAAGCTCCTCGACCTTGGCGACATACTCATCGGTGTGCTTCTGGACCTTGGCCTGCTCGCGACGGACATCGTCCTCGGTGAGCTCCTCATCGCGCTCGAGCTTGTTGTTGAAGTCGCGACGGATGTTACGGATAGACACCTTGGCCTGCTCGGCGTACTCGCGGCACTCCTTGACGAGCTCGCGACGGCGCTCCTCGGTGGGAGCCGGGAACGGAAGACGAACGACGGTGCCATCGGAGTTGGGGGTAATACCCAGATCGGAAGCGCCGATGGCCTTGACGATAGCATTGATGAGTGCCTTGTCCCACGGCTCGATGAGCAGCATGTGGGCCTCGGGGGTCTTGACGGCGGCAACCTGCGTGACCGGCGTGGGAACACCGTAATAATCGACGGTGATGTCGGACAGAATGTTGGCATTGGCGCGGCCGGTACGGACCTTGGAGAAGTTATGCTTGAGGGACTCGAGCGACTTGTCCATATGGACGGTGATGTTCTCTGCCATGCTTAATCCTCCTGATAGACGAGCGTGCCGACGGGCTCACCCGCGAGCGCGCGCTTGACGGTGTCCTCGCCATCGATGTTGAGAACCAAAATCGGCATACGGTTATCCTGGCACAGTGCCGTAGCCGTGGAATCCATAACCTGCAGACCGCGGACGAGAACCTCGTGATAGGTAATCTTGTCAAAACGGACGGCATCGGCGCACTTGACGGGATCCTTGTCGTAGATGCCGTCAACCTTGGTGGCTTTAATCAGAATCTCGGCGCCGATCTCGCACGCACGAAGAGCCGCAGCGGTGTCGGTCGTAAAGTACGGATTGCCCGAACCGGCGGCAAAAATAACAACGTTGCCCTTGGAAAGGTGGTTGATGGCGCGACGGCGAATATAGGGCTCGCAGATCTCGTTCATCTGGATAGCGCTCATAACGCGGCAGGGAACATCGTTGTGCTCGAAGGCATCCTGCAGGGCGAGCGCGTTCATAACGGTTGCCAGCATACCCATGTAGTCGGCCTGAGCACGCTCCATGCCACCGGCAGCGCCGGCCATGCCGCGGAAAATATTACCGCCGCCGACAACGACGCCGACCTCATGGCCAACGGCGAGCAGCTCCTTGACCTGCTTGGCAAGATGGTCGGTAACCTTGGGGTCGATGCCATATTGGCCGTCGCCCATGAGTGCTTCGCCGGAAAGCTTAAGAAGCACGCGTTTATATCGGATGTCGGACAAAGCGATCCTCCTTTAATTAGACTCTCAATATGATATCAAAGGCTCTCATAAGAGCCATGAAAAAGCAGGCTGTGAGTAAAACCCACAGCCTGCTCATTACCAGCTACAAGAGCTTATTTACTCGCCACGGACCAGACGGTCAAAGGCAACGACGGTAATGGTGTCGCCGAGCTCCTTGGAGACCTGCTCAGCGTACTTCTTGATGGTGAGGGAGCTGTCCTTGATGAACTCCTGCTCGGTGAGCACGGACTGCTTGTAGAACTTCTCCAGACGGCCGACAGCCATCTTCTCCTGAATAGCCTCGGGCTTGCCGGACTCAGCAGCCTGGGCCATGTAGATCTGCTTCTCGTGCTCGACGGTCTCGGCCGGAACCTGATCGCGGGTAGCGCAGATCGGGGCGACGGCGGCAACCTGAAGGGCAACGTCGTGAGCGAAGGTCTTGAAGGACTCAGCCTGAGCGGTCTCGGCCTTCTCGAAGGCGAACTCGACGAGGACGCCGATCTTACCACCCATGTGGATGTAAGAAGCGAGCGCGCCGTTCTCGGCCTTGCGGGCAGCGAAGCGGGAGATCTTCATGTTCTCGCCCATGATGTGAATCATCTCGGTGAGCTCGGAGGAAACGGTCTCCTCGCCCATCGGCTTCTCGAGCAGAGCGTCGACGTCAGCAGGCTCGGTGGTAGCGACAACCTCAGCGACCTTGGAAGCAAAGCCAGTGAACTTGGCGTTGGAGCCAACGAAGTCGGTCTCGCAGGAGAGCTCGAGCAGAGCGCCGGTCTTGCCATCCTCGGAGACGAACGCGGCGACAGCGCCCTCGTTGGTCTCACGGCCAGCCTTCTTGGCAGCCTTGGCAAGGCCGTTCTTACGCAGAACGTCGACAGCGGCGTCCATGTCGCCGTCAGCCTCGACGAGAGCCTTCTTGCACTCCATCATCGGGGAGTCGGTCATCTCGCGGAGCTGCTTGACCATAGCGGCGGTAATCTGGGCCATTGTGGTTCCTTTCAAAGAGATGAAAAAGAATTAACTAAGACTGATTTACTCGGCCTTGGGCTCAGCGGCCATCTCGGCCTCGGAGACCTGCTCCTTGCCGGAGCCAGCGAGGCAGGCGTCAGCCATGAGCTCGCACATAAGGGTGACAGCGGAGATAGCGTCATCGTTGCAGGGGATGCCGTACTCGACCTCGTCGGGATCGGAGTTGGTGTCGATCAGAGCGACGACGGGGATGTTCAGGCGCTGAGCCTCCTTGATGGCGTTCTCCTCGCGCTTGGTGTCGATGACGAAGAGAGCCTGGGGCAGACCCTTCATGTCGCGAGCGCCACCGAGGTTGGTCTGGAGCTTGGTGAGCTCCTTGCCGAGAACAGCCTGCTCCTTCTTGGGCAGAACAGCCATGCGGCCGTCCTCGACCATGGCCTCGAGCTCCTCCATGCGGTTGATGCGGGAGCGGATGGTGACGAAGTTGGTCAGCATACCGCCGAGCCAACGCTGGTTGATGTAGGGCATGTTGGCGCGCTCAGCAGCGTTCTTGACGGCCTCCTGAGCCTGCTTCTTGGTGCCGACGAACAGCACGTTGCCACCCTTGGCGACGTTCTTGACGAAGGTGTAGGCCTGGTCGGCGTCGAGAATGGTCTGCTTGAGGTCGAGGATGTAGATGCCGTTGCGCTCACCGAAGATGAACGGCTTCATCTTGGGGTTCCAGCGACGGGTCTGGTGACCGAAGTGGCAGCCGGCCTCGAGCAGGGTGCGGATATTAATCTTGGTAGCCATGTTAAACCTCCTGTGGTTTGCCTCCGCGCGGGGTCATCCTCCAAAACCAACCCGGACATGTGCTACCAAAGCCCGGGCACCACGGTATGAAGTAGCCGCGCGTGCGTGATAAAAACATGTTGCCGTGAAGCAACCTGATGAATGATAGCAGGAATGCCTCTTCCTGCCAACCCGCAATCAAAACCACACACCTGAGTGCGGCGCGGGACGTGCCAGCCACTATTCGCCGCGGGGATGGGCTTGAGCCACAGCCCGCTTAAGCCGATCGGGTGTGAGATGCGTGTAGATCTGCGTCGTGGACAGGCTCGCATGACCTAGCATCTCTTGAACCGAGCGCAGGTCCGCACCGCCCTCGAGCAAGTCGGTCGCAAAGGTATGGCGCATCGCATGCGGGGCGATGTCGGCCGGAATGCCGGCGAGCGTCGCCAGCGCATGGAACCGCCGCCGGAGCATCGCGGCGCTCATGCGATTGCCGCGCGCCGATATAAGCAGCGGATGCGGCCCAGTAGCGAGGTCGCGGCGCTTTGCCCGAGCGAGCAACTCCGGCCTCCCCTCTTCAATATAGAGACGCGTCACATCGAGCGCACGACGATACAGAGGAACGATGCGCTCCTTGCTTCCCTTGCCCCACAGGCGCAGCGTGCGCTCGGACCATGAGATGGATTCCACATTGAGCGCCGCAAGCTCTGAGATGCGGGCACCCGAGGCATAGAGCAACTCGAGCATCGCCGCATCGCGCAGTCCCGCGGGTGTTGAGGTATCAGGCGTCTTGAGCAGCGCCTCGACCTGCTGGGTCGTAAGGACGCCCGGCAGGTCACGCGGCAGCTTGGGCGACGCGATCGCCGAGACCGCATCGCCCTCGACAATCCCCTCGGCAGCCATCCAGCGATAGAGAGATCGAATAGCCGACAGGTGCGCCGCAAGCGTTCGGGGAGCCACCTGCTCACGAGAAAGCTCGGAAAGATAGCGACGAATGGTGCGCACGTCGGCAGCGAAAGCATCAATATCCTCGCGCTCGCACCAGGCAGCAAAGCGCTCTAGCCTCGAGCCATAGGCCGTCACCGTGTTGGGAGAAAGCCCCTCGACGCGTGCGATATAGGCGATAAAAGAGTCGACGGTGTCGTACAGGTCAAAGGCTATGACCGGTCGCCTCCAAACAAGTCGGAACGCGTGGCCAAGTAGGCATCGAGGGCCTCGAGCGCACGGTCCGCATAGGCCTGATAGCGGTCGCGCTTGCTGCGGCGCTTACCGTCCTCGAGTGGCGGCACCAGGCCAAAGTTGACATGCATAGGCTGATAGCCCACGGTGGCAGGATCGGTCGCATAGCCCACGAGCGCACCCAGGGCACCCACACGCGGCAACTCGACGCCCGCGGCACCGATAGCCTCGGCATAGGTGTTGAGCGCCGCGAGCAGACCTGTCGCCACGGCTTCCATGTACCCCTCGGTGCCGGTGATCTGACCGGCCAGGCGCACGCCGGTACCGGGCACGGCAAAGGTGCCATCGAGCACGTGCGGAGCGTCAACAAAGGTATTGCGATGCATGACACCGTAGCGGAAGAACTCAGCGTTCTCCAGGCCCGGCACCATATGGAAGACGCGCTTCTGCTCGCCAAAGGTCAAGTTGGTCTGGAAGCCCACCAGGTTATAGGCGGTCTTCTCCTTGTTCTCGGCACGCAGCTGTATCGCCGCCCAGGGGCGACGTCCGGTACGCGGGTCGGTGAGGCCAACGGGCTTCATGGCGCCAAAGCGAATGGCGTCCTTGCCGGTGCGCGCAACTTCCTCGGCAGGCTGGCAGGCCTGGAACAAATCGCCGCCCTCAAAGTCTTTGAGCACCACGCGGTCGGCCGTGGTAAGCGCCTCGATAAAGGCCTCGTACTCCTCCTTATTGAGCGGAGCGTTGAGATAGTCGCCGCTCCCCTGCTCCTCATAGCGCGACTGCGAGAACAGCACGTCCATATCGAGCGTGGAGGCATCGACGATCGGCGCCGCGGCATCGAAGAACGCAAGGGCATCGCCACCGACGAGCTTCATAACCTCTTCGCTCAGCGCCGGTGAACACAGCGGGCCCGCGGCAATGACCACATGACCCTCGGGAATCTGCGTGACCTCGCCGTGCACGACCTCGATATTGGGACGGGCGGCAACCTCGGCCTCGACAAGCTCGGAAAACTTGACGCGGTCGACCGCCAAGGCGCCACCGGCGGGAACAGCCGCGCGATGGGCGCAATCGAGCAGGACTGAACCCATGCGCTCAAGCTCGGCTTTCAGCAAACCAGCCGCGGAATCCGGACGGGTCGACTTAAACGAATTGGAGCAGACGAGCTCTGCCAGGTGATCGGTATGGTGGGCCGGAGAGCTCACCTGGGGGCGCATCTCGCACAGCTTTACGGCAAACCCGCGATCTGCCAGCTGGATCGCGCACTCCGACCCTGCCAGACCGCCACCGATAACTGTCACCTGATCGAACTGCATCTGCAAACACCTTTCTAATTGACACGTTTTCCATTGTGACCGAAGGGTGTCTGGGCGTGAAGGGCAAACTTGGAGGGCGCATACCTTCCATCCATCATGCGCTCGATAAGGCCCTCGAGTTCAAGCGAACCCAAGAGTTTGAGTACGCCGACAGCATCGAGCGAGACGAGCGCCGCGATGTCGTCGACCTTGAGCGGAGAGGCGATGAGCGCATGCATCACGGTCTGCTGCGTTGGATCCAGGTCGGCAATGCCGGGAGCAATGGGGCGCGAGTAGCGCAGGGTTCCGTAGATGCGTGAGATAGCCATCTCGATAGATTCCTCGTCGACGATGCAGCAGGCACCGTTCGCAATGAGGTAATTCGTGCCACGCGACTCGGGCGATAGGATCGACCCCGGCACGGCAAGAAGTTCGCGCCCCAAATCCATAGCAGCCTCGGCTGTAGAAAACGTCCCGGAAGGCATACCCGCCTCGGATACAAAGAGGGCTTGCGACAGGGCCGCGATCACGCGATTGCGGCGCGGAAAGGCAAACTTGCGCGGACCCATGCCCCACGGAGAGATCGACACGACCGCGCCACCCGTATCGAGCGTGCGCGTAATAAGCCCCGCGCTCGAACGCGGGTAGACCACGTCGGCGCCCGTCCCCAGCACCACAACGTGTTTGCCGCCGGCGTTGACCGCAGCCCAACCCGAGGCCTGGTCACAACCGACCGCACCGCCCGAAACTACCGTCACTCCCGCCTCGACCGCCACCTTCGCCGCAAGCTCTGCCACGGCAAGACCATACGGCGAGGCCTTGCGCGCGCCGATGATGGAGAGCGCGGGCGTCGAAAGCACCTCGGGGTTGCCGCGCACATAAAGCGTCTGGGGTAAATCTGAAAGCTCCAAAACGGTCTCGGGATACAACGCATCACCTGGATGCAGCTCGAAGGTCCCCTCGGCCATCATTGGTCCCTCCTTCCCTGGTACATCGCCGCCTCGAGCACGTGGTCCTGCGTCACCTGCTCGCTCTCGGCGACATCTGCGATCGTACGCGCAATGCGAACCAGGCGCACGATGCCACGCCCTGTGAGATGCGTGCGTTTGGATAGGCCGAGCACACACTTCTCCGCCGCATCATCGAGCTCGAAGGTCGAAACGACGCCGTCAATGGACCGTGTCTCGTCATCCTCGGCCTCGGCATCCGCATCGTCCATGCGGGATTCGCGCCAAGCGCGAAAGGCGCGACCGCGCACAACGTAGTCACGTAACTCGGCCGACGACATACCCTCTGCGCCCTCGATAATCACTTGAGGGTCGGGACGGGTCACATCGATCATCATGTCGATACGGTCGGCCAAAGGACCGCGCAGTTTAGACCGATAGCGCTCGACCATCGCCGCCGAGCAGCGACACGGTACCTCGCGATCGCCCAAAAAGCCGCAGGGGCAGGGATTGCTCGCAGCCAGCAGCTGAAAGCGCGACGGGAAGGTAAAAGCCCCGTCGACGCGTACGATCCTCACGTAGCCGCGCTCGATGGGCTGACGCAGCGTCTGCAGCACACCGGTGGGAAACTCGGCAAGCTCGTCCAAAAAGAGCACGCCGCCATGAGCAAGGCTGATCTCACCCGGGCGCACCGGGCGCCCGCCGCCGATAAGGCCTGCGGTCGAAATACTGTGGTGGGGACTGCGGAAGGGGCGGTGCCCCGCCAACAAGCCATCAATGTTCTCACCCAAAACCGAATGGATGCACAGTGCCTCCTGCTGATCCTCAACGGAAAGCTCGGGCAGGATGCCGGTCATACGGCGTGCGAGCATCGTCTTGCCCGATCCCGGAGACCCGATCATGAGCAAGCCGAGTTCTCCTGCCGCCGCAAGCGCCATGCCGCGTTTAGCGACTTCCTGCCCCAGCACGTCTGCATAGTCGAGCTCGGGCTCAAAGGTCGCCTCGACACCCTCGGAATCCAAGTAGTGCCGTGCGGCATCGCCCATGCCGTGAGCAAGCTGAGACAGATGCGCGATAAAGCCGCAATCCACGCCCGCGAGTGGCACATGCTGGTCGGACCTACCGGCGATAAAAGACAGCCCCATGTCGCGAGCCAATAGCTGAAACGCCACCTCTCCTTTGACAGGAAGCACCGTACCGTCCAAGCCGAGCTCGCCGGCGATAAGGCAGCGATCGAGGTTGTCGCGGGGAATCTGACCATCGGCCGCTAGGACCGCAATGGCGATGGGCAGATCAAAACCGCTACCGGTCTTGCGAATATCGCCGGGCGCCAGATTGACCGTAATGCCCGAGCGCGGGATCTCGAACCCGGCGGAGCGCATCGCACAGCGAATACGACCACGTGACTCCATCACCTCCATACTCGGGATGCCGAGCATCTGAATGCCCGGAACGCCGACGGCAAGCGAGACCTCGACCGTGACGTGAATCGCCTCGACGCCGCGGATGCAGGCCGCGTGAACGGCAAACGTCTCGAACGCCATCACGACACCTGCCAATCGAACGCGTTGTACTGATGCTCGATCTCGGCGATATGCCCGCCGCGAATGGTGACACCCACGGCATCGAAGCGGATCGCCTTGAGCGGATAATGCTCCATGAGATAGCAGCTTGCGATGCGGCGGTAGCGGCGTTGCTTTTGGGCGTCCACGGCCTCCTCGGGAAAGACCCGCGTGTTGCAATCCAGTACGACGCGTCTGGTCTTGACCTCGGCCATCACCACGACATCGTCGAGCTCATCGAGCAGCACCAGATCAGCCTCGCCCTCGGTGCAACGATAACCCTGCTCCAGCAAGGTGTAGCCGCGCTCGTTAAAGTAGTCGATGGTGATCAGCTCGCCCAGCATGCCCAGCTCGCGGGGACTGAGTCCCTTGATAAACTCGGGCGTCATCGCCCCGCAGTCGAGCTCGCCGTTTTCCCAACGCTCCTTGAGCTGCTGTGTCTTGCTCTTTTTGCTTGCGGCACTCATGGGGTCTCCTTTCCCGCACACTGCAGTGCCCCGATGATGAGGGCACCTTTCATGCGGGTAAGTACCGGAAGCTAACCAAAAGCTGACCAAATGCCGTCAAAAAACGGGCCGTACGCAACAATGGTGTTGCATACGGCCCGCTACCAGCAGGTTTATAAAACCCCAGAGGTCCCTGTCTCCACAATTGACCTAGAAAAGGCGCTCAGTCTGCAGAAAGTTTCCGCAAAAGCTCACACGATGCAGTGGACAAAGTCCATGTTTTCGAATGGCCTCGATGTGCTCGGGGCTCGCATAGCCCTTCGACTCGGCCAGATGGTACTCGGGATACTCGGCGTCGTACTCGACCATCATCTCGTCACGCGTGACCTTAGCCATGATGGACGCCGCGGCGATGCAGGCGATCTTGGCATCGCCCTTCACCACATCGCGCTCGTTAGGAACGGCGCCCAAGGGGTTGCCATCCATAAGCACGCAATCGGGCTCGAGCCCCGTATCGGCCACGGCGCCCGCAACGGCGGTACGGATAGCACGGGCCATGCCCATCTCATCGATATCCTTAGGCGCGATATGGCAAAAACCGATCGCCGTCGCCACCTCGGCAATCTTCACTGAGAGCAACTCGCGGCGCGCCGGCGTGAGCTTTTTGGAATCGTTGATGCCCCAGACGCGCGGCTCCATAGGAAGGCAGACAGCGCATACCGTCAAAGGACCGGCCACCGATCCGCGACCCACCTCGTCGACACCAACGACCACCCCATCGCCGCCAAGCTCATGCATAAGCTCGTACATGTCATTGACGCGCTCGCGCTCGGCAAGTTCCTTGGCATGGCGCTTAAGAGCACGCTCGCAAGCCTTGATCACCTGCTGGCGCGGGTCCTCGCGATAATGCTCCACGAGGGCGGGGATCTCCTCAAACGTTGCGCTCGCCAGCTCTCCGGCAACCTGCGATGCCGAAACCGAGCTCGTCATATTGGCCATACCAGGCCCTCCTTGCATGCAAATCAGATAAAAAGAAGGGCCACCCGAAGGTGACCCTTGTGTCCAAACGAGTGGACAGACGCTGCGATCTTCTTAGCGCTTCTCGGGGATGCGAGCAGCCTTGCCCACCTTGTCGCGGAGGTAGTACAGCTTGGCGCGACGGACGCGACCATGACGAACGACCTCGAGCTTGGCGATCTTGGGGCTGTGAAGCGGGAAGGTACGCTCAACACCGACACCGAAGGACATCTTGCGGACGGTGAAGGTCTCGCGGGCACCGGCGCCGGCCATGCGGATGACGTCGCCCTGGAAGACCTGGATGCGCTCGCGGTCGCCTTCCTTAATGCGGTAGTGAACCTTGACGTTGTCGGCGACGCGAACCTGAGGAATGTCCTCGCGGATCTGCTGACGCTCGATTGCGCGGATGTAATCCATGTGCAATTCCTTACTCTTCTAGAGGTGCCGTACCACCTTGGCCGGCACGTAGTTGAACAAACGTATTCGAGTATACACGCGCGGGTTTCTGCTGCAAGAACAATTTTTTACGCAGACAAAAAGACAAAACCCGCACATGATAACCGCCCGCCTCACGAATGAGACGGGCGGCATGAAGGGGGCTACGCTAGGCGTCTAAACCCAAAACGTTAGGCGGAACGCTTGGCCTCGAGCTTGGCTTGAGCGGCAGCCAGGCGTGCGAGGGGCACGCGGTAGGGCGAGCAGGACACGTAGTCCACGTCGGCCACGTTAAACAGGCCCTTGATGGACTTGGGGTCGCCGCCGTGCTCGCCGCACACGCCAAAGTGCATGTCGGGGTTGGTGGCGCGGCCCTTCTCGACAGCCATGCGCACCAGTTCGAGTACTACCGTGTCGATGGTCTCGAAGGGATTGTCCTTCAAGATCTTCTTGTGCATGTACAGCGGGATGAACTTGGCCTCGGCATCGTCGCGGGAGAAGCCGAAGGTCGTCTGGGTGAGGTCGTTGGTGCCAAAGCAGAAGAAGTCTGCGTGATGGGCGATCTCGTCAGCGACCATGCAGGCGCGCGGCAGCTCGAGCATCGTGCCCACGGGAATATTGAACTCGACGCCCTCCTCGGCGGAAACCTCAGCGATTACGCGCTCGATAACCTCGCGGGTCTGGACATGCTCGGCCGTGATGGAGACGAGCGGAACCATGATCTCGGGACGCGGATCGACGCCCTCCTTGATGAGGCGAGCGGCAGCCGTGGCGACGGCGCGGACCTGCATGAGCGGCAGATCGCTAAAGACGACGGACAGGCGCACGCCGCGTAGGCCGAGCATCGGGTTGGACTCGACCATGCCGTCGATACGACGCAGGCGGGCGCGCAGGACGGCAAGCTCTTCCTCGCTGGCGCCGGCGGCTTCCTTCTTGGTGATGGCGACCTCGAGGTCGCGAGGATTATCCAGGAACTCATGAAGCGGCGGATCGAGCAGGCGGACGACCACATCGCGACCGGACATGGTCTTGAACATCGCCAGGAAGTCCTCGGTCTGAACCTTGAGCAGGTCGGCCAGGGCCTGCTGCTTCACGGCCTCATCGTCAGACAGGATAAAGCTCTGGATGATGTTCTTGCGATCGCCCAGGAACATGTGCTCGGTGCGGCACAGGCCAATAGCCTCGGCGCCAAACTCGAGGGCGAGCTCGGCATCCTCGGGATTGTCGGCGTTGACGCGCACATGGTTGGCATGGCCACAGGTCTCGTCCAGGCGAATCTCGTCGGCCCAGGACAGGATGGTGTCCAGGTCGCCGGTGAGCTCGGCCGAGACCAGGTCAACGGCGCCGTCGACGACGATGCCCTGGGTGCCGTCGATGGAGATGACATCGCCCTCGTGCAGCACGCGATCGCTACCCTCGATGCGCACGACCTTCTCGGCGGCGTCGATATGGAAGCGCTCGACACCGCAGACGCAGGGCGTACCCATGCCGCGGGCGATAACGGCGGCATGGCTCGTCTTGCCACCGTGGCTGGTCAGGATGCCCTCGGCGGCAACCATACCCTTCAGGTCGTCGGGGTTGGTCTCCCAGCGAACCAGAATGACCTTGTGGCCCTCGTTGGCGCGCGCGACGGCATCGTCGCTCGAGAACACGACCTCGCCCACGGCGGCACCAGGGCTGGCGTTAAGACCGCAGGCCAGCGCCTCGTACTTCTTGGAGGCGTCAAACTGCGGGTGCAGGAGTTGGTCGAGCTGCGCGGGATCGATGCGGCTCACGGCCTCCTCGCGGGTGATCAGACCCTCCTCAACCATCTCGATGGCGATGCGCAGGGCGGCGGTAGCAGTGCGCTTTCCCACGCGGGTCTGGAGCATCCAGAGCTTACCCTGCTCTATGGTGAACTCGATATCGCACATATCGCGGTAATGTTCCTCGAGCGTCAGGAACACGCGCTCGAGCTCCTCGCCTGCGGACTCGAGGCCCGGGGTGGTCTTGAGGTCGGCGATGGGCTCGGTGTTGCGGATACCGGCGACGACGTCCTCGCCCTGGGCGTTGACCAAAAAGTCACCGTAGAACTCCTTGGTGCCGTCGGCCGGATTACGCGTAAAGGCGACGCCCGTCGCAGAGGTCTCGCCCTTGTTGCCAAAGGCCATGGCCTGCACGTTGACGGCGGTGCCGAGGTCGTCGGAAATGCCATGCTGCTTGCGGTAGATGCAGGCACGCTCGTTCATCCAGCTGCCAAAGACGGCCTGGATTGCAAGGCGTAGCTGAAGCTCCGGGTCGTGCGGGAAAACGGGCTTGCCGTCAGCGACCTCGAGCTCGGGATACAGGGAGGCATCGACGTTCTCGGAGAAGATGCCCTTAAAGGTCTCGACGAGTTCCTGCAGGTCCTCGGCCGAAAGCTCGGAATCGACGCGAACGCCGGCGACCAGACGGGCCTGGGTCAGGGCGTTCTCGAACAGGTCGGCGTCAACGCCCATGACGACATTGGAAAACATCTGGATAAAGCGGCGGTAGCTATCCCAGGCAAAACGCGGGTTCTGCGTCTGCGCGATGAGGCCCTGGACGGAATCGTCATTGAGGCCCAAGTTGAGGACCGTGTCCATCATACCGGGCATGGAGAACGGAGCGCCCGAGCGAACCGACACGAGCAGCGGATCGGAGGCGTCGCCGAGCTTCTTGCCGTAGCGGGCCTCGAGGTCCGCCTCGGCAGCAACGATCTCATCGAGTGCGCCCCCGGGCCACACGTTGCCGGCACCGGAGTACTCGACGCAAGTCTGGCAGGTAATGGTAAAGCCACCGGGAACCGGCAGGCCGATGCGGCTCATCTCGGCAAGGTTTGCGCCCTTGCCGCCAAGCACGAAGTTCATGGACTTGTCGCCCTCAGTGACACAGGTGCCCTGGGCGTCGGTTCCAAAACGGTAAACCCTCTTGCAATCGCTCACGATACTTCCCCTTCCATGCACTTACACGCACGACCGTGGTAACGAATCGACCCACCGGATGCGGGCCGTGAGGGAACTATACGGCGCGTTTTGAGCGGGCTTAAGCAGAGGATGCGCGGTTTGGTAAACGTGCTAAAACTGGCGGTAAACGGTAGGTAAAGGTGGTTACCTTATGAAGATACCAATGCAGCAAACTTGCAGGTCAAATGCTAGTTTCTTGCTAAATCGCTTTACCATAAGTAGCTAATTTGGGACGGGGCTTTTTTAGCTACCCCCGTCGGCAATCGGCCAAAAAGCTCGCGACCTCAGTCGGTGTAGCTAAAAAAGCCCCATTACAGTTTGAGTTGTCCGAAAGGGCGGCTCTTTTCCGTTGCATGGCT
>CALJMO010000012.1 GCA_937982065.1 uncultured Collinsella sp.
CGCAACGCGTTGCGCTGAGTCCTGAGGCTGTTGCAATGAAAATGAGAATCAAGGAAAATGAACTTCCAATTCGGCATACGGTCGATTTTTTGGGGTATTCGGTCGCCATTTCGTTATAATCATCTCAGTTTTATTTCTTATGGTTTATCTATCAGCGCAAGACGATGTCAGATGGAGGTCTGAATGTACAAGCGCACCAAGATTGTATGCACCATGGGTCCCGCCTGCGATAGCGACGAGACCATCCGCGAGATGATCAAGGCGGGCATGAACGTCGCCCGTTTTAACTTCTCGCACGGATCCTACGACGAGCACCACGGTCGCATCGAGCGCGTCCGTCGTATTTCCAAGGAGCTCGGTCTGCCCGTCGGCATCCTGCTCGACACCAAGGGCCCCGAGGTCCGCACCGGCCTTCTGGTCGATGGCAAGAAGGTTGCCGTCAAGACCGGCGATAAGATCGTCGTCACCGCTCAGCCCACGTCCGAGTATTTCCACGGCACCTCTGAGCACATCTCCCTCGACTACCTGGCTCTGCCCTCCGAGGTCGAGAAGGGCTCCCTTATCCTGATCGACGACGGCCTGGTTGCCCTCGAGGTCGAGTCCGTCGACGGTCAGGACATGACCTGCGTCGTCAAGAACGACGGCCTGATCGGCGAGCGCAAGGGCGTCAACATGCCCAACGTCAACATCTCGTTGCCCGCCATCACCGAGCGCGATCGTCAGGACATCCTCTTTGGCCTGACCGAGAACATCGACTACATCGCCGCTTCCTTCATCCGTGACGGCGAGTCCGTCCGCGGCATCCGCGAGCTTTGCCGCGAGAACGGTGGCGAGCACGTGACGATCTTCCCGAAGATCGAGTGCGCCCTGGGCGTCGAGAACTTCGACGAGATCCTCGAGGCTTCCGACGGCATCATGGTCGCCCGTGGCGACCTGGGCATCGAGATCAAGCCCGAGCTCGTTCCGCACATCCAGAAGGAGATCATCGCCAAGTGCAACGCGGCCTACAAGCCCGTTATCACCGCTACGCAGATGCTCGACTCCATGCAGCAGAACCCGCGCCCGACGCGCGCCGAGGTTGCCGACGTTGCTAACGCCATTTACGACGGCACCGACGCCGTTATGCTGTCCGGCGAGTCCGCTGCCGGTAAGTACCCGGTCGAGGCCGTCAAGATGCAGGCCAGCATTGCTCTCGAGACCGAGAAGTACCTCCCGGCTCACGCTCCGCTCGAGGTTCCGGCCGATGCTCACGGCACCCGCGTCGTCAACAACGTTGTGGGTATGTCCGCTGTGAACATGGCTACCACCGTTGGCGCCAAGTGCATCACCGTGCCGACGACCACCGGTCGTACCGCTCGCCTGATCTCGCACTTCCGTCCCAACATGCCGATCTGCGCGTTCTCCCGCCACGAGTGGGCCGTCCAGCAAATGATTATGTACTGGGGCGTTATCCCGCACCAGGCCGAGATTACCCAGGGCACCGTCAACGGCACGATCGTCAAGGCGATCGAGACCGCTAAGGAGCTCGGCTACGTCGAGGCCGGCGATCTGACCGTCGCCACCGCCGGCGATCCCCGCATGAGCGTCCAGCTCGAGGACAAGGTCTCCTCGACCAACGTCGATTACGTCGCTCAAGTGCGCTAAATCGCACTTGCAAGCACACTTGCATTGCAAAGGGCCCGGAAGGCTTTGCCTTCCGGGCCCTTTTTTAGGACCTTCTTCATATGCCGCTTCATCGATTTGCGTTCAATCGCAAGCCTCTCCGATGCCGAGCGCACCACCGAAGACGCCCTGCGACAGGAGTTGTTGGTCAATTGGGGTGAACTGTTCGCCGTCAAGGCGGCCGGCTAGCAGCTAGCGATCAGAGGGACTGCGGGAACGTCAGAAGCGGCAACGCGAGCCGCAAATCCCGCCTCGGTCAGCTCGATTACCTCGGTAAACGTCGCGTCGAAGAACTCCTCGGTTAGCAGGCGATACGGCGGATGATCGGGCTCGCCGGGGTTTTCGCGCACGATTTCGTGCATAACGCCGATGGTCTTGAGCACATACTCCTTATGGATGGGATACTGCCCAAAACGCGTCGCCGCAGTATACAGGCGATCGGTCGCGCGCGGAATCGAAACAATGCCGAGCGTCTTGCCAAACCAGTCAAAGTCGCCTTGCTTTTTAATGCGGAACTCCTCGCACGGCTTGCCGCCATGCGCCTCCAGGTACTGATTCACGCGCGTATTCCATACGGTATCGGCCACCAGATGCGACCAGACACCCAGTGTCAAATCGAGCAACGACTGCGCCACATCTTCGGATGCAAGCGAGAACTCACAGGCGCCGGGACCGGCAACCGGCTCGGCATCCCTGTAGCGCTGGGGATAGTGCACGCGATTCAGTCGCCCGCGCTCCTCGACAATCGAGGTAGCCGCGGCTGGCGCACCGGTGGGCGAACTTTTAAGCAACGGTGCCACATAGGTATCCCAGAACTCATGCTCACGAGGCTTAGGGATAGGCTCGGGCTTGGCAAAGTGCGTAATGCGGTACGGGATGGGATCGGCGATGCCAGGGACCATATAGCCCACGAAGATATCCGGAACCACGCAGCCAAACAAAAAGGCATTGCGGTCGCGCACGCTATTGGCAAGCGCACCGGTGCGCTCCAGCAAACGCTCCGTCTGAGCGATATGAATGTTCCAGCTTGGCATAGCCACCCCCATAAAAAACCTGGATAACTATACCATCACGGCAAAGCCGCGCGGGCGGCTACGCACGCTCTACGCAGCAACTAGTCCGTAGCACCGCTTTCGGTTCCATACAACGGCGAAGGCGCCTCGACCACATGGTGATATCGATCGATATAGATTGCACGGGCACCCAGGCGTCGCACCAAATCCTGGTGATGTGTGCTCATCAAGACCGTCTTACCCGCCGCGACGTAGGCCAGCAAGAAGTTGACCACGATGTCGCATGAATCCTCGTCGAGCCCATTGGTAGGCTCGTCGAGCACTAGGATATCGGGATTCATCGATACGACTGCCGCCAGCGCCACACGCTTCTTTTGCCCACCCGAAAGCTGATAGGGAGAGGCGTCGGCAAGGTCGGCAACCTGGAACAGCCCCATGGCATCGCGCACGCGGCGCTCGAGCTCGTCTGCCGGCAGCCCCATCTGCGCGGGACCAAAAGCAACTTCCTCGCCCACCGTGGCGCAGAACAGCTGGGCATCGGCGTTTTGGAATACGAAGCCCACGCGCTGGTGGAACTTCTGAGCAGCAGCAGAATCCTTCAGATACGCCGCATCGACCACGTGTCCGTCAAACAGGTACGCACCCGCGTCCGCAAGCTCAAGGCCGTTGATAAGACGCATAATCGTCGTCTTGCCGCAGCCGTTGGGACCTAGCAGGGCAACGAGTTCACCACGATCGATCTGCAGCGACACGCCATCGACAACCGTATGCCCCGCATAGGAGAACACCACGTCGCGCAGCTCGATGAGCGGCGCGACCTCGGCGCCGCCCGCACCGTTCGTGCCCGCCGCACTATTCATATCGATCGTCAAAACGTCGCCCTTCCCCATTTGCATCCCCAGCCGGAACCAGCAGCGCCTACAGCACGGCGCACAACACTGCCAGCAGCGCCACGCCGGCCGCATAGACCGCATCGCGCCAGCCAAGCCCGGCGCGCGCGGGCGCCGGATACACACCGGCAAACCCACGGCAGAGCATGGCCTCGTCCATCGCGCGGCTGCATTTCATCGCCTTGATAAAGGTCATGCCCATGATACCCGCGATCGAATCGGTACGCGAAAATCCCTCGGGCGCACGGCCAACGCTGCGCAGCATGACCGATTCGCACAGATTGTGCGCCGTACGACCCAGCACCTCGATGTGCTTGAGCGCCATATCAAACGTAAAGATAACTTCGTCGGGTAGATGCAGCATCTTGAGCGCCGCCGACATGCGGCTCCACGTGAGGGTCCACGAAACGCCCAGCACCAGCGACACATTAATGAAGGTCTTGAGCGCAATCTTGAGCATGGCGCCCGTAGCGGAAGCACCCAGCAGCAGGGCAGGCAGCGCCAAAACCACTGCGAGCCCCGCGGCGCCAAGCGCCGGCACAAAGGTCGCGCGCAGCCCGCGTACGGGACGCACGGCAACGAGCACCAGCGCAATGGCCGCCATCAACATGAGGTACAGCGGGCTTTGTGTCAGGCACACGCACAGGACGCAAACGAATATCCCCACCAGGCGCACCGGAGCCGATACGCAAGAAAGGGCGCGGTCGACCATCGACCCGCCCTCGTGCGCGCCTCCACCCAGGCGAACCCGCTCAAGCAGGCTCGCCAGGTGCAGGACGTTCTTTTGCATCACGCGATGACGAGCGCCCGTGGGCTCGTATCGCTCCTCGGCCGCAAGCCAGCTAGGCAGCTCGACCATCGCCATGGGCTCCGCTTTCCTTGACCGTAAGCGAGATCAGACGGAACGCGATGGTGAGCACCGCCACGCCAATCACGCCGGACAGGATATACATGGCAGCCTGGCCGGCAAAGCCGAGACCCTGCTCCTCGGAATAGGCCTGCAGATAATCGCCCGTGGGCAGCGCATCGGCAAAGGTCGGGGTATCGAGGCCGACTGAAGCCTGCAGGCTGTCGTCGCCAGCCTCCTGAACGGCGGTCGCGGCGCCCTCAGCGTCCCACTCGCCCCAGGCGTCACCCGTGGCCAGCAGGCCCAGCGGCGTGGCCACGACAAGCACGGCGACCAGAATGAGCGTGGGGACCAGCGAGGTCTTCTTGGCAGCAGCGCCCTCGGCAGCAAGCTGACCATCGACGGCCTCGGGCCCGACGATAACGCTCGGCGCCGTCTTCTTGATAAAGCCGTAGATCGCGGCAGTCGCCACGCCCTCGACCACGCCGGCTACCAACATATGCGGGATCATCATGGCCGGAATGGCAATGGACAGCGGGAAGGGGCAGTACAGCGGAGCGCCCGAAGCATTCGTGAAAAGCATCGGCTGAATACCAAACTCGATTGCTGCGCACAGGGCCGCCAGGCACAGGCCGACCCAGCCGCTTACGATGGCCGAAACCGAGGTGCCCCAGCTCTTGTCGTGCAAACGGCTGTTAAGCGCGCGGAACACGATGGCTGCGGCAAACGGCAACACGAAGGCCATGTTAAAGCAGTTAGCGCCAAAGGACAGGATGCCGCCGTCGCCAAACAGCAGCGCTTGCAGCGCCAGCGCGACCGAAACCGCGATAGCCGCGGCCTCGGGGCCCAGCAGCAGCGCGATGAGTGCGCCACCAACGGCGTGGCCAGTGGTGCCGCCGGGCAGCGGCACGTTGAACATCATAAGCAAGAAGGAAAATGCGGCGCAGATGCCCAGGAAAGCCATGTGCTCGCGATCGAGCGTGGCGCGCACTTTCTTGATGCAGTGGACCCAAACGGGCACCATTGCCACCGCCATGACGGCATCGGTCTGCGGGGACAGATAATTATCTGGAATGTGCATGTATGCCTCCCGGTTGTCGGCGCACAGAATTGCAACGCCGCCTGAATTACCTTGCCAGTGTTACGTATTGTCAGATTCGTAACACGACGCGGGCTATCATAGCAAAACGGCGCGCCGCCAACAAAGCAGCACGCCGTTTTGCAATACATATGTAACATCTGAAGGCTCAGCGATGCCTTATTCCGAACACCGCGGTCACGCAGAGCCCACAGCAACCGCCATCAGGCCCTACGCTCCCAGCGCAAGCCCTATCCGCGGACCTCGCCGTTCACACCCTTGCACACCTTGGTGACGATCTTCTGGTGCGCCTTCTCGACCTCTTCGCTGGTGAGCGTGTGGTCGTCGGAGCGATACGTAAGCGCAAAGGCCATGGACTTCTTGCCCGCACCGATGCGGATGGGATCGCGATAAACATCGAACAGGCGCACGCCCTCGAGCAGCTTGCCGCCGGCGCTAGTAATGCGGCGCTCAAGATCCTCGCAGGTCACGGTGTTGTCGACCACGATAGCCAGGTCGTGCTCAACAGCCGGGTACTGCGAGAACTCGCAGTAGTTCTCCTGGTTGCGGGCACCCTTGATCAGCTTGTCCAGATCGAGCTCAAAGGCAACGACGACCTCGTCGATGCCCATGGCTTCGCGCGCCTCGGGGTGGATCTCGCCAACCCAGCCCAGCACGGTGCCGCCGGACAGAACCTCGGCCGCACGACCCGGCTGCAAGAAAGCGTAGCCCTCGCCCTCGACGGAACGGAAGCGAACCTTCTCGATGCGCAGCTGGGCGAGCAGTTCCTCGACAATACCCTTGCCAAAGAAGAAGCGCAGCTTGCGGTACTTCATGGTCCAAGACTGCTCACTCCACTGGCCCGAGAGCACACCCGCCACGGACTTGGTCTCCTTGGGCAGGCTGGCATTCTCGCGACCGTGGAACAGGCTGCCGACCTCGTACAGGTGCACGTTGGGCGTGCCGTGGGCCTCGTTATAGGCCACAGACTGCAGCAGGCCCGGCAACAGCGAGCGGCGCATCTCGGTCTGCTCGGCTACCAGCGGGTTCATGAGCACCACGGGGCAGCCGCGGCCCTCGGTGGACATACCGATCTTCTCCAGGTCGCCCGGGGCGGCAAAGCCAAAAGTCGTGGTCTCGTTGAGGCCGCAGGCGCGCAGGATCTCGCCGACCTTGCGGGTAAGCTTCTGCTCGCGCGTCAGACCGCCGATGTGGTTCTTGGCAGCCGGAATGGTCGCCGTGACGCGACCCATGCCCCATAGGCGCAGGACCTCCTCGATCAGGTCGATCTCACGCGGCAGGTCGGGACGGAAGCTCGGCGGCGTGACCATAAAGTCCTCGCCGTCGCACTCGACGGTGCAGCCCAAGCGGGTGAGCGAGCGCTCGATAAAGTCGGGCTCGATGTCGGCGCC
Source organism: uncultured Collinsella sp. (assembly GCA_937982065.1). GTDB lineage: Bacteria > Actinomycetota > Coriobacteriia > Coriobacteriales > Coriobacteriaceae > Collinsella. The sequence continues at coordinate 6,903 of CALJMO010000012.1, forward strand.
GCAGATGGCGTGCACGCGGGCAAGGCGCAGCTTAATGCTGTCGATGGTCTTGGGCGCGGGGAACACGTCCACATAGCCGGGGGCGACCTCGCCGCCGGCGATCTCCTCGATGAGCGCGCATGTCACATTGGCGACGTCCACGCAGCCGGTCTCGTCGACCTGGCGCTCAAAGCGAATGGAGGCGTCGGAGATCAGCGAAAGGTCGCGGCTGGTGTGCGAGGTGCGGCCGGCATTGAAGCAGGCGCTCTCGACCATCACGTCAACGGTATCGTCCTCGATCTCGGAATCCATGCCACCCATAACGCCGGCCAACGCCACGGGGCGCTCGCCGTCGGTGATGAGGCCCATGCCGGCGTCAAGCGTGCGCTCCTCGCCGTCGAGCGTCGTGAACTTCTCGTCCTGCTGGGCGGCGCGAACCACCACACGACGGTGGCCATCGCGCTCGGCAAAGGTGTCCAGGTCAAAGGCGTGCAGCGGCTGACCGGTGAGCATCATCACATAGTTGGTGATGTCGACGATGTTGTTGTGCGGGCGCACGCCCAAGGCGTTAAGGCGCTTGACCATCCAGTCGGGCGACGGGCCGACCTTGACGTTGCGCACGATGCGGGCAACGTAGCGGTCGCACAGGCCCTCGTCGGCAATCTCGACCGAAAGCTCGTCGTCGGTCGCGCGGCCGGTCTCGGCCTTGATGGCGGGCAGCTCAACGTGGAAATCGCGGTCGAAGATGGCGCCGGTCTCGCGGGCCATGCCGATCATGGACAGGCAATCGGGACGGTTGGGCGTGATCTCGCAGTCGAGCACGGTGTCGCTCGAGCCCACGTACTCGGCAAACGGCATGCCGCAGGGCGTATCCTCGGGCAGGATCATGATGCCGGAGTGGTCGCCGCCCAAGCCGAGCTCGCGCGCGGAGCAGTTCATGCCCATGGACACGACGCCGCGAAGCTTGCTCTTCTTGATCTTGACGTCGCCGGGCAGGACAGCGCCGATCATGGCCGTGACGATGTGGTCACCGGCCTCGAAGTTCTGCGCGCCGCAGACGATCTGCAGCGGAGCGGGGTTGCCGTCGGCGTCGAGGTTCTTGTCACCCACGTCGACCGAGCACACATACATGTGGTCGCTATCGGGGTGCGGGGTCTTGGTGAGCACCTGGGCGGTCACCACGTGGTCGAAGGACTCGCCCACGGTGTCGATCGCCTCGACCTCGGTGCCGGTACGGATATATTCGTCCGAAAGGGTCTTGGGATCCTCCGGAATATCGATCACGGTCTTGAGCCAGTCGTAAGAAACGCGCATCTAACTGGTCTCCTTTCATCTGTAACGTCTGCAATAAACAGACGGAAAACTCCAGCTACGGAGACGGGTTTCCGAGATGCCGCAGATTGCCTTGAAAGAGGAGGGCCGCGTACTTAGGTACGCAACCGACGATTGAAAGGCAAGGTGCGGTGGCTCGGGAAGCCGCCGGGACAGGTCAACTTAGAATTGGTTCAAGAAGCGCATGTCACCAGTCATCAACGTGCGCAGGTCGGGCAGGTCGTAGCGCAGTGCCGCGACGCGCTCGGCGCCAATACCAAAGGCGAAGCCGGTGTACTTCTCGGGGTCGATGCCGCAGTTGATCAGGACGTTGGGGTCGACCATGCCGCAGCCCAGGATCTCGATCCAGCCGCTGTGCTTGCAGAAGTTGCAGCCCTTGCCGCCGCAGACGTGGCAGCTCACGTCCACCTCGCAGCTAGGCTCGGTGAAGGGGAAGAAGTGCGGACGGTAACGCGTCTTGCGGTCCTCGCCAAACATGCACTTAACAAAGTAGTCGAGCGTGCCCTTAAGATCGCCAAAGGTGATACCCTCGTCGACGACCAGGCCCTCGATCTGGTTGAACTGCGGCAGGTGGCAGGCGTCGGCCGTGTCGGGACGGTAGACGGTGCCCGGGCAGATCATGTAGATGGGCGGCTTCTGCGACTCCATGGTGTGGATCTGCACGCCCGAAGTCTGGGTGCGCAGCAGTACGTCGGACTCGCCGTGGGCGTGAGCCTCGGGGTGCGCGACGCTGCCGGGGTTGTTGTCGACCACGTAGAAGGTATCGCGGGCCGAGCGGCTCGGGTGATCCATGGGGGCGTTGAGCGCGGTGAAGTTGTAGTAGGAGGTGTCGACCATGGGACCGGACTCGACGGTGTAGCCGATGCCGCAGAAGATGTCCTCGGCCTCCTCGATGATCTGCTTGATCAGGTGCTGGTGACCGATCTGCGGACGGATGCCCGGCAGCGTGATGTCGACGGCCTCGTGCTCGAGTGCGTGCTTGAGGGCGGCGGCCTTCATCTCGGTGGTGCGCTCGTCGAGCATGCCCTCGATCAGCTGGCGCATCTCGTTGGCGCGCTTGCCCATCACGGGACGATCCTCGGGGGCGAGCTTGCCCATCATGCGCATCAGGCCGGTGATGCGACCCTTGCGGCCGAGCAGCTCAACGCGCGCAGCCTCGAGCTTTGCGGCGTCGTCGGCGCCTGCGACGAGCTCCTTGGCCTCTTCCTCGAGTTTGACCAGATCATCAATCAGACTCATGTCTTCCCTTTCGTCTCTCGCGCTCCCCGCTTGCCGAGGCGGCTGCCGCCGCCTGGCGTTGCGAAAACGCGGCCCGGTTCGGTAACAAAAAACCGTCCTCGGGCATGTGCATTGCCCAAGGACGGTTGAATTCCGCGGTACCACCTTGTTTGACCCGGCGGATGTATGGCCCGCCGCGCCCACTCTTTGCCCCTTGTCGCGAGGCTCACGGCTTCCCTACTGGGGACATCGCCGCCGCTGGCCGCGCGCCCGTTGAGGTCGCTGCTCGGGAGTGAACGCTTGGCCCTTGCCACCGCAGGAAGGCTTTCAGCCCATGACCTTCCCTCTCTTGCCGGCGACACGGCGGGCAAAACCCTCTCCGTCAACGCATTGGGCTACAGGATACCACATTGTTTGGTTGTATCGCCGCGTTCCGTTTTGTTCGTGCTGGGTACAAGGCAGATAGCTGTGCAAACTGGCCGTGCGCCCATCCGTGGCGCTCGGCTCGCGAGATCAAGGATAAGGTATGGGAAAGAAGCACGATAAGAAGGTCGAGTCCGCAGCGGGCAAGACGCCCAAAGGCATGAAGGTCGATAAGGCCGTCAAAAAATTCCGCAAGCTCGAGGACAAGCTGTGGACCCGCGAGTACCTGCTCAAGATTGCCGAGTTTGACGGCGCGACCATTGCCCCCGCCAACGGCGCCGCAGCGCGCGCCGACGCCATGGGCACCCTTGCCGGCGAGCATCATAAGCTCCTGACCAGCGAAAAGTCTGTCGAACTTGTGCGCTCGCTGGCACGCGAAACCGTCGCCGGCGGCAAGATCGACCACCCGCAGCTGCTCGACGAGATCCGCGTGCTCGGCCGCGACCAGCGCGAAGCGAGCGTCATTCCCACCGAGGAGGCCGAGGCCTGGACCAGGCTCACCTGCGAGGCCGACGCCGTGTGGCACAAGGCCAAGACGGCCAATGACTGGGCGAGCTTTGAGCCCTATGTGGATAGAATCGTCGCCCAACTTAAGCATCAGGCCGAGCTCATGGACCCCAAGCGCGACCCATACGATGTTTGGCTCGACCAGTACGAGCGCGGCCTTTCCGCCAAGAGCTTCGATGCGTTTTGCGATGAGGTCAAGGCGACGGTCGTGCCGCTCGTGCACGCCATCGGCGAGCGCGGCCAGCAGCCCGCTGCCGACTTTTTGCACGCCCGCGTGCCCGAGGCCGCCCAGCGCGCCATGAGCTTCGACCTTATGAAGCTCGTCGGCCTGGACCTGGACGACACCACGCTTGCCTTTACCGAGCACCCGTTTAGCGAGGGTTTTGCCGTGGGCGACGCGCGCATCGCCACACACATCTACGAGGACGACTGCATCTCCAACGTCTACAGCATCATCCACGAGGCGGGCCACGCCATGTACGAGCTGGGCGTCAATCCTGCCTATGCGCGCACCTGTCTTGAAGGTGGCACCTCCATGGGCATCCACGAGAGCCAGAGCCGCTTTTTCGAGAACACCGTGGGTCGCAGCCGCGCCTTTATGGGCCCACTGCTCGAGGTACTGCGCCGTCACGCGCCCGAGGTCTACGGCGACGTCGACGAGGATACGCTCTACCGCGCCGTGAACATCGCGCAGCCGTCGTTGATCCGCACCGAGGCGGACGAGCTCACCTATCCGCTGCACGTTATGGTGCGCTACCAGATCGAGCGCATGCTGTTTGCCGGCGAGGCCACGGCCAAGGACATCCCCGCGCTTTGGAATCGCTTTATGGACGAGTACCTGGGCATTCCCGTTCCCGACGACACGCACGGCTGCCTGCAGGATACGCACTGGAGCGGCGGCTCGTTTGGCTACTTCCCCACCTATGCGCTGGGCAGCGCCTACGACGCCATGTTCGTGCCGGCCATGTGCCGCGACGGCGTCGACCTCAACGGCGCCTGCGCAAGCGGCGATTTGGCGCCCGTCCGCGCCTGGCTCGGCGAGCACATTTGGCAGTGGGGTCGCGCCAAGGACGCGCCGGAGCTCATCAAGGGCGCCTGCGGCATGGCATTCGATGCCCGCTACTACTGCAGCTACCTGCAGGACAAGTTCACCACGCTCTACGAGCTGTAAGGCATAACCGACACGCCAACGCAAAGGGGACGCCGCGGAACCAATCCGCGGCGCCCCCTTTCCACCTAGTTGTTTAAGAACGTCCCCAATGACTACCTTACAGAGCTTCCAGCGCGTTGGCGATGCGCTTCATGGCGGCATCGGCGGATGCTTGGTCGGGCGCCTCGGCCAGCACGCGGATAACCGACTCGGTTCCGCTCTTGCGCACGAGCACGCGGCCCTCGCCTGCCAGCGCAGCCTCGGCCTCGGCGATGGCGTTCTGCACGCCCATATTCTCGAGCGCGGCGTCCTTGTCCGCCACGTGCACGGCCACCTGCGCCTGTGGCAGCAGCTTGCACGGAGCCGTGAGCTGCGAGAGCGTCTCGCGCTCGGCACGAATCACTTCCATCACGCGCAGCGAGGTCATAATGCCGTCGCCCGTGCGCTCGATATCGCCAAAGATCGTATGGCCCGTCTGCTCGCCGCCCAGGCTGTAGCCGCCCTCGCGCATCTTGGCATACACGTGACGGTCGCCCACGCCGCTGGTCACGGCACTCAGGCCGGCAAGCTCCAACGACTTGATCAGGCCAAAGTTGCTGGCGATCGTCGGCACCACGGTACCGCCCGAGAGACGCCCGTGCTTGTTCAGGTACACACCGCACACGTACAGGATCTGGTCGCCGTCGATCACGCGGCCGCGCTCGTCCACGGCCAGGCAGCGGTCGGCATCGCCATCGTAGGCAAAGCCCACATCCAGGCCCTGCTCCACCACGTGGCGCTGCAGGCGCTCAATATGCGTAGAGCCGCAGTCGACATTGATGTTAAAGCCATCGGGCGCGGCATTGATCACGCGCACGTCGGCACCGAGCGCGTCAAACACCGGCTTGGCCACCGAGGAAGCCGAGCCGTTGGCGCAGTCGATACCGATCTTGACGCCCTGCAGCGAAAAGTTCGCACTTGCAATGAGCGAAGCAATGTAGCGGTTGCGGCCCTGCATGTAGTCCACCGTGGCACCGATGTGGTTGCCCGTGGCCAACGGAACTTCGCTCTTGCCATCGATGTAGTCCTCGATGAGCTCCAGTACGTCCTCGTCCATCTTAAAACCGTCGCTATTGACGAGCTTAATGCCGTTATCGCAAAACGGGTTGTGGCTCGCGCTGATCATGATGCCGCAATCGAAGCAGCCCTCCACGGTCTGATGCGCCACGCCCGGCGTCGGGATCACGTGCAGCATATAGGCGTCCGCACCGCTCGCGACCAGACCGCTCACCAGCGCCGCCTCGAACATATAACTCGAGCGACGTGTGTCCTTGCCCACGATAACGCGCGCCTTGCGCTCGCGGTTGGCGCCGTAATACCAGCCCACAAAACGGCCAATCTTATAAGCGTGCTCTACCGTCAGCCCAACGTTGGCCTCACCGCGAAAGCCGTCGGTGCCAAAGTACTTCATGCGCTCTCCTTACAAAATAGGGGCGGACAGATTGCCTGTCCGCCCCAAAATGGTACTCGATTATCTGCGCTACCAGAAAAACCCTACGCCGACGCGCTATCGCGAGCCGCCTGGCATGTAGGAGTCTGACGCAGTGTAAGCGGCTTGTCCCCCGCCTCGGCCGACGTGGTCAGCGTATACGTGATCGTCGTCGTCTCGCCAGCATGCAGGTCAACGGTACCCGAATAGAAGGGGACTCCATGCCACGTAGCGGCGCCAAGACCAAACTGGGTGCCCTCAACCGTAAGGTCACTGATGTTGCCGCCCGTCGGGGCAAACAGTGAGACATTCAGACGCTCGTCGTCGCGCGCGGCATCGGGCGCGCTCGCCGCGACGTAGTCGGGCAGCTTGCCTGCCTCCTCCCGCGTCATGATGTTCGTCAGGGTAACGGTGATGCGATACGAGCACGTGCCGTCGCCGTTCTTGACGCCCTGGCCGATCTGCGTGTCGGCGTTCAGGTACCAGTCGAGCTTGGAAAAGCTCAGGTTGTTAAAGTAAACGCCGGCAACGGGATCGGCACTCGGATCATCCGGATCGGGCAGCGAGGCGTCAATGCCCGTCTCTTTGATGGCATTCTGCTCATCATCGTTTCTCATCCAAGCAATCAGACGGCCCTCTTCGGCACCGCGCTCGAATGCACCGACAAGCTTTGTAACGTCGACGTCACCGATGCCACCGAGAATCTTGTCGAAGGCAGCGCTGGCAACGGATGCAAAGATGCCGTCCGACTCCTCGACCGGATAGTTCCAGTACACATCGTGCATGAGGACCTTTGCGGCGTTGGTGCCGTCGACAACCGTTCCGTCGGGCAGCGACACGTTACCGACCAGGCCCAGCAGATACTGCAGGAACACCGGGTCGATACCCACGACGCCGTCAACGTCCTGCCCATACTGGGACTTCCACAGCGCGGCGACACGCTGCGAGTTGCGAGGCCAATCGGGCGAATACGCGTTACCAGAGTTGTACAGGTTACTGTGGTCACCAAACAGTGCCTCGTCCTCTTCGTCGACGCTCTCAACCGCCTCGTCTTTGCTAAGCGCAATACATGGAACAAAGTCACCAATCGACATCTGGCCGTCGGTGACCGAAATCAGGCCCTGCGAACCGCCAAAGCCGCCGCAAGCACGAATCTCGACGTTGTTCATGGCGTACACAAGGTAGTTGCGCGTCTGGCCGTTGGCGCCGAGCATCTGGGGGAGGACGGGGGCGACCTTCTCCGCCGCGTCAACCGCACCGTTGAGGGTGGCAAAGCCGTCCTTGGCCTTATCGACCAGCTCGGTCACCTGGGAAATATGAGTATCGCCAATGCCCTGGACCTTCTCGTTGGCGCTCTTGAACACCTTCGAGCTGCTGGAAAGCGAATCGGCGACCGCCTGCAGCGCGGACACGTTAATCATGCCGTCCTGGAACAGCTTGCCGGGCGTAGCCTGCGAAAGGTTATCGGCCATGGGAACCAGCGCATTGCTCGAGACATCGGACAGGGCGTCGATCATGGTGCGGGCCGCATTGATATCGCTGCCATACACCGGGATAAACGAAGCCGCCGCCCACAGCGGGCTCGAGGTCTCCGCCTTCATGCTGTTGCAGAGCTCATCAATCTTCTTCGCGTCGTCAGGCAGCGTCGAAAAATCGCCCGACGTGACCTTGTCCTTAAGGCCACCGACGATCTCGACAGCCTCCTTCGCTTCACTCTTTACGGTCTTTGCCGAGTTAAGCAGCATAAAGCCGCTTGCGCCAAGCGCAACGAGAAGCACCGCGACTACAGCGGCAATAATGGCGCCGGTGTGACGCTTTTTGCGCTCGCCCTTGCGATGGCGATGACGGACCAGATCGTCAGAGGTCGAACTCGACGAAGCGTCGCTACCGTAGTTCAAGCCAAAATCGTAATAATCTTCCTTGGAACCCGAGCCCGCATACTCGGTACCGCTATCATCCAGGCGGGCGAACGTGCCAGTCTCGGAGGCGCCGGTGTAAATCGTGCCAAGGTTACCCGTAAGCCCCGCGCCACCGGCAGAGGGAGTATTGTTGGCGGCCTTGCCGGCATTAACGTTGCCGGCGCCATTCGCAGCGTTGGCAGCACCTGCGTTGTTCGCAGGTACCGAAGGAACCCCACTCGGCTGCGACGCGGAGGTTGCACCGTCCGCAAAGACATTCCCTCTTGCACGGCCGGTCTTTTTTGCCTTTTGAGACTGCTCGTACAGAGCGGTAAACATCGCCGTCTCGCCCGGGGACACGCGCTTACCGGAACCGCCCTGTCCAGCGCCGCCCGGCGTGCCGGCCTTACCAGCCCCGTTCGGACGCGGCGGAACTGCAGGGCGGCCGCTATCGCTGCCCTTAAAGTGATTACCAGCCATAAAGAAATCCTCGCAATTGAGTCGCAATGAAAAAGTCCATAACGTTACTAGTTTATGGCATTTTGAGCATCGACAGCTAAACTCCAGACACGGACGTCAATTGGCGAAAATGCGGCACAACACCTTTTCTGTCTTGGCGGCGGCGCTAGCTACACCGTAAGGAACATCATCACGATGATCATGACAAAGCCGATAAGGTCGGTCGGCAAAAACACCGTGCCCAGCATAACGGCGCTGGTGATGGTCGCCGAGACGGGCTCCACGGTTCCGATGAGACTCGCACGCACCGAGCCGATGTCCTTAACGCCCTGCATATAAAGCATGTAAGCAAAAAACGAGCCGATAACCACGAACACCGCGAGCGCCTCGATGCCGGCAGCGTCGAGCGCCGGCATATGCGCCCAGGGCTGCACGAAGACGCACGAGACCACGCCCGCCGTGAGCATTGCCGAGCCCGTGACGATGGGGCTGCCGTATTCGGGCAGGATCTTGGCGGGAATCACCGCCATACACGCGGCGCTGACCGCACACATAAGACCTGCTGCCAGGCCAAGCGGCGAGATATTCAGGCTGGTGGGGTCGCCGCCGGTGGCGATTAAAAAGGTTCCACCCAGAGCCAGGCCAATGCCGATGACTTCGCGAGTACGCGGCATGCGGCGATCGGTCACGCAGGCGTAGCCCATGATGATAACGAGCTGCAGGCACTGGAGCACCGTCGCGGTTCCGGCGTTCGTCAGGCGCACGGCCGAAAGATAGCAAAACTGGTTGAACAGCAGGCCAAAAGCGGTAAAGAGCAGCAGCTGCTTGCGATCAGCGGGCGTCGTCCAAAGCTTGACCAGGCGTGCGCGGTCGCGCGTGACAACCACAGCCATAAAGAGCAGGCCGGCGAGAATCTGACGCACGCTCATAAGCCACAAGGTGTCGACGTGGTAGGTATCGAACAGAAAGCTCGCGCTGGTGCCCGAGAAGCCCCAAAACGAACCGCCCACCAGCGTAGCCAAGACGCCCGTGATCATCTTGCGCGTCGAAGCGCTGTTCAGGCGGTCGCGCCATGCGCGACGGGTGTTGCGGCTGAGCTCGTCGGTGCCCTCGGGCACATCAATGTTCGATATATCGGTCATCGGCACCGAAGCCCCTGCGCCTTCGACCTGCTCGACACACTCTTTGCTCATTCCACTCCCCCGAAACAGCCTGGAAACAATTCGGCTTACCTTACCACGGCGAAGTCACCAGCTGGAGGCTTGTCCGTTTATCGGTAGGACAATTCCGCAGGCGTCTTTCCATAGCTCGATACCGCAATGGCCTTGCATTATGCGACAGCCAAATCGCGGCAGCAGGCTCTTTTGAAATGGATACGACAAAGCCCCCGAATTCCACAAGGTTGATTTTCAATCTCAACGCAACAGCCTGAACGGACCCCGCGTTTCCGCA
>CALJMO010000013.1 GCA_937982065.1 uncultured Collinsella sp.
ACGGAAAGCACATTAAGTGCTTTCCTTTGCGTGCGGAACTCGCGACAAACTTAATATATTTCGCCGCCCCTCTGCCAAGCTCGGGAGACGACACGTTGATGTCTGCTTAACTCTGCTCGCTCAGCTAATTTCTTTGTTGGGGGTCCACTATTTGCTGGAGAGTGAACTTGCATTGCATTGGCTCGCCCTCTGCTTGTAGTTTTTCCTCGTCAAAATCGAAGATCATGATGGCGCAGTTGGGGAGTTTTGTTGGGAGCTCGAAGTCCTCTGGGGCTGCAGCCTTGATGAATTGGCGGCTGGCGCTGCCGTGGCTTACTGCTAGGAGGGTTTCGATGCCCTCGGCGCCCATGAGATTGGTGAGGGTGCCTACCATGCGCTCCTGCAGCGTCTGGCTTCCCTCTCCTCCGAAGGGGACTAAGTCCTCGCCGGGGTCCCAGACGTCGGTAGGAAGGGCATCGTGGGGGCCTTCTTCGAAGGTGCCGTAGCAGCGCTCGATGATGCCTTCGCAGGGCTCAACTGCTGCGTCCGAGCCGAGGAGTTCGCATGCGACGAGCTGAGCTGTGTCCATGGCTCGGCCTAGGGGCGAAGAGACCACTTTGTCGGGAACGACGCCGTGGTCCTTGAGCCATGCGGCTGCCATTCCCGCTTGCTTGCGGCCCAGATCGGTCAACGGAGAATCGCAGCGGCCCTGGACGAGCTTTTTAACGTTGAATTCCGTCTGACCGTGGCGGAGTAGATATAAGCGCTTCATGCTCTCCCCTTCTGTATAACTTGCTTTGCTGGCACAGCCCTACTCGTGGGCATGGCCTACGTAATCTTCGTCGATCGTAATCTTGGCGACCGACTTGGGATATTCCGATTCGACCCGTTTCGCCAGCGCGCGCTTCAGGTCCTCGGCGCTCATCGCCAAATCCGAGGGACGTACGCAGTCAAAGATCACGTTGGTATGCGTGGGGCCCGGAACACAGCGTAGGTCGTGGATCGAGAGGCGGCTATCGACCTCTTGCGCCATAGCGTTGATGCGCAGGCGCATGCTCGCCACCTTTGAATCGTCGGTCACGATGGGATCGTAATGGAGCGTGACGATCATGCCGTCCTCGTCCCTAAACGACTGCTCAATATTGTCGAGCGTGTCGTGACTTTCCAGCGGGCTGGCCTCGGCCGCCATCTCGGCGTGCGCACTTGCAAACTTCCTGCCCGGGCCGTAGTCGTGAACCATCAAATCGTGAACGCCCAAAACGCCGGGATAGCTCATGATCTTGTCTCGAATGTGCTTGACCAGCTTAGGATCGGGCGCCTGGCCCAAAAGCGGGCTCACCGTATCCTGGATGAGTTCAAAACCGCTCCAGCCAATATAGGCGCCAACGGCAAGTCCAACCCAGGGATCAAAATTGGTGTGCGTCACCTGCGAAACAATTGCGCACGCTAACACGGCGCCTGTGGCAAGAACATCGTTCTTGGAATCCTGCGCGGTCGCATGCAGCGTCTCGGACTCAATGCGATCGCCGAGCTTTTGGTTGAGGGCCGCCATCCAGAGCTTTACGACCATCGAAAGCGCTAGAACTGCCACCAGGGCAAGCGAGAACTCGACAGGTTCGGGGTGGATGACGCGCTCAACCGAGGACTTCACCAGCTCAACGCCAATCAGCAGCACGAGCGCCGCCACGACCAATCCCGAGAGATACTCATAGCGACCGTGGCCGTAAGGAAGCTCGGGGTCGGCCGGCTTGCTCGCCAGCTTAAAGCCCAGCACGCTCACGATATTCGAACTAGCATCGGACAGGTTGTTCATGGCATCCGCCACGATCGAAACCGATCCCGACAGCACACCAATTGCGCCCTTCGCAGCACAAAGCGCCACATTGGCGACAATACACACCATGCCCGCTAACGTGCCCACACGCGCACGATCGCCCTGCGCGCGCTTAACTATCCACTCGACCATCTGCATCCGCCCCCACGGTACTACCTATATATCTATTGCTCAAACGGATTGTAGTGTAGCCACTTTGTCCTCAAGATACAAAAAGGCCGCAGCCCACACGGGCCACGGCCTTGGAATGTGACAAAGGAATCGTCCTTTTGTCGCACAGGTTTATGCGCTTACCTCAGCAGCGCTCGCCACTGTTTCGGACGAATCGGCTCCGTCCCCCGTCGTCTGCCCCTTCGTCGGCACCACACCAAAGCAGTAGCTCAGCGCCGCAGACATCGCGAATGCTACACCACCGGCAGCGCAGCACCACAGCAGGTTCGAGATGCCGCCCGTGGCAAAGCCAATGACCATGAGGACATTCGTCATGCCGATGGTATAGGCCGTAACGTGGCCCACGGCCGCAACAAGGCCTCCGACGGCGCCGCCAATGGCCATGCACGTCAGGCACCTGCCATATTTAAAGCCGCAACCGTACAGCGCCGGCTCGCTTACGCCACCAAGCACACCCGAGATCGAATAGCCCAGCATGAGCGCCTTCTCGTCCTTATCCGCAACGCGAAGCGACGCGCCAAAGGGCATGCCCCAAACGGCGAACGTTGCCATCGTCGCGGCGATCAGGATGCACGAATCCGTTCCCACACTCATAAACTGCGCATAGGCGAGCGATAGGACGACGTTGCTGACGCCCGCGATCTTTAGGAACTCCCAGCCTGCGGCAAGCCCCATGAGCGTGAGCAGCGACACAATGCCACCGGAATTGCCAAGCATAAACATAAGCTGGCCCAACAGCATGCCCAGATAGCTGCCCGCCGGCGCCGTAATGCACAGCGAAACCGGAACCATGACAAGCAAGGTCGCAAACGGAACAAACGAAAACGCCACGGCCTTAGGGATAACGCGCTTAAAGAAACACTCCACTCGCCATAGCACGGGCACCGAGATGAGAACCGGAATAACAGTCGTCGTGTAATCGTTGACCGGCGCAGGAAGCAGACCATACACGGAAGTCATCGATGCCCCCGTCGTCGATGCGGCATCGACAAGCTTGAGTAAATCGGGTGCAATCAATACGCCGCCCAGCATCATGCCCAGCTGCTCCGAGCAACCGAGCTGGCGGGCGGCCGCCCAACCAAGATAAATGGGCAAAAAGTAGTAGCCGGCGTTATAGAGCCAACTGTAGAACAGGCGATAGATATCGGAATCGGCAGACCACAGGCCCAGCATGCCTTCGCCCATAATGACAGCGACGGTGCGGAACAACGCCGCGCAGACAATAAACGGCAGCGCCGACATCATGCTTTTGGACAGATAGTCCACCACGGCCATGGCGTTTGATGAAACCGACGTTGTAAACGAGGTGTTAGAAACTTGTAGCATGGAACGCCTTTCCCAATATGACATGCGGGCTGTCCCTTTGTCACATCGTGCGGTATCGACCGATTGCGCGGTACTTTTCGTAGCGGAGGTTTGTGAGGGTCGCGTCGTCGAGCTGCCCAAGCGTATCGAAGGCATCAAATGCCGAGGACATGACGGCACCGGCGATCTCCTCATGCGACAGGCCCTTATCGTCAACAATGCCGTCGATGATGCCGAGCGCCAGCAGATCGGGGGCCGTGAGCTTAAGCGCCTCGGCGGCCTCATCCGCACGCTCGGTATCCTTCCACAGGATCGACGCACAGGCCTCGGGGCTCACGACCGAATAGGCCGAGCTCGAGAGCATCAGGATGCGGTCGGCCACGGACAGCGCCAGCGCGCCACCAGAGCCGCCCTCGCCTGTCACCACCGAGACAATCGGCGTCTTAAGGCCGCTCATCTCCATGAGATTCTGGGCGATGGCCTCGCCCTGACCGCGTTCCTCGGCACCGATGCCGCAAAACGCGCCCGAAGTATCGACCAGGCACAGAACCGGTCGACCAAACTTTTCGGCCTGGCGCATCAGGCGACGCGCTTTGCGGTAGCCCTCGGGATGTGCCATACCAAAGTTGCGACGCATGCGCTCTTTGGTCGTGGTGCCGCGCTCGATGGCGATGACCGTTACGGGGCGTCCGTCTTTCCAGCCAATGCCAGCCACCACAGCAGCGTCGTCGCCAAAGTAGCGGTCGCCGTGCAGCTCCACAAATCCATCCAGGCCCAGCGAGATCATCTCGCCTGCCGTGGCGCGATCTGCCGAGCGGGTCTGCTTGACAATCTCGAGCGCGGTTTTTGGTGCGGCCGAGCGCTTGAACAAGTGTCCCAGCTTTTTGCCGCGGCGACCCGTATGCACGATCTCATGCGGTGCCCCCAGGCCGGGCGCGTGCCCTTCGTGCAGCGCCAGCAGCTCGCCTACCGTGAGCGCAATCTCGCCACGCGGAACAACGGCATCGCAAAAGCCGTGCTCCAGCAAAAACTCGGAGCGCTGGAATCCCTTGGGCAGGCGCTTGTGCATGTTCTGCTCGATCACGCGCGGGCCGGCAAATGCCGTCAGGGCATCGGGCTCGGCCAGGATAATATCGCCCTCCATGGCAAAGCTCGCGGTTACGCCTCCGGTCGTGGGGTCGGTGAGCACCGTGATATACAGGCCGCCCGCCTCGCTGTGGCGCCTAACCGCCGCAGAAATCTTGGCCATCTGCATAAGCGATGTCACGCCCTCTTGCATGCGCGCACCGCCCGAAACGGTAAAGCCGACAACTGGCAATCCAAGCTCGGTCGCTCGCTCAAATGTGCGACAGATCTTCTCGCCCACCACGGAACCCATCGAGCCCATCATAAAGTTGGCGTCCATAAAGAAGAGCGCGGTATCGCAACCGCAGATTTTGCCCCTGCCGCACACAACGGCATCGTGCTCGCCCGAACGCTCGCTCACGCTCTTGAGCTTGTCGGCATAGCCGGGAAACGAGAGGAAGTCCTCCGGCGCCAGACTGGCATCCCATTCCTCAAACGTGCCCTCGTCAATCGTCATGCGCATGCGGTCGCGCCCGCTCACGCGAAAGTGTTTGCCGCAACGAGGGCAGACCTCGAGGTTGTCGTGCAGGCGCGCCTCATCGATCACGCGGCGGCACTCCGGGCACTTGATAAACACGTGGCGCGCGGGAAACTCGGCGCACGACTCGGTCATCGGTCCCTCGAGGACGTTGACCGTCTTCGCTTTTCTATTCATCAGCATAGAGATGCCCCATCAGATCGGTGTGATACATGCCCGACAAGAACTCGTCGTTTGCCAGCACGTCGAGCTGAAGCTCGCTGTTTTCGCTCACGCCCTCAATCACGAGCTCGCCCAGGGCCGAGCGCATCTTGCGAATGGCGCCGTCACGCGTGGGCGCACACACGATGAGCTTGCCAAGCATGGAGTCGTAGTACGGCGGAACTTTAGCACCGGTAAACATGGCGGAATCCCAGCGCACGCGCGGACCACCCGGCACACGCAACGCGGTGACCGTTCCGCATGACGGCAGAAAATCCGGCGTTTCGGCATTGATGCGGCACTCCATGGCGTGGTTGCGGACCGGCATGTCCTCCTGCTCAAAGGGCAGAGGCTGGCCGGCTGCCACGCGCAGCTGCCACTTGACCAAGTCGGTATCGGTCACAAACTCCGTAACCGGATGCTCCACCTGCAAGCGCGTGTTCATTTCCATAAAGTAGAAATTGCCGTCGTCCGAATACAGGAACTCGATGGTACCGGCTCCTTCGTAGCCGACGGCACGAGCCAGGTCACGCGCTGCCTTGTGCATGCGAGCACGAATGTCGTCGTGTCCGTCGAGGCACGGCGCGGGGCTCTCCTCGATTAGCTTTTGGTTGCGCCGCTGCACCGAGCACTCGCGCTCGCCGAGCGAAAACACATGGCCCTGCTTATCGGCCATAATCTGTACCTCAACGTGATGCGCCGGCGCGACGAACTTCTCCATGTAGCACTCGCCGTCGCCAAAAACGGCCTCGCCCTCGGCGCGTGCTTCAATAAAGGCCTTTGCCGCATCTTCCACGCGCTCGACCTTACGAATACCGCGACCGCCGCCGCCCGCACGCGCCTTAATAAGCACGGGGCAGCCAATGCGCTCAGCCTCGGCCGTTGCCTCCTCGGGACTTTTGAGCAAATCGCAGCCCGGCACGATGGGCACGCCCGCCGCGGCAGCCGTTCGACGTGCGGCGTCCTTGTCGCCCATGCTGTCGATCACCTTGGCCGAAGGACCAACAAACGCCAGGCCATACTTGTCGCAGTCGCGCACGAAGCTCGCCTTCTCGGAGAAAAAGCCATAGCCGGGATGAATTGCCTTAGCTCCCGACTTTACGGCACAGGTGAGCACAGCATCGTCGTTGAGGTAGCTCTCGGCAAGACGCGGACCGCCGATGCAATACGCCTCGTCGGCAAGCTGCACGTGCAGCGCGTCCGCATCGGCCGTGGAATAAACGGCGACGGTCTTGATGCCCATATCGCGGCACGCGCGGATAACACGGACCGCGACTTCGCCGCGGTTGGCGATGAGCACTTTGTCGAACATGAAGCCTTCCTTAACTTTCGTGCATGAGTGCAAAAGACATATCGGCGCGGCAGCAAACCTCACCGTTGACGCTCGCAGTACCCGTCGCAAAGCGGAACGGCCCGCGCGCACGCGTGATGGTGCACACCAGATCAACCGTGTCGCCCGGGCGCACCGGACGCTTAAAGCGCACCTTGTCCAGACTCGTGTAGAACGGCGTCGCGCCGCGCGCTTCCTCATCGCCCATCAGCAGCACGCAACAGTTTTGGGCGAGCATCTCGCACTGAATCACGCCGGGGACCACCGGGTTTCCCGGAAAATGCCCCTGCAAAAAGTACTCGTCGCCCGTAATCGTGATCTTGCCGTGGGCCTCGTCGCCCACCAGCTCGGCCTCGTCGAGCAAAAGCATCGGTTCGCGATGCGGCAACAGTTCCTTAAGCTCTTCTTTGTTCATGGATATCACCTATCCGATCCTCATAAGGCAACTGCCAAACTCCACGAGGTCGCCGTCGGCCACGCAGATCTCGAGCACCTCGCCGTCTGCCTCTGCCGTTACCTCGTTGAGAACCTTCATGGCCTCGATGATGCAGAGCGTCTCGCCGGCCTTGACCTTAGAGCCCACGTGCACAAACGGCTCGTCGCCCGGCGCCGGGGCAGCATAGAAAACGCCGACCATGGGAGCGGTCACCTCGGTGCCCTTGGGCTCCGGTGCGGCGGCAGGTGTCTGCGCGGCGGGCTCCGGTGCGGCAGGCGCGACTGTGGGAGCTGCAACTGGAGCGGCCATAGCGCTCGGCATGGGCATGGGCACGGCAACCGGCTGTGCGGCGCTCGCGCGCTCGAGTTCGACCGCGGTGCCATCGGGCTCCTCAACGCGTACGCGCGTGAGGCCGCGGTCCTCCATAACATCGGCTATCTCGGCAAGTCTTTTGGAATCCATGCTCTAGCTCCTCGTATATCTACGCAGCGCGATGGCGGCGTTGTGTCCGCCAAAGCCCAGGTTGGTCGAAAGCGCCCAGGTAAGGTCAGCGCGAACCGCGCGATTGGGCGTGTAGTCAAGATCGCAGGCGGGATCGGGCGTGTGGTAGTTAATGGTCGGCGGCACCACGCCCTGCTCGAGCGCCATGGCGCAGGCCATGACCTCGATGGCGCCCGTGGCACCGATCATGTGGCCGGTCATCGACTTAGTCGACGAGACGTGCGCGGCGCGCGCCGCGTCCTCGCCGAGCGCACGCTTAATGCCCGTCGTCTCGGACGAATCGTTGAGCTTGGTCGATGTGCCGTGGGCATTGATGTAGAGACCCTCGGAAGGCTTGACGTCGCCCTCGGTCACCGCCAGCGATATCGCGCGGGCAATGCCGGCAGCCTCGGGATCAGGACTCGTGATGTGATAGGCATCATCGGTGTTGCCGTAGCCCACGACCTCGGCATAAATGTGCGCACCGCGCGCCTGCGCATGTTCCATGCTCTCGAGTACCAGCACGCAGGCGCCCTCGCCCATCACAAAGCCGTCGCGGTCTGCATCGAACGGACGGCAGGCCGTCGCGGGATCGGGGTTGGTGGTCAATGCGCGGCAGGACGTAAAGCCCGCAACGGCATCGGGGATAATTGCAGCCTCGGCGCCGCCCGCGAGGATCGCGTCGGCATAGCCGTGCTTGATGGCGCGGAACGCCTCGCCCACCGCATGGGCCGAGGTTGCGCACGCGGTCACCACGGGCAGGGTCGGGCCCTTTGCCTTGTGGCGGATTGCGATATTGCCCGATGCCATGTTGGGGATCATCATCGCGATCATATAGGGCGATGCGCGGCGGGGCCCACGTTCGGCAATCGTATGGACGTTGTCGACGAGCGTCGTCATGCCGCCCACGCCCGAGCCCACGTAGACGCCCAGGCGCTCGCGATCGATGGCGCCTTCGACATCAAAGCCCGCATCGTGCATGGCTTCGTCCGAAGCCGCCATCGCAAACTGAACGCAGGGGTCGAGATGCTTGGCGTCACGCTTGCCAAAGTACTCGTTGCTGTCAAAGCCCTTGACCTCGGCTGCCACCTTGACGGCAAACGCATCGGTATCGAAGTGCGTGATCGGGCCGATGCCGCACGTGCCAGCACACATTGCCGCCCAGGTGGCAAGCGCGGTGTTGCCGAGCGGCGACACGGCACCGATACCGGTGATTGCAACTCTCTGTTCCATCATGGTCTCCTCATCCAAGCCGTTCTTCGGCCCTGGTTTCTACATCGCCATTCCGCCGTCGACGCGCACGACCTCACCCGTAATGTAGGCAGCCGCATCGCTCGCCAAAAAGCGCACCACGCCGGCCACCTCCTCGGGGCGCGCCATACGCTTAAGGGGAATCTGCTCCTCGGTTACCGTACGCACCTTCTCCGAGAGCTTTGCCGTCATATCCGTCTCGACAAACCCGGGGGCAACCGCGTTCACTCGTACGCCGCGGGGCGCAAGCTCGCGCGCCACCGCCTTGGTCAGGCCGATCACGCCCGCCTTGGAGGCAGCGTAGTTGGCTTGCCCAGCATTGCCCATCAGGCCCACGACCGAGCTCATGTTGACGACGCAGCCGCCGCGCTGGCGCATAAAGGTCTTGGTGAGCGCGCGCGTCGTGTTAAACGTTCCTTTAAGATTGACATCGAGCACGCGATCGAAGGCGTCATCGCCCATGCGCATGAGCAGGCCATCGCGGGTGATGCCAGCGTTGTTGACGAGCGCCCAAATGGAGCCAAAGTCGTTGAGGACCGCTTCCACGCACGCGTTGACGGCAGCGGGGTCGGCCACGTCGCATTGATATGAGCGCGCCGTGGCGCCAGCCGCCTCGCAGGCGTCGCACGTCTCGCGCGCCGCATCGACGCTGCCGGCATAGACGACGGCGATATCGTAGCCATCCTCCGCCAGACCGATAGCGCAGGCGCGGCCGATACCCCGCGAGCCGCCCGTGACCAGTGCCACGCGACGTGAGTCGTTGCGCTCGAGCGCGCCGTTGTTCAAGTTGCCCATGTCATTCCTTTCGGGTTACAGCCCTGTGGACCATGCGAGCTCGTCGGCAATAGCTGCGACCTGCTCGGCCGTCTCGCACGAATACACACGAACGTCGCTCAACGTACGCTTGATCAGGCCGGACAGCGTTTTGCCGGGGCCGACCTCAATAAATGTGTCGATGCCTTGATCCTGCAGAGCATGCAGCGTATCGACCCAGCGCACGGCATGGCTCACCTGATTGGCCAAGACATCCGATGCCGTCTGGGGGTCCGCCGGATAGGGCGCCGCTGTCATATTTGCCAAAACAGGAATGAGCAACGGGGACGGCGCGTGACCGGCCTCAATATATGCGGCAAGGCCACAGGTCGCCTCGGCCATATAGGGGCTATGAAATGCACCCGACACCGCGACCTTCATGGCGCGGCCGCCAGCCTCTTTTACTAGGACGTCGAGGGTCTGCAGCGCATCGGGCGCTCCGGCCACAACCGTCTGCTGGGGACTGTTGTAGTTGACCGGCCAGCAGTCCTCGCCGGCCTGCGCAGCTAGGTTCTCGACTTGCGCAGCATCAAGTTTGATGACGGCGCGCATGCCGCCGGGGTGACGCTCGGCCGCCGTGGCCATCAATGCCGCGCGCTCACACACGAGCTCAAAACCCGCTCGCGTATCGAATGCCCCCGCAAAGGTGAGTGCAGCGACCTCGCCCAGCGAGAATCCCGCACAGGCGGCAGGCACCACGCCGCGCTCGCGCAGGGCGACGGCGACAGCCAAGTCGTGCACGAACACGCAAGGCTGCGTGTTCTCGGTCTGCGAGAGCTCCTCCTTGGAGGCGCTCCGGCACTGCTCGCTCGTCCCCGGGCGCACCTCATCGGCAATGGCGAACACCTCGGCGGCCGCCGGCGATGTCTCGATCAAGTCGACGCCCATCGCGGGGTGCTGGGCACCCTGGCCGGCAAACAAAAACGCTACGCCACCCATGCGCACGCACCCTTCAGGACGTGCTCGGCGCCGGCGACCAGGTCGTCAACGATTTCGCGTGCGCTCTGGCGCTCGTTGACCATGCCGGCAATCTGTCCACACAAAAACGAACCCTCTTCGTAGTTGCCGTCCTTGGCGGCCTTACGCAGCGCACCGGTTCCCATAGCACCGAGCTCCTCGGCACTCGCGCCGAAACCCTCGCTCTTGGCATAGGCGTTGGTGAAGGGGCTCTTGAGGGCGCGCACTGGATGTCCCGTCGAGCGACCGGTCGCACGCGTTGAAGTGTCGTTGGCCTTCAGGACCATCTCTTTGTACTGCTCCGAGACGGTGCACTCGTCTGCGACCAGAAAGCGCGTACCCACTTGCACGCCTTCGGCGCCCAGCATAAAGGCGGCCGCCACGCCGCGGCCGTCGGCAATACCGCCGGCGGCCACGACGGGAATGTCAACCGCATCGACGACCTGCGGCACCAGTGCCATCGTCGAGGTCTCGCCAATATGGCCGCCCGATTCGGTACCCTCGGCAACAACCGCCGTGGCTCCACGACGTGCCACGAGGCGCGCCAGCGCCACCGAGGCAACGACCGGGATGACCTTGATGCCCGCCTCGTTCCACGCCTTCATGTACTTGGCGGGATTGCCGGCGCCCGTCACGACGACCGGCACTCGCTCGTCAATCACGACCTGCGCGACCTCGTCGGCAAACGGGCTCATGAGCATGACGTTGACGCCAAAGGGCTTATCCGTCTTGGCGCGCAGCTCATGAATCTGGTCGCGAAGCCAGTTGGCGTCGGCGTTCATGGCCGCGATGATGCCTAAGCCACCCGCCTCGGACACTGCGGACGCCAGCGAGGCATCGGCAATCCAGGCCATACCGCCCTGGAACACGGGCTTTTCGATGCCGAGCAGATCGCAGAGAGGAGTCTTGAGCATCTCTACTTCTCCAATGCCGCCTCGACCGTATCGGCGAACTCGCCGACCGTCTTGGGGTTCTCCTCGGTATCGAGCTGGATGCCAAACTCGTCCTCGACGGCAACGAGGATCTCGACGGTGCCCAGGCTGTCGAGACCAATCTCCTCGAGCGTGGACTCGGGCTTCATCTCGACATCGTCAAGACCGGCGGTCTCGCGGATAACGTCGCAAACGCGCTCGAAGGTCTTCTGATCTGCCATGGTAGTTCTCCTTTGGTTGTGCCCTAGGGCGTTTTTATTTCCTATGTGCGACTACTTCCAACGAAGCAGATAGCCACCTATATCCAGACCGGCGCCAAATCCAACCAAGGCGATGGTGTCGCCTGTGTGAAGTGCACCGGCGTTTGCCAGCCGGTCGAGGGCAAGCGGAATGCATGCGCTCGAAATGTTGCCGGTCTCGCGCAACGTGCGAACCACGCGCTCGTCCGGCACGCCCAGGCGCTTGACCGCCTGGCTCAGGATTCGTTCGTTAGCCTGATGGAATACAAAATGATCGATGTCTTCGACCAAAATGCCCGCATCGATCGCAAGCTTATGGACCGTGTCGCAGATGGCGTTGACGCCGAACTTGAACACGCGGCGGCCATTCATGGACAGCACGCTCGCGCTATCTGCGGAAGCCTTAAACGGCGAGGTACCGACCAGACCGGGAACGCGCAACGTCTCGACGTCGGGCGCCGTCGAAAGCTCAACGGCAAGGGGACTGTCTCCCCCAGCCTCAATCACTGCGGCGCCTGCCCCATCGCCAAAGAGCACGCAGGTGGCACGGTCGGTCCAGTCGAGCGCGCGCGTCATCTGCTCGGCAGCAACGACAAGCACGCGCTCGGCGCGACCGCGGGCGATATAGCCCTCGGCGACATCGAGCGCAAATACGAAGCCGGCACAAGCCGCCGAGACATCGAAGGCAGGGCACGTCGCGCCTAGTCGCTCAGCAACGGCACACGCCTCAGCGGGAACAAGGTGGTCACCCGTCGTCGTCGAGCAGACGATCAGATCCAGCTGGCTCGCGTCGATTCCGGACACCTGGAGTGCCCGCTCACTCGCCGCTACGGCAAGGTCGTCAAGTGACTCGGTGGTGCAGACGTGGCGGCTCTTGATACCCGTGCGGGTAAAAATCCACTCATCCGAGGTATCGAGGAACTCAGACAGCTCGTCATTGGAAACACTGCGTTCAGGAAGCGCCGAGCCTGTTCCAAGAATCGTGAAACCCATCACTAACCTCCTTTGAGTTGTTGACGTGTTTACATCGACCAAGAGAGGATAACGCATTTCAGTCTTTGTTGACGTGTTAACATTAAATTGTCCAAATGCGACAAAGGCTTCACATTGTGTCTATCTCTCGACACCATTGCGTCATTCACTTATTCAATAAGGAGGTAGCAGCCGCTATGGATGCCCAATTAACGATTGTCGACGTAACCGGATCGACCAACGATGACCTGCTCGAGGCAGGAAAACAGGGTGCGCCGCACGGCACAGGACTTGCCGCCCGCGCGCAAACGGCAGGACGCGGCCGGCGCGGCCACAAGTGGGATTCAACCGCCGGCAACCTATTGCTTTCGATTGTCCTGCGTCCATGCGTTAATCCCGCAAAGTACTCTGGTCTTGCCGCCGTCAGCGGCCTAGCGGTGCTCGAAGCACTCGAAAAGCAAGGCCTTGCAAGCGAAATAGCCCTCAAATGGCCCAACGACCTGGTCGCGCGAGGACGCAAGCTCGGCGGCATTCTGGTCGAGGCCGCACGCGATAACGATGGCAAACCTTTCGCCGTCTGCGGCATTGGTGTCAACGTAAACTACACGCCCCAAGAGGTGCCCGATGGCGGCCTGGCGGCAATTGGCCTCTCGGACCTCAACGAGAGCGTTCCCGCCGTCGACATGCTCCTCGATGAGGTCTATCACGCAGTTATAGACGCTGTAGATACCTGGGCAGAGCGCCTCAACGCCATGGAAGAAAACGCCGGTCCGCTCGCGCCCGTCCACGACGAATATATCGCTCACCTCAATTGGATCGGGAAGCACGTTATCGCCCGCTCCCCCGCTGGAGACGAGCTGGCACGAGGCATATTTAGAACGGTCGACGATTGCGGCCGCGCATGCATTGAGACCGAGAGCGGCTTGTGCGTCTTCCACTTCGAAGAAGCATCCTTGCGCCCCCTGAGCGAATAGGGCGCCGCAGCCGCCGGCTCGGCAGACGAATTCGCTATCCCAAAATCTAAACTCAAAACAAAAGGGCCCCGCTACCGTAACGGCAGCGGGGCCCTTTAAGCTATGAGCGATATCGCTTAGAGCTTGATGTCGATGTCGACGCCAGCGGGGAGGTCGAGACGCATGAGCGAATCAACGGTGCCCGAGGTGGGGTCGAGGATGTCGA
>CALJMO010000014.1 GCA_937982065.1 uncultured Collinsella sp.
TAAAGTGCAACGGCTTGAATCGAGGGGTCAGCATCCCCCTACGAAACACGCAGTTGGATAGGATACGTGCCGTTAGCTGTGCCGTCAACAGACCACGCCGCCGGGCGTATCCCAAAATGAGCACATTTCCGCAAAGCCTACACAAAAGGAATCCCCTTCTGTGCGCGGGAGTGGATTCCCTGGCCGGACGGCACAGGGGTTAAGTTTGCTGCTCTACAGTCCTGCGCAAGACGGAATGCACATTAAGTGCTTTCCTTTGCGTGCGGAACTCGCGACAAACTTAAACAGCGGGTGGCCCGGTCCGGAAATCTGACGTGCTTGTTGGGGCAACGTTCCCTCCCAAAAAGGGACAGGTTTATTTTGGTCGGTTTTATCTGGGAAAACGCCGCTCTTCACGGTGATTCGTATCCATTTGCCACGTTCTTCCGAGAATCAGACAAATAGCGTTCAATCTAACCGTCCATATAACGCAAAATAGGTCGCTTCCCCTCTTGGGAAGCGACCTAGGCCTTACGAATAGACGGTGGAAAAGGGTACTTCTGTTTCGGTCTCTCCTGCTGATGTGTACCTCGTGCCCTCAAGGGTTACCGAGACCACTTGATCGACATTGATCAGTTTTGTCGGCACCGAGATGTTCTCTCCGCTATTGCGCGTCAGCGAAAAATATAAATTGTACGCGCCCGCAGCATCATCTTCGATAATATGCTCCGATCCATCCTTGTAGGTAACGGTCAACTTTTTCGTGACTGCGTCAATGCCCAGATCATCGATGTGTGTCTGGATAGAAAACGGGCTGATCTCGAGAGGCGAGTCATCGGAGCGGAGTTCCTTTGTATCGACGTACGCTCCAACGCTAAACTCGGGCGTCGATGCCTCGAACGGCTTCGCATCCTCGCCTTCGCCCTCCTTCCAGCAGATATTCCAGGTGACCGCATGTCCCAAATCTCGCTCGCGATCCCACGAGGCAAAGTACATCGTGCCATTAATGACTGTGTCGCTTGATGTGTCCTTATCAATTGTGCAGCGTGTGTCAGCCCATTCCTCGCCGAAGTTCATGCTTGGCGTGCCGATGCCTTGTTCTTCTTCACCATAGAGAACAAGTTCGCCTGTCTCTGCTGCTGGCTTGTAGTAGTTAACTCCATTTGGATTGGACAACGTAAACGTCACGGCGCCGCAGCCGTTTTGATCGATAGCCATCTCATGGATATCGAGCGTATAGCCGTTACCCTCGACGGACAGATTAACCTTCTGGACTGCACCCTCCAGGCTTTGGGGCGCGATACCATCACCAAACTCTCTGGTGTAGGTGTATTTAGTCCCCGATGAGCCACCGTTGGTCCAGGTAATGGAATCCCCATTGCCGTGGTTTCCCCAGGCTGAGGCAAAATAGCCGGAATTGACAACGGCGTAGGCGACCCCTCCGGTCGCCAGTACTCCGGCAAGACATCCGATTACGGCAACATAGAGAGGCTTCGCGTGGCCCTTTCGATGAAGCGGCTCACCCGCAGCGGTATTTAGGACACGATCTGCAAGATCGCTATCGGCTTGGATGGACTCGAAGGCCTGCTTGATTTGATTGGATTTCACGGTCGCCCTCCTCTAGGATGAACTTGAGCTTCGATCTGCCGCGAGCCAAACGCGTTCGAACAGTCGCGGCTGGCACATGCAATAACTCGCCAATCTCTGAGGTCGAAAAGCCCAGATAGTAATAGAGCATGATGGGAACACGGAATCGTTCCGGAAGTCGCATGACGTCTGACAGGACCGCTTTGGTCTAATCCTGCACCGCCGAAAGCGAATCGGCCAGGTTCTCAATATCCTCCACACGCCTCCATGGCTTTCGAAAGAGCGATTTGCATTCATTGATCGTGACCCGGATAAGCCAGCGGCGAAGATGCTCCCAACTCTCAAATTGCGCATTGCTTTTGAGCAGCTTAAGAAAGACATCTTGGGCAACATCATCGGCATCGGCGCGATCGCGCAGATACGTCAACGCGATTCGAAACACGACATCTCGGTAATCTTCGACCGCCTGTCTAAATGTTTGCTCTTCCATAATCACCTCCCGGTGACGGTACTGATTCTTGATGAGGTCCTCACCATAGATACGCTCTGGCCAGACGAAATGTTTCAAATTCAAGCAGGAAAACCGACCAAAATAAACTTGTCCCTTATTGGCAAAAGGAATCCCCTTCTGTGCGCGGGGGCAGATTCCCGGAACGGGCCGCCCGCTGTTTAAGTTTGCTGCTCTACAGTCCTGCGCAAGACGGAAAGCACATTAAGTGCTTTC
>CALJMO010000015.1 GCA_937982065.1 uncultured Collinsella sp.
GGGATTGGTCAATCTCGGCCGACTATATTTGGCTAAAATAATCCGACGCTAACATATACGAGCAGCATGATACCGAGCAGGCATTTCTTTCCAAAGATATTCAGCGGCGTTTAAGGTGTCTTTAAAGAAACCACAAGCGTATTTATCCAAATGGCACGATTCTGTTGCGCATCTCACCGCAACCCAGAGAGCAGTCTTTTTAGGACGGGGCTCTTTAGCAATCAACTAGGTGCCCAGGGGCACTCATTTAAGTCTGTCCCCAATGAGTGCCCTTGGGGAACGAAAATGGCATGCTATCCGATAGCGTTTTTGAGCTCCGCACGGCGCTTTTTCATGCCGGTCATAACGGCATTGCGCAACTCGGGCATGCGCGCGGTATCCATCTGGGGCACGCCCTCGAGCTTATAGGGAATGCCCAGTTGCTCGTACTTGACGACACCCATCGTGTGATACGGCAGCATTTCCAGGCCCACCACGTTGTGCCATGGAGCGATGAGGCGACCGAGTGCCTCGCACTCCTCCACCGTGTCGGTAATGCCCGGCACCACCACGTGGCGGATAACGACCTTGATCCTGCGTCGCGCCAGCTCATCGCCAAACGCCAGGATACGTGCAGGATCGCAGCCGGTCAGCTTTTTATGCTCAGCCGGATCGGCATGCTTGATGTCGAGCAGCACCATGTCGGTCTCGTTGAGAACGGCATCGAACTTCTCGGGGTGGTTGGGATCGAACGCATAGCCGCAGCTGTCCAAGCAGGTATGCACGCGGCCATCGGGGTTGTTGTGCATTGCACGGAACAGGTCGGCCAAAAACTCAGGCTGTAGGAGCGGCTCGCCGCCGGACACCGTAATTCCGCCGCTGCGATAGAACTCGTGGTTACTCTGGAACTCATCCATGAGGTGCTCGACGGTCACCATCGTGCCGCCGTTGACCGACCAGGTATCGGGATTGTGGCAATACGCGCAGCGCATGGGACAGCCCTGAACAAACACCACAAAGCGGATGCCGGGTCCGTCGACCGTTCCCATCGTCTCGATCGAATGCACGCGACCCAGGGCAAACGCAGAGTCCTCGGGATGAGCGTCTACACCCTCAAGCGTCATCTCAGCCATTCCCGCTACCTTGCCTCTCTTTGGTTTTAGCTACATAAATGCCAGAGACATTCTAGCCCATACGCATGATGACGAAACGGTTTAGCGGTCAATTGGGTTGTTCTATTTGGCCCCACGCAAGAGCGGCGGGAGGGTTATCGCAACCCGCCCGCCACCGTGGCAATAGAATTCGATAAACGCCAGACCTTACGCCTTAAGCGTGAGCACCGCGCCGAAGGCGGTCGGGCCGCAATGGCTCGAGATGACGCCGCCGACCTGAGTCCAGGTAATATCCTTAAAGCCCATGTCGTGCGCATAGACTTCCATATCGTCGCGAAGCTCCTCGGAAAGGCCTACCGAATACGCCAGGCCAATGTGCGAGTAGTCGATCTCGCCCTTCGTGACCATGTGGTCAATAAAGGCGCGGGCGCACTTGAGCATAGAGCCGCGGAACTTCTTAGTCGCCACGAACTTGCCGCCTGTCACCTCAATACAGGGCTTAATCTTGAGCAGATGAGCGCCTAGGAACGCGACGTTGGACAAGCGACCACCCGCCTTAAGGAAGGCAAGGTCGGTAGGAACAAAGCCCAACAGCACGCGGTCCATGACGGAGTTCGTAAATGCAAAGATCTCGTCGACGGTGGCATCGGGGTGAGCCTCGATGTATTTGGCGGTCTCGACGACAACGAGCGACTGGCCTACCGAAACAAAGCGCGTGTCCATGGAGTAGACGTAATCGCGACCCTTGGCGGCGATCTTCGATGATTGATGCGAGCAGGTCGTGGCCTCGGAGTACGCAAGATGCAGAATGGTCGCATCGGGCTGCTCGACATGGATGCGGTCATATACGTGCGCAAAATCCGCAGGCGCGCAGCCACTGGTCTTGGGCATCACACCAAACTCGTTGCAGCGCGAATAAATCTCGAGCGGATCGATCGAGCCGTCCTCGACGGTCTCGTCACCAATCGTGACATGCATGGGCACGCGCACGATGCCGTAGCGCTCGCAGAGCTCCGGCGTTACATCCGACCCAGACTCAACCACGATTACATACTTGCCCATTCTTATCACGACCCATCTCGACATTGGCTTTTCAATACATGACACGCGCGTCGCGCTGTTGCACAACGGCATCTAAGCGCCAAAGAGACGCCGCCCTTTGCACATAACAAAGGACAGCGTCTCCCTGGAAAACTCCGTGCTTAACTGAGATTTTACACGGTTTATTAAGGAGTGTTACTTATTCCGCAAACGGTCGCTATACGCGATAAACGGTAGTTGGCCGCGGCAACTGCGACACATTCCGCCCAACAAGTCCAATCGTGCTCCATGCACGGTTAATGAGCGAGGCGGTAGAAATCCATCGACGCCGCGCCCTCGGCGTGCAGCGCCATCGCCGGAACCGCCGACGAATAGGTACGGCTCGTAAGTGCCGCCTCACCGCCGTTGGCAAAAATCTCGACCATCGTAGTGTCCGAAAGCACGCGCAGGTCGCGAAGCTCGCCGAGCTCAATCGACCTCTGGTCGCGCCCATAGCCTTCGTCACCCATGTCGAGAGTAAGCATCCCGTCCGCATAGCGCACAAAGACACCCTTGCGAATCTCGAGCTCAACCATCTTGGCGCCCTCACAGGAAACCACGAGATCAAACAGGCGGCCCGGCTCCTCAACGGTTTCACCGCCTGTCGTGCGAACGCAGTCGCCGCGCATCCTCTCAATCTCGTGCGCCGGCTGCTGGCAGAGCTTACCATCGCGCATGCTCAGCTCTCGCGGCACCGTCAACGCGCACTGCCACCCGCGCGCCACCGTCGGGTTTTCCGCCGTCGCATCGGGGCAACCCGACCATCCGATCATCAATCGCCGGCCTGCAGCATCCTCAAAGGACTGCGGAGCATAGAAATCAAAACCGGCATCGACCATCGGGGGCATGCCCTTCCCGACGATTTTAAAGCTCGGCGCCTCCCAATCGGCCTCGATGGGGAACCACACGCACTGATGCGGATTGCGGTAACGCCAACCATCGGCAGGCACACCCTGCGGACAGCAAACGAGAATAAGCTCGCCATCAAGCTCAAACAGATCAGGGCACTCCCACATAAAGCCAAACTTCTCGCCCAGCTCAATGCGCGTCGCATAGCTCCAGACCCCTAAATCACGCGAAGTATAGACAAGCACGCAGCCACGGTCGTCTTTCGTACGAGCGCCCAGAACCATGTAGTAGATACCATCGTGCTCAAGGATCTTGGGGTCGCGCACGTGCGTACCGATATCGTCGGGGTAATCGACTGGTCCAACAGCCATGCGCTTCTCGCCCAATTCGTCGGGATTCTCGGCAACCATATGAATCTGGTTTTGCTCACGGCCCGTCAACACGTAGTCGTAATCATCGCGGTCAAAATGCTTGACGTTGCCGGTATAGAAGTAGTGAATCTTGCCATCACGTACAAAGGCAGAACCAGAATACGCTCCGCTCGAATCCAAATCGGAATCGGGGAACAGCACGGGGCCGTGATTCTCGTACGTCACAAAATCCTTTGTCGTCAGATGGTTCCAAAGCACTGGACCGCCATGCGCAGCATCGAACGGATCGTATTGATGATAGATGTGATACGTATCACCAATCTGAACCAAACCGTTGGGGTCGTTGAGCCAGCCAAGCTCAGGCTCCACATGGAACAGAAGCCTATCGGGGTCGGACGCGATGCGAGCCGCCGTCTCATCCTGTCCGACACGCCACTGCTCATAGTCCGCGCGTGTCACCTTGTTTTTTTGATTTAACATCGCCGTTGACTTTCTCGTCTATGGGGAAGGACGCTCGACTCACACGAGTCGAACGCCCTTCCTCAAATGGACTTATCCTCAGATTACACTGAACGGCTCAACTAGAAGCTAACGTCGAAGCCAGCGCCAGCGCCCTCTTCATCGGTGGTCGGCACGCCCTTTGCCTTGTTGTAGGCAAAGATCAAGACGATCGGCACGATAAAGGCGATGAGATTGCCAGCCACATACCACACGAGGGTCTCGGGCGTGACGATGAGCAGGCCAAGCACGCCGGTCAGACCCTGACCGATAGCGCGCACCTCAAAGAGCTTGACGAAGGCACCGCCGCAGCCTGCACCGATGCATGCGCAGATGAACGGAATGATCGAATAGCGCATGTTTGCAGCAAAGATAGCGGGCTCGGAGATTCCGACCAGCGTCGGGATAAAGGACGACATGCAGATGTTGCGCTCTTTGGAGTGCTTCTTGTGAATGAGGTACATACCGATGGCGCCGCCGCCCTGGGCGATGATGGAAACCGACCAGATGGCCTGGATGTAGTTGAAGCCAGTCGTGGCAACAAGGTTTGCCTCGATACCCTGGATGAACTGATGCGTACCGGTAACGACGAGCGGCTGCAGGAACGCGGCGAAGACAAAGGCACCAAAGACGCCCATCCTGTTGTACAGGATATCGATTACGCCGGCGAGGACGTCACCGATCAGGTTGCCGAGCGGGCCGAACACGGTGAACAGGGCAACGTTAGCAAGAATCAGGGTAACGGTCGGGACAAAGACGAACGAAACGACCTCGGGGATGTACTTCTGGGCAATCTTCTCGACCTTGGCCATAAACCAGGCAGTCAGGATTGCAGGGAACACGCCGCCCTGGAAAGCAACCATGGGGATGGAGAGCGGACCAAAGTTCCAGTACTCAGCACCCGTCGGGTCCATAACGAACGTGTTGCGGTTCATAAGGCTCGGGTGAACCATGACGATACCGACGAGGATGCCCAGGATCGGGTTACCGCCAAAACGCTTGACCGCGCTGTACATAACCAGGACAGGCAGGTAGTCGAACGTGGTGGCGATAATGGCAAAGAAGCTTGCGAGGTTCTTGAGGAACTCGCTGTGATCGGCGAGGCTGCCCTCCATGCCAAAGAGGCCGTTGGCAACGATCAGCGACTTAAGGCCGATGATGATTGCAGCGCCGACGAAGGCGGGAATGATGGGGATAAAGATGTCCGAGAATACCTTGAGGACCGAGAAGAACTTGCCCTTCTTGTCCGCCTCGGCGCCCTTGACCTCGGAAGCACTGATCTCCTTAACGCCCGTCAGAGCCATAAACTCATCGTAAACCTTGTTGACGGTACCGGTACCGAAGATGATCATGAGCTGGCCGCTGTTGTACAGCACGCCCTTGACGCCATCGATGTTCTCGAGCTCGGCCTTGTTGTATTTGCTCGTATCCTTGAGCACCAGACGCAGACGGGTCACGCAATGCGTGGCGCCCTCGATGTTCTCCAGTCCGCCGACGTTGTCGACGACTTGCTGGGACACTGCCTTGTAGTCCATGTTCCTCTCCATTCCTTTTCTAAATCATAAAACGGTTCGTTGCCGCTACAGAGACGCAATCGTTGCGTTTGCGCACTTGAGCGCACCGTCGGTGACGGTAAGCGCCACACCCTGGCCCTGCTTGTTGCAGAAGCGAGCGTTGAGCGCAACATCATCGACAAAGATGGTCGCGATGTCGTCGTCGACGACCAGACGCACATGGTGAGTGCCCTCGCCCTTAAAGAACAACGGACGCTCGAGGCCCATGTTGTTGACCTGGAACCACGGGTACTGGGGAGCCGGCGTGAACTCGAGCTTGCCCTCGCGCAGGTTGGCGCGGAACTCATAGGCAAGACCAGTCTCGGCGTCCTCGGCGAACTTGACCGAGAAGCCAGCAGCGTTACCGCCGAGCTCAATGTCGGCATCGAGCAAGTAGGTGGAGCCGGCATCCGCGGCGAGCACCTGCTCGACCTTGCCCGACTCGCAGGAAAGCTCAAAGGTCTCGACAGCCTTGCCCTCGCCAAAGGCGCCAAGCATGCTGTCGGGGAGCTTGGTGCCGAGCGTTCCGTCGGCACGCTGAACGATCTCGAGGGGCATAAAGGTGCCACCCCACAGGTAAGAGCTGGGGTCACCGCCCTCGTCACGCGTAGGAACCCAACCAAAGAGAACGCGGCGCTCACCATCAAATGCGGTACGCGCGGCATAGTACGCGCGGCCATCGAAGGAATCGTCCGCAGGAGTGATCCAAGGACCGTTGATAGAGCGAGACATGCGGTAACGGGTCTTGTTGCCATCACTGTACTCGGAGAACACCAGATACCACCAGTCGCCCATCTTAAAGAGATCAGGCATCTCGAACATGGTGTACAGGCCCGGATTCCACCAGTCGCCCTGGAACTCCCAGGTATCCAGGTCCTTGGAGGTGAACTTGACCAGACGACCGGTCATCAGACGCTTGTCCTCGCCCACACGCGTGCCGAGGATGAGCATGTACTCTTCGTTCTCCTCATCCCAAAGCACAAAGGGATCGCGCCAGTTGCGGTCATCGTAACCCTCCTGGGGCGGAAGCAGCGTCTCGGCGATGTTCTTCTCCCACTTGACGGCGTCGTCACTCGTTGCGTGAAGAAGAACCTGCTTCATCAAGCGTGCCTTGACCTTATCGCGATTGCAACCAGTGTAGAGCGCATGGTACTTGTCGCCCACCTTAAACACCGTGCCGGCATAAACATACTGGTCGACTTCCTCGTCGCCGCCACGCTCAAGGCTCTCGCCAAAGTCTTTGTAATTGACGAAGTCCTTGGTTGTCGCGAGTGCCCAGCCAAACGGCTCTCCGAAAGGTCCGGGGTTTCGCGTGTCACGCTGATGATAGAGATAGAACGTGCCGTCCTCGCCGTACGGCATGATGTCGCCTACCCAAATTCCCTCAGGCTGGTAATACACCTTGTGCATCCGAGACTTCCTTTCTCACGAGATACTAACTCGGTACAACTGCAAGATATGTCAATCGTTTTCATATGTCAAACGTTTTCACACTAATACGTCTTTTCGCAGTTCCAGTCGTCGGCAAACGGTTGACATATGCCGGCGAACGGTCATCAGAGGCGTTTGAGGAATTCTTTTGGCACGGGATGAACTACGCGGTTTTGCCCTCAATGAGTTCAACGGGGAGCTTGGTATTCGATTCGGGCTTTTCACCGTTAACAAGAGCGATGATGGATTGCGCCGCGAGCTCTCCGATGCGATCGATATCCTGACGAACGGTTGTTAAGTCAGGCATAAACGTCATAGTGCGGCGGGCGCCATCCGCGCCCACGACCTTAATATCGTCCGGAGCGCTCAAGCCGCGCCGCTTCATCACGTTGAGGCAGATGGCCGCCATCGTGTCGTCTCCCGCAAAGATGCCGTCAATATCGGGGTTCTCATCGAGGATCTTCGCAACGACCGCACTCTTTTCGTCGTCGGACTTAACGAACTCGACCTCACGGACAAGCGCGGGCAAACCGGCCTGCTCCACAACATCGTGGTAGGCATCGGTACGCTTATTGGCAGGCATACGCATGCGGCTATTGTTGCGCAGGCACAAGATGCGCGAACACCCGTCATCGATCAGGCGACGCGTGGCAAGTTCGCCGATGCCATAGCTGTCGCTCGCAATCTGAACAGAGGTCTCGCCAAGGTCGCAGTCGATACCAACCAGACTCAAGCCCATCTCGGCATACGCCTCGGCACCGATATTAAGCGAGTTGACGATGACGCCATCAACCATATTGCGCCGAAGCATATCGATATAAGAACGCTCAAGATCAGGTCGATTGGCGCTATTGCACAGCAACATCTTAAAACCGTTTTCGGCCAGGGTACGCTCAACGGCTTGGACCGCTTGGGCATGAAACGGGCTGCTGACATAGGGGACGATCATACCTATTAGATTCAGGCGACCGTTGAGCATGGCACGGGCGATATCGTTGGGCGTATAGTTGATGCGCTTCATCGCGGCATGGACCTTATCGCGGGTCTCTTGGCTAATATAGCCGCGATTATTAAGCACGCGAGATACCGTAGTAGGCGAAACCCCCGCCACCGCTGCAACTTCCTTGATGCCAGGCTTAGCCGAATCCTTAGAACGAGCGCCCTCGCGAGCCATAGCACCCTCCCCCATCAACATGTCATACGTTTACATACGAACAAAGCATACCCCAACAAGAGCGGGAAGACGGTAACAGTACAAGTAAGTAAACGACTCATCCAAATAATTAGGAAAGTTCCGCCTAAAGGGTGACTACACAGGACCCCACATGGCCGGTTTTGGGTTATTTTCCAAAACATCCCGCAGGACGCAAAGAGGCTCCGCCGCGCAACGCGCGCAGCGGAGCCTCTTTGCATGTCCGAGGACGTTTTGGGAAATAACCCAAAACCGGCCCCAGTAATCCTACAGGAGTTGAACCCTTTAGAACTTGTCGTGGAAGGTACGCGAAATGACCTCGTCCTGCTGCTCCTTGGTGAGCGTGTGGAAGTTCACGGCATAGCCGGAAACGCGGATGGTCAGCTGCGGGTACTTCTCGGGGTGAGCCTGAGCGTCGAGCAACGTCTCACGGTTGAAGACGTTGATGTTCAGGTGGTGGCCACCCTTCTCGGCGTAAGCGTCGAGCATGTGGACCAGGTTATCGGCCTGAGTCTCGGAAACTTCAGAAACCTTCATAATGTGTCTCCTTCGATTAATAGGCGCCGGCCGAAACCGGCGCGCTAATCAGTAATCGTTATTGTTAGTATAGCACTAACAATAGTTACTCGCCCAGCTGATCAAGGTCGATATCGCCAAAGAACACCTGGTCCTCCTTGCCGAGCGCACTCGGGATGATGGAGAAGGTGTTGGAGATGCCGTCCTGAGCATCGCGGAACGGGAGCTTGGAAACCGAAGACAGCGAAGCGATGGCGCCGTGGCTATCGCGCTTGTGCATGGGGTTAGCACCCGGGGCGAACGGCTGACCAGCCTTGCGGCCGTCAGGCGTGGAACCGGTCTTCTTACCGTACACGACGTTGGAGGTAATGGTCAGAACCGAGGTCGTGGGCACGGAGTTGCGGTAGGTGTCGTTCATGCGGATGTACTCCATGAACTGGTGCACAACGTCGTGAGCGATCTGGTCGACGCGGTCGTCGTCGTTACCGTACTTGGGGAACTCGCCCTCGGTCTCGAAGTCGACGATGATGCCGTTCTCATCACGGACGGGGTGGACCTTGGCGTACTTGATGGCGGACAGGGAGTCAGCCACGACGGAAAGGCCAGCGATGCCCGTAGCGAACCAGCGGTGCACGTGCTTGTCGTGCAGAGCCATCTGGATGCGCTCGTAGCAGTACTTGTCGTGCATGTAGTGAATGATGTTCAGCGAGTTGACGTACACGCCAGCGAGCCACTTCATCATGTCGTTGTACTTGGCCACAACGTCGTCGTAATCGAGCGTATCGCCCTCGACGGCGCGATACTTGGGGCCGACCTGCTTCTTGGAGACCTCGTCAACACCGCCGTTGAGTGCGTAGAGCAGGCACTTGGCCAGGTTGGCGCGGGCGCCGAAGAACTGCATCTCCTTGCCGATGCGCATGGAGGACACGCAGCAGGCGATGCCGTAGTCGTCGCCGTGGTAAACGCGCATGAGGTCATCGTTCTCGTACTGGATCGAGGAGCTGGCGACAGAAGTCTTGGCGCAGAACTTCTTGAAGTTCTCGGGCAGACGGGTCGACCACAGAACGGTCATGTTGGGCTCGGGGCTGGTGCCCATGTTCTCGAGCGTGTGCAGGTAGCGGTAGCTCATCTTGGTAACGAGCGTACGGCCGTCAACACCCATGCCGCCGATGGACTCGGTGACCCACTGCGGATCGCCGGTGAACAGGGCCTGGTACTCGG
Organism: uncultured Collinsella sp.; assembly: GCA_937982065.1. Taxonomy (GTDB): domain Bacteria; phylum Actinomycetota; class Coriobacteriia; order Coriobacteriales; family Coriobacteriaceae; genus Collinsella. The sequence continues at coordinate 9,803 of CALJMO010000015.1, forward strand.
GGGTACGGGCAAACTTGACCATGCGAAGCTTCATGATGAAGTGATCCACGAACTCCTGGATCTGCTCCTCGGTGAAGGTACCGTTGGCAAGGTCGCGCTCAGCGTAGATGTCGATGAACGTGGAGGTACGGCCGATGGACATAGCGGCGCCGTTCTGCTCCTTGACGGCAGCGAGGTAGGCGAAGTACATCCACTGGATGGCCTCCTGCGTGTTGGTAGCAGGGTTGGAAATATCGAAACCATAGGTCTCGGCCATCATCTTGAGCTCGCCGAGGGCGCGGATCTGCTCCTGCAGCTCCTCGCGGTCGCGGATGTTGTCGGCGGTCATGACCGTCGGGGTGGAAGCCTTCTGGGCCTCCTTGTCCTTGATCAGGTAGTCGACACCGTACAGGGCGACACGACGGTAGTCGCCGATGATGCGGCCGCGGCCATAGCCATCGGGCAGACCGGTGATGATGTGAGCCGAGCGGCAAGCACGCATCTCGGGGGTGTAAACATCGAAGACGCCGGCGTTGTGGGTCTTGCGCTCGAAGGTGTAGCGCTCGACAACGTTCTCGTCGACCTTATAGCCGTGCTGGCTGGCAGCCTGGCAAGCGATGCGGATACCACCGTTGACGTGCAGCGCGCGCTTAAGCGGCTTGTCGGTCTGGAGACCGACGATGGTCTCCTTCTCGCGGTGGGCGTTATCGATGTAGCCAGCGGGGTGGCTCACGATACCCGTGACGGTCTTGGTGTCCATATCGAGGACACCGCCCTGCTCGCGCTCCTTAAGCAGCAGGTCGAGAACCTCGCCCCACAGCTCCTTGGTACGCTCGGTCGGGCCGGCGAGGAACGACTCGTCGCCCTCGTAGGGGGTGTAGTTCTTCTGGATGAAGTCTCGGACGTCCACCTCTCCCGTCCAAATGCCTTCCTTGAAGCCTTCCCATGCCTCCTGCATTGTGTAACCACGCTCCTAGTTACGTGTAATGCGGCGCTCTCTCACACCGCTGCTTATTGAATTCTTGAATTATCGGCTTGCACTACCGGCTTCTTCCGTTCTTCGCCACATGTTGGTGCAGGGAAAAACGTTTGTCCACCTTGGAACTGCAACCCAAAACCCAAGATTTCACCCGTTTGAGAAGGATAACATAGCCACCCCCTTCATCAGGGCTGTTATATGTTTCTTTTTTTATACCATTAGGGCGTTTTTAACAAATCCGCAGGAAATGCGAGCGCGAGCAACTACCGTTCACCGATTTGTATGGTATTTTTCCTTGCCTTTGTACGACGTTCACTCTAGCTGTTATGCCAGCTTTAGCAGGATAAAGTGTCCCAGAGACCCTACAGAAACTGCAGGGCGGCCACGGAATTTCCCCCGGGGCCGCCCTGTGGCGTGGCTAGTTATTTAGCTTTGATTGCCGCTTGGCATTAGGCGGCTGCGGCGGCCTTGTCGGTCGTTGCCTTGCTGTGACCCTGGCCTTCAAAATGCTTGTAGCACCAGCTGGTGACCAGCGGGGTCAAAATAGCCGTCACGATTGCGCACGCTGCAACCTGTGCCGTAGCCGTCGCGAGCACGGCGCCACCGTACATGGCCCCGTTGACGCTTGCCATGGCAGCAGGCGTAGCCACATTAGCTCCGGCGCAGCTCGAAATGGCCGCACCTGCGACACCCGTACCGCCCGTGAGCTTATCGACCGCGATGACGGGAATTGCAAAGACCACCGAGCAGATCACGCCGAGCAGAATACCGGGAAGACCGCCATTAATGAGCTGGCCAAAGGTCATGGTCGAGCCCATGGCAAAGAAGACGAGCACGATGACGGCGGAAAGTGCCGGTGCCATCATCTTCTTAAAGCTGGGGAAGAGGTTGCCCAGAATAATGCCGACGACGATCGGCAGGATGGCACCCACGAGCGACCAGCCGATCGGAGCCTGGCCGGCAGCGCCGAGCACGATCATCGTGACCGGAGGGCCGACAACGAGCGTGGTGATTGCGACAGCGCCACGCTCGGCCTCATTGCCCATGGTGCCCATCAGGCCAGCGTACATAGCGTTGTTGGCGCCGGTGCAAGCCGCCAGCATCACCATGGCAGAGATGCCAAACAGGTTGTCGTTGAACACATAAAGAATGAGCAGCGACACGGCAACGACCACGATCTGCTTGACGGCGATGATAATGGCACCGCGGGCAGCGGCGGCAGGAGCGCTCTTAAACGAAATCGTCGTACCGACGATGAGCAAAAAAGCGCCCACGAGCGGGCCCGCGCCCTGCTGGGTCATGCCAAGCGTAAAGCTGCCGAGCGTTTTGAACAGGTCGGGGAATAGCGTGTTGAGCAGGCAGCCCAGCAAAAGCGGCACCAAAATATTGGCACCCGGGATGGAGGACATCTTAAAGAACGGCTCCTTTGCCGCCGGCGCCTCCACCGCAGTCGATTCACTCATATATATCTCCTTTGGATGCATGCGAATCGTAGCCGCACGCGCCTATGTCAGAAAGAAGGCGACGGTCCCGAGTCGCAGGAGCCGTCGCCGAATAATCATCGCGGGGTATTACCCGTCCAGGACGATGCCGCCGTCGCAGTCACCGATCTCGCCGTTCACGAAGCTGGCGAGGTCGGAAGCGAAGAACAGCACCATCTGCGCAGGCTCGCTGGCCTGGGCGGCGCGGCCCAGAGGGATACCGTTGATGATGCGCTGAGAGTTCTCGTCAGAGAGAATCGAGGTCATATCGGTCAACGTGAGCGACGGGCACACGGCGTTGCAGCGAACGCCGAACTTGCCGCCTTCCTTGGCGACTGCCTTGGTTAGACCGTTAACACCGGCCTTGGAGCTAGCGTAGGCAGCGGTGCCGAGCAGGCCGCCGCCGATCTTGCCCGCAACAGAGCTCACGTTGACGATAGTGCCGGCATGGGCCGCCTTAAAGTGCGGGTACACGGCGTTCATCATAGTGAAGGTACCGTTGAGGTTGATGTCGATGGTGCGACGCCACTCGGTGTCATCGATCTCGTCAAACTTCTTGGTGCTGATGACGCCAGCGCAGTTGATCAGGATGTTGGTTTGCGGCAGGTCCGTAAAAATCTGCTCGACGGTCTCGCGCGCCTTGGGCGCATCGGCGACATCGAGCTGATAGAACTTGTTGCCCTCGCCAAGCTCGGCCACAGCGGCCTCGCCCTTAGCAGCGTTCCTTGCGATGAGCGCGACATGTCCGCCGCCCGCGACGATGCCCTTGGCGATCTCGAGGCCAATGCCCTGAGTGCCGCCCGTGACAATCGCGGTCTTGCCCGTGAAGTCAAATGGCATGACTCCATTCCCCCTTATGTAAGGTGTCTCCTTGCGGGAAGTTGGAGCATCGCACGTGGCGCTTATATGAGTCCCAGTCGTCATGGTGGTGACAACCCCTCGCCTAACCGCGTGCATAGTAGTTCTTTGAAACGCTTCAGCAATTGAATGATTTTAAGTCTTAATGCACTCTTAATATTGCCTAGCGGCCAAGTAGATTTTTGGGACATGCTTAGAAATCTACCGCATAGGGCGTGCGTGCAGGGGTATCATCTTTCACCGAAAATAGTTTCTAGTGTTAGGGGTTTTCGGTGGAAGATACCGATTTCCGTGAACTTGGGCGTCAGCTCCTTACCGAGTTCGGCAGCATGCATCAGCGCATTTCGCGTTTTGCGGACAAAGCCCTCGGCGGCGAGATGGCCGTCATGCGCGCCCTCATACTCGCCGGCGGTTCGCTCACGCCGAGCGAACTCGCTGATCGCGCCTGGGTCTCGAGCGCCCGCATCGCCAATATCTTACGCGCCCTCGAAGCCAAGGGCTGGGTCGAGCGCGAGCACTCAAAGACTGACCGTCGTCGCGTACACGTCATAGTGACCGACAAGGGATTCCAGGATCTCGAAATCAAACGTCGGGAATTCGAGGCCCGCACTGCGGCTTTCCTCGAGCAGCTCGGCGAAACAGATACCCAAGAGATGGTGCGTCTTCTAAGGCGCGCCAACGAAATTATCGACCGCAATCAAGAAAGGAGAGATGCCGAGTGAGGATTCTCAAGCTCTTTAAAAAGCATATCCTGGCGCTGTTCGCAGCTATCGTACTTATCGTAATCAGTTGCAACGCCGATCTGGCACTGCCTACCTACATGAGCGATATTGTCGACGTGGGCGTGCAGCAAGGCGGTATCGCCTCGCCCGTGCCCGACACCATTCGCGCCGAATCGCTCGACGACCTCGAACTCTTTATGAGCGCCAAGGACGCCAAGGCTGTGGAGGCCGTGTTTAGCAAGGCTGACAAAAACGGCATTCGAACGTACATGGGCACCGAGGAAGAGCGTGCCGATGGAGGCAAGATTGCCGACATTATGAGCCTGCCCGAGACCGTCGTTCTTTCGCTCGACCAGGGCATCGACGCCGACTCCATGGGCGACATGACGGGCTCGTCCAGCGAGAAAGACGACAACGCTGCCCAGGCCATGCCCACCCCCGAGCAAATGGCAGCGATGACGCCCGAGCAGCTCGCCGAGATGCAGCAGAAAGCCGCGGCGGCGCAGAACATGCAAAAGCAGATTGATGCCGACGGCGGTAAGATCACCATGAAGAGCCTGCGCCTGGGTGTCGAGGGCGGTCTGGTAGACCAAAGCAAGCTCGTCGAGGGCGCCAACCAAATGGCAGACAAAATGGGCTCCATGTCAGGCTCCATCGTCACCCAGCGCGCCGTGAGCTATGTACAGGACGAGTACAAGGCACAGGGCATCGACCCCGCCGACGTGCAGAACGCCTACCTGAGCCGCATGGCGACCACGATGTTTGGGCTGTGCCTGGTATCGCTCGTCGCCACCATCCTGACCGGCGCCGTGGCGTCGCGCACCGCCTGCTCCATCGCCCGCGACCTGCGCCGCGAGACCTTCAACAAGGTTATGCACTTCTCGCCGGCCGAGGTGGGCAAGTTTAGCCAGGCCTCGCTCATCACCCGCTGCACCAACGACATTCAGCAGATCCAGATGGCCGCAACCCTGTTTATCCGCATGTGCCTAATGGCCCCCGTCATGGGCATCGTCGCCGTCATGCGCGTCCTGGCCAACCACACCGGCCTGGAGTGGACCATCGCTGTGGCCATCATCGCGGTTTCGGCCGTCGTCGGCGTGCTCATGGGCCTCACCATGCCCAAGTTCAAAAAGATGCAGAGCTTTGTGGACCGCGTGAACCTTACCGCCCGCGAGCTGCTCGACGGCCTTATGCCCATCCGCTCGTTCAACCGCGAGGAACATGAGCTCGAGCGCTTTGACAAGGCTTCGCTCGACCTGATGACCACGCAGCTCTACACCAACCGCGCCATGAGCTTTATGATGCCGCTCATGATGCTCGTCATGAACTGCATCACCGTGCTTATCGTCTGGTTTGGCGCGCAGGGCGTGTCCGACGGCGTGATGCAGGTTGGCAACATGATGGCGTTTATCTCCTACACCATGCAGATCGTTATGGCGTTTATGATCCTCACCATGGTTTCGGTCATCCTGCCCCGTGCCGAGGTCGCAGCCGAGCGCGTGGAAGAGGTCATCACCTGCCCCACCAGCATCAACGACCCCGCCTCGCCCAAACTGCCCACGGCCAGCGCGCCGCGCGGTGAGCTCACCTTCCGCGACGTGAGCTTCCAGTATCCCGATGCCCGCGCCGACGTCATCAGCGGCGTAAACTTCACCACGCACGCCGGTCAGATGCTCGGCATCATTGGCTCCACGGGCTCGGGCAAGTCCACGCTTGTGCAGCTCATCCCGCGCCTGTACGACGTCACGGGCGGCAGCATTTCGCTCGACGGCATCGACGTGCGCGACATGACCCTTTCCGAGCTGCGCCGCCGCATTGGTTACATCCCGCAGCAGGGTCGCCTGTTCTCGGGCACCGTCGAGAGCAACCTCAAGTTTGCTGGCGACATGGTGAGCGACGAGGATATGCGCCAAGCGGCACGCGTCGCCCAGGCCGAGGACTTTATCGCCGAGCGCGAGGGCGGCTACGACTCCCCCATCAGCCAGGGAGGCTCCAATGTCTCGGGCGGTCAGCGCCAGCGCTTGGCCATCGCCCGCGCCTTGGCAAAAAAGCCCGAGGTTGTGGTGTTCGATGACTCGTTTAGCGCCCTCGACTACAAGACTGACGCGCGCCTGCGCGAGGAGCTGGCCAAAAACGTTACCGACGCCGCACTCGTGGTCGTGGCCCAGCGCATCGCGACCATCATGCACGCCGACCAGATTATCGTGCTCGACGACGGCCACGTGGTGGGCACCGGCACGCATGAGAAGCTGCTGCGCAGCTGCCCGGCGTACCTGGAGATCGCACAGTCGCAGCTTTCCGCCGAGGAGCTGGGACTTACCCAAGAAGAAATTGCAGCCGTTATGGAAGGAGGCGAGCGCTAATGGCAGACGGGACCAAGACTCAGATTCCCAAGCCCAGCCGTCAGCGTGGCCCCATGGGCCGCATGGGCGGCATGGGTCGCGGCGAGAAGGCCAAGGACTTTAAGGGCACTATGAGGCAGCTGCTCGGCTACATTGGCCAGCACAAGATTGCCGTGTTTGCCGCCGTCGCCTTTGCCGTGTGCTCGGTCATCTTTAATATTGTGGGGCCCAAGGTGCTGGGCCAGGTTACGACCAAGCTGTTCGAGGGCCTGGTTGCCAAGGTCAACGGTACCGGCGATGTCGATTTTGGCTGGATCGCCAAAACGCTCGGCTTTTTGCTCTGCCTGTACCTGGCGAGCTCTGCCTGCAGCCTGATCCAGGGCTGGCTCATGACCGGCGTGACACAGAAGATCTGCTACCGCATGCGCAAGGAGATTGCCGCCAAGATCGCCGTCGTACCGATGAGCTACTTTAACGGCCACAGCAAGGGCGACGTGCTCAGCCGTATCACCAACGATGTCGATACACTCGGCCAATCGCTCAACCAGAGCGTGACGCAGCTCATTACCTCCGTGACGCAGATCATCGGCGTGCTCGTCATGATGCTGTCGATCAGCCTGCCGCTCACGGGTGTCACCGTGCTCACGCTGCCGGCCGCCGCAATTATCCTCATGGTGATGGTCCACTTCTCGCAGCCGTACTTCCGCGAGCAACAGCAGGTCCTGGGCGCCGTCAACGGCATTATCGAGGAGGATTTTGCCGGCCAGAACGTTATTCAGGTGTTCGACCGCGCCGAAGCCTCGATCGAGGAGTTCGACCGCCAAAACGACCGCCTCTTTATTAGTGGCTGGCGCTCACAGTTCCTGTCGGGCCTGATGATGCCGCTTATGAGCCTGGTGGGCAACATGGGCTACGTGGGCGTCGTCGTGGTGGGCGCGCAACTTGCGCTGACCGGTAATGCCACGCCCGGCGACATCCAGAGCTTTATCCAGTACGTTCGCAACTTTACGCAACCCGTGCAGCAGCTGGGCAACGTGAGCAACACGATGCAGTCGATGGCCGCCGCCACCGAGCGCGTCTTTGAGTTCCTGGCCGCGCCCGAGGAGGAGCAGAAAGCCGACGCGCAGATTCCCGAAAAGCGCCCCGGCCATGTGGAGTTTGATCACGTCAAGTTTGGCTATACGCCCGACAAGACCATCATCCACGACTTTAGCTGCGAGGCGCAACCCGGCCAGACCATCGCCATCGTCGGCCCCACCGGCGCCGGCAAAACCACGCTCATCAAGCTGCTGCAGCGCTTCTACGATGTGGACGGCGGCTCGCTGCGCGTCGAGGGTATCGACGTGCGCGACTGGGACCGCGCGGCACTGCGCGGCGAGTTTGCCATGGTGTTGCAGGATACGTGGCTGTTCAACGGCACCATTCGCGAGAACATTCGCTACGGACGTCCCGATGCGAGCGATGCCGAGGTCGAAGCCGCTGCACGCGCCGCACGCTGCGACCACTTTATCCATACGCTCGCCGGCGGTTACGACTTTATGATCAACGAAGAGGGCACCAACCTCTCGCAGGGTCAGCGCCAGCTCGTGACCATCGCCCGCGCCATTCTGGCCGACCGTCCGGCGCTGATTTTGGACGAGGCGACCTCCAACGTCGACACCCGTACCGAGGAGCTTATTCAGCGCGCCATGGATGCGCTGATGCAGGGCCGTACCAGCTTTGTCATCGCGCACCGCCTGTCCACGATCCGCAACGCCGACGTGATTCTGGTAATCCGCGACGGTGACATCGTCGAGAAGGGCACGCACGACGAGCTGCTCGCCCAGGGCGGCTTCTACGCCGACCTGTACAACTCGCAGTTCGACGAAGCGGCGTAAAAACCGGCGGCAAACAACCGCAATGCCAAGAAAACGGGGGCGCAGGACAACCTGCACCCCCGTTTTTTTGCTCTGCGGCCCTCAAACCGCCTCCCCTGGGACCTGATTGGCAGCCCCTTCGAGGCCCCGTGGGCAAAAAATGGCAAATTTGAGTACTGATACCTTTTTAGTAACAGCCAAAACAGCCCCAAATGCCGTTTTCACGGCTTACACGCGTCCCTAAATTGATCAAACAATCCTATAGCGAACTTATATGTGTTTGCGTTAATGAACATATTTTGCTGTTATGTCTATTATTTTGCGAAGGCAATATGATACTAGGTTAGCAACCGTACTCATATTTGGCATTTTTTGCCCACAGGGTATTTCCTGGGGAACTGACAACAGCCTTAGGGTCCCGCGCGGCGCCGCTCCCTCCCGGCATTCGCCAACGTTTACCCAGATAAAACCTGCCAAAATAAACCTGTCTCTTTTTGGTAGGTTTCGGGGTGACAAGGACTTGCACTTTAGCGTGCGACAGCGGATAATGCCGAGCATTCGACAATACGCTTATTGCTCATTCTATAGATTGAGGAGACCCCTATGGCCATGGAATTCAAACGCAGGCTGCCGATCCCCATGGAGATCCGCGAGGAAATGCCACTTTCTGCCGAGCTTACCGCCAAAAAGCAGGCATTTGACGCCGAGGTCGCCAAAGTCTTTACCGGCGAGGACGCACGTAAGGTGCTCATCATCGGCCCGTGCTCTGCCGACCGCGAGGATTCGGTGCTCGAGTATATGGACCGACTGGCCAAGACCGCCGAAGAGGTCAAGGACAAGCTCATCATCATTCCGCGCGTCTACACCAATAAGCCGCGCACCAAGGGCACCGGCTACAAGGGTCTTCTGCACAACCCCAACCCCGAGGCTCCCGACGACCTGCTCGAGGGCGTCAAGGCCATCCGCCACATGCACCTGCGCGTCATCGAGGAGACCGGCTTCTTTACCGCCGATGAGATGCTCTACCCGTCCAACTACCAATACCTCGTCGACCTGCTGAGCTATGTTGCCGTGGGCGCACGCTCGGTCGAGAACCAGGAGCATCGCCTGGTGTCGAGCGGCATTTCGGTACCCGTCGGCATGAAGAATCCCACTGCCGGCTCTACCACCGTTATGCTCAACTCCATTTACGCCGCGCAGGCGCACCAGAGCTTCATCTTCCGCAACTGGGAGGTCGAGTGCGACGGCAACCCGCTCGCACACGCCGTTATGCGTGGCTACATCGGTCTCGATGGGCGTACCTACCCCAACTACCACTACGAACACCTGGAGCGCCTGGCCGAGCGCTATACCGAGCATGCCGGCTACGCCAATCCGGCAGCGATCATCGACTGCAACCATGACAACTCGGGCAAGCGTCCGCTGGAGCAGTACCGCATTTGCAAGGAGGTGCTCGACAGCTGCCGCCGCAACGAGTCCATCTCTAAGCTGGTCAAGGGCTTTATGATCGAGTCCTACCTGGAGGACGGCAACCAGCCGGTCGACGGCGGCGTCTTTGGCAAGTCGATCACCGACCCGTGCCTGGGCTGGGAAAAGACCGACTACCTCATCCACGAGATCGCGGAGCGGATTTAGAGTTACGGCGTTTTACCAAACGCCGTAACCGGCCGACGCTGCGCGGGCCGCATTTGGACAATCTGACGTTCAACTTCAAGGGCGCGACCAGAAGGTCAGCGCCCTTTCGTTTCACGTCACCTTGCCTCAAATGCGACCCGCTCGCTGTCCGTCCTCTGCCTGCGGCGTTGTCTTGCTCCGGATGCGGCAGTTAGGGACGTTCCTTTTCTGCCGGCAGTTTGGGACGCTCCTTGGATGTAGTCGTTGGGGACGCTCTTGTTTGACTAGTCGTTTAAGAACGTCCCCAATGACTACAAGCCGCACGGCCCGCCGTTCAGCTGAAACCACCTGCCAAAAAGGGACAGGTTGATTTTGGTAGGTTTTATCTGGGCAAACGCCCAAACCGCCGCAAGGGAGCCGCTTTCCCTCGTGGCGGTCTTCTAGCAGAAAAACCAAGTGAGTAGGCTTTTTGCAGGAGGCCAAGCACACCCCAAAACGCCACAGCTCTGACCTGCGGCTTTATCGATCATTTGTCGCGATGTACTCGGCCAGTTCAAAAAAGTCTACTCGCTTGCATCCGAGACACACCAGATAGGCAAAAACCGCCGCGAAAGGGCCTCTGGTCCCTTCGCGGCGGTCATACGCCTCTGGTTTTGCGACGGTTTTGCCCGCTTGTTACTCGCTGTGGCAGGTGGCGATGGCGGCTCGCACCATGCCGGTGCTCATGAGGTAGGTCACCAGGAAGTAGCCGCCGTAGGATGCCAAGAAGATCGCACAGGTGAGGCCCACCGTGCCACCGATGCTCATGTGGCCGAACGTGCTCACCAGGTCGATAATCACCTTGAGCGCCACAAAGGAGTGCGCCAAGCCCACCGCCAACGGGAACAGGAAGAACACCGCTTGCTGTGCCATCACCGAATGGCGGATCTGGCGGTCGTCGCAGCCGATCTGCGCCAGCACACGATAGCTGCGGCTGCCGTCGGCCACATTGGAGAGCTGCTGGATCGACAGAATCGCCGCGCATGCAACGACCAATACAAAGCCGATGTAGATGGCTAGGTAGCTAATAAGACCGTTCATTTGCGCTGCTTGCACGTACATCTCGGAGCGTGTGATGAAGAGTCCCCACGACCCCGGCTCCTTGCCGTCAACGAGCAGATTGTCGAGCGCAGTGTATTTAATGCTCTCGTCTGCCTCGGTCGTATCCATCCCCTGTTTGTAGTTAACGAGCAGGCTACTGGAATACGGTTGCAGATTAAGTTGGGACAACAGCTCGTCGGCAACGACGACGGTACCCGGATTACTGCCCATCGCCGAGTTGGCGATGGCCGCCGTATCTTCGTCCGACTTATCGGTTGCGGGCTTGAGCGTATGCCCGCCCAAGGTAAGGGCATGGCCGCCAGCCATATACTTGGTGTACATGTCGACCAGCTCGCCGCCCAAATCACACGTGAGCAAGTACTGGTCGCGACCAATGCTCACCGGCTCCTTGCCCATCATCTGACGCAATTTGTTGTACTGACTTGCCGGCGTCACAGACAGGCCTGTCGTGTCGGCGTTGCTACCCTCGAGCGCCTTGGGGAGCTTTTCGCCCATGGTCTTGCACATCTCACCTGGAGTCACCGAAGGATCCGAGCCGCCAAGCGGATAACTCAGATACGAATCGATCTGCACATGCTCACCGGCAACATCGGCGATATTGACCTTCTTGCCGGTCTCGACGCTGTTGTCCGCCGACTTACCATAAATACTCTCCGTATCATTGTCCGGATCGACAAGCTCACCATGCCACGCAGAGTACAAGTCGACCGTTGCGTCAGCCGGCACCATACGATCGGCCTCAGACGGGTCAGCATACTCTTTGTAATGGTCGAGATCATCGGGCGTGTAATAGATATACGTCTGCGACATATCGGCCGGCGTACAGCGCTCCAGATTCTCGTTCATCACGTTGGCAATCGACATGCCGCACGTCACCGAGGTGATGGCCAAAAACAGGATCATCGCGATGACGCCCATCGAAAAGCACACCGTGTTGACCTTGGCCGCAAGCTGGCGCACGGTAAACATGTTGAGACCGCGCCAATACACACCGCGCAGGCTCTGCAGCAGCTTGATGAGCATGCCCGAGAGTCCCCAGAACAGGGCAAAGGTGCCCACGGTAACCATAGCGGTCGTGATGCCAAACTGGTTCATGCCCTCTTGCAGCTTGCTGTCCGTCGCGGTGAGCGGGAACCCATCACGTAGCAGACGGTAATAGGCCACGCCCACCAGCACCACGCCCACGGCAAAGATGGCAATCGCAATCCAGGGGTTGCGTGTCTTGATGCTCTCGTTGCGACGTTCGGCACCCATAAGCTCGATGAGTTTGGTACGACACACGGCGAGAAGGTTCAGCAGCAACGTGAGCACAAACATTACGAGCATGCAGGCAAGGGTCAGGTTGAACGCATGCACCGAGAAGAAGAAGTGGAAATTGGCGATCTGTGTCTTAAAGAGCGAGGCCGTAAAGAATACCATGAGCTGAGAGAGCCCCACGCCCAGCACGATGCCGGCGACAAAGGCGCCGACCGAAACGATCACAGTCTCGAGCGACATAATCGTGGCGACGCGCCCGCGCCCCATGCCGAGTACCTGGTACAGGCCAAACTCCTTTTTGCGGCGTTTCATGATGAAGTTATTGGCGTACACCATCAAAAAGGCCATGACGCCGGCCAAAAAGTACGTGAGGTAGCCGAGCATGGTACCCATGACCTCGGACAAGCCCGCTTCCTCGATGCCGGCGATGTCGACCTGCATCGAGACGGTGTTAAAGGCATAGAAGACCGTGACGCCCAGGGTGAGCGTCAACAAGTAAACGAGGTAGTCGCGGCCGGCGCGGCGGACGTTGCCCCAAGCGAGTTTACAGAGCATCGGAGCCCTCACCGCCCATCATGGCAACGACCTCCATAATGCGGTCGAAGAACTCTCGGCGGTCGGTGTCGCCGCGGCGCAGCTCGGTGAAGATCTTGCCGTCGCGAATAAACAGCACACGGCTCGTGTAGCTGGCGGCAAAGCTGTCGTGCGTGACCATGAGCACGGTGGCGCGCAGGCGGCGATTCAGGGCCTCCAGGCTCTCGAGCAGCAGGCGAGCGCTCTTGGAATCGAGGGCGCCGGTGGGCTCGTCGGCCATGATCATGGTGGGGTCGGTGACAAGCGCGCGACAGGCGACAACGCGCTGCTGCTGGCCGCCGGACATCTGGTAGGGATACTTGTCGAGCACCTGGCTCACGGACAGACGCGCAGCCACGTCCTGCACGCGGGTCGAGATCTCTGCCGAATTTGTGCGGGCGATGGTGAGCGGCAGGGCGATGTTCTCGCGTGCCGTGAGCGTATCGAGCAGGTTGGAGTCCTGGAAGATAAAGCCGAGCTCCTCGCGGCGGAACTGCGAAAGCTTAGCCTGCTTCATGCGCGTAACGTCCTGCCCGTTGATGCGGATGGTGCCGCTCGTGGCGCTATCGATGGTCGAGACGCAGTTGAGCAACGTCGACTTGCCCGAGCCCGAGGCGCCCATGATGCCAACGAATTCGCCGCGGTTGACGGTAAAGCTGGCGTCGTTGAGCGCGCGGGTCACGTTGCCCAGCGCTCCATATACCTTTTCGAGATGCGCGACCTCCAGTACCGGGGTCGCCATGTGCGTGGTTTGCATACCGAGTCCTTTCTTGCGATTAGTCTACGGCATCTATAGTCGCAAGAAGCCGAGTCGGCTACCATCGATATGGCTTACGGTTGCCTTACCGTTGTGTAAGGTAGGGGTAGCCGCCCTGTTACGTGTTGATGTTGAGAGAGGACTCCTGTTGAAGACTGTTCATGTTGCTGCTGGGATCATTCGTAAGGAAGGATCCGACGAGCTACTGGCCGTGCAGCGCGGCTACGGCGACATGCAGGGACTTTGGGAGTTCCCAGGCGGCAAGCTCATGCGCGGCGAAACACCCGAAGACGCCGTGCGACGCGAGCTTATGGAAGAGCTACAGGTAAAAGTCACCAACCTGCGTGATTTCTATACCGTTGAGTACGACTACCCCGATTTCCATCTCTCCATGGAGTGCTACTACTGCTCACTCGCCGATGAATCCGATGAGCCCCAGAAGCACGACCGCCAGCTCGATATCCGCTGGATTCCGCGCACCTCGCTTGCCACGGTGGAATGGATGCCCGCCGACAAGGGACTCATTGATGCCCTGATTGAGTTGAAGGAAGACCGGCTTGAGGCCAACGGCGCTGCCAACGACGCCGAGGCCACCGCGACCGACGAGCCCGCCACCAAGCCCAAGCGCGCACCTAAGCGCCGTAGCAAAAAGCACCCCAAACCAGGTCTGCTCGACGGCATCGATACCTCGGACCTTTCCGCCGACGAGCGCGAACTGGTGCGCCGTCGCGCCGCCATAAAAAAGTCCATGAAGGGCAACAAACGCGCGAACACCAAGCCCGAGCTGCTCGTACGACAGCGCCTGCGCGCCGCGGGCCTTACGGGCTATCGCTTGGAATGGAAGGTTCCCGGCAAACCCGACATCGCCTTCCCCGGACGCAAGATCGCCATCTTCGTCAACGGCTGCTTTTGGCACCGCTGCCCCAAGTGCAACCCTAGCCAGCCCAAGCGCAACGTTGAGTTTTGGGAGGCAAAGTTCCGTCGCAACGTCGAGCGCGACCGCGCTGCCGTGGCAGCACTCACTCAAATGGGCTGGACGCCTATAACCATCTGGGAATGCGAACTCAAAAAAGACCGCATCGACGGCACGATGGAAAAGGTCATCGAGCAGGTGCGGGCCGCAGAGCCGCAGCGCTAGGAACGAGCCGTCCACACGCCCCGCACAGGCGAGCCACATCCACGCCACAAACCTTAGAAAGCCCTTAAGCCCAAAACCTTTCAAGAGTGTTACTCGATAGCTTTGACCTGCGGTTTCATCGTAACACCAAACCAGGTTAAGCCTTTCTTTAGCGCTTCTTTGCAGCAGCCGCGGCATAATACTGCCAACGCACGGGACCTAGCAGCACACCCCGTGCGCAACCTTTTGGTGGACATCGAGGAGGCCGCATAAGCATGCATTCTTCCAATGACGCAGCACAGCAGTCATCCCTAACACATGCAGACCTTTTCTCCTTCCCCCCGACACAGAGAAACGGCCTCCTCGACTCCCCAACCACAAAAGCCAAACGCTCAACCGACCAGAGCCACAACTTACGAGCATCGTTCGAAAAGCTCCAAGCATCTCTAGACAAAACCTTCCCCAACCAAGCCCGGGCATACTAACCCCTCATCAACAAAGCGCCCCTCGCGCCCCATCCTTTCCGCCCTAACGCCACAAGGGCGATCGAGCAGGACGGCTTGGGCGGGTCCCCGTACTTAGTTTCCAAAATCATTCCGCAGCGCGAAGGCCCCCGTTGCCAACGCTTCGTAGAAGCGAGGCAACGGGGGCCTTCATGCGCGAGGACGTTTTGGAAACTAAGTACGGGGACCCGCCCAAGCCGTCCGGTGGGATCAGAGTACCCTTGCTGTTACTCTGCTTTGCCCACAGAGTTGAGGTTGGTCATGCGAATCTTAACCAGCTCGGTGATCTCACGCATACCCTCCTTGGCCGGCTTCTTGGGATCGAAGCAGGCAGGGTTCTCGGCCATGTAGGCCATGAAGCCCTTGGTGTAGGCCTGACGCAGCTCGGTGGCGTAGTTAACCTTGCAGATGCCATTCTTCACAGCCTCGGCAACCTGCTCATCGGGCACACCAGAGGTGCCGTGCAGGACCAGCGGCACGTCGACGGCGTTGCGGATGGCCTTGACCACGGACTGCTCGATGTGCGGATCGCTCGTGTACACACCGTGGCTGGTGCCAACGCCAATGGCCAGCGAGGTGCAGCCGGTACGCTCGACGAACTCCTTGGCCTCAGCAGGATCGGTGTAGGGGCTCTCGCCCTCAACCGCGGGACCGTCGTCCTCCTTGCCGCCAACCTTACCAAGCTCAGCCTCGACGGGCACGCCCATGGCGCGGCCAGCGTCGGCGACGGACTTGGTCAGAGCGATGTTGTCCTCGAAGGACTCGTGCGAGCCGTCAATCATGACGGAGGTGTAGCCCGTGCGGAAAGCCTGCATGCAGCGGTCATAGCCATCGCCGTGATCGAGGTGCAGAGCGACGGGCACGGAAGCGCGCTCGGCGGCAGCCTTGACCATGCCGTAGAAGTAGTCCAGACCAGCGGTCTTGATGGTGCCCGGGGTGGTCTGCATGATGACGGGGGACTTGGTCTCCTCGGCAGCGGCCAGAACGGCCATAACAAACTCGAGGTTCTCGACGTTGAAAGCGCCAACAGCGTAGTGGCCGGCCTGAGCGTCCTTGAGCATCTTTTCGGTGGTAACAAGTGCCATGAGCGTTTGCTCCTCTCCCTCGCCCGCATCTGGACATCGGGCGTAGTTGTTCACAAGGCGTTTTACCTTGCGTTTTTCTGCGCTCATTGTATGAAATTCAGCACCTTTACACGCGCGAGATATTGAGCCCATGCAGGTTAATACAGTCGTTTTTGAAAAGTAAACGGAAGGAATTTGAGCCGAGTGGACATGTTCGATATTGAATTTTGGGCGTTCAGCGTCTTTCTTTTATAGAAAAGATAAGTAATCGAAAGGTATTTTCTTACTCAAAAAGAAAATGAACGAAAATAGAGTCAACACAATTCCTGCAAATTTAGCCGAGAATGGAGCAAGCATGGCCCAAGCTACCAACCGTGCTTTTGCCGACGAACGCCGTACCGCCATCATGGAAATGCTCGAGCATAATGCCTCGGTACAGGTAGCAGAAATCGCCCAGACCTTTGGCGTGTCCTCCGTCACCGCCCGCGCCGACCTGGACGCGCTCGCCGAAGCAGGCAAGTTGCGCCGCACGCATGGTGGCGCCGTGTCGCTCCATAAACGCCTGACCGTCTCCACGCAGGATCGCCGCATCAATGTCAACGTCGCCGCCAAGCAGGCCATCGCGCAAAGCGCCATTGCGCTCGTCAATGACGGCGACACGCTGCTCGTCGACTCGGGCACCACGGCGCTCGAGTTCGTCCGGCTCCTCGATCAGCGCGGCGGTATCACCGTCATCACGGCCGACATTACCATTGCCGATTACATCGACGAGAGCATGCCCTCAGTCGATGTCGTCATGCTGGGCGGGGCGCTGCGCAAAGGCCATCGTTATTTGTACGGACCGCTCACTATGCAGGCGCTCCAAATGGTCCATGCCGATCTGGCCGTCATGTGCCCCGGCGCCTTTGTCCCCAGCTGCGGCTTTACGACCGACTTTCCCCAGATGGCCGAGACCAAAACGGCTATGATCACCGCGGCCCATCAAAGCGTCGCACTCATGGACGCCAGCAAGGTTAACGGACGCGGCATGTACCGCTTTGCCGAGCTTGCCGATGTCGACGCCATCGTGATGGACCGTGACCCCGACCATGCCGTCGCCACCTCGATCGCCGAGGCCACTGACAGCTCACGTCCAGCCCTCGTCATCGCCGGCGTTTAAACAAAAACCACCACAAAGGTGCCTGTCCCCTTTGTGGTGGTTGTGATGGTTGAGCGTCTAAAGTGAACGTGTCGTTACTTGGACAGCTCGTCGGCGAGGGCCTCGATCTGAGCGCGCGAGGCTTCGTTGAGCGAGCCCAGCACAGTCACCTTGTTCTGCGTCAGGGTGATGTCCTTCATACCCTCGAGCTCCTTGGTCATAATCTTGGCCGCTGCAGGCGCCCAGGAACCGGACTCGACAAGCGCCACCGTACGGTTCTGATAGGCGTGCTCGGCAAGCGTGTGGATAAAGGTGCTCATGAACGGGAAGATCTCGCCCTGATAGGTGATGGAGGCGAGCACCAGACGGTCATAGCGGAACGCATCCTCAACGGCCTCGGCC
The DNA here is from genome assembly GCA_937982065.1 of uncultured Collinsella sp. Taxonomy (GTDB): domain Bacteria; phylum Actinomycetota; class Coriobacteriia; order Coriobacteriales; family Coriobacteriaceae; genus Collinsella. The sequence goes on from CALJMO010000015.1 coordinate 27,546, forward strand.
ATATCATCGCGAGCCAGGTCAAAGACGGAGACCTTCTGGCCGCGGGCCTCGAGAGCAGATGCGAGCTCCTCGACGGCAGCTTTCAGGTGCCCATACACACTCGCATAGGCGATCGTGATGCCCTCGTCCTCGGGCTGGTAGCTCGACCAGGTGTTATAGGTGTCGAGGTAATAGCCCAGGTTCTCGGTCAGTACGGGACCGTGGAGCGGGCAGATAATCTGAATGTCCAGGTCGGCGGCCTTTTTGAGCACGGCCTGCACGAATTTGCCGAACTTACCGACGATGCCAAAGTAGTAACGGCGAGCCTCACAGGCCCACCCTTCCGGATCCTCGATGTCGTTGGCGCCGAACTTGCCAAAGCCGTCGGCACTAAAAAGCACCTTGTCGGTGGACTCGTAGGAGAAGAGCACCTCGGGCCAGTGAACGTTGGGGGCGCCGATAAAGGTCAGGCTGTGGCCGCCCAGGTCGAGAACGTCGCCCTCTTTGACGACCATCTTACGCTCGGGGAAGTCGGTGCCAAAGTAGTTGACCATCATGCGGAAAGCACCCATGCTGGCAACAATCTGCGCCTGGGGATAGCGCTCCATAAAGGCGGCTATACCGGCGGAGTGATCGGGCTCCATGTGATGGATAACCAGGTAGTCGGGCGTACGTCCATCGAGCGCAACCTCGAGGTTGTCGAGCCACTCGTCGACAAAACCACCGTCGACCGAATCGGCGACGGCGATTTTATCGCCCAAGATAACGTAGCTGTTGTATGCCATACCGTTCTCGGACACGTCGTACTGGCCCTCGAACAGGTCAATGTCGTGATCGTCGACACCGATGTAGCGGATATCCTTGGTGATCTCCATCAGGCAAAGCCTCCTAGATAGACAAAAGAACCCGTCTATCATAACACTCGGCAGTATCCCAACTGTTATCTGCCAGCATCCATACCGATTGTTATTGAAATACGATAAATCGCCGTTTACCTGCGCAAACTATGAGTGTGGTATCGCCGTGCTATGCCGAATAATGAGCTGGCCGGGAATACGAATGGCAACGGTTTTGCCCGCCGTACCCGCCTCGGGAACCGCATGCTCAAACACCTCGCGTCCGCGCTGATGTAGATCGAATCGCACGGTCGTGAGCTCGTTGTGTGCTACAAAATCATCGAGCGAATCATCGACGCCCACCACGCTCACGTCCTCGGGCACGCGCAGACCGCTATCACGCAGCGCGGCAATCGCGCCATTTGCCATCTGATCGTTTGCCGCGTAAATCGCCGTCATGGTGCGGTCGTGCTCGGCCAGGTGCCTGCCGGCCTCGTAGCCGCTGTTGGCAGACCAGTCGCCCTCGAGCGGCTCTGCCGGCTCGATGTGTTTACGCTCGAGTGCATCTTGCCAACCGGCGCGACGAAATTGTTCGTCGACCGAGAACGACGGGCCGCCAATATAGCGAATCTGCTCGTGCCCCAGCTCAAACAGGTGATCCATAAGCAATAGCGAGCAGCCGTAATGATCGGAGTCGACCGTGGTCACCCGCGGGTGCGCGTACATGGTAACGATGACCGTGCCAATGCCCGGCAGTGGATCAAACGTCTCAAAATCGGGCGCCATGCGGCTCATGCCGATGATGATGCCGTCCACCGGCAATGCGGCCATACGACGCGTGGCCTCGGCAAGCGAAAACTCCTCGGTCTTGGACATCTCGACCAGCGTGATGGCGCAATTATGCTCGCGAGCAGCGCTGGCGATGCCGTCGATCATTGAGAGGTTGCCGAACTTGGTGACATCGTTGACGCACAGGCCGACCGAATGATAACGGCCGTCGCGCAGCGAGCGACCGGCATAACTCGGACGAAAGCCGAGCTTTTGCATAGCGGCCCGCACGCGCTGGCGCGTCTGCTCGTTAACGTTAGGCAAGCCGTTGGCGACGCGCGAAACCGTCTGCTGCGAAACGCCGGCAGCGCGGGCGACGTCGGCCATGGAGACCGGACGCGAACTGGTATCGTTGGACGGGCGCCTTGCCACAGGATCACCTTCACCCTTGCGAGATCTGAATAGCGTGAATGCCGGCCCGGGCAGAAATACATCCCGCGCCGAGGCCCGCTATCGTCGGACGCATGTTAACGTACTCTACTTTTTCTATCTGCATCTCTTCTGCTTTATAAGTCCATACGGCAGTACCGTTCACGGCTGAATTTCTACCGATTACCAGATTCTCAAAAAGTGACAAGCGATGTGTTATGAGTACGTTAACATAGCCCGTAACGTGCGGTATCGTGAACACTTGGTTCATGCCGCTTTAAGTTGTTAACGTACTCATAACGACGCAAAACCCACCCGGGCGCGCCAAGGAAAGGACTCCCATGACCACCCCCGACGAAAAGACATTCGCCACGCTCACCAAGCTGTTCGAGGAGGAGTTTGGCCCCATCGGCGACCGCCAGGTGCTCTACGTGCACGCGCCCGGCCGCTCCGAGATCAGCGGCAACCACACTGACCACGAGGGTGGCCACGTTATCGCCGGCTCGCTCGATGTCGCCGTCGACGGCATCGCCGTGGCAACCGATTCCAACAAGGTTCGCGTAGCCGACGAGGGCTATCCCACGTTTGAGATCGCGCTCGACACGCTAGACGTTCAGGAGTCCGAGAAGGGCACGTCCGCGAGCCTCGTCCGCGGCATGGCCCACGAAATCGCTGCTCTGGGTGTTGAGCCCCAGGGCTTTGACTTCGCCTTCACCTGCTCCGTCCCCTCGGGCGGCGGCCTTTCGAGCTCCGCTGCCGTCGAGGCGGCATACGGTCGCGCCATGGAGACGCTCTGGGGCGCACCCGCCATCGAGCCCGTCGCGCTCGCCCAGATGAGCCAGCGCACCGAGAACAACTACTATGGCAAGCCCTGCGGTCTGATGGACCAGGCCGCTGTGTGCCTGGGCGGCCTCGCCTACATGGACTTTGAGGACCAAGCTCAGCCTAAAACCCAGAAGCTCGAGCTCAACTTTGAGGATCACGGCTATGCGCTCGTGCTCGTTAAGGTCGGTGCCGACCACGTGGCAGCCACCGACGACTACGCCGCCGTTCCGCGCGAGATGCAGGACGTTGCCGCCGAGTTTGGCAAGGCACGCCTGTGCGAGGTAAACGTTGCCGACTTTGACGCCAAACTCCCCGAACTGCGTGCCAAGCTGGGCGACCGTGCCTGCCTACGCGCCGTTCACTACTGGTACGAGAATGGCCTGGTCGACAAGCGCTGGGCCGCCCTGAACGCCGGCGACATCGACCAGTTCCTGATCCTGACGCGCGAGTCCGGCGCCAGCTCTGCTATGTACCTGCAGAATGTCGTTGCCAAGCTGGGCTCCGAGCAGCCTTCCATGTATGCCCTGGCGCTGGCCGAGCACGTGCTCGACGGCCGCGGCGCCGTCCGCATCCACGGTGGCGGCTTTGGTGGCACCATCCAGGCCTTCGTGCCCCTCGACCTGGTCGACACCTTTATCACCAAGATGAACGACTGGCTGGGCGAGGGCTCTGCCCGCCACTACGCAATTTCTGACAAGGGGGCTTACGCGGCATGGCTGTAATGACCGACGTGCGCGAGGCTGCTCAGGGCCTTATCGAATATGCCATCCACCGATCGATGATCGGACAGGACGATCGCATCTGGGCATACAACACCATTTTGGAGTGCATCGGCGCCACGGGCCCCGCGCTCGACATGACCTGGGCGCTGCAGAACGAGAAGCTCTCGCTCTTGCACCCCGATACCCTGCCCGACTTTGACCTGGAGGGCACGCTTGCCTCGCTTTCCGAGGCTGCCGTTGCCAACGGCGCCGCCGAGGACACGACGTCGGGCCGCGACCGCATCGCTATGCGCATCATGGGCGTGCTCATGCCGAGGCCTTCGGTTGTAAACGAGGAGTTCAACGGACGTATGGGCGTCAACGAGCCCCGCGCCGCGACCGACTGGTTCTACGGTCTGTGCTGCGACGCCGGCTACGTGCGCCGTGCCGCCATCGCGCGCAACATCAAATGGAGCACCCCCACCAACTGGGGCGACCTGGAGATCACCATCAACCTGTCGAAGCCCGAGAAGGACCCGCGCGATATTGCCGCGGCCGGCGCCGCCAAAAACACGGGCGAGAAGTATCCCGCCTGTCAGCTCTGCATCGAAAACGAGGGCTACCCCGGACGCTCCGCCGCAGCCGACGGCGGCACCCACCCCGCTCGCCAGAATCTGCGCGTTATCCCCATCCAGCTCAACGGCGAGCGCTGGGGCTTCCAGTACAGCCCGTACGCATACTTTAACGAGCACTGCATTGCTATGAGCTCCGAGCATCGCCCGATGCACGTCGACCGCAAGGGGCTGACCTGCCTGCTCGATTTTGTGGACCTGTTCCCGCACTACTTTATCGGCTCCAACGCCGACCTGCCCATTGTGGGCGGCTCGATCTTGTCGCACGACCACTTCCAGGGCGGCGCGCACGAGTTCCCCATGATGCACGCAGCCGAGGTCTCGCAGTTTAGCGTGCCCGGCTTTGACCGGGTTACCGGCTCTGTGCTGCAGTGGCCGCTTTCGGTACTGCGCCTGCGCTCGCACGACCGCGGCGAGCTGCTCGATGCCGCCGAGAAGATTATCCTCGCCTGGCGCGAGTGGACCGATGAATCGGTTGGCGTCATCGCGCACACGGCCGACGGCGTGGCACACAACACCGTGACGCCCGTCATCCGCCGCGTCGACTCCCGCGGCAATGCCGGCGGCGAGATCTACGAGGCCTACCTGGCGCTTCGCTGCAACATCACGACCGACGAGCATCCGCTGGGCGTATTCCACCCGCATGCCGAGTACCACCACATTAAAAAGGAGAACATCGGCCTGATCGAGGTCATGGGCCTGGCAATTCTGCCGCCGCGCCTAGTTCCCGAGCTTGGCGCTGTCCGCGAGCATCTGCTGGCAGCTAAGGCCGATGCCAGCTACGACCTTGCCGGTGCGCTCGAAGGCGATGATCTTTGCCGCAGCCATGCCGCGTGGGCCGAGGATGTCTATGCCCGCCGCGCCGATGAGCTTACGGCGGATAACGCCATCGATATCCTGCACGAGGAGGTCGGCGTGGTGTTTGGCCACGTGCTCGACAACGCCGGCGTCTTTAAGTGGGACGAAGCCGGCCGCGCCGCCCAGCAGCGCTTTATCGACTCGTTGTAATGATCCCTTGGGGACGGAGGAAAACGGATCATTTCGTCTTCAAGACAACGGCGCTCGCCGGCAACATCGCCGGCGGGCGCCGTTTTTGAGTGTAGTCATTGGGGTCATTCTTAAGGGGCGTTCTTAAACGACTAGTCATTAAAGAGCGTCCCCAATGACTACTTGCGACCAAGGCAACGCCAGTGTCTTGGCAACGAGAGCGAAAACGCCCCTAAGCGAGCAAGGTGACGTGAAAGAGGAGGGCATTGACCTTTTGGTCATGCCCGACGATTGAACGTCAGATTGCCGCTTAGGGGCATTTGCAGCGTCGCGCCGTTACGCGGTTTGGTAAAACCGCGTAACCCTACAGTTCAGTCACGACAACGCTGTTGTAGACCTCGTCCCAGCGGTCCATGACCAGGTGGCCGGTCTTGGGATCCATAGCGTTGAGCTTGCCGCAGGTATTGGCGGTCTTGAGCACCGTGACGTCATCGGCACCAGCCGCAATGGCATGCGCAAAGCCGGCGATGGTCGAGTCACCGGAACCCGTCGCGTTCACAGCCGCAATCGCGGGCGTCTTGGCGCGGAACGCGCGGCCCTCATGGAAGCCCACCGAACCGGCAGCGCCCATCGAAACGACAACCCAGGGGATACCGGCAAAACGGTCATCGGCGGCAAGCGCCTCGCGCAGGGCATCGACATCATCGGTCGTAAAGGACGTACCCAGCAGGCCGTTAATCTCGGTCAGGTTGGGCTTTACGAGCTCAGGCTTAGCGTCGGACTCCAGCGCGGCCTCCAGCGATGCGCCCGAGGTGTCGAGCAGCACCTTGGCGCCCGCCTCCTCGGCGATCTTGACGAGCTCGGCATAGTAGCCGGCATCGACGCCACGCGGCAGCGAGCCCGAAAGCGTCACGACGTCCGCCTTCGCTGCAAGCTCGGCAAACTTGGCCGTAAAGGCCTCGAGCTCGGCCGGGGCGATCTGCGGGCCGCTCTCCAGCAGCTCGGTCTGATTGCCCTCATGCAGGATATTCAGGCAGATGCGCGTCTCACCAGCAATAGGCACAAAGTCGTTCTTGACGCCGTCGGCATCCATAAGCTCGGCCATATAGGCACCCATGTGGCCGCCGAGCAGGCCGGTCGCGAGCACGTCGTCACCCAGCTGCAGCAGCACGCGACTCACGTTGAGGCCCTTGCCGCCAGCGGTCTTTTCGGGTGTCACACGGTTAACATCGTCGATGATCAGCTTGTCGAGCTGATAGCGCGTATCAATCGACGGGTTCATGGTAACGGTCAGAATCATGTTGAACTCCTGTTCCGGGGCGGCATAACCCGCCCCAAACATACGATAGCTCGTTAAAGGATCTCGATCTCAAAGCCGCGGGTGACGGTCTCTCCCGGCTTGGCCACCAGGCAGCCGCGCTTGTGCTCCAGAATATCGTCCTCGTCGGAGCAGGTGGACAGGCCGCCCCACGGTTCCACGGCCACAAAGTCGCCCTCGGGCTTGCTCCACACAATCAGGTATGGCATATCGGGGAACGTCAGGCGCACGCCCTTGTCCTCGGTTTTCTTGGTCAACGTAACCACGTGGCTCTCGAGCACGTCAAAGATGGTCTCTGCGAAGTCAAAGAGTTCGTGGGTAAGCGGCAGGTCATGGCCAACCATCGGGTTCTTGCTGCGATGCTCAACATCAATCAGGCCCGTCGAGGGAACGGCAGTACAGAGCTCGGCGGCCTCGCGCTGCTCAAAACGGAGCTCGTAGTCGTCGTAGGACTCGCCCTCGTCAAGCGGGCACTTAAAGCCAGGGTGACCGCCCACAAAGAACGGCATGTCCTCGGTGCCCTCATTGGTCACCTCGTACGACACGGCCACCTTCTCCGCATCGATCGTGTAACGAGCAACGATCTTAAACGGATACGGGTACTGCTCGAGCAACTCGGCATGGTCGGCAGAGCTTAAGCTCAGCACAACCATGTTGTCGCTCTGCTCCTCGAGCTTCCACTCCTGCTTGCGAGCAAAGCCGTGGCGGGCGAGCTTGACCTCGCGACCGCCCATGGTCATTGCGTGACCGTCACGAAGGCCACCGCAGATCGGGAAACAAATGGGTGCCTGGCCCGACCAGACCGAAGGATCGCCCTGCCACAGGTACTCGCGACCGTTGGCTTTAATCGAAGTGAACGATCCGCCAGCCGTGCTCAACGCCACACGAATAGAACCGTTATCAAGAACAAACTCCATAGGAGCCTTCCCTTTCTTACGACAGCCCGCCAAGTCAATAGGGCTGATAGAAAACCGGCCCGCGCCCCCTCACAGAAACGCGAGCCGTCAATTGAAAAGCTGCAGAATGCCGGGGACCGCCAAAACGAAGCCCACAAGCTCAGCAAGCAAACGTGTTATCGGAGCAGCTTACTGAACCAGAAAGCTTCGCAACAACAGCGGTAACCCCACAGGTACCCCCAACGTCAGCGAGAAGTCAGCTGGCGAGGCAAGGTGCCGTGAAGCGAGGCGGCATTGACCTTCTGGTCATGCCGCCGAAGCTGAACGGCAGATTGCCCGCCAGATGGCTTCGCAGCGTCGGCCGGTCCGGCGTTCGGTAGAACGCCGGAACCCCTTAGTCGTGGTACTCGCCGCGGTCCCACTTCTCGAGGAACTCGTCAAAGAAGTGCGGGTCAGCCTGAGCCTCGGCGTCGGCCTTATTGCAGGCATCGATCTTGGCAATCAGGGCGTCGTGCTCGGGAGTCTTCTCGTAAGGCTCCTCCAGGAAGGCAAGCATGATATCGGCCATCAGGAACTCGCCGGTGATCTTGCCGCCAAAGCCCACGATGTTGGCGTTGAGCTCGCGACGGGCATACAGGGCAGAGGTCATGTCGCGGACCAGGGCGCAGCGGGCGCCGGGGACCTTGTTGACGGCGTTGGTGATGCCGATGCCGGTGCCGCACAGGGCCACGCCAAAGTCGGCCTTGCCGCTGGCAACAGCCTCGCCCACGGCCTTACCGTAGATGGGATAGTGCGTACGGGTGTGGCTGTAGGTGCCGCAGTCGAGCACCTTGTAGCCAGCCTGCTCCAGGCGGTCGGCCAGATAGATCTTCTCGTCCGTAACGATATGGTCGCAACCGATTGCGATGGTCTTCTTCATCAGAACGTCCTTTCGTCTGAATTCACAAGTTGAGGTAGAAGTTCGAGTTCTCGGTGGCTCTCGTTAGGCCATCTTGTTGAGCATGTCGACACGGATCTGGTGACGGCCGCCGGCGTACTGGGCGCGCAGGAACTCGCGGGCGATCTTCTTGGCGACCTCGGTGCCCACAACGCCCGGGCCCATGGTGACCATGCGCGAGCCGTTGTGCTCGCGGGTCATGTAAGCGGAACGCTCGTCGGAAATGTTGGCGACGACCATGCCCTTAATCTTGACGGCGGCCATATAGGAGCCGACGCCGTACTTATCGAATGCGAAGCCCTGGGAATCCTTGTGCTCCAGCAGGTCCTTGGCAACGGCGGTCGCGGAATCGACAAAGTCCGCGGCAGGGGTCTCAGAATAGTCGACGACCTCGTGACCGTCGGCGATGAGCATCTCCTTGATGGACTCCTTCATCGACATACCGTCGGCATCGGAAGCGATTACAACCCTCATGACATCCTCCTTGAGAGATACGCAGGTGCGTAGTTTCTGTTTGGAAGTGTTGAATCGCGTTCAGGTCCGGGCATCTGAATGTGCGGTTCTTCACTGTTCGTGTTTATTTGAACACATTCGAACATCAACTGCAAGAATTATTTGTTTATCTTTGTTCTTTTTTGAACAAATACCGTTCACGGATGATTGCCGACCGTCTGGACCCGACGCGGACGTAGCGACCGCGTATTCAACAAACAAAAGGGCGGCCGAGAACGTGTCTCGGCCGCCCTTCTTACAGTTGATCTTCCAAAGAACGCTTTGCCGCCTACTCAGACTGCCTGCCCTTCTTGGCGTGCTTGGACGGAGCACTCAGAAAGCGGCCCGTCAAATAGTTCGCCGGGCCGGAAATATCAATCCCCAGTAGCGTGTGTCCCAGCCACAGAAACGCCGCGAGCACCAGCAGCGGGATAACGCACGAGGTCACGATCATCACAATGACGCCTTCGATGAGATCGGTCACTTGCTGCACAATTTCATCGGTCATCTGCTTGGCGCCGCTGGTCACCGACGTGACGAGGCCCGAGGCACCGTCGGCAAGCTGCTCGAGCACGCTCTTGGACTCTGCGGACTCGGTCTTTTTCTTGCTTGTTTTGGAGCTATCGCTATTTGCCGCACCCGCAGCGTCGGCCGCCTTTTGCTCGGCCGCCTCGATGCTAACGCGATACGTTTCGTCGACCTTCTGCGACACCCAAACGCTTGCAGGCACCAACGCCATGCCAATTATGGCGACCACCAGCACACGCGTTGCCACGCGGCGAATGACCGCGCTCGTGCTCCAGCGTCCGTGAATGCCAAGCGACACCGCGAAGAGTACGAGCGAGAACGGAATCAGGATGCCCAGCCCGACCGACCATAAAATGGTCAGCAGATATTTTTCGAGGTAGAGCACGGCAAGCACGATACCCAAGTTTCCCGAAAGCTGCGCGAGCTGCTCGGCAACTGGCGTTCCCGTATCGCCCGGCAGCGCAGTGATACCCGCAGATAGGGCGACGCACGAGGTTGTGAGCGCCAAAACATTGCCCTTCTTTTGATCGATGACCTCGATGGTGGAGTCCCAAGTCTTGGTATCGGCAAAATGCGGACGAGCTACAAAGCCCGACAACAGCGCCAGTACCACGAGCGCAACGATAAAGCCAATCTGCAGCTTTTTGTTTGCGCACACGACATCGGACAGGCTGGGCTGCAGCTCGGTTACCGTCGTATGCTCGGTTATCTGGACAGGACGCCCATGAGCCATCTCGCGCGCATCTGTCTTTTGAATCAATCCGTTGTCCGGCATTTGGACACCTCCTCAGTCCGGGGCTTAATGCGAAAGAAAGTATACCCACCGAGCAAAAATCGAACGGGAGGACGAACGAAGCGCACCAAGACTGTCCCCAATGACTATCTCCGGATGAGTTGCGGTGGAATAGGGATTGTTTTGCGCCCGCCGGCCCCTATTCAGTCCCCATTTCACCGCAACTTGGAGGAGGACAGAAAAAGCCCTGCCGCGGGTAGCGGCAGAGCTTTTGGAAGGGGACTTGATTGTGCGGACTCGTTAGGCGAGCTTGGCCTCGAGCTCGGCGATGCGCTTGTAGGCATCGATGGTAAAGCGGGCCTGCTTCTCCAGAATCATAGTGGTCATGAGGGTGTCCTGAGCGTGAGCCATGATGAAGGTCATCTCCATCTCGCCACCGCCGGCCTCCTGCGAAAGCAGCTTGGTCTGCGTGTCGTGGGCACCGATGAGCGCATCGCTGGCATCCTTGTGCAGCTGTTCGGCCTTCTCAAAGTCACCCTCGCGAGCAGCATCGAGCGCTGCAAGCAGATCGGTCTGGGCGTCACCTGCATATGCGACAATCTCGAATCCAACCATCGAGATTTCTTCTTTGGTTGCCATATTGCGTTCCTTTCACATATGAACCAATGGAGAGCATCGCGTCCGGGCATACGCGCTGCGTTGTGTATGACAGAAACAATAACATTCAAACAAAAAAGAACAGCGTAAAACGTAATTTCGAGCTATGAACGGTCACTTTTCGTCCGTGAACGGTTTTTAAACCAATCTGAACAATATCGAACACAATTAGCGGAAACCCAAACAGACCCGCGCCCTAGCGCCAATCGCGCACCGTATCGCCCTCGACGAGCACGCCCGGAAACAGCATGTGCTCCACACCGGGCGCAACGCCCTCGGCGCCGGCAATCTTGTCGACCGCCCACATGCCGACGCGCTTGTTGTCAAAGCGCACCGTGGTCAGGCGACAATCGGGCACGATATCGCCCAGACTATCATCAACACCCACCACGCTCACGTCCTGGGGCACGCACTTTCCGCGCGACTCGAGCCCGCGAATGCAGCCGTAGGCCATGGCGTCGTTGGAGGCATAAATGGCGGTACAGGTCGGATCATCCGCCAGAGCCTGGCCTGCGGCATATCCGCTCTGTGCCGTCCAATCCCCACGGACGAGTCGCGGCGGCTCAATGCCATGCGCACGCAATGTCTCGCGCCAGCCTTCCTCGCGCCGCATGCCCGAAAGCGAGCGCTCGGGACACGAAATAAAGTGCACGGTTTTGTGCCCCCGCCCCAGCAAGTACTCGACCACCTGGCGCGAGCAATCGAACTGGTCGTTATCGACCGTTGAACAGAGCGGGTGCTCCAGCATGGTAACGAGCACCGTCTGCATGCCGGGCAGCGGCTCGAAGGTGCCAAAGTCCGCCGGCATGCGATTCATGATCACGACCATGCCGTCTACCGGCAGCGCGCTCATACGCGACGATGCGCTCTCGAGGGTATAGGGATGTCCATCTACTTTAGTGAGGGTGATGGCATAGCCATGTTTGTCGGCCGCGGCGGCAAAGCCCTCCATACGGTCGAGGTTGCCGGTACCGGTAATGTTGAACATGGCGACGCCGACGGTCTTAAACTTGCCACGGCGCAGCGATCGACCGGCAAAATTGGGGCGATACCCCAGCTCGCGCATGGCGGCACGCACGCGTTCCTTGGTCTCGGGGCGCACACTGGGCGAATCGTGCACGGTGCGCGAGACCGTCTGCTCCGAGACGCCCGCGAGGCGCGCCACGTCTTTGACAGATACCGATTTTTTAACAGCGGCCATAGGTCGATCTTTCTATGTCAACGATGCCATTGGTGGCACCCTACGCAGTCAAATGAAACGTCTTCAAGTATATCTAACGCCTCCCCCACTATACGCTCACCACCCAAAACCTACCGTTCACCGACATTTTTGCTTCCCCGAACGGCTTTTGGCGCCCAAATGTTAACGTTGCCATTGTGCAAACACAGAGCCACCGGGCGGCTCAAACGTTTACGCGTAAGGAATCGACGGTTCGCAGGCACAGGAACCACCGGTTCGCTTCTTTTTATGTGTCACAAAATGGCAACGTCAACATTTTGGCAACCGAAAGTCAAAAGCTACCATCGTTGCTAACCCACCGACTCTTAGGAGCATTGCATGGAGCAACTCATCGCCATCATCGAAAAGGGCCAGCCCTTTTTCAACGCGATCGCCCGCAACAAGTACCTCAAGGCGATCCGCGACGGCTTTATCTCCGTCATCCCCATCATCATCTTCTCGTCCATCTTCTGCCTGGTAGCCTCGGTCCCCAACATCTGGGGTTTCTACTGGCCCGATGACATCAACAACGCCCTGTGGAAGTGCTACAACTACTCCATGGGCATCCTGGCCATCGCCTGCGCCGCCACCACGGCCAAGCACTTCGCCGACGCTCAGAACCGCGATCTGCCCAAGAACAACCAGATCAACTTCATCTCGTGCATGTGCGCGGCCATCATCGGCTTCTTGCTCCTTTCGAGCGACACCATCGCCACGGACGCCGCCAGCGGCTTCAACACCACCTACCTTGGTTCCAAGGGCCTGCTGACCGCTTTCATCGCTGCGTTTGTGACCGGCATCATCTACAAGTTCTTCATTAAGCGCAACATCACCGTCAAGATGCCCGAGCAGGTCCCGCCCAACATCTCGCAGACCTTTAAGGACATCATCCCCTTCTCCGTCTGCATCACCGTCTTTTGGGTCTTTGACATCGTCTTCCGCGCTGCTTTTGGCTTCTGCTTTGCCCAGGGCGTCATCCAGGTGTTCCAGCCCCTGTTCACCGCTGCCGATGGCTACATCGGCCTCGCTGTGATCTACGGCGCCATGAGCCTGTTCTGGTTCGTGGGCGTCCACGGCCCCTCGATCGTCGAGCCCGCCATCGCCGCCGCCCTCGTTGCCAACATGACCGACAACCTGGCTGCGTTCCAGGCTGGCCAGCACGCTTCCGCTGTCCTGACCCAGGGTGCCCAGTACTTCGTCGTCTGCATGGGCGGCACCGGCGCCACGCTCGTCCTGGTCTTTATGTTCTGCTTCCTGGCCAAGTCCCAGGAGATGCGCGCCGTCGGTAAGGCCGCTATCGTTCCCGTGTGCTTTGCCGTCAACGAGCCGCTGCTGTTCGCCGCACCCATCGTGCTCAACCCCGTCTTCTTTGTCCCGTTTGTCTTTGCCCCGATCGCCAACATCTGGATCCTCAAGATTTTTATCGACTTCTTGGGCATGAACGGCTTTATGTACACCCTGCCCTGGACTGTCCCCGGCCCCATCGGCACCATCATGGGCCTGGGCTTCCAGCCGCTCGCCTTTGTGATGCTCGCCCTTATCCTGGTCGTCGACTTCGTTCTGTACTACCCGTTCTTCCGTGCCTACGACGCCCAGAAGTGCGCCGAGGAGGCCGAGATTTCCCAAGAGGAGCTCGCCGCCAAGAACGCCGAGAAGGCCGCCAAGCTCAGCGATGCCTTCCAGGGCAAGGCTGACGCCAAGAGCGTTGCCGCCGGCGCTGCTGCCGAGGCCGTGAAGGCCGACGCCCCCGCCGCTGTCGCCACTGAGGCAACGACCGCCAGCGACCTCAACGGCAAGCGCGTACTCGTGCTCTGCCAGGGTGGCGGAACCTCGGGCCTGCTCGCCAACGCGCTGGCCAAGGCCGCCAAGGAGCGCGGCATCAATCTTGAGACCGCTGCCGAGGCATATGGTAACCACGTCGACATGCTCCCCGACTTTGACCTGGTCGTCCTGGCCCCGCAGGCTGCCAGCTACTTGGCCGACCTGCAGAAGGACTGCGAGCGCGTGGGCAACAAGTGCGTCGCCTGTCGCGGTAAGCAGTACATCGAGCTCTCCCAGAACGGCGATAAGTCTCTCGCCTTTGTCTCCGAGCAGCTCTCGAAGTAAGTAACGCTCAGGGCCAGCCGACCATCCAAGACCGGCTGGCCCTTCGATTTAGACGATTGGATCATCATGTCCGTTAACCCTGCTAGCGTCACCAACCCGCCTGCGCAGTTTCCCGAGGACTTTGTCTTTGGCGGCGCTACCGCTGCCTACCAGGTAGAGGGCGAGACCCGCACCCACGGTAAAGGCAAAGTCGCCTGGGACGACTTCCTGGAGGCCCAGGGGCGCTTCTCCCCCGATCCCGCTTCGGACTTCTACAACCAGTACCCCGTCGATTTGGAGCTGTGCGAGGAGTTCGGCATCAACGGCATTCGCCTCTCCATCGCCTGGAGCCGCATCTTTCCCAACGGCACCGGTGAGATTAACCCCGAGGGCGTCCAGTTCTATCACGATCTCTTCGCCGAGTGCCATAAGCACCACGTTGAGCCGTTCGTCACGCTGCATCACTTCGATACGCCGCTTCCCCTCTTTGAGAAGGGCGACTTCCTCAACCGCGAGACCATCGATGCCTTTGTGGACTTTGCCACCTTCTGCTTTAAGGAGTACGCCGACCAGGTGACCTACTGGTTCACCTTTAACGAGATCTGGGCCGACGCCTCCAACACCTACATTGAGGGTACCTTCCCCGGTGGCGTCAAGGCGCATCTGGCCGAGGCCTTCCAGTGCGAGCACAACATGATGCTCGCCCACGCCAAGGCCGTGCTGGCCTTCCACAACGGCGGCTTTAAGGGCAAGATCGGCGTCATTCAATCGCTGGAGTTTAAGTATCCGCTCAACGAGAACGACCCCGCCGACATCAAAGCCGCCAACAACGAGCACGTGCTGCAAAACCAGTTCTTGCTCGACGCCACCTTCCGCGGCGACTACGCGCCCGACACCCTCGAGTGCGCCAACCGCCTGGCTGCCGTCTCGGGCGGCACCATCGAGATCCTAGACGAGGATTTGGAAATCATGCGCGAGGCCGCGCTTTACAACGACTACCTGGGCGTTAACAACTACCAGTGCCGCTTCTTGAAGGCTTACGATGGCGAGAACGACCTGCACCACAACGGTACGGGCGAGAAGGGCACCGGCCGCTGGCGCGTTAAGGGTATTGGCGAGCATGTGAACAAGCCTGGCATCCCCACCACCGACTGGGACTGGATCATCTATCCCGAGGGTCTGTTCGATCTGCTCGTCTACATTAAGCAGCGCTACCCCAA
>CALJMO010000016.1 GCA_937982065.1 uncultured Collinsella sp.
CAGGACTCAGCGCAACGCGTTGCGCTGAGTCCTGAGGCTGTTGCAATGAAAATGACAATCAAGGGGGTATGGAGATGTACCTACTAGCAGTACATTTTACGTAATCTGGGCAAACGCTGATTAATTGCTCGTATAATGTCGTCTGTCGAAAGATACAAAAACCTGTACCTTTTTGTGCAACAAAAAAAGCCGCTCAACCAGCGGCTTTTCTTATTTAGGCATGAAAAAAGGCGACCGCCCTTTATGGACGGTCGCCTTTGTTAATTCTTGTGAAGTTTGCCTTAGGCGCGGGTATTGATCTCCTCGGTCACCTTGGCAACAAACTCGTCAACGCTCATCTGAACGGTCTCGTTGGAGCGATCGCGGACGGAGATGTTGCCGGCCTCGACCTCCTTCTCGCCCAGGATGAGCATGTAGGGCACGCGGTCGATGCTGCGGGCCTCGCGGATCTTGTAGCCGATCTTCTCGTCGCGGTCGTCGCAGACCACGCGAATGCCGGCCTCCTCCAGCTTGGCGCACACCTCGTGGGCGTAGTCGCGGCTCTTCTCGGAGACGGGAAGCGCCTTGACCTGCACGGGAGCCAGCCAGGTGGGGAACTTGCCGGCAAAGTGCTCAATCAGAATACCGATGAAGCGCTCGATGGAGCCAAAGCATACGCGGTGCAGCATGATGGGGCGCTTCTTGGTGCCGTCAGCGTCCACGTACTCCAGGTCAAAGTTGAGCGGCATCTGGAAGTCGAGCTGCACGGTACCGCACTGCCAAGTACGGCCGAGCGAGTCCTCCAGGTGGAAGTCGATCTTGGGGCCGTAGAAGGCGCCGTCGCCCTCATTGACCTCGTAGTCCATGCCCAGCTTCTCCAGAGCGGTGCGCAGGCCCTCCTCGGCGCACGCCCAGTCCTCGTCCGAACCCATGGAGTCCTCGGGGCGGGTGGAAAGCTCAACATGGTACTTAAAGCCAAACTTTTGGTACACGGAGTCGATGAGGTTGACCACGCCCACGATCTCGTCGGTCAGCTGGTCGGGACGCACAAACAGGTGGGCGTCGTCCTGGTTAAAGCAGCGCACGCGGAACAGGCCGTGCAGGGCGCCGCGCAGCTCGTGGCGGTGCACCAGGCCAATCTCGCCGGCGCGAATGGGCAGCTCGCGGTAAGAGTGCGGCTTGGAGGCGTACACCAGCACGCCGCCCGGGCAGTTCATGGGCTTAATGCAGTACTCTTCGTCGTCGATGACGGTGGAGTACATGTTGTCCTTGTAGTGGTCCCAGTGGCCCGAGGTCTTCCACAGCTGCTTGTTCATGATGAGCGGCGTGGAGATCTCCACGTAGCCGGCCTTGTGGTGGATCTCGCGCCAGTAGTCCAGCAGCGTATTCTTAAGGATCATGCCGTTGGGCAGGAAGAACGGGAAGCCGGGGGCCTCATCGCGCATCATAAAGAGGTCCATCTCGCGGCCGATCTTGCGGTGGTCGCGCTTCTTGGCTTCCTCCAGCATGTGCATGTGCTCGTCGAGCTCTTCCTTGGTGGCAAAGGCGACGCCGTTGATGCGGGTGAGCATCTTGTTGTCCTTGTTGCCCTTCCAGTAAGCGCCCGAGACGCCGGTAAGCTTAAAGGCCTTCAGCGCCTTGGTGTAGCAGATGTGGGGGCCGACGCACATGTCGATGTAGTCGCCCTGCTGGTAGAAGGTGATGCGGGCGTCGTCGTCCAGGTCGCCGATGTGCTCGACCTTGTACTTCTCGCCGCGCTCCTCCATAAGGGCGATGGCCTCGGCGCGAGGCTTCTCGTACACGGAGAACTTAAGGTTCTCCTTGACGATCTTTTTCATCTCGGCCTCGATCGCGGGGAAGTCGTCCTCGCTGATCTTGACGCCCTCGGGCAGGTCGACGTCGTAGTAAAAGCCGTTGTCGGTCGCGGGGCCGTAGGCAAAGTCGGCCTCGGGATAGAGGCGCTTGATGGCCTGCGCCATGATGTGCGCGGCGGAGTGGCGGATGACGTGCGTGACCTCGTCCTGCGGGAGCTCGGCCACCGAACCGTCATTGTAGAGTGCCTTCATGGGTATGTTTTCTCCTCTCGGATGCCTGATGCAAGTGCGTGCGATGCGCTCGGCGTTTTAACTTGCATCATTATAGGCAGGTTGCCTTGGTATACAAGCGCCCGCCGCACCTTAATGGCACGGCGGGCGATTTTCTACGCATGCTTCATCGTGTGGGAGCGGGGTGTGGGGCGCGCGTGGCTTGCGGCGTGCCCGTGGCTTGCGGCCGGCCCGGCGATGGATGCGTTACTGGATGCGAGTTCGGCAGTAGGGGCAGACCTTCCAGTGCGCATCGAGCGGGCGATGGCAGCTGGGTCACACGTTGCGAACCTGGGTATCGCACACCGGGCAGACGACGAAGTCCTTCTCGATGGGCGCGCCGCACTGCGGGCAGGTGCCGTACTGGGCAAGCTGGCGCTCGCGCAGGGCCATGTCCAGCTCCTGCTCCTCGCGATCGGACGCGTAGGAGTGCGGGCGCAGGACCAGGTAGGCAATGAGACCTACAAACGGGATGAGGGCGATGATGCCCCATGCCACGTAGGCGCTGGCGCCGCGGCGGCGAGCGTCGATGAACACATAGACGACCGACAGCACATACAGGGCGATGATAAAGCCAACGAAGGCATAGACGACGCCCATAAGCTGCGGCGACATAAGCTCGGAGATGTACTTGGACATTACGGGTACCTTTCGGAATATTAACAGTCCGGTCAAGTTTACCACGGGGTTTGTTTATATGGGACTACGGCTAGGTACGGGGCTGGCGCGGACACAAACATCTCAATCTGTAACAGGTGGGAGCAGAATTCGGGTCTAGATGTTACAGATCGAGACACAGGAGTCCCTCCCCGACCTCAATCTCGATCTGTAACAACTGGGGCCAAATTTCCCCTCTTACTGTTACAGATCGAGACATTCAAAATCCGCCGGAAGGTTTGTCTTGATCTGTAACATCTAGAACCCAAATCATCAGCTAACTGTTACAGATTGAGACAAAGAAAGCCGTCCGCACCGAATGTCTCAATCTGTAACAGTAACTCGGCAAAAACAGTCCCAGATGTTACAGATTGAGACAAATCTCCGACACCGAAGCCGGCAGACGAGGTTGTCGACGTTGCCGGTTCTCCCCTCGCCTGCCGTTGGCGGGTGTTGAGGGGCTGTTCGCCGCATTGCCGCCGCACTGGGGGCGTACAGACCGTAGGATGGTTTTATTGACGGCCTGTCAACTTGTCTGGGAGGCACCGTGGCAGAAACGTTTGATATCGCAATTGTAGGCGCGGGCATCACGGGATGCGCCATTGCGCGGCAACTCGCGCGATTTGACCAGTCCATTTGCGTGGTCGAGGCGGCTAACGATATTGCGCTGGGCGCGTCGAAGGCCAACGGCGGCCTGGTGCACGCCGGCTACGATCCGGCGCCGGGCACGGTCAAGGCGCAGGTCAACGCCCGTGGTTGCGAGCTATATGGCACGTGGGCCCAGGAGCTAGGCTTTTTGTTCCGCCGCACCGGTTCGATGGTGTTGGGCTTTAACGACGAGGACCGCGCGCATCTGGAGCAGCTGCGAAGCAATGGCCTTGCCAACGGTGTGCCCGAGCTGTCAATCGTCGGACCCGACCGCATCCACGAATTAGAGCCGCGCGCCAGTGCCGATGCAACGTGCGCGTTGTGGTGCCCCTCGACTGGGTTTGTCGATCCGTTTGAGGTTGCCATCGCCGCGCTGGAGAACGCCGTGGCCAACGGGGTGACGTTCATACGGTCCGCTCCGGTGGAAGCGATTGAAGTCGCGGGGTCAGCCGACGACACGCGCTTTACGCTGGCGACCCCCGCTGGCAACGTGCGCTGCCGCTACCTGATCAACGCCGCGGGCAACGACGCCGCCGACATCTCGCATATGGCGGGTGCCGAGGAGTTCCAGATGGTCTGGCGTCAGGGCAACATCGTGGTGCTGGACAAGGAACCGCGCACGCTCATGCCGCTCTACCCCGTACCGACGCCGGTGTCGAAGGGCGTTATCGTCACGGGCACCGTGCACGGCAACACAGTGATTACCGCGACCGCTGCCGTGCGCGAGCCGGGCGACACGCAGACCTATGCGAGCGATGTGAACGCGCTGCTGACCGGCGCGCGCAAGCTGGTGCCCGATCTGGATATGCGACGTGTGGTGCGCGCATTTGCCGGCGGGCGTCCGGTCATTCAGG
The DNA here is from genome assembly GCA_937982065.1 of uncultured Collinsella sp. Taxonomy (GTDB): domain Bacteria; phylum Actinomycetota; class Coriobacteriia; order Coriobacteriales; family Coriobacteriaceae; genus Collinsella. The sequence continues at coordinate 4,223 of CALJMO010000016.1, forward strand.
GAACGAACGACTTCTTTATTGGACAGTCAGCCGTGGTGCCGGGGCTGTTCCAGGCAGCGGGCATACAGTCGCCGGGCGTGGCGAGCGCGCCGGCAATTGCCGAGCGCATGGAGCAGGTGCTGCGCGATGCGGGCGCGGAGCTGCACGAGCGGGCAGACTGGAACCCAATCCGCCACGCGCCGGACGACTTTGACCGCGCATCGCTGGCGCGCAAGGAGGAGCTGATCAAGTCCGATCCCGCGTGGGGACAGATTGTCTGCCGCTGCGAGACGGTGCCCGAGGCCGAGATTGTGGCCGCGATCCGACGCCAGCCGGGCGCGGTTTCGGTCGAGGGCGTCAAGCGCCGCTGCCGTGCCGGCATGGGTCGGTGCCAGAGTGGTTTTTGCCAGAGTCGCGTGGTTGCGATCCTTGCCCGCGAGTTAGGCTGCGACCCCAGCGAGGTGCTGTTGGAGGATGCCGGATCTTGGTTGGTCGAGGGACCGTTGAAGGGGGTGCGCTAGGATGGCGACGATTGATATGCACGACGGACGCGCGGAGGCGAGCGCCGTGGCAACGCAAGCCTTCGACGTGGTCGTCATCGGAGGCGGCCCCGCTGGCATGGCGGCCGCGCTTGCCGCGCAAAAGGCCGGCGCGCGCGTGGCCATCGTTGAACGTGAGCAGCACCTGGGCGGAATCCTCCGCCAGTGCATCCACCCCGGCTTTGGCCTGTCGCACTTTAAACAGGAGCTCACCGGTCCCGAGTACGCGCAGCGCTTTATCGACCGGGTGCGCGAGACCGACATTGCGCTGTTCTTGGGCAGCATGGTGCTTAGGATTGATTCGGGCGAGGGCGCGAGCGTAGGCGACCCGGACACGGGCGAGGCCGCGGGAACCACCGCAGTCCATACCGTCACGCTCATGAGCCGTACCGGCATGCTTCAGCTCACCGGGCGTGCGGTCGTTCTTGCTATGGGTTGCCGTGAGCGCACGCGCAGCGAGATCAAGATTCCCGGTAGCCGCCCCGCCGGCGTGTTTACGGCCGGCCTGGCGCAGCGATACATCAATATCGAAAACCTCAAGCCCGGCTCGCGTGCCGTCATTTTGGGCTCGGGTGACATCGGACTTATCATGGCGCGCCGCTGCACGCTCGAGGGGATTTCGGTCGAGGGCGTGTACGAGCTCATGCCGTACGCCAACGGCCTGCGCCGCAATGTGAAGAACTGCCTGCACGACTTTGGAATTCCGCTGCACCTGTCCACCACCGTCACACGCGTGATCGGGCACAACCGCGTGGAAGCGGTCGAGGTAAGCCAAGTCGACGAACATCTGGCGCCCATTGCCGGAACGGAGCGCATCGTTCCGTGCGACACGCTGCTGCTTTCGGTGGGATTGATTCCCGAGAACGAGCTTTCAGTGGGCGCGGGCGTTGAGCTTGACCCACGCACGCGCGGCGCCGTGGTTGATCAGAGCCTGCAAACGGGCGTGCCGGGCATCTTTGCCTGCGGCAACGTACTGCACGTGCACGATTTGGCCGACAACGTGACGACCGAGTCCGATCGCGCCGGTGCGGCCGCGGCGGCGTACGCGCTGGGCGGCAGCGCTGGGGCCGATGCGGGCGCTGCGGGCGCGAATTGCCAGCTCAAGGTCTCCCCTGCCGGCAACGCGGGCTACGCGCTGCCGGCACGCATTACGGCTGTGGCACTCACCAAACTCAACTTCCGCGTCCGCCGACCGGTCGACGCCGCCTGCGTACGAATCCTAGCCGACGGCAAGGAGCTGTTCGCCGGCAAGGTCCGAGCGTTTAAGCCGAGCGTTATGGAAAGCTTCCCGCTGCCGGCAAAGGTGATTCAGCGCACACTCGACCTGAGTGCCAGCGAGATTGTCCTATCCGTCGACCCCGTCGAGGAGGCATAAACTATGAGCGATAACGTGATCGAAACGCTCAAGTTCAACTGCACCATCTGCCCATCCGAGTGCCTCCTGACCGTGGAGGTGGAGCGTGACGCAGACGGCGCCGTGGCAGAGGTGCGCTCCGTGACCGGCAACAGATGCCCGCGCGGTGATAAGTTCGCACATCAGGAGCTCACCTGCCCCATGCGCGTGCTCACCACAACCGTGGCCGTATCTGGCGGCGACGAGGCGCTGCTACCCGTGCGCACGGCCGAAGCCATCCCGCTAGAACTCCACGCCCAAGCCATGGCCCTCATCCGAGGCCTGGTCGTCAACGCCCCCATCCGCATGGGCGACGTCGTCCTCCCCGACCTCCTCAACACCAACATCAACCTAATCGCCAGCATGGACATCGACCGAGCCCAAGTAGCTAATTAGGGACGGGCTCTTTTAGCTACCCCGCCATCCACCCCGCCCCTCCTCAATTGCGGTGAAATAGTTCCTGATTTCCGCCAAAACCCCGGCATCCAGGAACTATTCCACCGCAACTATCCTTGGAATCGGTATTTAGCCTGTGTCTACTTTAGTGTCATTTCAAAACTATGCCGGATTACGGGGCCGATTCGTAGACCCCCATCCATACCGGCAATTTTCGATTTTTGATAAGCCGTCTACCTGCGGTTTTAAATTCGCAATTATTTCCATGGTCAAGCAATACAGGTCCAGCCCCGTAATCCGCCATACTTTTGAAACCAGCCCATTTGGGACTGGCCTCTTATGGCTACTTTTACCTATTAGCCCGCAAGTTTGACGCAGCTAAAATAGCCCCGTCCCAAATTGACTACCCTGGCATTGGGGATACCATGGTGGCAGCCTAGCGAAAGGATGTTTCATGGCACATGTCGATGACCAGCGTGTGGCGCGCGTGCTCGATGCGCTCGAGGCTCAGCACCCCGGCGCACAGCTGCTCGTAAACGACCCGTGGTCGATTTATTACCTGACCGGTTTTTATGCCGATATGTTCGAGCGTTTTTGCGGTGTGCTGCTCGCGAGCGATGACGAGCCCGTAATCTTGGTCAACGCCCTGCATCAGCTGCCCGAGTACGACAATGCCCGCGTTGCCTACCACACCGATACCGATGTCGTGGCCGATGCCATCGCGCGCGAGATCGATCCGACCAAGCCGCTTGGCATCGATACCGTCATGCGCTCCGGCTTTTTGATGCCCCTTCTGGAGCGCCACGCCGCAAGCGAGTTTTTCCTGGGCGACTTTGCCGTCACCGCCGCGCGCACCTACAAGGATGCCGCCGAGCAGGAACTCATGCGTGCATCTTCGGCCGCCAACAACGCCGTGATGGCCGACGCGATCAAACTCGTCCACGAGGGCGTAACGGAGCGCGAAATTGCCGACCAGATGCTCGGCCTGTATCGAAAGCACGGCTGCGAGGGCTTTAGCTTTCCGCCGATCGTGAGCTTTGGCGCCAACGCCGGCGACCCGCATCACGAGCCCGACGACACCGTGCTCAAGCGTGGCGACGTGGTGCTGTTCGACATTGGTGGACGTCGCCGCAACTATTGCTCGGACATGACGCGCACGTTCTTTTGGGGCGAGCCGGACGAGGAGACGGCACGCATCTACGACATCGTGCGCCGTGCCAACGAGGCCGCCGAAGCGCTTATCGCGCCGGGCGTTCGTATGTGCGACCTGGACCGCGCCGCGCGCGACGTGATTGAGGATGCGGGCTATGGGCAGTACTTTACGCATCGCCTGGGTCACTCGATCGGCCTGCAGGATCACGAGCCGGGCGACGTCTCGCTCGTCAACGAGCAGGTTGTCGAGCCGGGCATGACCTTCTCCATCGAGCCGGGCATCTACCTCCCCGGTCACACCGGCGTCCGCATCGAGGACTTGGCCTTGGTGACCGAGTCCGGCGTCGAGATTCTCAACGCCTACCCCCACGATCCAGTCCGCCTAGACTAGGCAATGCGGCAAAGGGACAGCCCCTTTGCCGCATCACATGAATGTCGCCACAAAAACGGCCTATCTACTACGTTTAACCCGCATGGGTCGACCATAACCGACTTTTCGCAAAATCCGCAAGCCGTCTACCTGCGGTTTTAATTTCGCAATGTTCCGTGTGGTCGAGGGTAACCGGTCAAACGTAGTAGACAGGCCAATTTCATGGCAAGCGAGTCGACTCGGGGCACAGGGCAGCCAAAAAAGCCCCGTCCCAAATTGACTGCTTTTGAGTTGCGGTGATATACGGCCTGTTTGAGGCTTCTGGCTTGTAAAACAGTCCGTATTTCACCGCAACTGATGAGGGGATGGGTTAACGGAGCAGGCCGGCCACTTCGCCGGCTAGGGTGATGGTGCCGGCTGCTACGAAGGGCTCGCCTGCGGCCTTAAAAGCTGCAAGGGCCTCGGAAACGCTGGAGTACACGCCTGCGAGCTTATCGGCATCAACGAGGGCAGCGAGCTCCTCCGCCGGCAGGGCGCGGTCGGAATCGGTCTGGGTCACGACTACGCGTGGAAAGGCGGGAATCAGCACGTCGACGATGCCTGCCACGTCCTTGTCGGCCAGCGCAGCGCACAGCAGCGTGGGGCGATTCTCCACGCACGGATCGATCTCGTCCAGCGCGTTTACAAAGTTCTCGCAGCTCTGAGGGTTATGGCAGGCGTCGATCAGCTTGAGCGGATCGGTCCCCAGCACATCAAAACGACCCGGCGTGGGGCAGCCCATAAGCGATGCATCCAGCGCATCGTGGTCGAGCTCGCGGCCCAAATACCCCTCGCACAGCATAATCGCGCACGCAGCATTCTGCGGCTGGTAGGCCGGCTTAACCATGCTTGACGTATAGATCGCACGCGGCGTGGTGCAGCTAAACTCAACCGTGTCGCCCACGTGTGCCGGAACCTTGGTTGTGGCATGGTTCGCCACGAGCGGCACCACACCGCACTCACGGCAACGGGCATCCATCACGCGCTGAACGCTCGCCTCATGCGTACCCTCGCCCAAAACAACAAAGCGCCCAGGCTTAATAACCGCAGCCTTCTCCCCCGCAATGGCCTCGAGCGTGTTGCCCAAAATACGTGTATGATCGAGCCCAATGCCCGTAATGGCAACGGCGACGGGATCGGTCGCACTCGTGGCGTCCCAACGCCCGCCCATGCCAACCTCAAGCACGGCTACGTCCACGCAAGCCTCGGCAAACACTACAAGTGCAGCAGCCGTCAGCAGGTCAAACGGTGTGATGGTATAGGCGCGCTCCCCTGCCGCCACACGGCGCGCATTCACGCGATGCCCCGCCTCGACAGCTGCCGAAACGCCATGGGCAAAGGCCTCGTCGCTCACGACGCACCCATCAACCTCCATGCGCTCGGGATAGCGCACCAGCTGTGGCGACGTATACAGCGCGGTTTTGAGCCCCTCACCACGAAGAATGGCAGCCGAAAAACGCGTAGTCGAAGTCTTGCCATTGGTACCGGCAACCTGGATGCAATCGAAATACTCGTCCGGACGCCCCAGCTCATCGAGCATATCGACAACCGTCTCAAGCAGAGGACCAGCATCCCCAGAAATCCGCCCCGTATCAGCAGCAAGCCCCACAGCCTCATCAAACGAAAGCAGCTCAAACGAGAAAGGAACGACATACGACCCAGAACGCTTAGCCATAACCCAAAGTCCCCCATAACAGAAAAAGAGGCCCATTAAATAGAATGAGCCCCTCGCGTTCAAAAAATCAGCCAAACACCGCTTTGCAGCAACCTCAAGGCCACAACCCAGTGGCCCTAACATGCCGGGCGCAGACAACCACGTAAACGAACTGGGAGCGGTTTGGGGCTTTGCTCGATACAAGTTCCGCACGAGCCGAAGGCCACTTAATGTGGCTTTCGTGCGAGCAGGACTGTCCGAAGTAGCGAGCAAAGCCCCAAACCGCGTCCCCCAGTACCGCCTACGAGAAGTCAGCAACCTGAGCAGTCAGCGCCGCCAGGATCTCCTTGAGCTCAGCTGCACGGTCCCTCTTCTTCTGGACCACCGCGGGCGCGGCCTTAGCCACAAAGCCCTCGTTGGCGAGTGTCTTCTCGCAGCCGGCGAGCTCCTTCTGGGCCGCGGCGATCTCCTTCTCCAGGCGCGCCTTCTCGGCCGAAAGGTCAACCTTGCCCTCAAGCACCACAAAGACCTCGACGCCGCTGTCGACCACGGCGATGCTCGCAGCCGGCTTCTCAACGTCGGTGCCCATGACCAGAGAAGCAGTGTTCGCCAGCGGCTCAATCGTCGAGCGCAGGCTCTCGAGCTTCTCGATGTCCTCGGCACCGGCGCGCACGACCACGTCGAGCTCGGCCTTGGGGCTCAAGCGGTAACGCGAACGCGTGGCGCGGGCGGCGGAAACGACGGCGCGGCACAGCTCAAACGCGCGCTCGGCGTCCTCGTCAACATACTTAGCGTAGTCGGCGGGCTCGGGCCACTTGGCGATCATGAGCGCCTCGGCGCGGTTCACGTTGCCCTCGGCGTCCAGATCGAGCACACTCGCCGGCATGTTGTCCCAGATCTCCTCGGTGACAAACGGCATAAGCGGGTGCATCAGGCGAATGGAGGTATCGAGCACAAAGATCAGGTTGCGCTGCGCCTGCAGACGACCCTCGCCCTTCAGGCGGGCCTTGGTGACCTCGACGTACCAGTCGCAGACCTCATTCCAGAAGAACTGCTGCACGCCGCGGGCCATGTCGCCAAAGGTGTAGTTCTCGATGCCCTCGGTGACCATCTTGACGGCCTTGGCCAGACGGCTGAACATCCAGGCGTCGGCCGGCGTCTCCACGACGGGCTCGCCGGGCGTGTAACCCTCCATGTTCATAAGCAGGAAGCGGCTGGCGTTCCAGATCTTGGTCACAAACGACTTGGCCTGCTCGGTGCGCGGACTGTCGATGAGCTTCTTGGTCTTCTTGTCGATGTTCGCGTCAAACTTGACGTCCTGGTTGTTGGTGCACAGCGTGAGCAAGTTGTAGCGCATGGCATCGGCGCCGTACATGCCGATGAGGTCCATGGGGTCAACGCCGTTGCCCTTGGACTTGGACATGCGGCTGCCGTCCTTGGCAAGGATCGTTGGGTAGATGACGACGTCCTTAAACGGCACCTCGTCCAGGAAGTACAGCGAGCTCATGACCATGCGGGCAACCCACAGCGCGATGATGTCGCGTGCGGTGACGAGCGCCGTCGTGGGGTGATGCCCCTCGAGCAGCTCCGGCTTTTGCGGCCAGCCCTGCGTGGCAAAGGTCCACAGCTGCGAGCTGAACCAGGTGTCCAGCACATTCTCGTCCTGATGCACGTGATGGCCGCCGCACTTGGGGCACACGTCGGTGTCCTCGGTAAGGGCGTCCTCCCAGCCGCAGTCCTCGCAGTAGAACACGGGGATGCGGTGGCCCCACCACAGCTGGCGGCTGATGCACCAGTCCTTGAGGTTCTCCATCCAGGTGGTGTAGGTCTGCGTCCAGCGCGCGGGGTGGAAGGTGACCTTGCCGGAGTTGACGGCGTCGAGCGCCGGCCCCTTGAGCTTGTCGACTGCCACGAACCACTGCTCGGAAAGCCACGGCTCCAGCGCGGAGTCGCAACGGTAGCAGTGCATGACGGAGTGATCGAGTTCGTCGACGTGATCGAGCAGGTCGTGCTCCTCAAACCACTTGATTACGGCCTCGCGGCACTCGTCGCGGTTCATGCCGGTGAACTCGCCGTAGCCCTCGACAACCACCGCGTGCTCGTCAAAGATGTTGATCTGCGGCAGGTCGTGAGTCTGACCCATGGCGTAATCGTTGGGGTCGTGGGCCGGGGTGACCTTGACAAAGCCGGAGCCAAAGTTGGCGTCGACATGCCAATCCTCAAAGATGGGGATCTCACGGTCGACGATGGGGAGCTTGACGGTCTTGCCCACAAAGGCAGCCTTCTCGGGGTCCTTCGGGGAGACGGCGACGCCCGTGTCGCCGAGCATGGTCTCGGGGCGCGTAGTGGCGACGACGATGTAATCCTGGCCGTTGACCGGCTCGGTCAGCGGGTAGCGCAGGTGCCACAGGTGGCCCTTCTCGTCCTTGTACTCGGCCTCGTCGTCCGAGATAGCAGTGGTGCAGTTAGGGCACCAGTTGACGATGCGCTTGCCGCGGTAGATCAGACCATCGTGGTACCAGTCGCAGAACACCTTGCGCACGGCCTGGGCGTAGTCCTCGTCCATGGTGAAACGCTCGTTATCAAAGTCGACGGAGCAGCCCATACGCTTGATCTGCTCGACGATGATGCCGCCGTACTCGTGGGTCCAATCCCAGCAGGCGTCTACAAACTTGTCGCGACCGATCTCCAGGCGGCTGATGCCCTCGCTCTTGAGCTTCTTGTCGACCTTGGTCTGCGTGGCGATACCGGCGTGGTCGGTGCCGAGCACCCAGCGCGTGGACTTGCCGCGCATGCGGGCCATACGGATGATGGCGTCCTGGATGGAGTCGTCGGTGGCGTGACCCATGTGGAGCTTGCCGGTCACGTTGGGAGGCGGAATGGTTACGGTGCAGTCGCCCACGCCCTCGCGGCGCTTGTAGTAGCCGCCGTCGAGCCACTTCTGCAGGATCGCCGGCTCGTTGGTCGACGGATCGTAGTTCTTGGGCATTTCTTCCATATATTTCTCCCTTGCCCGTCGGCGTGTCCGCCTGCTTGGTTTTCGCTCGGTCAGGTCCTGACTCGCGCGAAGAGCACATTAAGTGCTCTTCGGCTCGTGCGGAATCTACGAAAACCAAGCAGGCGGACACGCCTTAGGTATCGATTACTTCAGTCTGAAGGTACTAACTTGACAATCTCACAGAATAGCACAGGCATACCTGCCGAAAAGGGACAGGTTTATTTTGGTAGGTTTTATCAGGGGAAACGACATTTGCCCATATAAAACCGACCAAAATAAACCTGTCCCTAAATGGCAGGCCCCGCGGTGGTTGCCGCGGGGCATGGATTCAAGCTATTTAACCGTAGATGCGTTGGGGCTGCTCTTCGCCCTTTACGGAGGCTTCGGTCACGATGACCTTGGAAACACCCTCCTCGCTGGGGAGGTCGAACATCGTCTGCTGCAGCACGTCCTCGCAGATGGAGCGCAGGCCGCGGGCGCCGGTCTTGCGGGCAAGCGCCATGCGGGCGATCTCGTGCAGGGCGGCATCCTCAAACTCAAGCTCAACGTCCTCGAGCTGGAACATCTTGCGGTACTGACGCACCACGGCGTTCTTGGGCTCGGTCAGGATCGACACCAGGTCGTCCTCGTCGAGCGCCTGCGTCTGGGTGACGACGGGCGTACGTCCCACAAACTCGGGAATCATGCCAAAGGCGTTGAGGTCCTGCGGGAGCACCTGGCGCAGCAGGTCGTTCTCGTCGACCGAGGTAGGGCCGGCGATCTCGGAGTTAAAGCCCACGCCCTTGTTGCCCACGCGATCGGCGATGATCTTGTCCAGACCCACAAAGGCACCACCGCAGATAAACAGGATGTTGGTCGTGTCGATCTGCAGCAGCTCCTGCTGGGGATGCTTGCGGCCGCCGGTGGGCGGAACGCTTGCCACCGTGCCCTCAAGAATCTTAAGCAGCGCCTGCTGAACGCCCTCGCCCGAAACATCGCGGGTGATGGAGAGGTTCTCGGCCTTGCGGGCGATCTTGTCGATCTCGTCCACGTAGATAATGCCAACCTGCGCGCGCTCAATATCGCCATCGGCGGCATTGATGAGCTTGAGCAGGATGTTCTCCACGTCCTCGCCCACGTAACCGGCCTCGGTGAGCGCGGTGGCGTCGGCGATGGCAAACGGCACCTCGAGGATGCGCGCGAGCGTCTGCGCCAGAAGCGTCTTACCGGTACCGGTGGGGCCGAGCAGCAGAATGTTGGACTTGGCGAGCTCCACCTCATCCATATCATCGTCGAGCTGCGAGTCCAAACCGTCGTCAAAGGCCGAAAGCGCAGCACCGCCCTCGATCACGCGGCGGTAATGGTTGTACACGGCAACCGACATGGCGCGCTTGGCGTCCTCCTGGCCCATGACATAGGCCGAAAGCTCGTCATAAATCTCGTGCGGCGTCGGCACATGCGTAATGACCTGACGGGCGTCGTCCTCGAGCTCAAAGCCCTCGGCCTCGGGGTCCACGGCGGGCTGAGATGCAGCCTGCCCGTGATCGTTGAGAAAGCCCGGCAGCTTGCCGTTGCGGGCAGCGTCCATAAAGTCCGAAGCCAGCGACTCCTCCAAGATCTCGGAGCAGGCGGCGACGCACTCGTCGCAGATAAAGATGTTGGTCGGACCCTTTACAAGGCGGCGAACCTGCCCCTGCTCTTTTCCGCAGAAGGAGCAGCGGATGGGGTTGCCGTTCTCGTCAAAGTTGTCCTGCATGTTACCGGCCATCCTAGGCGTCCTTCGCGGCAAGGTCGCGCGAGGTGACGATACGGTCGATCAGGCCGTAGTCGAGGGCCTCGGCAGCGGTCAGGTAGTTGTCGCGCTCGGTGTCGGCCTGGACCTTCTCGATGGGCTGGCCAGAGGCGTCGGACAGGATCTGGTTGAGCTCGCGGCGGGTCTTCTTGATCTCCTCGGCCACGATCTCGATCTCGGTCTGCTGGCCCTGGGCACCGCCGCTGGGCTGGTGAATCATAACCTTGGAGTGCGGCAGGCAGAAGCGCTTGCCCTTGGCGCCGGCCGAAAGCAGCACGGCGGCCATAGACGCGGCCATGCCCACACAGATGGTAGAAACCTGCGGCTTGATGAAGTTCATGGTGTCCAGAATCGCCAGGCCGGAGTAGACCTCGCCGCCGGGCGAATTGATGTAGAGCGAGATATCCTTCTCGGCATCCTGGCTCTCAAGATGCAGCAGCTGGGCAACGACCAGGTTGGCACTGACGGAGTTGATCTCCTCGCCCAAGAAGATGATGCGGTCGTTGAGCAGGCGCGAATAGATATCGTAGCTGCGCTCGCCGCGCGGCGTCTGCTCGATAACGTATGGCACGAGGGCGGAATCGAACTTAGCGATCATACGCATCTCCATTTCTCTCTTGCGGACCAAATTGGTTCTAGATAAACGTACGGTGCCCGCATGCTATGCATTGGCTGGCACCGTACGAAGCTACCGGATAACCGGTGTATAACTTTACCCCATCACGGGCGCACGCATGCGCTCGCGGGCAAGGTGGCGAGAATTATTCGGCGTCCTTGGCGGTCTCGTCGACCTCGGTCACCTTGGCGTTCTCGACCAGGTGGTCGACGGCCTTGGAGCGACGGATGGACTCGCGGACGGCAGGCATGCGGCCATCGGCGATGAACTCGGCCTTTGAAGCCTCGACGTCCTTGACGCCGGCCTTCTCGAACTCGGCGTTAATATCATCCTCGGTGACCTCAATCTTGAGCTCACGAGCGAGGGCGTCGAGAGCCAGGGACTCACGGGCAACGTCGTTGGCCTGCTTGTGCAGGTCGCCGATGAACTGCTCCATGGTCAGGCCGGAAGCGGGCAGCCAGGTGTCCAGCGTCATGCCGCGGGCAGCGAGGTTGGACAGGAAGTTCTGGCCAAGCTCCTCAAAGACGGACTGCTCGTAGTCGGCGTCCATCTCGTCGAGCTGCAGACGCTCGGCGAGAGCGGAGACGCAACGGTTCTCCTTCTCGGCCGGGAGGCGGGAAGCCTTGTCCTGCTCGATCTCGATCTTGATGGCGTCGCGCATGGCGTCGATGCTGTCAAAGCCAAAGTCGGACTTGACGAGCTCGTCGGTGAGCTCGGGGGTGTTGCGAACCTTGATGCCCTTGACGGTGACCTCGACGGTGTGGGTCTCGGCCTCCTCGCCCTCCTCGACCTCGTCGGTCCAGGTGACGGTCTTGACGTCGTCAACGTTGGCGCCGATCAGGGCCTCGTTGAACTCCTTGGGGTTGCTGTCGCTACCGGCGATGAGCATGCGGCCCTCGGCGGCAAAGTTGTCGGCGTTCTCGACGGCCTTGAGGTCGACGGTGACGTAGTCCTCGGCCTCGACGGCGCGACCCTCGACGTCCTCGAAAGTGGCACGGTAGTTGAGGAGCATCTCGACCTGGTTGTTGATCTCGGACTCGGTGACCTCCGCAGGGGGCATCTCGATCTCGACAGCGTCGAAGGAGGAGAGCTCAGCGGCAGGACGCAGGGAGAACTCGACGGTGTAGGTGTAGTCCTCGTGATCCTTGGCGAGGTCGAGGTCCTTGTAGTCACCGTTCTTGGTGGGGACGATGTCCAGCTCGTTGAGGACGGCGGGCTCGTTGGCGGCGATCAGGTCATTGGTGGCCTGGGCGAGGGTAGCCTCGGCGCCAAGAGCAGAGTCGATGACCGGACGGGGGGCCTTACCGGCGCGGAAACCCGGGAAGCGGTACTTCTTGGCGGTGTCCTTGTAGGCCTTCTTGATCGCGGCGTCGACGTCGGCGGCCGGGATGGTGACCGTAGCGGTGAGCTTGGCGTCCTTGACGTCAGAAGCGGTGATGTTCAACACGTTCCTCCTCATACTGCCCAGCTTATCTGAGGTGCTGGTACCTTTATGCAACAAGCGTCGCGAGGGCATAAGCCGACGCGGGTGCGTTGGTGCGGGCGAAAGGACTCGAACCTTCACGGGAATCCCACCAGAACCTAAATCTGGCGCGTCTACCAATTCCGCCACGCCCGCATGAGCGCACAGACTAGGAATGATAGCAGATACGAGCGGCAAGCGCACGCACACCTTTTACAGGCTCACGACCTCACCACGAGTGCAAAAGGCGGGGCGAGTTGCCCCGCCCCGCAAATTACGACTTGTTCGCAGACCCGCTACTCCCCCAGCAGGGCCTTCTCGGGCGTGATCGGCAGTGAGCGCACCTGGTGGCCGGTGGCGTGTGCCACGGCCGAGGCCACGGCGGCGAGCGGCGTGTTGATGACGACCTCGCCGATCGACTTGGCACCAAACGGACCCGTCGGCTCGTAGCTCGGCTCAAAGGCCACGCGTATGCTGCCGATATCCAGGCGCGTGGGTAGCTTGTAGCTCATAAAGTTGCCGGTGCGCAGACGGCCGCGGTCATCGTGCTCGACAATCTCGTAGAGCGCGTGGCCGATACCCTGGGCAATGCCGCCCTCGGCCTGGACGCGCGCAAGCGCCTCGTTGATCACGGTGCCGCAGTCCACAGCCGCCGCGTAGTCCACAACAGTCACCTTGCCGGTGGCCTTGTCGACCTCGACCTCGGCAATGCCGGCCATAAACGGCGGGGGCGAAACGGGCAGGCAGGCAGAGGCATGCGAGGTCAGCGCGTCGCCGCCCGCGATGTTCTTGACGCACAGGTTGGCAAAGTCGCGCAGCGTGAGGTAGCGGTTCTGCTCGCGCGCGGCACGCTCGTCGGACAGACGCACGTACTGACCATCGAAGACCACATCGGCGGCGTCCACGTCCCACATCTGGGCGGCTTTGGAGCAAATCTTCTCACGCAGCTCGGTCGCGGCGTTCTTGGCGGCAAGGCCCGTCACGTACGTACCCGAGCTCGCGTACGAGCCGGCGTCGAACGGCGACACATCAGTGTCCACGCCGCGCACCACGATCATCGAACTCTCCACGCCCAGTTCCTCGGCGGCAATCTGCGCCAGGATCGTGTCGACGCCCATGCCGTTATCGGTGGCTCCGGTGCCGATGGTAATGAAGCCGTCCTCTTCCAGGCGCATGTCGATGCCGGCGATGTCCACGTTGGAAATGCCTGAGCCCTGCATGGTGAGCGCGCAGCCCAGGGCGCGCACGCGGTCGCCCAGGTCCACGGCTAGCGGCTTGTCGCGCCAACCGATCATGTCCATCGCGCGCAGCAGGCAGCGGTCGAGCGCACAGGCGTTGAGCTTCTCGTTGTAGTACTGCGGCATGGTCTCGCCCTCGCGCACAATGTTCTTAAGGCGCAGGTCGGCGGGGTCCATGTGCAGCATGTCGGCGAGCTCGTTGACGGCGCTCTCCACGGCAAACTGGCCTTGGGTGGCACCGTAGCCGCGATACGCGCCGCCGCGGTTGGTGTTGGTGTAGACGGCGTCCCAGCTAAAGCGGCTCGCCTTTACGTGGTTGTAGATGGGCAGGCTCTTGTGGCCCGACAGGCCGATCGTCGTGGTAGCGTGCTCGCCATACGCACCGGCGTTGGACAACGTATGCAGATCGATGGCCGTGATGGTGCCGTCGTTCATGGCGCCCAGCTTAACGGTCATCTGCATCTGGTGGCGCGAATTGCCCGCGGTGATGGTCTCCTCGCGGGTGTAGCAGCAGTAGCTCGGACGGCCAGTCTGCTGGGTCACGAACGCCACGAAGATCTCGCAGCAGCCCGTCTGCTTGGAGCCAAAGCCGCCGCCGATGCGCGGCTTAATGACCTGCACCTGCGACTGCGGAATGTCGAGCGACTGCGCGACCATGCGACGCACGTGGAAGGGCACCTGCGTCGAGGTGGTCACCGAGATGCGCCCGAACGCGTCGGTCGTCGCGAAGGCGCGGAAGGTCTCCATGGGCGCAGTCTGCGTGGCCTGGCTGGTGTAGGTGCGCTCAAAGACGATGTCGCTCTGGGCGAAGGCCTCGTCCAAGTCGCCAAAATCGCTGGTACCGCTGCACACCAGGTTACGAGCAACGTCGCCGCCCTGCGGGAACATAAAGGTCACGTCGCCCTCGGGGTGGACAACGATGTCGTTATCGAGTGCCTGGGTAAAGTCGAGCAGCGGCTCGAGCACCTCATAGTCGACCTTAATGAGTTTGAGCGCCTTGTCGGCAGCCTCCTCGGTCTCGGCGGCGACGATCGCCACTTCCTCGTTTTGGTAACGGACGAGGTTCTCGAGAATCAGGCGGTCGTAGGGACTCGGCTGCGGATAGCTCTGGCCGGCGATGGTAAAGCGGCGCTTGGGCACGTCCTCGTAGGTGTAGACGCCCACGACGCCCGGCACCTTAAGGGCGCGAGACGTGTCGATGGAGCGGATCTTGGCGCGGGCATAGGGGCTGCGCTTGAGCTTGACGATCAGGGCGCCGGCGGGCACCATATCGCCGGTGTAGACCGGACGACCCTCGAGCAGGGCCTTCGAGTCCTTCTTGGGCTGCTTGTGGGTGATCTGCTTGTAGGAGACGCCGTCAGAGCTCGTGTCGTTGACGGGCAGCTCGGGCATCTCAAAGCCAACCTGCACGCCGGACTCGTTGAGGAAGCGCACGATAGCGCGCAGCTGGCTCTCGTAGCCGCTGCAGCGGCAAAGGTTACCGGCAAGCTGACGTGAGAGCTCCTCACGCGTGGCGACGAGGCTCGGGTCCTCCTTGGCGGCGCGGGCAAGCGCCAGCACGTTCATGATAAGGCCGGGGGCACAAAAACCGCACTGCTCGGCGCCTTCGGCAGCCATCGCACGGGCAAGCGCCTCGGACTCGGCCTTGAGGCCCTCGAGCGTGGTGATGGAGCGGCCCTCGACGCGCGCGGCGGGAACCGAGCAGCTCAGAACCGGGTCGCCATCGAGCCACACCGTGCACAGACCGCAGTTGGTGGTCTCGCAGGCACAGCGCACCGACGCGCAGCCCTGCTCGCGCAGCAGCGCAAAGAGCATGGTGTCGGGGGCAATCTGAACCTTGACCTTGCGGCCGTTGAGCGTAAAGGAAAGATCGATGAGTTTGGCAGCCATTAGCGCACCTCGCTAGAATCGACGCCGGGCACGCGGCGGCAGGAATACTCATCCGTGGCAAACTTAGGAATCTGCACGCCCTCGAGCTCGTGCGCAAGCGCGGCCGAAAGCTCGATGCCGGCGGCGCGACGCACGGCCTGAATCGCCAGCGGGGCCGAGATACGGCGGCGGTAGTCGGCCGAGCCCCACAGGTTGGTGCCATAGCTCAGCGCGCGTACGGACGCGGCCAGGGCGCGCAGCTCGTCCTCTGAAGGCTGCTCGTTCACCAGGCCACATGCCTCGCCCTGCAGCAGGGTCGCGCGCAGCGGGCGGGCGCCCACGGTGACATGCCAGCTGTTGTCCCACCAGGCGGCGGTGACGTTTAAGGAGGGGAAGTCAGTCGCGGCCTTGCGCACGGCTTCATAGCTCGCACGGTAATCGTGCTTAACGACCACGACGTGCTCGATCACGTCGCGCACATAGCCCATGTCCACGAACTCGGCGAGCGGCACGCGGCCGGCACCCGTCAGCTCAACATACGAATCGAGCGCCAAAAATGCCGAGAGCACGTCCGAAAAACCAAAGCGACCGTAAATGCTGCCGCCCACCGTGGCGGTGTTGCGCAGCTGCACGCCCACGATATCGTGGACGGCGAACTCAAAGACATGGTTGACAAGCGCGTTGAGCCCGGCATGGCGCTCGAGCTGGCGCAGGGTACACATGGCACCGATGCGAAACTCGGTCTCGGTCTCCTCAATCTGATCGAGTCCGCAGGCCGAAAGGTCAATCGCCGTCGCCACGCGACGCGAACCCAGGCGCATCCAAATGCCACCGCTCACAATCTTGTTGTTGCGGTTCTTCTGTAAGAGCTCATAGGCTTCGGCCGCGTTTCCAACACGGACGTAGGTACCGAACTTGAGCACGTTCTCCCCCATCTCTTCACTTGTCCAGTACGTTTAAGTGTACCAAACGAGGGGCCGCACACCGTTTTAGGACAAAATCCACCCACCCATCCATAACTTGCGGTGATATACGGACTGATTAGTCGTTCTGGAACGCAAAACAGTCCGTATATCACCGCAAGTTATGAGGAGTCCTCCGGGATAGAAAAGGCTCCCAGCCGGAATGGCTGGGAGCCTCATCACATGCTATATCGAGCGAAGATTTAGCAGACGCCCTGGGCGAGCATGGCGTCGGCGACCTTCAGGAAGCCGGCGATATTGGCGCCCATGACAAAGTTGCCCTCCTCGCCGTACTCCTTGGCGGTGTCGTCCACGTTGTGGAACATGCCGCGCATGAGCTGCTCGAGCTTGCCGTCGACCTCCTCGAAGGTCCAAGACAGGTGCTCGGCGTTCTGGCTCATCTCCAGGCCGGACACGAGCACGCCGCCAGCGTTGGCAGCCTTACCGGGCATAAAGGCGACGCCGTTCTCCTGGAAGTAGGTCGTAGCCTCGATGGTCGTGGGCATGTTCGCGCCCTCGCCGACCACCTTGCAGCCGTTGGCGACGAGCGCCTGGGCGTCCTCGAGCAGCAGCGTGTTCTCGCGAGCGCAGGGCAGCGCGATGTCGCAGGGCAGCTGCCACACGCCGCGGCCGTCGCCCTCGTGCCACGTGGCATTGGGCTTCTCGTCAACGTACATGGCGAGCGTAACGCCCTTGTCGTGGCCGGAACGCTTCTTGTTGTAGACATACTCGAGCACGGTGTAGTCAATGCCGTCGGGATCCTCGACCCAGCCGTGAGTATCGGAGCAGGCGAGCACCTTGCCGCCGAGCTGGGCGACCTTCTGGACCGCGTAGATAGCGACGTTACCGGAGCCGTGAACGACGACGTTCTTGCCCTCGAAGGAGTCGCCGCGGCTCTTGAGGTACTCGTCCACAAAGTAGACCAGGCCGTAGCCGGTAGCCTCGGTACGGGCGAGCGAACCGCCAAAGGAGAGGCCCTTGCCGGTGAGGACGCCGGTCCACTCGTTGGTCAGGCGCTTGTACTGACCGAACAGGTAGGCAACCTCGCGGCCGCCAACGCCCAGATCGCCGGCGGGAACGTCGGTGTTGGGGCCGATGTGGCGATAGAGCTCGGTCATGAAAGACTGGCAGAAGTGCATGATCTCGTTGTTGGACTTGCCCTTGGGGTCAAAGTCGGAGCCGCCCTTGCCGCCGCCCATGGGAAGGGTGGTCAGGCTGTTCTTGAGGATCTGCTCCAGGCCCAGGAACTTGAGCATGCCCAGGGTGACCGTCGGGTTAAAGCGCAGGCCGCCCTTGTAGGGTCCAATGGCAGAGTTGAACTCGACGCGGTAGCCGCGGTTGACCTGGACCTTGCCCTGGTCGTCGACCCAGGGGACACGGAACATAACGATGCGCTCGGGCTCGACGAGGCGCTCCAGCAGGGCGGCCTCCTCGTACTCGGGGTGGGCGTCGAGCGCCGGCTGGATGGTGCCGAGGATCTCGGTCGCGGCCTGGATGAACTCAGGCTGCTCGGGATAGCGGGCCTTGAGCTCTTCGAGAACTTTCTGCGTGTAGCTCATGCTTCCTCCAATGATGGGAAACGAAAAATGTTGATCGCGGCACCCCATGCGCCGCGAGCTTTATCGAATATGGATAATATCGCACTGTTGCAGCAAAGTTTCGCATAAGCCGACGAGCAGATGTTTCGTTTTGATTACGATGCAGGTAGAAGCGTTTTCGAGTGTCTGACGCGCAAAACCCGTGTTTCAAACCTGTTTCGTCCACGTGTTCCAAACCACCACATTGGGGACAGGCACCTTTGTGGGGGTTTGGTGGTTAGAGGACGAGTTGGTGGTAGTCGGCGGGGGTTACGCGGCCCTCGGTGGCGGCGCGGAAGGCGGCGAGGGCATCGCCCGAGAACGGCATGGCCCAGCACAGGCCGCAACCTGCAGTAATGGAGCCGGGCAGCGGCATGATGCGCCCGGGCACACCGGCATCCAGGCACAGCTGCTCGCATTCCATCACATCGAAGGTGCTGTCAAACGAAACGATAATCTTGCGTTCGTGGTCGAGGGCATCACCGGACGGACCTTCGCGGTGTGCATCACGATACGCCGCGGCGGCCGCTTCCTCTTCCGCAGTATGACCACAGCCACCGCAGCCGCAGGTACAGGGCTCGGAACCATCGCAAGTGCAAGGCTCTCCCGTGTCGGGGCAAATATCGTGAGACATGGCAACTCCAATCGTCTAGGCGAGCAACTCGGCCGCCGCAAACTCCTCGGGCGTATTGACGTTTTCGAAGCAGAGCGTCGAGCCCGCGGCCTTAACAATCTGCGGCTCATCCATATAACCGGCCTGAACGCGACTGATCAGGCAGCGAATGCGCTGTCGGTCGCAGGAGAGCAGCTCTTGGGCAACCGGAGCACACGCATCACGGCGCCAGACGGCGCAAAGCGGCTCAATCCCCCGCTCCTCGCGCGGCACGCACACGTCGAGCGCCTCGGCCTCAACACGATTGGCAAGCGCGCCGATGAGTTCCGGCGAGACAAACGGCATATCACAGGCGACGATCGCCACGAGCGGCAGCCGGGCCGCAGTCAGCGAACTCGCGATGCCGCGCATGGCGCCCGCCGACCCCTCAAGGTCCGCCACCACACGCGGCACCAAGCCGCCAAACGCGCACTCCTCAAGGTAGGCAAGCTCGCTGGGACGCGAAGTCGTCACGACTAACTCGCCGGCAACTGGCGCCAGCCGACCCAGCACGCGCTCGATCAAGGGCTCGCCACAAAACGCCATGCGCGCCTTGTCGCAACCCATGCGCGACGACAGCCCGCCCGCTTGGACGACACAAGAAAGATCGGCACGTCTTACGGTAGTCATACGGCAAAACACCCCCATCGGCATGCTCGAAACCCGGTGCACGAAGCTAAATACCGTCGCCGATAAAGCGGGCGGCACGGCAAACCCATGCAAAAACAAATCAGCGCCTTTGCGGCACGCAGCAAGACCGCGAGCACAAAAGCGCTGGTAGCGTATGGCGGGAACGTATGTGAATCGAACACATCCAAGACGTTTTGCACGCCTCGCAACGGTTTTGAGGACCGCGGAGCCCACCGGAGCCCATCCGTTCCCAAGTGCGGCGGTATTTTACCAAACCGAGCAGCCAATCTAGCGCAGGGACCTCAGGCCGCCGGCATCCTTGTCGAGCACCGTAAAGCGCACGGCATCCAGGTGCTCCAAGATGCTGATGGCGCGTTTGCGCGACACGCCCAGGGCCTCGCGCAGCACGCTCGTGGTGGCAGCGCCGCCGGCTGCCTCAATGGCGGCGGCGACGAGTTCACGTGCATGGGCCTCGGCGGCAGCGGACAGGGCAACGTCGCGCTCGACCTTAACGATAGAGCGATTGAGCGAAAGCTCGCGCAGGGCGCGCGTCATAGTGTCGCGGCCGAGCTGCAACTGCTCGCCCACCTCGGGCAATGTCGGTGCATCGAGGCCGGCTTCGTCCAGCAAGGCAACGATACGTTCGCAGGCCTCGCGCACCACACGCGCCGCGGCGGCAGCGGAGTGCGGGTCGAACACCTCGGCGCCCTCGGAGGCACACACGCCGCGCGAGCAGCCCTCGGCAATCAGAGCCGCGGCAACGCCTTCATCAGCGGAAGGCCACGCAGCATGGGCAACGGCGCCGGGCGTAAAGCCCGTCTCCTTGGGAGACGCCGCATGCACGGCTGACAGGGTCGCCGCCAGAGCATCCATCGCGGCGTCGAGCACCACGGCGTCCGCAAAGAGGGCCGCATCACCCACGGCAAGCTTGCGAACGGAGCCCTGCGACACCAACCCGCGCAGTGC
The DNA here is from genome assembly GCA_937982065.1 of uncultured Collinsella sp. Lineage (GTDB taxonomy): Bacteria > Actinomycetota > Coriobacteriia > Coriobacteriales > Coriobacteriaceae > Collinsella. Next base: position 24,486 of record CALJMO010000016.1, read on the forward strand.
GGCATCGACCTCGCCGACGCCAAGATCCAAAGCCTCGGCAACATCAACCGCCGTAACCGGCAGCATCTGCAGCGCCAGCCAAGCACCCACACCGCCCGCGATATCGCCGGACTCAAGCGCCGCAAACAGTGCGCGCTCGCCGGCAGAAAGCTCGCGCGAGCGACGGCAGCGCGAAAGCAGCACGCGCCCGCCGCCGATGAGCATAACGGGCGAATACGACAGCACCACGGCATGGTCTCCGGCACACAGCGGCAGCGGCTCCTCCAGGCGCACCTGCACGGTACGGGTCTCGCCCACCGCCATGGGGGCCTCGCCCTCCAAAAGCATGATGCGGCCGACGACCTCGGCCGTGCCGGCCATCACATGCACACGCGCGCCCGACTCGAGCACGCGCGGCTTGGTGCCCTCGCGGCCCAGGTAGGTGAACGTCATCATAAAGCGCAACGTCTGGCCAAAGCGGTCCGCCACGCCCAGCATCTCGCCACGGTCAAGCGCCGCGACACCGTCACCAACTAGGTTGAGCGCCACACGCTGTCCAGGCAGCGCGCGCGGCGTATCGCCATGCACCTGAATCCCGCGCACGCGACAGACCGTACGCGACGGCAAAGCCATCAGCTCGTCGCCCACCGCAACCGGCGCATCATGCAGCGTTCCCGTCACGACAGTGCCGACGCCCTTGATCGTAAAGCAGCGGTCAATCGGCAGACGAGGCGCGGCATCGCTCCGCTCGGCACGGTCGCGACAGGCACCCCAGCAAACACCCACCTGCTCGTCGAGCACCGCAAGCAGCCCGTCGATCCCCTCGCCCGTCTTGGACGACACGGGCACGATCGGCGCGCCCGCAAACACGGTGCCCGACAAAAAGTCATCGACATCGAGCTCGGCAAGCTCGGTCATCTCGGCGTCGGCCAGGTCGCACATCGTCAGCGCGACCACCATATGCGTAACGCCCAACAGCTCCAGCACATGCACGTGCTCGCGGGTCTGCGGCATTACGCCCTCAACGGCAGAGACCACCAGCACGGCAACGTCGATGCCTGTCGCACCCTGCACCATAGCGCGCAGGTAATGCGCGTGGCCCGGCACGTCGACAAGGCCAACGATCTTGCCGCTCGGCAGTGCCAGTTCGCCAAAGCCCAGCTCCACCGTCATGCCCCGGCGACGCTCAACCTCCAGACGGTCGGGATTCTTGCCGGTCAGCGCCTCGATCAGTGCGGACTTACCGTGGTCAACGTGACCCGCCGTGCCAACGATAACGGGGCACTCCACCAGCGTTTGAACCTCACTCATCGAGCAACCGCCTTCTTAACGCACGCGACGAGCGTCGACGCCGCCGTCTCGATATCGCGGTCGCCCACAAGCGTACGGACGTCAAACAAAATGCGATCGTGCGAGGTTCGCGTGACGACCGGCGTGTCGAAGTCCTGGACAAGCGAGCGCTTGAGCGCGTCGACCGTCAGGCGCTCGTCAACAAGACGCACGGCAACGCACATCGTGGGCAGCTCCACGGTAGGCAGCGAGCCGCCACCGGGGGTCGACGATTCCTCGACGATTTCCACCTGCACGGCACACGGGCAGCCAGCCTTATCGAGACCCGCCACAATCAGCTCGCGCAGCTTGCGGGCACGTCGTTCCAAATGGGCCTGTGGCATCGTAAGCATACTGAGCACCGGAATATCACGATGGGCCACGTCGGCACCGTCCATGTAGATGCGCAGTGTAGCCTCGAGCGCCGCCAGTGCGAGCTTGCCCGGGCGTAGGGCACGCATAAGCGGATGCGACCCGCAGGCCTGGACCAGATCGCGACGGCCCATGATAATGCCCGCCTGTGCGGCACCGAGCAGCTTATCGCCCGAGCACGACACCAGATCGAGCCCTGCCGAAACCGAAGCCGGCGTGGTTTCTTCGCCGCCGCGCACCAAGATGTCGTCGGGCAACAGCGCGCCCGAACCCTGGTCCTCGTAGAACAGCAGACCATGCTTGTGGGCCAGGGCGGCAAGCTCCCGAGAGCCCACTTCCTCGTGAAAGCCCTCGATGCGATAGTTGGAAGGATGGACCTTGAGGATCATCGCCGTATCGGGCGTGATGGCTTGCTCATAATCAGCCAGGTGCGTGCGGTTGGTGGCGCCGACCTCGACGAGTTTGGCGCCCGAAGCCGCCATGACATCGGGGATGCGGAAGCTGCCGCCGATCTCGACAAGCTCGCCGCGGCTGACGATAACCTCTTTGCCCGCGGCATGGGTCGCCAGCACCAGCAGCACCGCGGCGGCGTTGTTGTTGACCACGAGCGCGTCCTCGGCACCGGTGAGTGAGCGGATGAGCTGCGCGGCATGCTCCTTGCGCGACCCTCGCGAGCAGGTGTCGACGCTGTACTCGAGCGTGCTGTAGCCGCGCGCGACCTCGGCCACGGCCTTTGCCGCCGACTCCGCGAGCGGGGCGCGGCCCAAGTTGGTATGGATGACCACACCCGTGGCGTTGACGGCAGGGCGCAGGCTCGGCAACGCGGAGCGGTGCGCACGCCACTCGATGGCCGAGGCAAGGTCGCGCTTAGAGCGCGGGGCAGCACCGGCGCGAATGGCTGCGCGCTCCTCGTCGAGCTCGGCCGTCACGGCGGCATGCACCACCGCGTCGCAGGTCTCCCCCGCCGCCTTCACGACCGGCCACTCGGCAAGCAGCTCGTTGACGGAAGGAATGGCGCGCAGGCGGGCGCGTACCTCATCGGACATGTTCTGGCTATCGCTCATGTACGGCCTTTCAAAAGAAACGTGGATCAGTCTAATGCATCAGCTGAGTCAATTACTCGTTATTATCCTCGCGCGCCGCGATCTTTTCCACGCGAACGGCGTTTTCCTGGGTGAGCGCGGCACCCGTCAACGGGTCCCAGCGCAGCGGCGTATGGTCGAGTGGGCCCACGCCCAAGGCTTGAGCGCCACCGGCATCGGCGCCAAACGAACGCCCGCCGGGGGCGGCCGAGGTGAAGATGCACGCCGGATGCAGATACGGCGTCGTCTCCACGCGCACGCGGTCGCGGCCCAAATCGCTCACAAGTTCGACGACCTCGCCATCGGCGATGCCCATGTGCGCAGCGGCATCGGCATTCATCTGCACGGCATCCAGGTCCGATCCAGCCTCAGCGGCACCTTGGGCCGCGAGCCTGCGCGAAGTATGCGACTCAAAGGGACGGTTGCCGCTAATGAGGCGAAACATCCCCGGGCCGGGCTCCACCATCGGCGCAATCCAGCCTGGCACGCGTCCCAGACCGGCTCGTTCCCACACGTCGCTTGCCAGCGCAATTTTGCCGCCATCCAAGGGAATCACCGGCTCGCCTGTACGCGACGGCAACGCAACACCCGTGTCGGCCCAGCCGCGCTCCTTGAGCTCGTCCAGATTGATCCCAAACGACGCCACCTGGGCAGCCGCTAGATCGTCGGACGTAAACTGGAAGTACTCGCCCGCGCCACACGCCTGCGCCAGACCGGCAAAAATCTCCCGACCGGGACGTGTGTCGTCATGCTGCACGGGCAGCACGGCGTTGCGGTAGAACACGCGCGCATCGTTGACGCCCGCCACCGTTCCCACGCCGCGGTCGGCCTCCAGATACGTCACGTCGGGCAGCACGAAGTCAGAAGCACGTGCCGTCTCGGACCAGCGAATATCAATCGTCACAAGCAAGTCGAGCCGCTGCAAAATACTCAACCAAGCCTGTGCATTGCCATAGCCCGCACCAGGGTTACTGGCATAGACGATGAGCCCACGCAAATCGCCGGCAAGAATCGACTGACCGATGGTCGTGCACAGGCCGCGCTCGGGATCGACGAGCGGATAGCGCTCGGACCCCAGCTTGGGCCCACGCGGCACCGGCGGCGTCGCAAAGCGCGTGGGATCGAGGTCGCCCAACACAAGCGGCGTGGGCGGATTGAGCGCGCCGCCCGCATGCCCGATGCAGCCCAGCAGCACATCGACCAAGCAGATAGCGCGCGCGGTCTGGGTGCTATTGGCATACGCGATACCGATGCCACCATGAAAGCCCGCATCCACCACAGCGGCAGGCGCGGCGGCAGCGAGATCGCGCGCCGTGGCGACAATCTCTGCGGCCGGCACGTCGCACATCGACTCGGCCCACTCGGGCGTCCAAGGACGGGCCGCCTGCGCCAGCTCGTCAAAACCCGTGGTATAGCGGGCAACGAACTCGTGGTCGTACAAGTCCTCGGCAATCAGCACGTGGGCGATGCCCAGCAGTAGTGCCAAATCGCAGCCCGGGCGCACGCGCAGCCAGCGGTCGGCAAGCGCGGCGGAGCCGCTGCGCCGGGGGTCGACCACGATAATCTTCGCCCCGCGCCGGCGCGCATCGTTGAGCGCATCGACGGCCCCCATCGTCGATGAATCGACGATGGAACGCCCCAGGTACATGATGCAGTCGGTATGTGCCAGGTCGGAGGCGGGGCTATAGCCCAGGCTGTGCTCCCAACCGGTAAGTCGGCTTACCTCGCAGGCGCCATCGGCACCGTACACGTTGGGCGAGCCCAACGCATGCATAAAGCGATACGCCCAGTAGCGGTCGAACGAGGGAACGCCGAGCGTCATGCCCAGCGCGCGCGGACCATGCCCGTCAACAATCCCCAAAAGGCGCTCGGCAATCTGAGCAAACGCCTCGTCCCAGGTAATCGCATCGAACCCCGAGCCATCCCGGCGGCGTCGCATGGGGTGCACAATGCGGTCGCGCTCGTCAAACGGCATTGCCAGGCGATGGCGCCCGCGGGCGCACAGGGCACGCGCCGCGCACGGATGCCCCACAACCGGCAACTCAGCCACCACACGACCGTCCTCAACGCGTGCCGCAAAGGCGCAATCGGCATAGCATCCCCCGCATGTGGTCACCACGGCGCGACCGTCACGCTTCACAGCAGATGCCATCTCGATTACCCCTTTCATCAGCCAAACACAACAGGCCAACAGCCCGACAACGAGCCCCAGACCCAAATAGCCTCCCGCACGGCAACGCCCCGCGGGAGGCCCAACGTCAAACAGACGGTACCTTACGCCTCGGACTTCTTAGCGTAGATAAACCAGTAGCCGAGCGCGATCAGAACCGCGCCGCCCACGATGTTGCCCAGCGTGGCGGCGGACAAGTTAAACGCAATGCCCGCAGCGTTGAGTGCATCGGCGCCGGCGACGTCGGCACCATAGCCGAACGCGTGCATCACGGCACCCATGGGCAAAAAGTACATGTTGGCGACGCAGTGCTCAAAACCGCAGGCCACAAAGGCGGCGATGGGCAGCAAAATGCCCACGACCTTATCGACCACGGTCTTGCCGGCGGTACCGATCCACACGGCCAGGCACACAAAGATGTTGCACAGGATGCCGCGGAAGAAGATCGTCACCCAGTCGACCGTCACCTTGCCGGCGGCGACGCTCACCATGGAATTGGCGACCGCCTCGCCGTTGAGCTTGTAAATGCCAGCCATGTACACCAAAAAGACGATGAACAGGGCACCAGCAAAGTTACCAAGCCACACGACGACCCAAGCCTTGAGCATCTGGACCAGGGTGATCTTTTTGCTCTTGAGCGCGCAGACCATAAGCGAATTACCGGTGAACAGCTCGGCGCCGCACACCAGCACGAGCACCAGGCCCAGGCAAAAGCACAGGCCGCCCACGACGCGCTGGGCGCCCCAGCCCAGCGTGCTATCGCTCAAGAACACGGTAAAGAACAGGCCGCCGAAGGCAATAAACGCACCGGCGAACATTGCCAACAGAAAGGCCTTTGCGACCGGCAGGTTGGCCTTGGTCACGCCGGCGGCCTCGGTCTTGGCCTCGATCGCGGCAGGCGCCAGGCAATCGGGAGCGGGGTACTCCACCTTGGAATCTGCCATGTCAATCACTTCTTTCCTAATCAGCAGGGACAAGCGCTCCTATAGCTCCTGCCCCAAGCGGACAAAGTGGGAAAAGTCGTTGGCGGCCACGGCGTCATACACGGCGTCGACGGCGTCAAAGACTTCCGGGGACATGGGGTTGTAGAACTCCGTGTCGCCCGGCTGAATTCCGACGAAAACGATATCATCGCACGATTGCTCAATCTCTTCGATCAGAATCGACAAGGGAAGCGAATGCGTGGTGAACATCGACTTGCGGGCCACATCACGTTTGTCGAGCAAGCGGATGGCGCCGACGGGCAGCGCCATGTCGGCGGCATCGACCAAGACCAGACGCGGCGGACGCTCGCGCTTGACCTCGATGATGTCGTCCTCGGGCGTCTGACCACCGTCAATGGTGTACCAACCGGCGATGGGTGCGTCCTCCATCTTTTTGGAGAGCACGGGGCCGGCGGCATCGTCGGCGCGCAGCACGCTTCCCGCCGTGAGCACGATACCCGCAAACGGGGCGCCGTTCACACGACCATCTACAACGCGACCCATTACTGCAACCTTCCCGTCAGATACACGCCCGACACATCGCGCACGCGCTCAACCAGATCGCGAAACTTCATTAAGAAAGCGACCTGCTGGGCATGCAGGCCAAAGTCGTCATCGAACACCGAAATGCCAGCCTTGGCCGAACCACGAAAACCGCGCTCGTCGAGCAGAGCATCGCAGGCCTCGAGCAGCGACGGCACCGCCGCCTTGTCGAGCTGGCACTCGCCAAAGGAGCGGATGGCCTCGAACTTGGTTTTGGCCTCCCCCTCCGGCAACGCGTCGACGAGCGAATAGAACACGTTCACCGGCACCGACAGGCGCGGCTCAAAGCAGTCGAGCACGCCGGTGTGGTGGCCCACGGCGAGCGTGTAGTACAGCACGTCGCAGGCCTCCTGGGGAACGTCTTCCTCGGTCTCCACAAATTTACGCGTGAGCTCATAGAAGACCACCTGGTCGGGCGCATGGCCCAGGCAGGGGTCGGCGACGCCCTCGGCGGCCTCGTCGCTTGCGCGCGAGGCATCGCCAAAGGAGCCGCCGAGCATGCCGGGGCCCGCAAAGTAACCAGAGCGGTCCGTGAGCTCCATTTAGCGACCTCCGGCCAGCACCAGATCCTGTAACGCCGAGTACACCTCAACGCGGCGAGGATCATCTTGCTTGTCGATGAGCAGCGCCATGGCGCCGCGGATATCGCCCTTGGGCGCGCCCTCGAGCGTATCCATAAACTCGTTGGCCAAGTCGCGACCGTAACGGTAGCCGCTCATGGCGCGAGCCTCGCGCTCGATGGCAACGCGCAGCTTGTACGGCACGCCGGGGTGCAGGATATCGGCCTGCTCGCCGGCGGCCTCCACCGTGGTCTCGGCATGGAGCTTTTGGTCCAGCAGGCCAAGTGCCATGGCAAAGCCGTAGACGGTCTGCGCGGGGCTGGGCGGGCAGCCGGGGATGTAGACGTCGACCGGCAAGATCTTGTCCGTGCCGCCCCAGACGCAGTAGTTGTCGTAGAAGATGCCGCCGGTGCAGCCGCACGCGCCATAGGACACCACGATCTTGGGATCGGGTGCGGCTTCAAAGGCGCGCAGGGCCGGCATGCGCATGGCACGCGTCACGGCGCCGGTGTACAGCAGCACGTCGGCGTGACGGGGCGAGGGCACGACCTTGATGCCAAAGCGCTCGACGTCGAAGACGGGCGTGATGGAACCGAAGATCTCGATCTCGCAGCCGTTGCAGCCGCCGCAGTCAACACGGTAGACGTACACCGAGCGCTTGATCTTCTTAAGAAGGGTCGCCTTGGCCTTCTCGATGCTCTCGTCGAGCTCGATCTTGGTCGGGCGGTACTGAAGCCGCTCGGGCAAAAGCGTGGGTTCGGCCATGGTTACTCCTCCTTCGTTTCAAAATCCATGATGATGCCCTCGACCGGCGCCGGACCGGCGGGAATCTCGGGCGCATCGGGGTTGAGCTCGCGGTCGATATACTCCGGGTTCACGCCGTGGCCGCCCAGATACTCCATGCCGGGGCCCTGGGGCTCGCCGGACGCAAGCGTCTCGTTGGCAGCCATGCCGGCAGCGTTGCCGGTCTTTACGGCCGAGGCGGCGCGCAGGGCGTCGAGCTCGCGCTTGCACTCCTGGCACATACCGACGGTACGGGCGGCCTGCTCGGCCTCCATGCCGCCGGCCTTTTGCAGCAGGCGCTTAGCGTAGTCGATCTCCTTGTGTGGGGCGAACGGCTTGCCGCAGCGCGAGCAGTGCTCGAGCGTATAGACGCTCTTGCTGGTGAGGTCATCCTTGCTCATGACGGCCAGCTCAAACTCCTCGGTGAGTTTGATGGCCTCCATGGGGCAGGCTTCCTCACAGCGGCCGCAGAAGATGCAGCGACCGTAGTCGATCGACCAAGTGATGGTATCGGCCGCAAGGTCAGTGTCCATGCGAATGGCATCGGCCGGGCACGCCACGCCGCAGGCACCGCAGGCGATACAGAGCTCGGCGTTGTGCTCGGGCTTACCGCGCATGTCCTTGTTGGTGGGGAACGGCGCAAACGGGTACTTGACCGTCGCGTCGCCGGCCTTGGCGTTAACCTTCCAAAGCTTCAGCATATTAGAGCGCCTCCTCATCGAGCGGAGCGGCGATGGTGCCCTCGCCCGCAAGCGGCGACTTGTCTCGCCAGACGTTCTCGAACTGCTCCTTGTCAAGCACGTGGTCGCGCTTGGCGGCGACATCGGTCACCGTCACGCGGTCGGTGCAGGAGTAGCACGGGTCGAGCGAACCGACGATCAGCGCCGCGTCGCCCACGGTGTTGCCGCGGAACATGTAGCGCAGGACTGGCCAGTTGCTGTACGTGGCGGCCTTGGCGCGCCAGCGGTAGCACTTCTGGTTGTTGCCGAGCATGGCCCAGTGCACGTCCTCGCCGCGCGGCGCCTCGGTGGCACCGATGGCGTACTTGTGCGGGGTGTACTCCCAATCCGTGGTGAGGATGGGGCCCGACGGGCAGTTCTCGAGCATGGTCTCGATCATGTCGATCGAATCGTAGACCTCCTGGATGCGGACGGCGGTACGGCCGAAGGCATCGCAGGTGTCTGCCGTGGCAGCGTGCATCTTTTGAACGTCCGGATCGGCGTAGCCGTCGAAGGGATGGTCAAAGCGCACGTCGCGGGCATAGCCAGAGCCACGCATGAGCGGGCCGACCGGCGAAAAGTCGCGAGCGATCTTACGATCGAGAATGCCGATGCCGCTCGTGCGCTCAATAAAGTTGGGCGTGGAGAGCAAAACGTCGACGAGCTCCTGGACCTCGGAGCGCAGCTGATGGATGGTCGTGAGCGTGGAGAGCTTCTGCTCGGCCAGGATGTCGCGACGCACGCCACCGATCACATTGAGGCCATAGGTCTTACGGTGGCCGGAGAGTTTCTCGGCCAGGTCCATGGACTTCTCGCGAACGCGGAAGAACTGCTGGAAGCCGGAATCGAAGCCGGTGTAGTGCGATGCGAGGCCAATGTTGAGCAGGTGCGAGTGCAGGCGCTCGACCTCGAGCATGATGGCGCGGATGTACTGCGCGCGCGGCGGGACGTGAATGCCCTGGGCGCGCTCGACAGCCTCGGCGTAGGCCACCGAGTGGGCGCAGCCGCAAATGCCGCAGATACGGTCGGCAAGGAACGTCACGGCATCATAGTTCAGGCGCGTCTCGGCGACCTTCTCCATACCGCGATGCACGTAGAACAGGCGGTAATCGGCATCGACGATCGTCTCGCCCTCCACGAACAGGCGGAAGTGGCCGGGCTCGTCGGAGGTGATGTGCAACGGTCCCATGGGGACGAGCGTGGTCTCCTTGCCCTTGGTGTCGGCCAAGAATTCGTAGTTTTCCATGTCGCTCGCGGGGGCGGGGCGGAAACGGTAATCCATCGAATCCTTGCGCAACGGGTACAGCCCGCTGGGCCAATCGTCGGGAAGCACCAGGCGACGGCGGTCGGGCAGACCCTCGGGAATCAGGCCGAACATATCGCGCAGCTCGCGCTCGCCCCACACGCAGGCGGGGACGAACGGCGTCACGGACGGGAACGTCATCTTGGCGGGGTCGACCTCGGCACGCACGGTAACCCAGCCGGGGTCCTCCCCCTCCATGGAGATGACGTAGTACACGGCGTAACGGCCGCACAGGGAGCGCTCGTCGTTGCCGACAATCACGGGAATCCAGCCGTAGCGCTCGTAGTACAGGTAGTGGACGGCCTCGGGCAGCTTGTCCTGCTTGACGGTAATCGTCAGCTGGTCCTCGCACTGCCACTCGACCTTCTCGATGCAGCCCGGAACGGCGCGGCGCAGGGCCTCGACATGGCTCTCGCAGCGACGGGCATACACCTTGTTCTCAGTTTCAATCATTCGTTACTCCACCTCGCTCTGAGCGGTCTCGGTACCGAACACAGCGCGGTACATCGGCGTCGCGTGAAGTTCCTCGGTGCTCTGCTCGAGTACGATGCCGGTCGCGGTCTCCACACCGTGCACGAGGGGCAGCGGGGTGGCGATGCCAAACCACAAGATCATGACGGCCAGGATGATTTCGGGGATAAGCATGAGCGCCGGGGCCTCATGCTTGCCCATGCCCTGGGGCGCATGGCCGAACACCGACTTGAGTGCGATGCGGGTGAGCGCGGAGATGGCCACGGTAAGACCGAGGGCGACCACGACGACCAGCCACATGGGACCGGCGGTAACACCGGCGACAAACGTCAGGAACTCGGAGATGAACATGCCAAAGGGCGGGAAGGCACCAAGACCGAGCAGCGCCAGGACGGCGAGCGCGGCGGTTGCGGGAGCAACCTCGACGACACCCTGGATCTTGGCCAGGCTACGCGTGCCAAAGGCGTGCTGAATGTTGCCGGACACGCAGAAGGCAAGCGTCTTGGTAAAGCCGTGGAACACGCAGTGCAGCAGGGCCGCGGCGATACCCAGCGGGCCACCGATACCCAGGCACAGGGCGATAACGCCCACGTTCTCCACAGACGAGTACGCAAAGCGGCGCTTGAGGTCGTCCTGGCGAAGCATCGAAAGTGCCGCCACCAAAATGGACAGCGTGCCGACGATCAACAGCAAAAGCTGCGGATACTCGGCGCCCACGGCCTGGATAGTAAAGCCGTAGAAGCGCATGATCACAAGCATGGCGCACTTAAGCAGCACGCCCGAGAGCAGGGCCGAGACAGGGCTCGGGGCCTGGGAGTGGGCATCGGGCAGCCAAGTGTGCATGGGGAACAGGCCGGCCTTGGTGCCAAAGCCGATCACGACAAATGCAAAGGCGAGGCGCATGAGCGTCGGGTCGAACTGGTCGGCATACGGCAGCACGCACGACAGGAATGCGGCCTCGTGGGCGTTGGGAATCACGTCGGCGGCGTTGGCGTAGATCAGCAGCGTACCGAACAGGCCAAAGGCCACGCCGGCGGTGCAGACCATCGCATACTTCCAAGAAGCCTCGAGGGCCGTCTTGTTCTTGTAGATACCCACGAGGAACACGGTGGAAAGCGTGGTTGCCTCCACGGCAGCCCACGTGAGGATCATGTTGTTGGACAGGCACGCGAGCAGCATGGTGAACACGAACAGGCTAAACAGCGCAAAATACTGCTTGGCGCGCTCGGCGGGCATGGAGCCCTCCTCGATATCGGCCTTTACATAGGGCAGCGAGAACAGCCCGGTAAGAAAACCGATAAAGCCGATGAGCAGCACAAAGATGGCACCCAGCGAATCGAGGTGGAACCACAGGCCAAGAGCGCTCGCGGTTTCGCCGCTCATAAGGACGTCACCGGCCGTCATAATCGACAGCACCAGGACGGCTGCGACGGAGACCAAGTTGAGACCGGCAAACACGTTATAGGACGTGTTCTTGGGCAAAAACGCCATGACCAGCGAGAACACCAAAGGAGTCGCGAGCAGGGCGAGAATCAACGTTTCCATGGACTACCCCCTCAGCTCGGACAGGTCGCGCGCATCGAGCGAGTGGGAGTCGTCCCAAATGCGACGCACGACGATGGACATGATGATGACGGCAAAGATGGCGTCGGTGGCGATACCGATCTCGATGATCTCGGGAGCGGTGGGGGCCAAAAGCGCGAGCATCACGTGGCTGCCGTTTTCCATAAGGCAGTATCCAAAGATCTGCTTCATGATGTTGCGCTGCGAGATGATGCAGGTAAGGCCCACAAAGAAGTGAGCGAAGCTAATGGCGAGCGCAGGCGTTGCGACCTCGGCCGTGGGCAGGCTGATCTGCGTCACGACGGCAAAGCAGATCGCGACCTCGACGGCGATGATGCAAATGGCCCACGCGGGCTTAAGGCCGGCCTTGAGCGATGCATCGCTCGGCTCGCCCATCTTCTTATATGCGCGGTTGAGGATATAAGGAACCAGGACGACCTTGGTGATAAAGGCGGATCCGGCCCACATAAGCAGCTCCTGCGCACCGGTAGTGGCACCGAGCGTAGCGAGCAGTCCCACGAGCACCAGCGACTGCACCGCATACCAGCGGATGGCGTGCTTGATGTTCTTGGAGACGACCACCATGGTGGACGTGACGATCAGAAGGCCGCCAAGGATGTTGACGATCGAATAACCCATGTCGTTCTACCTCCTAACCGATCCAGCTGGCCGAAAGCGGGCCGCTGACGATGACCATGATGATGAGCACGATGAACACGAACGCCATCGCGCGGGGAAGCGGGGCTCCCGCAGCGACCTCTTCGCTCGGCTCGCCGGGCAGGCAATAGCCCATCCACTTGAGGAACCAGGCGAAGGTGGCGACGGTCTCGGCAACCATGATGCACACAAGCACCAGGATCGCGACATTGCCGGCACCCACAGAGAAGCCGCCGGCGATGATCTGGAACTTCGAGAAGAACGTGTTCATGGGCGGCACGCCGGCAATGGCGAGTGCCGCGACACCAAAGCCCACTCCCGAGATCGGGTACTTCTTTACGATGCCGCGAAGCTTGGGCAGCATACGCGTGCCGAGCGTAAAGGAGAACGAACCGGCGATCAGGAAGAACAGCGTCTTGGCGAAGGCATGGTTAAAGATGTGGCACACGGCGCCATCGAAGGCGAGCTGGCTACCAAAGACCGAAAGGCCCAGACCAAAGAACACGTAGGAGAGCTGGGCGATCGTGGAGAAGGCCAGCAGACGCTTCATGTCCTTTTGCGGCAGGTACATAAGGAAACCAAAGAGCATGGTGACCATGGCGTCGATAATGGCAACCCAGCCCACAATCTCGGGAATCTCCCCGGCAGAGACGAGCGCACGAGCGAACACGCACACGCCGACCTTGACCATCGAGGCGCCATGCAGGTAGGCCGAAACAGGCGTCGGCGCCTCCATGGCCGAAGGCAGCCACATGTACATGGGGACCTGTGCGGACTTGGCCCAGGCCGCAAACAACACGAGCAAAAGGACGATAGCCTTGAGCTTGGCGTCGAGGCCGGCAATCGCGGTGATGGCGAAGGTGCCGGTGTGGGCAAACACGATGGCGGCACCCAGATACAGGCCGAGTGCACCGATATGCGTGATGATCAGAGCCTTCATGCCGGCCTTCTTGGCCGTAGGCGACATGTAGTAGCTAATGAGGCCCCAAGAGCACGCACCCGTGATCTCAAAGAACACGAGCTGGCCCAAAAGGGTCGAGCTGTACACAAGGCCGGCCATGGCGCCGATGAAGGTCGCGAGGTACGCGTAGAAGCGACGACGCGGTGCGTCGGGATGCTCACGGTTATTCTCGCTCATATAGGGAATCGAATAGATCACGACAAGCAAGCCGATACCCACAAAGGCGGGCGCGAGCAGCGTGCTCATGCGATCGAAGGTGAATCCCATGACGAGGGTCTGCCCAAACGAGACCAGGGGGACCTGCGTGTCGGGCATGCCGGCGCCAGCGAAATTCGCGGCGAGGGCGATGGTGCAGACCGTCGAGACGGCGGCACCCAAAACGCTGAACCACTTGGCGTACGGACGGGGGAACAGGGCGACGAGCACCGAGGCCACCATCGGGGCCGCGATAGCGACCAAGCCGAGAAGGGACAGACTGACTGCAAATGACATTGTTTCTCCCTTCTCCTACACGCCGACGACCACGAAGACAAACGCCAGAACGGCGATGCCCACGACGGCCCAGGTCTGATTGCCGAGCACCTTAAAGCGCGAACGCGAGCAGGAGTTCTCGATCACGCCGCAGACGACAAAGTCGATCAGGCACTTCACCAGGAAGATGACTGCACCCAGAACAGCGGCGGCGCCCACGGTCGCGGGCTCGCCCCAGGGGACGAAGATTGCGCAGAACCAAGCGACGACCAGAACCTGCTTCATGGACATGGCGAGCTTGGCCATCGCAAGCGACGGGCCGGAAAGCTCGGCGAGCGGACCTTCCTGGAGCTCTTGCTCGGCCTCGGCCTGGTCAAACGGCAGCTTGCCGAGTTCCATGTAGCAGGCGATCGCAAAGGCGATGCCGGCGAGGATCACGGCGACCGGCGCATCGATGGCGCCCGTCATGATGTGCTGACCCATGGTGGCGATGTCGGTGGAACCGCACACCAGGGCGGCGGCAAACAGCGCCAGCAGCATGGACGGCTCGATGAGCACGCTCATGAGCAGCTCACGGACGCCGCCGATACCGGCGTAGGCGTTGGATGAATCCACACCGCAGAGGGCGAAGAAGAAGCGGGCGAGCGCCAGGCTGTACATGATGGTGATGGCGTCACCAAAGACCGGGATGGGGCTTTGTGCCGTAAAGAGCGGCAGACCCATCGCGAGCATAAAGGCGACGGCGAAGAACAGCGGCGGCATAATGCGCAGCGCAAAGCTCGCGTCTCCGCTCTGGGACTCGGGGCGCGCAAAGAGCTTGGCCAGGTCGCGGTAGTCCTGCATGATGCTGGGGCCGCGACGGTTGTGCATCTTGGCGCGGATAACGCGACCGAGACCGGAGAAGAACGGTGCGACGGCCATGACGACCACGCCCTGCAGAACGGCAAGTACAATGTTGTTCATGCTCTCCCCTCCTTAACCCATTTGCACGGCGAGCACGAGGAACACCACGAGTGCCGCGACGATATAGCAGATATAGATGCTGTAGTTGCCGCCCTCGAGCTTAGTCGCGAGGTCGGCGAGCTTCTCGACACCCTTATGCGGGGCATCGACGAGAACCTTGTCGGGTACGGGCTCCGCAGCCTCGGCCACACCGGTGAGCTTCTGGAAGAAGTGTGCGATGGACCAGCAGACGGCCGTGCAGCGGTCGCGCAGCGTGTAGAGCGGCTGCATAAACCAGGACACCTCGGAGGCAAAGGTCGTGGCCACGACGGGCATATGCTCGTTGGGAGCATAGCCACATGCCCACGGCTGGGACTTCTGCACCTTGCCGACGGTCTTGAGCTTGCGATAACCACAGGCAAGGCCGACGAGCACCACGAGTGCAATAGCGATCGCGGGCGTGGAGGTGGCAGCGCCGGAGTACTGGTTCATGAGCTCCATGCCCTCGGCGGCAAACACGCCACCGTACGGATGCAGCACGGACGCGGCGACATCGACCAGCACGGGCGCGATCACGGGAGCGCCAATGCCCAGCACGACGCAGATGGCCGCGAGCAGGCCCTGCGCAAACACCATGGGGGCGGGAACCTCCTTGGCTTTGGCCGCGGCCTCGGAGCGGGGCGCGGAGGCAAAGGAGACGCCATAGGCCTTGACGAAGCACGTGACAGCCAGAGCGCCGGTAATGGCAAGCGCGACGGCAGCGAACACGGCCACAATCATGACGGCCTTGTCGCCCTGCATGGCGGCGTTAAACAGCGACTGGTAGGTAAACCACTCGGACACAAAGCCGTTGAAGGGCGGGATGGCCGAGATGGCAAGCGCGCCAACGAGAAAGCAGATGGCCGTTGCCGGCATACGACGGAACAGACCGCCCATCTTCTCCATATTGCGCGTACCCGTGGAGTACAGCAGCGCACCGGCGCCCAAGAACAGCTCGCCCTTAAACATCGCGTGGTTAAACGTGTGGTAGAGGGCGGCCATCAGAGCCAGGACGGCGATGCCGACCGAGTTGAGTGCCATGGCGGCCATGGAGGCGCCGACGCCGAGCAGAATGATGCCGATGTTCTCGACGGAGTGATAGGCCAGCAGGCGCTTGATGTCATGCTCCTGCAGGGCGAAGGCCACGCCGAGGACCGACGAGATCGCACCGAAGACCATGACCATAAGGCCCCACCAGACCTGAACGCCCGAGGCGGAGAGCAGGTCGAGGCCCACCTTGAGGATGCCGAAGATACCGATCTTGATCATGCCGCCGGACATGAGGGCCGACACGTTGGACGGCGCCTCGGGATGTGCCTTGGGCAGCCAGCCGTGCAGCGGGATGATACCGGCCTTGGCGCCAAAGCCAAAGAAGGCGAGCACAAAGCACACGGATGCGACCGCGGGGCTAAACTGCGTAGCGCGGAAATCCGCAAAGGCAAACGAGCCGCCCGCGAAGTTGGTCATGGTGAGGAAGCTCGCCATGATGAGCACAAAGCCCACGTGCGCGATCACAAAGTAGAGCCAACCGCCATGGATGGAGTTCTCGTTCTCCTCGATCACGACCAGGAAGTACGAGGTCAGCGACATGAGCTCAAAGGCGACCAGGAACCAAAACACATTGTCGGCGGTGATGACGAGCATCATGGACGCCACGAAGGTGTTAAAGAAGAAGCCGGCGCGGCCCTTTTTGCCCGGGTACTCATCAAAGTAGTTGAGACCGTAGATCGAGCCGGCAAACGCGAGCACCGAGATGAGTGCCACGAACAGGCCGGACAGCTGATTGAGCAGCAGCTGGAAATGGGCAAACGGGAAGAACACGATGGTGTCGACCGACGTGACATCGCCCAGCACGGCCTGGATACCGGCCGCAAACGAAAGCACCGCGGCGACGGCGCCGATAAGGCAGCCGGCGGTCTTGGCGGCGTTATCGGCCTTGATCAGCAGAACCGAGGCGAGCGCACCGATGCACGAGACGGCAAGCGATGCGATAAACAGCGTCATGCTATCCATTGTTTACGCTCCCTTCTGCTTTCTCGGACAGGCCCTGGGCCACAGCGGTAACGTCGACGACCGGACCGTTTTCGATCGAGCGCAGGCGCTTGGCCTCGTCAAGCTCGCGATCGGCCGCGCCGCCCATGACGGTCAGCGCCTTGGTGGGGCACGCCGCCACACAATGCGGGCCGTCCGGATCGAAGGCGCACAGGTCGCACTTGACAGCGCAGGTGTACTGACCAGGAGCCCACGTAAGCAGGCTGCTCAGGGACTTAGGATACGAAGGCGTCGGGTCGCACATGCCTGCGACACCGGCGATAGACGTGCCATCGGGATGGATGGCTCCGAAGGGGCACGCGATGGCGCACAGCCTGCACCCGATACACTCCTGCTCCTTGACGTGGATGCGATCGCCATCGTGCTCGATGGCATTCACCGGGCAAACCTCGGCGCAGGGGGCACCCTCGCAATGGTGGCAGGCAAGGGCGGCCGAAATACCGCCGGTCTTCACGAGCGCCAGACGCGGCGTATCCTGAAGACCCTGCATCCGGTGGGCGTCGGCACAGGCGGACTGGCATGTTCCGCAGCCGATGCACCTCTCCGGGTTGATGTCGATGAAGCGGTTCATCCCCACTTCCTTTCAAAATAACGGGCCGGGCTCCCGAACGTACGGGACGCCCGGCCCAAAAAGCCAACGAGAACGGGACTACACGATTTGATTCACGTGCGTCTCGTCGTCGAACTTGGCGGCGCCGGGCTCAACGTCCTGGGGAGCGGCGGCGTCCACCAGAGCCTGCTTGAGCTCGGTGTACTGACGCTCGACCTCGCCCTCGGCCCAGACCTGGTCGGCAATGGCGTCTACCTGGCAGGCGGAGAACTTGTCCTCGGGCGTATGCGAGACCGGGTCGACCTTGTGCATGGTCAGCTCGTTGCACTTGCCGATCCACCACTGGTAGGTCATGTAGACCGTGCCCTTATTGATGCGATCGCTCACGTCGGCGCGGCTGTATACCTGGCCGCGGCGGCTATGAATCGAGACGATGTCGCCGTTCTTGATGCCGCGCGCCTGGGCGTCCGCGGGATTCATGCGGACAAAGCCGGGCTCGTCGGCGAGCAGCGCCAGCGTCTTGCAGTTGCCGGTCATCGAGCGGCAGCTGTAGTGACCGACCTCGCGGACGGTGCACAGAATGAGCGGGTACTCATCGTCGGGAAGCTCGGAGGGCGCCTCCCAGTCGTGCGCCATCAGGTTGGCGCGGCCGTCCTTGGTGGTGAACTTGCCACCAGCGAACATGTCGGGCGTACCGTGGTCGTTCACATCGGTGCTCTTGACCGGCCACTGGGCGTAACCGCCCTCGGGAGCCATCTTCTCGTAGGTCGCGCCCACAAAGTTGGGGCACAGGCTAATGCACTCGTTCCAGATCTGCTCGGTGTTGTCGTAGTGCATGGGATAGCCCATGCGCGTAGACAGGTCCGCGAAGATCTCCCAGTCGTGGCGGCACTCGCCCTTGGGCGGAACGGCCGCGTCAAAGTGCTGGAAGCTACGGTCGGATGCGGTAAAGACACCCTCGTGCTCGCCCCAAGAGGTGGCAGGCAGGATGACGTCAGCGAGCATGGTCGTCTGCGTCATAAAGATGTCCTGGCAAATGAACAGATCCAGCTCGGAGAGCGTCTTGCGCATGCCGGCCGAATCGGGCTCGGTCTGCACCGGGTCCTCGCCGTAGTTGTAGAAGCAGTGCACCTTGCCCTCGTCGACCAGGTGGCCCAGGTCGGTGAGCTTGTAGCCCTCCTCGAGCGGGAGCTTTTCCTCGGGTACGCCCCAAGCCTTGGCAAACTTGGCACGCACTGCCGGGTCGGTGACCTTCTGGTAGCCAGGGTACAGGTTGGGCAGCATGCCCATATCGCAGGAGCCCTGGACGTTATTCTGGCCACGCACGGGCGCGAGGCCAGAATTGGGTTTGCCGATCTGGCCGGCAACGCAGGCGATGGAGGCGATGGTGTGCACCGTCTTCAGGTTCTGCTTCTGCTGGCATACGCCCATACCCCAGCCAATGATGGCAGAGGGCTTCGCCGTGGCGTACATCTCGGCAGCTTGGTGGATCAACGCGGGCTCGACACCCGTGATGTCCTGTACGGATTCGGGAGTGTAGTTCTTGATGGTCTCCCACCATTCGTCAAAGCCGTTCGTGTGCTCGGCGACGAATTCCTTGTCGTAGAGGCCATCGTTGACCAAGCAGTTGGCAAAGGCGTTGAGGAACGCGACGTTGCAACCGTTCTTGATCGGAAGGTAGAGATCGGCGATACGCGCGGTTTCGATATGGCGCGGGTCGGCGACGATGATCTTGCAACCCTTTTCTTTGGCTCGCACGATACGCCTTGCGACGATGGGGTGCGAATCGGCAGGGTTATAGCCGAAGAGGAAAATGCAGCCCGCATCCTCCATACCGGGGATGGAGCATGACATGCAACCTGAACCAACCGTGTCCATCAGACCGAGGACAGTAGGGCCGTGTCAAGTACGGGCGCAGTTGTCCACGCTGTGGGTGCCGATGCACGCACGCGTAAACTTCTGCATGACGTAGTTCGCCTCATTGCCGCCGCCTCGCGAAGAGCCGGTGGTCATGACAGCGTTAGGACCATATTCGTCAATTATGGCCTGCATCTTAGATGCGGTGAAATCCAGTGCCTCGTCCCAGCTTACGCGCTCAAGATCCGCGCCCTTGGTGCGGCGGATCATCGGGTGCAGTACGCGGGGAGTCAAGATCTTGGTGTCGTTGATGAAGTCGTAGCCGCTCATGCCCTTAAGGCACAGCTCGCTCTGGTTGGTGATGCCGTTGAGCGGTTCGGTACCCACGACCTGGCCGTTTTGGACCAAGAGGTTAAACTGGCAACCGGCGCCGCAGTACGGGCAAATCACTTTATGCTTCTCCATGACACCCTCCTTCCTTTCTCTGCTACCGAATACTCGGTACTTATTTGACAATCATTGGGCCTGTCGCCCGACGCTTACGCCTCGTTTTCGATGGTGGCGCGGGCACGCTCGGCAGTCAGTTCTGCCAGACGCTCCTCGTCTACCAGGGTGAGGCCCTTGGTCGGACACGCCTCGGCACACGCCGGACCGCCGGGACGGTCCACGCACAGGTCGCACTTGAGCACGAAGCTCTTAGTCTGCGAACCCACGCGAACGTCACCCATCAAGACGGGGACCTGCGTGGTCGCCACGCTCACGGCGCCAAAGGGGCATGCCATGACGCAGCTCTTGCAGCCGATGCAGTTGTCCTCGTTGACGCCGATGCGATGGTTCTTTGGATCAAAGAACAAGGCGCCCGTGGGGCAGGCCTTGGCGCACGGAGCGTCCTCGCAGTGGTGACATGCCACCGGCGCGGAAATCTCGTAGGTGCGCGTTACGCGCAAGCGAGGTGCGGCGATGTTGCCGGGAATATCGTGCGCCTCGATGCACGCCGCCATACAGGTTTGGCACCCAATGCAGCGTGAAGAATCAGCCACGACTCGTTTATTGCCCATGTTGTTCACTCCCTCCTGAATCCCATGCCGGAGAGACCCTGTCGACGTTGCCCCGGACCGCCCGTGGTCCGGCATCGGCGTATCGAGTGCATGCGGCGAAACAGGCACTTCGATAGAGTTCCTCCAACGATATACAGGCTAAATATACGCAGTTGCAGCTGGCAAACTTGAGCATAGGCCCTGCATTACGGGTGTATTGCAGGGGTTTTGGCAGGTTGGAATTATTCTCTAGAGGCTATAAAGGTGAGTGTATTACATGCGTACATCCAAGGGAGATTTCACGCTCGTTTCTGAAGGATGTAGTACGTTTGTAATATCGTTTACACTCAATTACTCTAGTGCAATAAAGTAGTAGTTGTAAGATTGGCTATTATTAGCCGATGTTGTATTTGACTATTCAAATTGCACGCTCATTAAGGGAGGCCAGTGATGTCATCGACTCAAAAACGAGCCATCCTGCAGGTGCGCATTCGCGAGGAAGACAAGCAGCATGCCGAACGTCTCTACGACGCCATGGGCACATCGCTCGCCGAGGCTGTCCGTCTATTTGTCGCGCAGAGTATTTTGATGCGCAAGCTCCCCTTTCAGCCGGTCGCCGTGCGCTCAAAGGACGGCACCGCCGCCTATGGATCGCTCAAAGCATATGGAGATCCCAATCGCCGCTCCGAGGAGCGCAATGCCTGGATTGAGTACCTTGCTACAGAAAGCGACGATTCAATTTTGGGTCCCGAGGAAGTAGATATCCATGAGTAGCACCATCATCGACGAGACCGTCATCCTGCGCTACCTGCTTGACGACGACGAAGTTCTGTCACCGCGCGCTGCCAAGGTCATCGCCACGCGCACCGCTCGCGTCTACCCCGAAATCATCACACGCGTCGTGGTCACGCTGCGCGACGTCTATAAGGTTCCCCGCGTTGAGATTGCTGCGGCCTTGAAAAGGCTGCTCGATGACGTCATGGTCGACGAGCCCACCGTTGTCGCCCTTGCCGTCAAACTCTTTGGCAAGACCCATATGGACTTTACCGACTGCCTCCTCGCAGCCCGAACCGCCATCTACAACGATGATGTCGTGAGCTTTGGCAAGCCCATCATCCAAGGCATGATCGACTACCGCCGCCAGCGCCAAACCGCCGCCGACGCCCGCGACCGCGCCGCCGAAGCCCGCAGCCGAAGCACCGACTCCACCATCGACAAACTCCGCCACCGCCCCCGCAGCTAACCCCATCCCCATCTGAGTTGCGGTGAAATAGTTCCTGGATTTAGGCTATTCGAGCTTTTCAGGAACTATTTCACCGCAACTTTCTGTAAGGGTGGTTTTTAGTGCCGCCGAGGGGCACTAATCAACCGTTTGCCGATATGTTTGGCTCCGACTCATGGCTCTGACCTGCCCCGTCAAGCTTTTGGTCAGTTCATGGCAAGGTCTGGCGGACCAAATATGGGATAGCGTAGTGTCATTCACTCCCCCTCGAGACCATGGGGTCGAAAATGAGTCATGATAAACGCTGTTCCAAATCGCAAGCAGAGCTATTCTTCCGGTTATTCGAGGCCCATCATGGCGGGCATCTGTTTGTAGCTACCAAAAAATGGGATGAACGCTGTGCCTACGCGCTCATGCAAAAAGAGATGATTATTCGACTCTACAACCATGTCTACGCTGACCCCGCGTATTGGAATGACCTCGGCGTCGAAGATCGCATCTTTCAATTGGCATCCGCTATTGCGGTCGTTGAACCGGATGCCGTGTTTTGTGGAGCAACGGCGGCACTGCTCTATGGCGTCGGTTCTGCATATTCGCTTCTCGACAAGGTGCAAGTGCTGCTGCCGCGTTCCACCAGACGCGATATGTACGAATTCGTTGAATACCGACGCTGGCGGCCGGGCGACGTATGGCAGCTCGGCCCGTTTACGTTAACGGATCCATATCGCACGGTGGTCGACATCGCCCGAACGAGCGCTTTTCGATATGCACTAGGCTATGTCGACGGGTTGGCTCGTGAGTACGGTGTCGAGCGTGAAGAATTGCGTGCATATGCACAAGCGAACTGCCGCGGACTGCACGGCATCGCGCGCGCATTTGACGTTTTTGAACACATGGATGGCAGATCGGATAACGGTGGAGAATCCGAGGCACGGGCGGCAATGATTCTGGCGGGAGTTGCCGCTCCCGAACTTCAGGTTGAAATCACTCGACCGGGAAACGCCGGCTATTATTTGGCAGATTACGGCTGGCAGATGCCAGACGGCTCTTGGATGCTGGCTGAGCTGCATGGACTAGGCAAGTTTGAGGACGATGCCCAAAATAATCCGGAACATACTGCGGCAAAAACCTATCGAGCTGCCCTCATGCGCGACGCGAACCTGCGTGCCATGGGCCACAACGTCATTCATTTCAAGCTCTCAGACACCCTCGATGTCAAAGCGTTCGGCTCCATGATGCGCGGCTACGGTATACCAACCACAAAACCCTACACAGACTCCTGACCGGCTGCCCTCATCTTCTCGACAACAGAACCCATCATCGACCCAGCCCGCTCGGCCTCAATAAGTTGCGGTGAAATAGTTCCTGGATAACAGCTTTTGTGGCTAATCCAGGAACTATTTCACCGCAACTTAGGAGGGGATGTGGGGTCCCGGCATGTATATGAAAATGGCTCTGGTCCCAAAAGGAACCAGAGCCATTCGTCTATCTTATGGAGCGGGCGACGGGAATCGAACCCGCGTCATCAGCTTGGAAGGCTGGGGTTCTACCATTGAACTACGCCCGCAAGATATGGTCGGGACGACAGGATTTGAACCTGCGACATCCTGCTCCCAAAGCAGGCGCGCTACCAAACTGCGCCACGTCCCGAAGGTGTTGAGCAGCTAAGGTCTAAACCTTGCGTGTCCCAAAGCGAAGGAAATTATAGGGGAGACTCCCCGCCTGTGCAAGCATTGACGCCTTAGCTCCTCGAATGTGCGACAAAACGACTATGGAGCAGACCGATCACAAAGGCAACCACGGCAACCGGCGCCCACGCGGCTCCAATGTCCGCAAGCGGCAGTGCATCGAACGGCAGCCACGCGCCCGCAAAGAACGCATCGCGGACCGAGGTGATCACACTCTGCACCGCGACAACGCCGCCGACCCACACCCACACCTGCGGATGAGCGTCGCAAAAGCCGTGCACCAGGCCCATCAGTACCAGCACGATGGCAACGGGATACAAGGCGTTGAGCATGGGCACCGAGAACATAAGAATCACGTCGAGGCCCACATTGGAGAGCACGCACGAAAACGCTGCGAACACAAAGGCGAGAATCGCAAAGGGACGGCGCATGGCCTCCTCGGAGGCCTCCGCTCCCCCTTCGACCACATACGTCTCGCAGAAGTAACGCGAGCAGCAGCTGATGAGGCCGATGCACACGTTCATGCAGGCGAGAAAGAAAATCGCAAATACCACAACCGTGCCGGCAAGGCCAAAGTGCATGGAGGCCGAGCGAGCAAGGATTGCAGCGCCGTTGGTGGCGTCGGGCATCACGGTGCCGAGCTGCATACCGGCAAGGGCCAAGCCGCAATAGATGATGGCCATGAGCACGCCGGCGATCACACCGGAACGCGAAATCTCGAAGGCCACGCGTTTGTCATCGGTAACACCCAACTCGTGGATGGTCTCGGCGATGATGATGCCGAAGGCGAGCGACGCAAGCAGGTCCATGGTCTGGTAGCCGGTCAAGAAGCCTTGAACCGCAGCGCCGGCATCATAGGGAGCTTGCGGGGCAGCAGCCGGTCCCAGCGGCGAGATCACGGCAGCACCCACGACCAGCACGATGAGCGCGATGAGCGCGGGGCCCGTAATGCGACCGAGTACGCGTGTGATGACCCCCGGGCGCAGCGTAAGCACAAACGCGACGACAAAGAAGCCGACGGCAAACACCAGGCGAGCCGTGCCGAGCGAGACGCCCTCGGGCAGCAGCGGCACTAGCATCTCGAACGCCGTAGAGCTTGTGCGCGGAATGGCCAGGCACGGACCGATGGCCAGGTAGACCGCCGCAACGAAGAATTCACCAAACTTAGGATGCACGCGCCCGGCCAGCTCGCGGGCCGTGCCGGCGAGCGCGACGGCGATAAATCCCATGACGGGCAGACCGATGGCGGCAATCAGAAAGCCGAGCATGGCGACCGGCGTGGCAGAACCTGCCTGGAGCGCCAGCAGCGGCGGAATAATGAGGTTGCCGGCGCCGAAGAGCATCGAGAACAGGGCGATGCCAACGGTAACGACATGATCGGAGCGTAGACCACGCGGGGCGGATGAGGCCATATGCACACCTTTCGGGTCGAAACAAAAACGGGACGGGCAAAAACACCCGTCCCGCAAGTATAAACGGTCTAGCAGCTTTAGCAGGCTAAATCGCATAGAGCATCGATAGCCGTGTCAACTTCTTCGGTAGTGTTGAAATACCCAAACGAGAAGCGAACGATACCCTGGCGCTCGGTCCCCAGCGCGCGGTGCATGAGCGGAGCGCAATGGGCGCCGGGGCGCGTCGCAATCCCCCACCCTTGCATGAGCGCGTCCGAGATCTCGGCAGAGTCGATATCGCCCACGTTGAGCGACGCAATCGCAGAGCGCATCGGCTGGTCAAAGGCACCATAGAGCTTAATCCCCGGAATCTCGCGCACGCCGGCGAGGAAACGCTCGGCAAGCGCGCGCTCACGCGCCGCAATCGCCTCGGCCCCACCCTGGGCCTCGATAAAGTCGAGACCGGCAGAAAGGCCCGCGATGCCGTGACCGTTGAGCGTGCCCGCCTCAAGGCGCGTGGGCCACTCAAGCGGCTGCAGCGCATCGAAGCTGTGCACGCCCGTGCCGCCCATGGCCCAGGGCGCCACGTCGACACCCTCCGCCACGGCCAGACCGCCGGTGCCCTGCGGGCCCATCAATCCCTTGTGGCCGGTAAAGCACACGACGTCGAGCCCCATGGCCTGCATGTCGATCTTCGCCGTACCGGCAGACTGGGAGGCGTCGACGATCACCAGCGCACCGGCAGCATGAGCCATGGCCGCCACGCGCGCAATGTCGACCGCGTTGCCGGTCACATTGGAGGCGTGCGTCACCACCACAGCACGCGTGCCCAGCGTGACCAACCGCTCGAGCTCGTCGTAGTCGAGCACGCCGCTCGCATCGCAGCCCGCATGCTCAACGGTCACACCCTGCTCTGCCGCAAGGCGGTTAAGCGGACGCAGCACGGAGTTGTGCTCGAGCACCGTTGTGACCACACGGTCGCCGGGGCGCACCACGCCGTTTATGGCAGTGTTGAGCGCCGCCGTGGAGTTGGGCGTAAAGCACACATGGTCCGCCCTCGGGCAACCCAAAAGGCGCGCGAGCTTGGCACGGCAAACGTGAATCGTACGAGCGGCATCGAGGGCACCCGACGTGGCGCCGCGCCCGGCATTGCCGAGCGAGCACATCGCCTGCGTCACGGCATCGATGACCGTCTGCGGCTTGTGCATGGTCGTCGCCGCGTTATCCAGATAGATCATCGCACGACCTCCCACATATCAATCACGGTATAGCCCTCGGTGGGAACACCCGCCTCGGCGAGTTCGCCGCGCAGCAGTTCCCCATCGGCAGGCAACGCCTTCCACGCCAGACCGCAGCCGGCAGCGACCTCCCCGGGCACGGGAATCGTTCGCCCGGGAAGGCCGCGCTCAATGCACAGGGACTCGCAGCCCATGGCGGCCGCCGTGGTGGGAAACGTGATGACAAGCGCCGGGCGCTTCTCCCTCATGGCAACTCCAACCAATACGCTACGGGCGCACGACGCGCACGGCCTGCTCCATCTTCTCCACGATCACGTACATATTCGTGACCTCGCCCACCGCAAGCTGGTCTTTAATGCCATAGTGGTCGAGGCAGGTACCGCAGGTGAGAATCTCGACGCCCTGCTCGGCCAGGCCCTTCAGGTCATCGAGCACCGGCGAGCCCTCGACGGTGAGCTTGGCACCGCCGTTGTAGAACAGCATGGTCGCGGGCAGTTCCTCCTGCTGCGTCACGGCAAAGATAAACGCCTTCATGAGCTTGTGGCCCAGCTCGTCGTCGCCACGGCCCATGCAATCGGTGTAGACGGAAATGACGAGTTTGCCCTTGCCGGCGCTGGCATCACAGAAGGCAGCGCCATCCTGCTCGGGATCGGCCACGGCAACGGCGCCAGAGGTCGCCACGGTCACGTGCCACTCGGCGTCAGAAACCTTCTCGACCGAGGCCGTGCAGCCTTTCTCCTGCGCCATCTTGGAAATGTTCTTGACGGCGGTCTCATTATCGACCGAGGTCACGACGGCGCCCTCGCCATCGAGCTGCTTCAGGGCTTTGAGCGTCTTGACGACGGGCAGCGGGCAGGCATCGCCCATGGCATTGACTTCAATTTTGGTAGACATAGCTTTTCCTTTCGAAAGAACCGTTCTAGAGAACGGTAAACAGTTACATAAACGTGCGGGCTAGCGAACAACGTGGACGGCAGGACCGCCTGGCACCGACTCGCACACGCGACCGACGACGGCGGCAATACGTCCTTCGGCATGCAGACGGCGCGCAAGCTCATCCACATCGGCAGCAGGTGCCGCGATAAGCAGGCCACCAGACGTCTGCGGGTCGTACAGCGCGTCGAGCATGCCCGGCTCAAGGTCCTCGTCGGCCGTCACGCGCGGGCCAAAGAAGTCCTGGTTGCGGTAGGAGCCCGCGGGGATAATGCCCAAACGCGCCATGTCGAGCACCTGGTCAAAGAGCGGCACCGCCCCCGACGCAAGCTCAATCTGCACGCCCGAGCCCTCGGCCATCTCGCACGCATGCCCGATCAGGCCAAAGCCCGTGATGTCGGTGCAGCCGTGAAGCTCAAGTCCCTCGGCCAGACGAATCGGAGCCTCGTTGAGGGTGCGCATCGAGTCAAACATGGCTGCGGCCTCGTCCTGCTCGATGAGCTCGCCCTTAATGGCCGTGGTGATGATGCCCGAGCCAACCGCCTTGGTCAGCAGTAACGCATCGCCCACGCGCGCGCCGCTGTTGGCGAGCATGCGGTCGAGCGCGACAAACCCGCTCACGGACAGGCCGTACTTGGGCTCGTCGTCGTTGATGGTGTGACCGCCCGCGATGGAGCAACCCGCCTCGACGCACTTGTCGGCGCCGCCCGCCAGAATCTGACCGGCAACCTCAACGCCCAGACAGCTCGGGATGCACAGCAAGTTCATGGCATGGCTCGGCCGCCCGCCCATGGCGTAGATGTCCGACAGCGAGTTTGCCGCGGCGATCTGGCCAAACAAAAACGGGTCGTCGACCATCGGTGGGAAGAAGTCGATGGACTGCACGAGACCCAAGTTATCGCCAACGCGAAAGACGCTCGCATCGTCGGAGGTATCGAACCCCACGAGCAAGTTGTCGTTATGCACATTGGGTAAATCGCCCAGGACCTGGGCGAGGGCTCCAGGAGCCAACTTAGCGGCTCAACCGCTCGCGGCAGTCATAGACGTGAGCTTAATCTGATCGTCAGCCATCGATACCTCCTCTCATCGGTCAATCATTTTCTCCCAGTATACGCATGAATGCGAGCCTGCGGCGGATGCATTAATTGAGCGCCTGTGCGCGAATCGCCGCGCCGATGGCACCGGCAAAGCGAGCCTGGGGCGAGGTGGTCACCGGCGACCCCAGCAGCTCGCCCAACCGCTCCACCACGAAGGCGTTCTCGCACAGGCCGCCGGTCAGGTAGTACGGGGCGCCCGCTGCCTGCCCGGCCATGGTCGCCACGCGCGAGACCACGCTGTCGATCACGCCACGCGCAATGTTCTCGCGCGGCTCACCGCGACCGATCAGGCTGATGACCTCGCTTTCGGCAAACACCGTGCACATGCTGCTGATCTTGGTGGGCTCGCCGGAACGCGCCAGGTCGGCCATCTGCTGCTGGGAAATACCTAGGCGGTCGGCCATGATCTCCAAAAAGCGCCCCGTGCCGGCGGCGCACTTGTCGTTCATGGCAAACTTGACTACGCGACCGCCCTTGATCTGAATGACCTTGGTGTCCTGGCCGCCCACGTCAATCACCGTGCCGTGATCGCCAAACAGGCGCACGGCACCAGTGCCGTGGCAGGTAATCTCGGTCACGACCTTGTGCGCATAGGGCACGGCAACACGGCCGTAGCCAGTCGCGACCACGCGAACATCGTCGCCCGTCACGTCATAGCCGGCTGCGGCGAGCTCACCGCGTAGACGCTCGGCCGCATCGACCGACGAATACCCCGTCGGCATGACGCAGGTCCACGCAATGGCGCTGTCCGTCTCCACCACCGCAGCCTTCGCGGCCGTCGAGCCTATGTCGATACCAATGCCAACCACGGCATCCTCCTTCTATGCGGCAAAGCGGCTGGTTCTTTGCCGCATTCGTCCTACAGGGTTTCGATAAAGGCAGCGATGCGCGTCTCGATCTGGCCCATGTCACCGTTGCTGTAGTCGGTCTCGATCTTCATATACGGAATACCCGCACCCTCGACGGCCTCCTGCATGCGCGCGCTCTCCACGTTAAAGGTGTGGCAAGCCTGTAGCACGCTCTCTACCACGCCATCGACATGATACTTCTCGCACATAGCCAGCGTGTTTTCCATACGACCGTCGTTGGGCGTCATGACCGAGCAGTTGATATCCAGATAGCGGTCGGCGATGGCGCGCAGGATGTCGGGAGCCTCCGGATCGATCATCATGGCCGCCGTACGCTCGCCCGAGCAGTCGTCCATGCACACGACCACGCCGCCGTTGGACTCGATGGTGCGACCCATCTTGTTGATCACGCCGCCCACCGGGCAACCGGTGATCAGAATGCGCTTGGCATCCGCCGCAACCGGGCGCTCGCCCGCGTCGTAGGCCTCGCGCAGCTTGACGACCTTTTGCTCCAGCTGCTGCGTATAAGCCTCGATATCAAAGCTGAACGTACCGGCAAACATGGTGCTCATCAGATCGACGCCGCTCATGGCCGCCGGCTGGTTGGCCTGCAGCGCAAACATCTCGAGCTGGGCCGCACGCAAACGGTTGCGACGGCGTACGGCGGCGCGCAGATCGTCATCGGTAATCGTGATGCCGTAGAAGCCCTCGAGCTCCTCCTTGAGCAGACGGCACTCCTCGTACCAGCCCTCGCGCTCGTAGGCGCGATCGCGACCCTGCGGAAGATGCAGAATATACGTGCGCTTGAGCTCGTTGAGCAGTTCGTACATCTTCTTCTTGCCGTCGCAGGTGGTCTCACCGATGATCATGTCGCTAAAGTACGTAAACGGGCACTTTTGCGAGTAGGCAAAACCGTAGGTCGACTTGATGAGCGGGCAGAGGTTTGCCGGCAGCACCTTCTCGGCCTCGGGAATCACCTCGTCGGATGTGCCGCACAAGGCCACACTTGCAGCGCCCGCGGCATCGATAATCTCGAGCGGCGTATAGCTGCACAAAAAGCCGACCAGGCGATTACCCGCCTGCTTGTAATCCTTGACGCGAATAAACGCCGCCTTGCGTTGCTCGTTGAACTCCTCAAACGTGGACGGCAACGGCTGTTCAATATTTTCCGGCATATAACTCCTAAACCTTTTAACCAACCAAGGAAACGGCTCTCCCAGGTGCCCGAGGTTGCCGTAAAAGGATCGCCGCGTACTTTGGTACGCAAGCGACGGTTTGAACGGCAAGATCGGGTGCCTGGGGAAGCCGCCGGGACGAATAGTCCTAAATGGTTTCCAAGAAAGCCTCGATCCTGGTTTGCAGTTGGCCAGCATCCTCGCCGGCGTAGTCGGTCGTGATGTGCATAAACGGAATGCCGGCTTCCTCGGCGGCCTTCTCCACGGCAAAGGACTCCATCTCGTAAAGCGTGCAGAACTGCAGCGCCACGTCCACGATGCCGTCGGCATGAAGGTCGCGTGCCATCTGAACGATGTCCTTCATACGCTGGTCGTTGGGCGTAAAGACGGCGCAGCTGATCTTAAAGTAGCGCTCGGCGATGGCGTCGAGCATCTCGTCGACCGTCTCGCCGGACTCGTCGACCAGGTCCTTGTAGTAGCGCGAGCCCGTGCAGGACTCCTCGCCCACCACGACGCCGCCGGCCTTCTCGATAAGGTTGAACAGTTTCCAGTTGGGGACGGCCATGGGCGTACCGGTGTACAGGATGCGCTTGGTGCCCTTGGGTGCCACACCCTCGCCGGCCTCGACACGCTGCTCGCGCTCAGCCGCCATATCGTTGATGGCTCCGGTCAGACGCGGCGTGTCGTCCATAAAGGCGGCCTGAACGGTCAGCAGGCTGTCGAGACCGCTGATGGGCGCCGGGTCGGCAGCGCGGGTCGCAGCCAGACGCTGCAGGGCGCGACGCTTCTCATTGACGCTGTGGATGGCGGTCTTCAGACGCTCAGGCGTAATCGTGACGCCGCACTCCTCCTCGATCTTGGCGGCGAGCTTCTTGACCTCGGCCTTCCAGGTCACGAGCGTCGACTCGTCGTGCACGTTGGGAATATCCATGACGTACATGTTCTTTTGCGTGGCAAAGAACTCGTAGGCCTTCTTCTTGCCATCGCAGGTGTTCTCGCCCACCACCAGGTCGCTCGACTCGATGTAAGGGCAGACCTCACCCAGCTTAAAGCCGGCAAAGCTCTTGATGAGCGGACAGGTGTTGCGCGGCAAGTGCTCCTCGACCTTGTCGGTTGCCCAGTCGGCACCCGAGCACAGACCCACAGGGATACCGTCGCAGGCGAGCACGATCTCCTCGGGCACGTAGACGCAGAAGCTGCCAACAATCTTGGTGGCCTCGCCGGCCTCCTTCTTGTCGAGCATCTCCTTAATACGGCCGCTGTGGATGTTGGTGGCGACAAAATCCAGGTAGGACGTGGACTTGGGGCGATTGTTCTGCGTCAGGAACATATCGCCGTACATCTGGCCCACGGCGCCCAGCAGCATGTCGTGGTCGGCAAGATTCATGCCGAGGCTCTCCCACATCGGATGGAAATCGAATTCTTCAGCCATGACGGTTCCCCTCTCGAACCAAATACGGATAGCTACGGTATTGCTGCACGGTGGGTGGCGAAAACCCAGCCGTGCTCAAACCCGGAATTTTGGGGAACCTGCTTTGCAGCTGATTATTTAGTTGTGCGTCGTCTCTCCCGAAGCCGTGAACATACCTGCTCATATGCGGCTCCGAGCCATATACAGGGCGCGCACGGCAACGCGACACGAATATGTCTTATGCGGCATCGGCGCGCCCTCCTTTTCTCGTCGAAGGTAACTATATCAACGGTTGTCGTCCAGACGAACACCGCCGACATTCGTACGACAGCGTCGTGTACCGTCGTTTAATAAATAATTATCTTGATTGATAAGAGTTTGTCATCCCACATTCGGCGAGCGGCAAGACGAAGCCGCCAAGGCTTATATCCCCGACGGCATTACCCGGCGCTATCGACAAACCAAATGGATCTTACTCGCATCAAAGTGCATGCGCAGCGTCTCGCCTGCTTGCGGCAGCTCGTCGACAGCTACGCCCACCTTGTTGACCTTCCACTGCAGACGCGTGGGCGCATCGACGCGCGGCACGTCCAGCAGCACCAGCCGCTCAAAGCGCGAATCGCTCACACGGGCCACGTGCAAATCGTAGCTGTTACGACCCCGCTCAACGCGATTGTCAACATGGAAGTAGCTTGCGCGAACGCCCAGGTACGCCACATTATCGGGAACCTCGCGACCCACGTTAAAGGTCATGCCCCAGTCGAGGGCCTCAACTTCTTCGTCGCCAATCTTGCGCGCCCGGCTTGTGTTCTTGCACCCCGTCAGGCGCAGCGCCGCCAGCGTTTGCGGACGACGGACCACTTCCTCGACGGAGCCGATCTCCTCCACATGCCCGTCGTGCATCACGCAGATGCGCTGGCACAGGCGGCACGCTTCGTCGATGTCGTGGCTCACGTAGAGCACGGTGCGGTTGCATACATCGAACAGGTCGAGCATGTTCTGTTCGAGCGCGCTCTTAAGATACGCATCGAGCGCGCTCATGGGCTCGTCGAACATAAAGATGCCCGGATGCGCCGCCACCATGCGGGCAAGCGCCACGCGTTGCTGCTGACCGCCCGAGAGTCGCGCGGGATAGCGGTCGGCAAAGTCGGCCAGTCCAAAGATACCCAGGTAGCGCTCGGCAAGCTGCTTGCGCGCCGCGGCGTCGCCCGCATCCTTTACACCGGCGCATACGTTATCGGCTACCGTCATGTTGGGAAACAGCTGATAGTTTTGGAACAACAGGGCGCATTTTCGCTCCTGGGGTGACAGGTTGATGCCCGCCTCCGAGTCAAAAAAGGTCACGCCGTTGACGACAATCTTGCCCTCGTCGGGCGTCTCCACACCGGCAATGCAGCGCAGCGTGCAGCTCTTGCCGCAACCGGAGGCACCAAGTAGCGCCACACGCTCCTCGCCGGTCTCAAGCTGCATGTCGAGCATAAACCCGGGATAGCGCTTTTTAATATCCACAACAAGCGACATGACCTATCGACCTCCCTTCGTGACCGCGTCATCGCGCATAAGCTCAGCCAGCGCATCGCGATCGATACGCAGGGCGTCGCCGCCCGCCGGGTCGAGCGAATCGCCCTGTCCGGCGAGCTCCTTAGCCTGCTTCCGCTCCGCACGGGAAAGGCCCCGCTCGCGATACTTTTGCGAATGAGCGGTGTACATGTTGATGAACAGGATGACCAAAAAGCTAAAGACAATCACGACGACAACCCAGAAGAGCGCCACCGATGTATTGCCGCCCATCCACTCAAAGTAGATGGCGATGGGGATGGTCTGCGTAATGCCGGCGTAGTTGCCCGCAAAGAACAGCGTGCAGCCAAACTCTCCCATGGCACGCGCGAAGGCGAGGACCGTACCAGCAGCAATAGAAGGCCACCCGAGCGGCATCATAAGCTTGGTAAAGATGCGACGCTCGGACCATCCCAGGGTTCGCGCCGCATCGAGCATCTGCGTGTCGAGGCTCTCAAAAGCACCGAGCGCCGTGCGGTAGACCAGGGGAAACGACACCACCACGGCAGAGATCACCGCCGCCGGCCACGTAAAGACAATTGAGACGCCGTGCGCGATAAGCCACTGGCCGACCCCGGTCGAACATCCAAACAGCATGAGGAGCAGAAAGCCGCACACCGTAGGCGGCAGCACCATGGGGATGGTAAAGACCGAGTCGAGCAGGCCCTTCACGCGACTCGTGGTTCCCATGGTCTTCCATGCGGCAAACAGGCCCAGCGCAAAGGCAATTACGAGGGCAAGTCCGCTCGTTTTTATGGACACCCAAAACGGACGATAGTCGATACCGCCAAAGAAGGCTGCGGCGCGCTCTGCCAGTGACGGCGGCTCCGTCGTCGAGACGCTCGCATACGGCACCAGGGCGGCGTTATCGCTCCACAGGGCGCCGTCACCCAAGTTTAGCTCGGTGTTTGCGGCGGTGGCGGCATTTACCACCGTGTAGTAATCGCCGTCACCGCCCTTCACCTTAAACTGATAGCAGTAATCGCCCTGCACCAACTCATTGTCCGAGGTAAACACCCACTCGAGCTTTGAATCCTCCAGCAGCGCTCCGCCCATGGAGTGAGACTTATCGAGCCCCGTGAGCATCTTCTTAAGCGCCTTTTGGTCGGAAGTGGCTGCGATATCAAAGCCCGCCCCCCTAGCGGCGTGCGCATCAACCCACACCACGACGCTCATAGGCGTGGTCACCGTTACGAGCGACGTCTTTTTGTAGATGGGAAAACGATAGCCCTCGGGCTGACCTACAAACGAGCGCGCCGTTCCCTTGGCATTTCGCTCAAACGCATTGAGGCCAAAATCGACGCCATCGATAAGCGCGGAGTCCTCGGTCGCCTGGTGCCCATCGGCAGTGGTAAAGAGCGCCTCGGCACGGGCAACCCCAGGCAGCGAGGTAAACGCAAAGGCAAGTGCTGCCAACACGGCGAACAGGCGAATCGTTTTCCTTGACACGGGCGACTCCTCAAACATACGGCAACGGCGCGCGGGCGCGCCGATTCAATCAAAAAAGGGCGGACGATCGCAAGAACGCCCGCCCTCAAGCATATCGTTATGTAGCTCAGCTATGCACTACTCGGAAAGCTCAAAGCCGTACTTGGCCCAAATCTTCTGAGCCTTCTTGTTGGTCAGGCAGAAGTCGATGAACGCCTTGGCCTCGTCGGCGTGCTCGGAGCTATCGGCCACGGCACCCGGGTACACGATGGGTTTGTGCGAGTCCTCGGGGCACACGAAGGCCTCCTCGATGCCGTCGTAGCGGAAGATGTCGGAGCTGTAGACAAAACCGGCCACGCAGTCGCCCGTGGAGACGTAGGCGGCGGCGGTACCGACCTTGTCGGCCAGCGCGACCTTGTCGGCGATCTCGGGAGCATACTCGCCGTCGTCGCCCTCGGTGCCGGTGTAGAGGCCCACAGATGCCAGCGCCTGGTTGGCGTACTTGCCGGCCGGAACGGTCTTGGCATCGCCGATGGCGATCTTGCCGTCCAGGTTCGCGACGTCGGCGATGGCCTCGACCTTGGTGTCGGAGCCCTCGGCGCGAATGATCACGAGGTCGTTGACGAACATATCCTCGCGGGTATCGGTATCGACGAGCTCAGCGGTCTCGGCATCATCCATGGTGCCCTTGGAAGCGGTGATGAGCACGTCGACCGTGGCGCCGGCCTTCATCTGCTCGACGAGGTCGCCAGAAGCCTTAAACTGCGTGTCGGCAAAGGTAGTGCCGGTCTGCTCGGTGTAAAGCTCCTGAACCTCGGGCAGAGCCTTCTCGAGCGAGTTGGCGGCAAAGACCTGCAGCTCGACAGCTTTCTTGGAGGATGCCTTAGCAGAACCGGCATCGGATCCGGCCGGCTCGGACGTCTTGCTGCCCGAACAGCCGGCAAGACCAAGGCCGGCAGCGGCGACAGCAGAAAGCGAGACGAATCCGCGGCGAGAAACCATATCGAACATATTCAACCCTTTCGGACGTTTTGCCCGGGTACCCCACCGCGGGCTTTATTCTGTTACTAGATTATACTTCCGCGCGAATAATGTTTGTGATAATGATTTCTCGTCTAATAAATTTCTTTTACCGATAGCCCCGAGACGGCCGCACTGTCGCTGCATAAAAAAAAGGCGGAGCAGCCCGTAAGGTCGCTCCGCCGCAGGTAGTGCGCTTATTTGGCGTGCCCACCGCCCGCCGTCATTTGGGCCGCATGCTCCAACTGGTCGCTCACGGCCTCCCAGCTTTCGCGGGCCGCTTTCGTAGATCCCGGAAAGTTGATGACAAGCGTATACCCACGCTGCATGCACACGGCGCGCGAGAGCATAGCGCGGCGCGTCTTGGTCATGGAGTACGCACGGATTGCCTCTGCGATACCCGGCACATCGCGGTCGCAGACGGCACGCGTCGCCTCGGGCGTCACATCACGCATCGAAAGCCCCGTGCCGCCGCAGGTGAGCACGACATTGGCGTGGCACTCATCGGCGGCTTCCACAATGGCATCACCGATCTCGCTGGCGTCGTCGCGCACGACCACATGTGAGGCGACCGTCCAGCCCTGCGCCACGATGAGTTCCTCGAGTGCGGCTCCAGCCTCGTCCTGGGCAAGATCGCGCGTATCCGAGCACGTCACAATCGAAATCTTCAACTCCATAGCATTCCTCCTATAGCACCGTGCCCTCAGGCAGGTCGACACGCACGACATCCACGACGTCGCCCGCCTTGAGCTCGCACGGTCCTTCGTCAATACGCAGCAGGCAGTTGGCCCGCTGCATCGTACCGAGCAACGCCGAATTCTGCGTCTTGGCCTCGGTCACCAACAACTCACCGGTCTCGGGATCGCGCAAAACCGTGGCGCGATCGAAGAAACGTCGGTCCTGGCGCTTTTTCACACCGTGCGTGAGCGTCGCCTGCTGCACGGGACGCGCACCCTCGGCAAAGCCGCGCATCTTGTGGATCGCCGGGCGGGCGAGCATCTCAAAGCCTACATACGCCGCGGCCGGATTACCTGAAAGCCCCAGGTAGGGCTTACCCCCGAGCAAGCCAAACGTGATGGCCTTGCCCGGACGCATCGAGATGCGGTCAAACAGCACCTCGCCCTCGCGCTTAACCAACGCCGTCACGTAATCGTAGTCGCCCGCTGAGGCGCCACCGCTCGTAATGACAAAATCGCACTCCTGCACGGCACGATGCACCAACTCGGCAATCGCCTCCTCATCATCGGGTGCAATGCCGTAGAACACGGGCTCGGCGCCGGCATCGAGTGCCTCGGCCATCAGCGCCGAGGAGTTGGAGTCGCGAATCTGACCGCGCGCCGGCACGTTACTCGGTGCGACCAGTTCCGTGCCCAGCGAGATGATGCCCACACGTGGGGCAGCGTGCACCTTCACGCTCGCGTATCCGGCGCTTGCCAGCAAACCCGCGCCCGCCGGAGCCACAATCTCTCCAGCACGCATCACGGCATCGCCAGCATGCGCTTCCTCAGCTGCCGAGCGAACATTCTCCCCCACCTTTGCCGGCGCCGAGAACCTCACACGCGAGCCCTCGTTGCCGTCACCGTCGAGCACATCGACGATCTCATACTTCACCACGGCATCGGCACCTTCGGGTACCGGAGCGCCCGTCATGATGCGGACCGTCTCGCCCGCGCCGATTGTGCCCTCAAACACATGGCCCGCGGCCTCGTGTCCGATAACGTCGAGCGTCACCGGCGCCTCGCCAGACGCCTGCGCCAAGTCCGCCGAGCGCACGGCATATCCGTCCATAGCGCTGTTGGCAAACGGCGAGATGTCGATATCGGCCACCGCGTCCTCGGCCAAGGGAAGACCGGCGGCCTGCCACACGGGAATCTCGACGAGATCGGTCGGAGCAACGTGCGACAGGACAATCGACTGTGCGTCATCCAGCGGAATGAGTTTCTCTGCCATATGCACCTCTTAATGCCACGGCGCACAACAGGGGCGCCGATTCTTTATGCTTGTCTCAGTATAATCCCCCGACGCACGACCGCGACTCGGCCTGTACCCGCAAATACACCTGTCGGCCGCAAGCCGCGAAACAGAACCGAAAAGCAACCTGCCGGTTTGTCACGTTTGGCACGTTCTATAATGCTCGTGTTGCAACCTAAAAGAGGAACGTATGGCTTTTACCGACAAACCCGAAAGCGCAAACGACGCGCAGGATCATTCCCAGCCGCTCGACGGCGGCGGCTTTTTCTCCCTGAACGACGTCATCATGGCAGGTAGGCATCAGCTCACCCGCTCCGAGCATCTTTTGGCTGCCGACACGCGCCGCAACGCCCGAAACCTCCTCGCGAGTGCAAAGTTGCTCGTACTCGTTGTCATCGTCTCGCTCGCCATGGGCGTTGCCGCCTGGGCGTTTTTAGCCTCGCTGAATATCGCGACCGACTATCGCGAGCACCATGCTTGGATTTACGCGCTGCTTCCCGTTGTGGGCGTTGCCACCGCATGGGTGTACAAAAACCACGGCCTTGCCGCCAAGCGTGGCAACAACCTGGTCATCGACTCCGCTCTGGGCACACGCCTCATCCATATGCGCATGGCCGTCCTCACCTTCGTCTGTTCCACGCTCACGCACCTAACGGGCGGATCGGCCGGTCGCGAGGGAGCCGCGGTGCAGATTGGCGGCACCATCGCCAGCAACATCTCGAGCCTCGCCCACCTCAAAAAGCATGATCACCACGACCTCATGCTCGCCGGCATCTCGTCGGCCTTTGGCGCCGTATTCGGTTCGCCCCTTGCCGGAGCTTTCTTTGGCATGGAGATGTGCTTTATCGGCAAGATCGACTACACTGCGGGCATCTACTGCCTGGTCGCGTCGTTTACCGGCTACTTTACATCACTCGCCCTGGGAACCGAGTACGAGGCGAATGTCATCGCCAGCGTTCCCGCCATGACGCCCAAAACGGTCGTCATCGTAGTCACCAGCGCCATCATCTTTGGTCTCACCGCACGTCTCTTTGCCTGGTCGGTTCGAACCGTCAAGAGCCTGTACGGTCGCTTTATCACCAATTACCTCGTCCGCGCACTCATAGGCGCACTCGTGGTTTTGGCCGCCTATGCCCTCCTCGACGCCTGGGACTACGCCGGCCTTTCCACGTGGCTTTCCGGCGCTGGATTTGCAGGCAACACCACCCTGGCGGACGCAGCCATCAAGTTGGTCGTCACTGCGCTTACCCTGGGCGCGGGCTTCCAAGGCGGCGAGGTCACGCCCCTGTTTGGCATCGGTGCGGCACTCGGTGGCTGGATCGGCTGCCTTACCGGACTTGACCCTAGTTTTCTGGCGGCGCTCGGCATGCTCGGCGTGTTCTGCGCCGGTCTCAACGTACCCATCACCACCTGCATGATGGCCATCGACCTGTTCCACGGCACGGCAGCCGGGTTCTTTGTCATCGTGGCCTTTATCAGCTATCTCGCCGGCGGACACCGCGGCGTGTACCCCGCCCAGCGCATCATCTCGCCCAAGCGCCGTTCGCTTATTGTGGACGAGGGCGGCACGGTGGCAGAGGCTATCGAGCGCCACAACGACCTGATAGAGTAGACGTTAGTATTCGCCGTGCAGCCGCAATCGGGAGCAATTCGACCTGAGCGCGACCGCACTGCCATGTCACACGCCGGGAGTCGCCCCATGCACGCAACTGATTTTGGTCGCACGCTCATCATCGCCAACCCAGCCGCCCAGTCAGGTGCGGCACGCGAAGTTGCCGAGCGCCTGCAACGCTTTTTGGACATGACTGCACGCGCATCCCAGTTTGACCTGGTGCTGACCGAGCGAATGGGACACGCCAAGGAGCTGGCTGCCCAGGCAACGAGCTATCGCACCGTTATCGCGCTTGGCGGTGACGGCGTGATCCACGAGGTCGTCAACGGGCTTATGACGCAGGATGAGGCGGTCCGCCCCGCTCTTGCCGTCCTGCCCGTGGGCTCCGGCAACGATTTTGCCCAGACGCTCGGCATCGACGATTTCTCCGGCAAGGACTTTGGCGCACTGCTCACCTGCGAGCTGCGGCGTCAGGACATCGGGCGCATTCGATCGTGGAGCCCCGCGAGCGGCAGCGGCGAGGCTACCGTTGAGTACTACGACCAGACGCTTTCGGTCGGCATCGATGCCGCCATCGGCCTTGGCACCACCGAGCTGCGCAAAAAGACCGGCTTGACAGGCGCGCCGCTCTACACCCTCTCGGGACTTGAGCAGTTTGGCCTGCGCTATCGCAACTACCCCATGACAGTCAGCTTTGACGGCGCGCCCGCCGAGCGCGTGAGGGCGATCATCATGGCAATTCAGCTGGGCCCCACCTATGGCTCGGGCTATCGCATCTGTCCTGATGCCGACCCCTGCGACGGCGTACTCGACGTCTGCTACGCCTGCGGCCCCGTTCCGCGCGCGGTAGCCCTGCCTATGTTTCTTTCGGCCAAGGACGGCCACCATACCAAGTTGCCGCCGATTCGCATGCGCCGCTGCCGCCATGCCGAGCTCACCTTTGAGGAGCCCGACTACCCCATCCAGGCCGACGGCGAGCCCGTTGTCGCCTCACGCATCGAGGTCGACATCCTCACCGGCGCCCTCCACGTCTGGCGCCCCACCCGCTAACCCCTCAATAAGTTGCGGTGAAATAGGGACTGTTTATGCAGCTAAAGCCGCCAAACAGTCCCTATTTCACCGCAACTTATTGAGAAGATCATTCCTCCCCGCCCGGCTTGCGACGGTTGGCCTTTTTAATCGCGTTGAAGTGCTTGTCATTGAGCCTGCGCTGGCGAGAGCGCTGAGGCACCTTGGTCTTTACGCGTCGGCGCGGTGGACGCCCGCGCCGCTCAAGCTCAGCGCGCAGCTTACGCAGGCAGCTACTACGGTTTTGGAACTGGCTGCGGCTCTCACGCGCCGTCACGACAATCCCCGAAGGGATATGTTTCATGCGCACCGCCGAGTCCGTCGTGTTCACGCCCTGTCCGCCCGGACCCGTCGCGCGAAACACCTGCACCTCGCAATCGCGCGCCAACTCCTCGACCGACATCTCGGCATAGCGCGCATACTCGCGCCATCCCATCTTGTTCTCATCCATATCAACACCTTCCCTCATAAAAAATGTGACAAAGGGAAAGTCCCTTTGTCACATCGCATACCAATCGCTTGTGTTGCGCGCTTAGGCGAAGGTGATCTCGCCGGTATCGCAGTCCATATCGGCGATACGGGCTAGGCTTTCAACGCGGAAGCCACGCTCGCGGAGCTTATCGCCACCGCCCTGGAAGCCCTTCTCCACCGCAATGCCAATGCCGGATACCTCGGCACCTGCAGCCTCGCAGATCTTGATAAGACCCTCGAGCGCGCAGCCGTTGGCCAAAAAGTCGTCGATGATCAGGACCTTGTCGCCCTCGGACAGGAAACGCTTGCCGACGATGACCGGGTACTCCTTCTGCTTGGTAAAGGAGTAGATGGTCGTGGCATACTGCTCGCCGTCGAGGTTGATGGACTGCGCCTTCTTGGCAAAGACCACCGGCACGCCGCCAAAATGCTGGGCTGCAATGCAAGCCATGCCAATGCCCGAAGCCTCGATCGTCAGGATCTTGTTGATCTCGACACCCTCGAACAGACGGGCCCACTCGGCGCCCATGTGGTCGAACAGCTCAACGTCGCATTGGTGGTTGAGGAAGGCATCGACCTTAAGGACGTTACTGGCCTTTACGATGCCGTCGTGGCGAATACGATCCTCAAGCTCCTGCATGGCGCAACCCCTTCTCGCGGCAACGATACCGCGCGATTAATAAACGTTGTTCGATAGTCTACCACGGACCGACCCCCGCCCGCCCCACAAGCCGCATCGCACCACAAACCAGTCTTTTTGGGACGGCGCGAATCGTGGCAGGCAGCCTCCCAACACGCTAATGGCGGGCGCGCATCTTCACCAAACGCACCATGGCAAGCGCAAAGCCCACGGCGGCCACAACCATAAGCACGTAGAACACCGAGCGAAAGCCGAATAGGAATACATCCGGACGGCCTGCAACAAAACTGGTCACGGCCTCGCCCATCGCCACGCTCATCTGCCCATACAGGATATTCGACGCCACCGTAATGCCGAGTGCCATGCCGGCATAGCGTGCCAAACTGCCCAAGCTGCCCGCAAAGCCGAGTGCTTCGCGCGGGGCCGAGCCCATATACAACGAGTTGTTGGGGCTCTGGAAAATCGACGTACCGCACGACATAAACGCGACGCAGCACACGATCACGGGGATAGAAGAGTGCTCGTCGAGCGTGCTTACCGCAAAAAGACCGCACACGTACACGCCCAGGCCGACCGCCGTGGGGCCCTCGCATCCAACACGGTCCGAAACCGTACCCGATAGCGGACCGATAAAGGCATTCACCATCGGCAGCGCCAAAAAGAGCAATCCGGAAATGTCGGAACCAAAGCCGTGGGCGTCCTGAAAATAGAACGGCAGGATAAACTCGGATGCGCCAATACCAACGAACACGATGAGCATGCAGGCAAGGTTGATGGTGAAGGCCGAATTTGCAAAGCAGCGACGAGCGGCCTCGGCAAGGGGCATGGGGCGTTCGCCGACCTCTGGCCTAACATGCGGTAGTGTGTAGAGCCCCACGATAAACGAGATCACGCCAATAGGCAGGTTGATGAGGAAGATACTCTCCCAGGGAAAGCTTGCCACCAGCATGCCGCCGAGCACGGGGCCACACATCATGCCGAGGGCCACAAAGGTCGCGAGAATACCCATGGCACGACCGCGCTCGCGCGCCGGAAACGACTCGGTGATGATGCCCATGTTGTTAGCCATGGCCGCCGCGCAACCGACGCCCTGAACAATGCGTGCCAGGATAAGAACCTCGAGCGAACCCGAAAGGCCGCAAAGCAGCGAGCCGGCCGTAAAAACGATTACGCCCAGCTGGAATACGCCCACCTTGCCGCGCACGTCGCCCAAGCGGCCAAACGGCAGCATAGCCACGCATGTCGCAAGCAGGTACACCGAGCTCACCAGCTGGATGCGGTCGAGGCCCACGCCCAGCTCCTTTTGCATCACGGGCAACGCCACGGTCACGACGGTCGAATCCAGACACGACATAAACGTCATGATGAGCACGGTAAACAGAATCGCCCATTTGTTCTTGCCATGGGTGTCGCCCTCAAGGGCAATGTGCTCGCGGCGCAGCTGCTCTGCGGTTTTCTCCATATCCATCCTTTCGAGTGGCGCAAGGCAAAAACGGGGCCCCAATCGCCAGCAAACAGCCGCGATTGGGGTCCCGCCTACGGAATCGGAACGAAAGGTCGCCGAAGCTTTCTGCCAGCATCGGCGCCTTATGCGAACGCTAGCCTAGCACTGCTCGAGTGCCTGCTCAAGGTCGGCAATCAAGTCGGCCGTGTCCTCGAGGCCGCACGACAGGCGTACCATATCGGCGGAGATGCCACAGGCGATGAGCTCCTCATCGTTCATCTGGCGGTGCGTGGCATTAGCGGGATGCAGGCAGCAAGTGCGGGCGTCGGCCACATGCGTGGCGATCTGGGCGAGCTTAAGGCTCTTCATAAAGGTCTCAGCCGCCGCGCGACCACCGTTAAAGCCAAAGCTCACAACGCCGCAGGTACCGTTGGGCATGTACTTCTGAGCGATGTCATAGTACTTATCGCCCTCTAGGCCCGGATAGCTCACGAAGCGTACCTTGGGATGACTCTGCAGGAACTTGGCAACGGCCAGGCCGTTCTCACAATGACGCGGCATGCGCACATGCAGGCTCTCGAGCGAGCTGTTCAGGAAGAAGGCCGCCTGCGGGTTCTGCATGGGGCCGAGGTCGCGCATGAGCTGCGCGGTGGCCTTGGTAATGAAGGCGCCCTCGCGACCGAACTTCTCGGCATAGGTCACGCCATGGTAGCTCTCATCGGGGGTGGTAAGACCCGGGAACTTGTCCGCATGGGCCATCCAGTCAAACTGGCCGTGGTCGACGATCACGCCGCCCAGGTAGGCAGCATGTCCATCCATGTACTTGGTGGTGGAGTGTGTAACGATGTCGGCGCCCCACTCAAAGGGACGGCACATCACGGGCGTCGGGAAGGTGTTGTCGACCATCAGCGGCACGCCGTGCTCATGCGCGGCCTTGGCAAAGCGCTCAATATCGAGCACGGCAAGGGCGGGGTTGGCGATCGTCTCGCCAAAGACGAGCTTGGTATTGGGCTCAAAGGCTGCCTCCAGCTCCTCATCGGTGCAGTCGGGGGCGACGAACGTGCAGGTCACGCCCATGCGGCCCATGGTGTGAGCCAGCAGGTTGTAGGTACCGCCGTAGATGGCAGAGCTTGCGACCACATGATCGCCGGCACCGGCCACGTTAAAGATCGCGAGGAAGTTCGCAGCCATGCCCGAGCTCGTGAGCATCGCGGCAGTGCCGCCCTCCATCTCGCAGATCTTGGCGGCAACCAGATCGCACGTGGGATTCTGTAGGCGGCTGTAGAAGTAGCCCGACTCCTCTAGGTCAAACAGCTTACCCATGTGCTCGGACGTGTCGTACTTCCACGTGGTGGACTGGTA
Source organism: uncultured Collinsella sp. (assembly GCA_937982065.1). Taxonomy (GTDB): domain Bacteria; phylum Actinomycetota; class Coriobacteriia; order Coriobacteriales; family Coriobacteriaceae; genus Collinsella. The sequence continues at coordinate 68,485 of CALJMO010000016.1, forward strand.
GATGGGCACCTGGCGCGGCTCGGCATCTCCCGGGTGATAGCCGCCCTGAACACATGTGGTACCGATAGTCTGCTCGCTCATATCTAGCTCCCTTGCCTGGGTTTTAGTTTTATTCGGTTCACGATACCGCTACCCTGCACCCCTCTCAACCCATCCCCAAGGTAGGTTATGGGACAAATTGATCAGGGGTATTTATCTCAAGCCTTAGGCATTTGCTCGATAGATAAAATTGAGGCATACATGAAGCTCTCGATGATTACATGCACCGGCACGGGTACCATAGGCGGGTACACCGTGACCAAGGAGACAACAATGAAGCAAATCGATACAGCCCAGCTCGACATCACCGCCTGCCAGGCTCAGGCTGCCGAATACCACGCCCGTGGCTTTAACTGCGCCCAGGCCGTCGCCTGCACGCTCGCGCCCGCCGTCGGGCTCGACCCCCAGGTCGCCTTTACCCTCACCGAGGGCTTTGGCGCCGGCATGGGCGGCATGACCGAAACCTGCGGCGCTATCTCGGGCGCCGTGGCCATCATGGGCTTCGTGATGAGCGACGGCATGGAAAACCCCAAGACCAAGGGTCAGACCTACAAGCTGTCGCGAGAGATTGCCAAGCGTTTTGGCGAGAAGAACACGACGACTGTCTGTGGCACGCTCAAGGGCATCGGATCGGACAAGGGTCCGCTCCGCAGCTGCCCCGGCTGCATCGACGATGCCGTCGAGATCGCCTGCGATGTGCTAAAGCAGCTTGCCGAGTAAACAGCTGCGACATAAAACGGCGGCCGGCGCGCTTGGGATCTATCCAAAGCGCGCCGGCCGCCGTCGTTAGAACTCAGCAAATACGGGAGCGCTGACCTCAATCGCCTCGCGCCCCGCCATAAGCTCGCGCATCTTAGCGCAAAACGGCTCCTGCTCCCCCGTCTTAAACACTAAATGAACCGTCACGGCATCCGCGTAATCGGTATCCGAAACCTTGGCGCCCGAATCCTGCGCCAAGCGAAGCACCTGTTCGTATTGCGGATAGGCCACATGAACATCAACGGGCACAACGCTCGTCATCTCAACGATCTGTCCGGCCTCCTGAGCCGCGGCCACCGCCGCCTGCGTCGCCGCGGTATAGGCGCGCACCAAGCCACCGGGCCCTAACAGCGTGCCACCAAAATAGCGCGTCACTACGCAGCAAACATTTTTGAGTTCCGCGCCACGCAACACCTCGAGCGTCGGCATACCGCTCGTGCGGCTCGGCTCACCATCATCGCTCTGGCGCTCGCGTCCATCGACTAAAATCCACGCGGGAACATTGTGTCGAGCGTCGTAATGACGCTTGCGAACCATCTCGATAAAGGCATTCGCCTCATCCTCGGACTCAATATGGACCAGTTGGGCAATAAAACGGCTCTTGCGGTCCACAAACTCGCCCGAAGCCTCAATATTCGATTGCAGAGTAAAATAGCTGTCCAACAAAGCCCCTCAAACACAAGCAAAGCAACAAACAGCCTCAATAATACGGCAAAGGCCGTATCGATAACCCCAGTAAATAGAACGGCAACGCCAATGACCAGGCAAAAACAGTGAGACGTCAAGGATGACGGCGCCGATGAATCCGTCAACGAAAGCGAGAACCCGTCAGCGCGAGCAAGGTGCCTTGAAAGACGAGATTGCAACAGAAATGAGGCTGCCGATGACCAGGCACAAGCAGCGAGACGGCGTCAGCTGAGTCGATTTGGCCCGAAAGAGGAGGGAGCACGCCTTATGGCGGCGACCGACGAATGAGCGCCAAATCGGCCAGCTGACGCCGTCGCAGCGTCAACATAGTTGCTGAGTGGGCCTATAAGCCGGGTTCTGTCGTGAACGGTCATTTATCTTGTCTGCACGTTACCGTGCAGCTCCACGCACGCTACCCGAACGCGGACCGGGCCGGCCCATAGCGTTCCTATTCGCGCTTGCTCCGGATGGGGCTTGCCAAGCCGCCGTGTTGCCACGACGCTGGTGGTCTCTTACACCACCGTTTCAGCTTTTCCCTTTACGCCTTGCGGCGCAGGTGGGAGTCTTCTTTTCTGCGGCGCTTTCCGTCGGATCACTCCGCCCGGCCGTTAGCCGGCATCCCGCCCTCTGGAGCCCGGACTTTCCTCACGCGTACTGCAAGCAGCACATCGCGCGACCGTCTGGCCCACTCAGCAGTGCAAGAGTGTAACACACCGTTGCCGCAGGCAATGGCACAACGCAAACGCTCGACACGATAAACCAAGAACCGCCATGCGCTACAATGGTCCTGTCGATGGGCAACGTCGTCAGTCGAGACGCGACCGCGCTCCACACCCCTCCGTCTACTCGGTGTGTTCCCGCCTCCTCCCCGAGGCGGGATGTCGGCATTTTTCATGCACCGACAACCCAATAGCCTGTGGATGGCCCGGGCAGCATTGCGCACGGGTAGCATCGCGCGCCTCAGCAGCAAATGCAAAAAGGGACCCGTCCATTGCGGACGGGTCCCTTAAAACAAGTGATCGTCAAACCGATTTACTCGGCGTCGGTCTCCTCGTCCTTCTTCTCGGAAGGCAGCGGGGTAACCTCGATCTCGACACCCAGAGTCTCAGCAGCGGACTTCATGGACAGGGAGATACGACGACGGTCGAGGTCGATCTCCATGACCTTGACCTGAACCTTGTCGCCCACATGGGTGACCTGAGAAGGCTGATCGACGTGCTTGTTGGCCATCTCGGAGATGTGCACCAGGCCCTCGATGCCCTCGCCCAGGTCGACGAAAGCGCCGAACGGGACAAGCTTGGTCACAGTGCCCTCGACGATAGCGCCGACGGGGTACTTCTTGACCAGTGCGCGCCACGGATCCTCGGTGGTCTGCTTGAGACCCAGGGAGATGCGCTCGCGGTTGAGATCGACGTCGAGAACCTCGACCTCGACCTCCTGGCCGACCTTGACAACCTCGGAAGGATGGTTGACGTGGTTCCAGGAGAGCTCGGAGATGTGGATGAGGCCGTCGATACCGCCGAGGTCGACGAAGGCGCCGAAGTCGACGATGGAGGAAACGGTGCCCTGGAGACGCATACCAGACTTGAGCTTGGACAGGATCTCGGAGCGCTCGGCCTTACGGGACTCCTCGAGCACGACGCGACGGGAGAGGACGACGTTGTTGCGGTTGCGGTCCATCTCGATGACGCGGGCCTCGATGCGGGTGCCCATGTAGGAGGTGAGGTCCTTGACGCGACGGAGGTCGACGAGGGAAGCGGGCAGGAAGCCACGCAGGCCGATGTCGAGGATCAGGCCGCCCTTGACAACCTCGATAACCTCGCCCTCGACGTTCTCGCCGGAGTTGAACTTCTCCTCGATGCGGTTCCAAGCACGCTCGTACTCGGCACGCTTCTTGGACAGGACCAGACGACCGTCCTTGTCCTCCTTCTGGAGAACCAGAGCCTCGATGGGATCACCGAGTGCAACGATGTCTGCAGGGTTAGCGTCCTTGCGGATGGACAGCTCGCGGACCGGGATAACGCCCTCGGACTTGAATCCGATGTCAACGAGCACCTCGTCATGCTCGATCTTAACGACAGTGCCGTTAACGAGATCGCCCTCATCAAAGTCGGTAATCGTACCGTCGATGAGGTTGTTCATCTCCTCCTCGTTGACATCGTCAAGAGAGAAAATGGACGAGTTCTGAATCTCACTCAAAGGTGGACCCCTTTCGAACTACGGGGCCCCGATTGCTAGGACCTACAGAAGGGTGCGACAAGCACACAACGTTTAGGAACACTCGGGAGCCGACAGATACTAATGTGACGCTTATGCAATCACGTTCGTATAGGTTACGGGGAAATCATTTCGATTTCAAGCGTGAACTGCGATTTTTTACTCGTATGGAGACTTTTTCGCAATCTTGTGGACGACCGTCTCCATAAGTTGACGATAGGCAGTTAGGCATACGGCTTTGCGGTAAAGTATCCGGAGCCAACGATTCTGGAACGATTTTTCGAGAAAGGTGCCCGCGTGCTCAAAGCAGTCGTTTTCGATATGGACGAGACGCTTCTTAGCATCAACCTCAACGCGTTCATCCTTCGCTATTTTAAGGATGTCTCGTCGATGCTCGCGGATATCGGACGCCGCAGCCGCGGTGGCACGATGGCACGCCTCGGCACCATCCTGGTCGACCTCAATGCCAATCGCCGCAGCGGCACGGACAACCGCACAAATCTTGAGTTTTACCGCACCGAGGTCGAGCGCCGATGCGGCATCTGCCTCTCCGACCCCCTCATCTACGAGGCGTTTACCTACTACGACCGCGAAGTTCTTCCATACAAGAATGACGAACTCATTAACGCCCACGCTATGCCGGGCGCGCACGCCGCGCTCCAGGCCGTACAGGACGCTGGACTGCGTTGTGCGCTCTTTACCAACCCCAGCTTTCCCCAGGGAGCTATCGAGTGCCGCATGGGTTGGGGCGACCTGGCCGACGCTCCCTTTGAGCTCGTCACGCACATGGGAAACACCACCCGCTGCAAGCCCGATGCCACCTACTATCTAGAGCAGCTTCAGGTGATGGGGCTCGAGCCACACGAGGTCCTTATGGTGGGCAACGATCCCAAACGCGACTTCCCGTCCCCCGATTGCGGCATCCAAACCGCCTTTGTGGGCCAAGGCAAGCCCAGCCGAGCCACCTGGCGCGGAACCATGGAAGACTTCGCCCACGACTTCAGCGCCGTAATCGAAGCCTTCTACGAGCACCAAGTAGCCCACGAACTGTCGTAGGACCCCTCGCTCCAAACCAAATATCGCCGCAGGTTGAGCACAAGTCAGCGAAAATGCCCCTAAGCGAGCAATGTGCCTTGAAAGAGGAGGGCATAGGCCTTCTGGCCATGCCCGACGATTGAAAGGCAGATTGCCGCTTAGGGGCGTTTGCAGCGTCGACTGGTTACGCGGTTTGGTAAAACCGCGTAACTAGCACACCTGGGTTTTGCCGATCATGATGTTGAGGATCTCGACGTCGGTGTCCTTCATGCCCACGCGGCCTACGTAGCCCATACTGGCGATCGTCTGCTCAACGGTATCTTGGATCAGGCCCTCGCCGGCGCGGAAGCCGCGGCCTTGCATGGCCATATCGTGGCCCAGAATCGCCGCATCGACGGCAGCCGAGATCTTGGCGGCACAGCTCGCCTTGGCGCCGTCGCACACGATGCCGCCCACGTTGCCAAGCGTATTCGAGACCGTCGCGCCAATCTGTTCGCGCGTGCCACCGCACAGCCAGGTAATCGCAGCGCCGGCGCCGCACGCAGCGCAAATAGCACCGCAAAACGCCGAGAGCGCACCAATATAGCTCTTGATATGCACGGCGATAAGATCGGACAGCATCACGGCGCGCACCAGGCGCTCGTGGTCGCAACGCAGGTACTCGGCATACTCCATGACGGGCAATGCGCAGGTAATGCCCTGATTGCCCGAGCCGCACACAATGGCGACCGGCAGCGCGCAACCGTTCATGCGGGCGTCGGACCCGGCGGCCGCACGGGCACGGGCGCGGCAGGCGACGTCATCGGCACGAGCACCCAGCAGCGTACGGCCCACCTCGGCGCCCCAAGCGTGCGCGAGGCCCTCAGCACTGATCGCGCCATTCAGCTCAATCTGACGCTCAACGGCAGCGCGGGCGTCCTCAATGTCACCGTCCTCGATAAAGTCGATGATGGTCTTGATCGACATGGGCGTGTCGGCGTTATCTGCCGCACGCTCGGCCACCACGCGCTCGGCGCAGGCGGCGCACTCCCCCGCCGACTTACCGCATACCGGAATACCGTCGAGCGTATGGCACGTGACATTAGTGTGGTGATCGGTAATCTCGACGACCGCGGTATGGCCCCCGGCCGTCGCAGTCACCTTGATGTAGAGGTTGGGCACACCCTCGACAAGCGACACATCGCAGTAGTCCGCATCGGCAAGCAGCTCGGCCACGCGGGCGCGGTCCGCGTCATCGACGCTCTCGAGCACCTCGAGCGCGCTCTTGGCGTCGCCGCCCACGGCACCCAGCACGGCCGCGGCTTCAATACCATGCATTCCGCCCGAGTTGGGCACGGTCACGCTCTTGACGTTCTTGATGATGTTGCCCGAGCAGGCAACATCCATATGATCGGGCTCGCAACCGAGCGTCTGGCTCGCCAGCGCCGCTGCATAGGCAACGGCAATGGGCTCGGTGCAGCCGAGTGCACAGACAAGTTCGCGGTTCAAAACATCGCAAAACGCGGCATCACGGATGGAATCGGTAGGCATATGTATCTCCTGCTTGCATAACGGGCGGGGCTCTCAAAAAAGTTACCTCCTTTATTTGATAACAATGCATCAAAAACCGCAACCATGGTTCCGGCAGACGGCGCTCAAGCGCAAACTGACGACATTCATTCACGAGAAGCAAGTCTCGTTGCCCGCTAAAGCGTTTGACCAAAAAACGCTCGAGCGTTTACGCAAAAGTCGCGCTATTATGCAGTCGAACGCGGTAAACACCTTTAGCATTTGCGCCGCACAGACCAGAGAGGAACCATCCATGAAGATCGGTATCGGTAACGACCACGCCGCCGTCGAGCTCAAGAACATCATTTCCGAGCACCTGAAGGAGCGCGGCTGCGAGGTCGTGAACTTTGGCACCGACACCTCCGAGAGCTTTGACTACCCTATCGCCGGCTACAAGGTGGGTAAGGCCGTTGCCAACGACGACGTCGACCTGGGCATCCTCATCTGTGGCACCGGCGTCGGGATCAGCCTGGCTGCCAACAAGGTCGAGGGCGTACGCGCCGTTGTGTGCTCCGAGCCCTTCAGCGCCAAACTCTCCCGCATGCACAACAATACCAACGTGCTCGCCTTTGGCGCCCGCGTCGTGGGCTCCGAACTCGCCAAGATGATTGTCGACGAGTGGCTCGACGCCGAGTTTGAGGGTGGTCGTCACGAGCGTCGCGTTAACCTCCTCAACGAGATCGATCACACGCGCGGCCTTAAGATCGTCGACGAAGCCTAAACTATTCAGTGCCACAAGCTAACAGCAGGGGCCCGCTCGGAACGCATGTCCGAGCGGGCCCCTTCATAGATTTTGAAATAAAAGGGCGCCGCGGATGGAGCTCCGCGGCGCCCAAGCCACACGCTAACAGCTTTAAGGAGTCAAAGCTGGTTTAGCCAAAGAAGCGCTTGATCTCAATCTCGGCGTTCTCCAAACAGTCGGAGCCGTGGATCACGTTGGCGTTGACATCGACGGCAAGGTCGCCGCGGATGGTACCAGGAGCAGCGTCAAGCGGGTTGGTAGCGCCCATGAGGGTGCGCATCTTAGCAACAGCGGAGAGACCGGAAACGACCATCTTGACGACCGGACCGCTCGTCATAAAGTCGCAGAGACCGCCAAAGAAGGGCTTGTCGGCCAGATGGGCGTAGTGCTCCTCGACGGTAGCGCGCTCGAGCGTGGTCATCTCCATGCGCTCGATGACAAGACCGCTGCGCTCAATGCGAGCAACAATCTCGCCGATTTTGCGATCGCGCACGGCGTCGGGCTTAATCATGATGAAGGTCTTCTCGATAGCCATAAAAGTAGCCTTTCAAGTAGGTTCGCGCGTGCCCAAGTCCCATTCCGGCACCCGCCTGGACTGCATCGTAACAGAGTTTTAGCTGCAGTTAAACAAAAAGCTGTTTATTGAAACGTTGCAATTTATTAAAGCGCTCCATATGTGTCACTTCTGTTTCGAAGCCCGATTAGAGTACCATCCGACCGCCCATCAACCGCATCGAACAGAGCAGGCGGTCGGTTGCCGCCCGCGAACGTAACCCCTTCACAACCTGCCCAAAGGTCCTACAGAAGTTCTCGACAAGCCCCTCCCCCATAGCAACAAAATACGGGCGCCCACATCAGCAGGCGCCCGTAAAGTGAAAACGATTTATCAATAAATGGCCAAAACGGCTTCAGCCAAATCCCTACTTTACCCCGTGGCCCATCTCGACGACCTTAGTCAGTGACCCAAACACACCCTCGTCAGCCACGAGCTGTGCCTCGGCGCGATCAAGCTGCACGGCAACGGCGGCAGGGGCGGTGCCGCCCTCGGTCGTGCGCGCGGCGACAATCGACGGGATGTCGAGCGCCTCGGTAATGTCGCGCTCAAAGAGCGGGCTTGCCTCATGGAACACCTCAAACGGCAGGTCCTCAAGATTGCAGCCGCGCTTCTCACACATCAGAACCAGATGCCCCACCACGGCATGAGCCTCGCGGAACGGCAGACCACGCTTGGCTAGGTAATCGGCAACATCGGTGGCGGCAAGGTGACCCACGCCGCACTCGCGCGCCATGGCATCCTCGTTGACGGCCCAAGTCGAAATCATACCGGCCATAACGGACAGGCACTGCATGAGCGTATGGGCGGTATCGAGCGCGCCCTCCTTGTCCTCCTGCAAATCCTTGTTATAAGCAAGCGGCAAGCCCTTCATGGTTACCAGCAGCTGCACCAGGTTGCCGTACACGCGACCGCTCTTGCCGCGAATAAGCTCGGCAAAGTCGGGATTCTTCTTCTGCGGCATGATAGACGAGCCGGTGGAGTAGGAGTCTGAAAGCGTGATAAAGCCAAATTCGGAGCTCGACCACAGCACGATCTCCTCGGAAAGACGCGACAGGTGCATCGCCATGACGGATCCGGCGTAATGCAGATCGAGCAGGAAATCACGGTCGGAAACCGCATCGAGCGAGTTGGGAATCACGCCCGCAAAGCCAAGTTCGGCAGCCGTCATCTGGCGATCGAGCGGATAGCTCGTACCGGCAAGCGCGGCAGCACCCAGCGGGCAGTTGTCGGCGGCATCAAAGGCGGCCTTCAGGCGCGTAAAGTCGCGCGCGAACATCCAGGAATACGCCAGCAGATGATGCGAGAGCAGCACGGGCTGAGCGTGCTGCATATGCGTGTAGCCCGGCAGAATCACCTTGTCGTACTTCTTAGCCGCATCCACCAGCACATGGCGCAGCTCAAGATTGGCCTCCATGAGCTCCTTGGCCAGCGCCTTGACGCCCAGGCGCGTATCGGTCGCCACCTGGTCGTTGCGCGAACGGCCGGTATGCAAGCGCTTACCGGCCTCGCCGATGCGGCGCGTCAACTCGCTCTCGATGGACATATGAATGTCTTCATCGTTGATGTCGAAGGTGAAGTTGCCGGCATCGATATCCTGTTCGATTCCGGTCAGGCCCTTGGCAATCGCCTGCTCGTCCTCGGCACTGATGATGCCTTGGGCGGCCAGCATCTTGGCATGTGCCTTAGAGCCGGCGATATCCTGCTTATAGAGATGTTTGTCGACCGGCAGCGACGCGCCAAACTCCTGCGTAACCTCGGCCACGCCCGCCTCAAAACGACCGCCCCAAAGAGCCATGGGATCGTCCCCTTTCATCAAATACCAAACGAAGCGCCCAAAGCAATGTGCCCTGTCGCTAAAGCGATTTACCAACCGCTAGTTTTGCACATTCCCCACTGCATGCGGGGCCATGCAGCTAATTTGCAAAGAAGTGACGCACCATGCACTTGGCACCCAACGTCTCCCTCCGGATGTTGCCCTGCGAACCGTCAATCCAAGCCTTCAGGCTCATAGGGACGTCCTCGACCTTTGCAGCATCGAGCTCGGGCGCGAGGGCAAGTAAAGCATGCGCGATGACATTGAACATATTGGATACTCCTCATATATATAGGCGCAAGGCCGACAAATTGATAGAAAGAGCCCCGCCGGACAACCCCGGCGGGGCTCGGACTCAGCCGCAAGCGCGGCGTCATATATGCGGGCGGAACGTAGGGGCCACCGATGTTAAGAAGTGTCAGCAAGCATAACGAAAGGTAGGGACCCCGTGCGCCCGTTTTGTATCACGCGGATGGGCCGCGCGGATACCAAGGGAAGGAAAAGCCTTAGGCCTGGGCGGCGGCAGAGCTGGGGCCCTGGACCTTTGCCCACGTCTTGAGCGACAGCGTATCGATCTCGATAAAGCCGGCGCTGGCCTTCTCGTCAAACGTGGTGTCGCGGTCGTAGGTAGCCAGACCGTAGTCGTAGAGGCTGAAGGGGCTCTTGCGGCCGACGACATGGCAGTTGCCCTTAAAGAACTTCAGACGGACGGTGCCGGTCACGAACTTCTGGGTGTCGGCCATAAAGGCGTCGAGCGCGTTCTTGAGCGGGCTGTACCACTGACCGTTATACACGGCGGTGGCCCAATCCTGCTCGAGCTTGATCTTGGTCTTGAGCAAGTCGCCCTCGACGCAGATGTCCTCGAGTGCCTTGTGGGCGGTGATGAGCGTCAGGGCTCCGGGAACCTCATAGCATTCGCGGCTCTTGAGGCCCACCAGACGATCCTCAACCAGGTCGAGACGGCCAAAGCCGTTGTCGCCCGAAATCTTGTTGAGGGCGATGACGATCTCGGAAAGCTTCATCTTCTTGCCGTCGACGGCGACGGGCTTGCCGGCCTCAAACTCAATCTCGGTATACGTCGGGGTGTCGGGCGTGTCCTCGGGATTCTTGGTCATAACCCAGGCGTCGTCGAGAGGCTCGTTCCAGGGATCCTCCAGGTGGCCGCACTCAATAGCACGACCCCACAGGTTGTCGTCGATGGAATAGGGGTTGTCGTTGGCACCCTCGGGAACCGGCACGTTGTGGGCGTGGGCATAGGCGACCTCGTCGGGACGGCACTTCAGATCCCACTCGCGAACCGGGGCGATAACCTTGAGCTCGGGGTCGAGGGCCTTGACGGCAGCCTCAAAACGAACCTGGTCGTTACCCTTGCCGGTGCAGCCGTGGGCGACGTAGGTCGCGCCAAACTCGTAAGCGACCTCGACAAGCTTCTTGGCGAGCAGCGGGCGAGACAGGGCGGAAAGCAGCGGATACTTGTTCTCGTACATGGAGTTTGCTGCGATGGCTTTGGTCAGGAACTCATCGGAGAACTCGTCGCGCAGGTCGAGCACCTGGCAATCGAGAACGCCCAGGTCGAGCGCCTTCTGCTTCTTGGCATCCAGTCCGGTCTCCTCCTGGCCCACGTTGCCGCAGACACAAACGACATCGAGATTCTTCTCGTCCTGGAGCCACTTGACACATACGGATGTATCAAGACCACCGGAATATGCGAGAACGACTTTTTCCTTGCTCATGGCTGTTTCCTTTCGCCCTTGGTAGCTAGTTAGAACATCGGTCAGTTGCAAGTCATTTCAAGGTCATATACCGTGCAATATCAGGTTAAATAGCAAAAATCAGCACATACATGCCCTAGAAACATGCAGCAATGTCGTGCTAAAACCCAACGACCTCAAAATGACTCTGTTGAGGCAATTCGCCCCATGCGGACAGAGACGATTGTTATCGTCGTCGGGAAATTGCGCGCTGGCGTCGGATGGCATTGTCTGCAGTGGTGATGATCTTTACGAACTGCATCTGCCTCTCCTTTCACGTATCGCCGGGCGCAATTCAAATATCGTAAACGGTACCTTTTACTCGGTAAGCGGTTGTTTTTCCGTCTCCGTTTTCGATGGTCGCTATATTACGCTAAAGTGCCCGCAGCACAAGCGACAAATTCAAATTTCTGAAAAGTTTTTTCATTACTTTGTGAAGCGTGGTGCAAATACGCACCATTCCTGCGACAATACGCTCGACTACTAGTTGATGGTTATAACGTCTGAAACAATCTCGAAACGAAAGGCGCATTTTTATGCAAACTTACGAATCGGACGCCAACATCGGCAACATTAAGATTCTCGCCGTCGATATGGACAAGACGCTGCTGACCGACGAGCGTGTGCTGCCCCAGGGTCTTGATGAGCGCCTGGACAAGCTCGCCGACGCCGGCATCGTATTCTGCCCCGCCAGCGGACGTCCCGCCCCCAAGCTCGAGGAGATGTTCGAGGGCATCAAGAACCGCCTCGCCTTTTGTCCCGACAACGGAGCTTGCGTGATCTATCGCGGCAGCTATATCTATAAGAGCAATATTGACGTGGAGCTGTATCAGCAGGTCTTGAGCCGTGCCTCGGAGGATCCTCGCGCTGTCCCCGTCCTGTGCTGCTTCGACGAGTTCTACGTGCTTGCCCGCGACCATCAATACCACGACGAGATCAGCGTCTACTACAACACAATCAACTACGTCGACAGCTTTGAGGGCATTGATTTCGAGTCCAACAAGATTTCGGTCTTCTTCCCCGGCTACGACGCCGAGCCCGCTTTCCGCGAGACCTATAGCCCCGAGTTCTCGGACAAGCTCTACGTCACCAACGCCGGGCGCGAGTGGATCGACTTTATGAACCTGGGTGTCGACAAGGGCGCCGGCGTCGCGCACCTGTGCGAGCACCTGGGCATCGATATCGCCGATGCCGCTGCCGTGGGTGATACGTACAATGACATCCCCATGCTTGAGCGCGTCGGACACAGCTTTATCGTGGACAATGCCGAGGAGCACATGAACGCGCACGCCAAGTGGCGCATTCCGAGCAACAACGATGGGGGCGTACTGACGCTCATCGACGCCATCTTGGCGGCTCGTTAACGTAGCTCATCGGACCTGGCCGGGCGAGGCGGGTAAGTTTTTCGCTCGGTCAGGTCCTGGGCTCGCTCGGAAAGCACATTAAGTGCTTTCCGGCTCGTGCGGAATCTACGAAAAACTTACCCGCCTCGCCCGGCCAGGTCCTGCGGTGACTTGCTTGCCGCCTGGATGGCGTCTTGGCGTCTAGATACTTGGCTGATTTTTTTGGAATGAAGGGGGCTCCTTGTTGGCAAGGAGCCCCCTTCTGGTTTTGGTTACTTTGGAATTGTGGATGCTTCCCTATTTAGCGTCGGCCCAGGTTATGCCGGTGCTGGCTTCGGCGATTAGGGGGACGCGGAGGTCTACTACGTGCTCCATGGCGTCGCGGACCATGGTGGTTAGGCGCTCGACTTCGTCGATGGGGCACTCAAAGTCCAGTTCGTCGTGTACCTGCAAGATCATGTGGGCGGCAAAGCCTTCTTCTTCCAGGCGACGACTTACGCGGGCCATGGCGATCTTGATGATGTCGGCCGCGGTGCCCTGCATGGGATGGTTCATGGCCGTGCGCTCGCCAAAGCCGCGGAGTTGCGGGTTTTTGGCCTTGAGCTCGGGAATATGACGACGGCGGCCGTACATGGTCTCGGCGTAGCCCGTCTGCTTGGCGCGTGCCACCACGTTGTCGAGGAACGTGCGCACGCCCGGGTAGGCCTCGTAGTAGCGGTCGATCATGTCGCGTGCCTCGGCCATCGAGATATGCAGCGACTGCGACAGGCCGTAGGCCTGCTGGCCATACACGATGCCAAAGTTCACGGCCTTGGCGCGACTGCGCAAGTCGGGCGTTACCTCGGACACCGGCACACCAAACACGCGCGCCGCCGTCTCGGCATGGAAGTCCTCGCCCTCGTTAAAGGCGCGCACCAGGTGCTCGTCACCCGAGAGATGTGCCAGCAGACGCAGCTCGATCTGCGAGTAGTCCACCGCCAAAAAGACGCTTCCCTCGCCTGCCGAAAACGCCGTCTTGACGGTACGACCCAGCTCCGAGCGCGTCGGGATGTTCTGCAGGTTCGGATCGCTCGAGGACAGACGCCCCGTCGCGGTGATGGTCTGGTTGTACGTGGTGTGCACACGACCGTCACCACGGCGCAGCGGGCCCAGCGTGTCCAGATAGGTGGACTTGATTTTGGACTTCTCACGCCAGTCCAAAATCAGGCGCACGATTTCGTGGTCACGCGCAAGGTCGCTCAGCACCTTGGCGTTGGTCGAATAATAGCCGCGCTTAGTCTTCTTGAGGCCCTTGGTCGGAAGCCCCATCACATCAAAGAGCACGTGCGACAGCTGCATGGGACTGCCGATGTTAAAGGTCTCGTCACCCGCCAGGTCGCGAATACTGCGCTCAACCTCGGTAATCTGGGTCGCCAGGCCCTCGGACAGGCTGCGCAGCCGATCGGGATCCACGAGCATGCCCGCGCGCTCCATCTTGGCAAGCACCGGCACAAGCGGCATCTCGATACCGTCGAACACGTTGGCGGCGTTCTCACGGGCCATGCGATCGCGCAGCGGTGCGACCAGCGCCAGCGTCAAGGCCGCCGTGCGAGCGGCGGGCGCCGGAGCGTCCTCACCGGCATCCTCTGCACCGCGCGCCGCAGGCAGCGCCATCCGCAGATACGTATCGGCAAGATATGCCTCATCGAACTCGGAGCGGTCGGAGTCCAACAGGTAGGCGGCGACCACGGTATCGAAGATGCGTGTGGAATCAGCGGACAGCGGATCCATGAGCTCGGGCTCAGAAGAATCGATGGGCGAAAGCTCGTGCAGCAGCACCTTCATATCCGGGCTCGCCACGCGACCCTCCATAAACAGACGCGCGAGCACGCCAGCAATCACGCCGTGGACGAAGTTGAAGCCCTCAACCTCAGCCGCCGCGCAGCTGTCGCCCTCCTCGAGCGCGAACAGGCCCTTGGACGTCGCCAGCCACAGCGTGCGCGTCAGTCCAAAGAGCGCGCCCTCTTCCTTGTCGTCATCCACCACGGCGGCGACCCACTCGCCGGCATCAATCGCGCGGGAGACCTCAGCCGCAACGGCACCAAGCGCGTCAGCATCGCCGGCGGCTGCGCGAACCATAGCAGGTATCTCAAACACACTGGAGGCAGCAGCCCCGCCCTCGCCGCCGATCAGCGCCAAGAAACGGTTCTGCATGGCGGTGATACCAAGCGTACCCAGCGCCGCGGAAACCTCATCGGCAGAAAACGCCGGGAAGGACGTCGCCTCAAAGTCGAGCTCGACGGGCGCATCGGTGCGAATTGTCGCAACCTTGCGGCTCAGTAGTGCGTCATCGATGTGTGCACGCAGGTTCTCGCCCATCTTGCCCTTGACCTCGTCGGCATGCGCGATGACTTCGTCCAGGCTACCGTACTTCGCAATGAGCGCACTCGCCTTTTTGGGACCGATGCCCGGTACACCGGGGATGTTGTCGGACGTATCGCCCTTTAGACCGTAAAAATCGGGCACGAGCGCCGGCGTAATGCCGTGATACAGGTCGTCCACGCTCTCGGGCGTCATGATCGCCACGTCAGACAGGCCCTTGCGGGTCGAGACCACGTTGACGTGCTCGGTCACGAGTTGATACATGTCGCGGTCGCCGGTCACCAGTAGCATGTCGCAGCCGGCCTGCTCGCCCAGGCGCGCCATGGTTCCCAGGATATCGTCGCCTTCCCAGCCCTCGGACTGCAGAATCGGCACGTTGAGCGCGGTGAGCAGCTCCTTAATCATCGGAAACTGCGCATGCAGATCGGGGTCCATGGGCGGGCGTTGCGCCTTATACTGCGGCAGCATCTCCATGCGCACGCGCGGCTTACCCTTGTCAAACGCCACGACCACACCGTCGGGGTTAAAGGCATCAATCATCTTAAGAAACATGTTCAGAAAGCCAAAGATCGCGTTGGTGGGGCGACCGTCCGGCGCGTTCATGGTCGGCGGCACGGCGTGAAAGGCGCGGTGCATGAGCGAGTTGCCGTCGATAACGGCAAAAGTGCGGCGCTTGTCAGACATATTAAATACCTCGCTTTGGGCTGGGCACGGTTTGCTCACTCCAGTTTACACGCTCCCCGCCCCGCGGCCACCTCACATCAAGCTCCCCCGCCACCGTGAGCCCGCGCGTGATACGATGGCTCACGGTACATCAACCAGCACGATCGATCCGAAAGGAGCCTGCGTCATGGAGCGTCCCTGCGCATGGAAAAAGTACACGCCACAGCAAGTCGAGGAGCTCGAGGAGCTTTGCCGCGGCTATAAGCAGTTTTTGAGCGAGAACAAGACCGAGCGCCTGTGCGTCAAGACCGGCATCAAGATGGCCAAGGAGGCGGGATACGTCGACCTGGAGACCGTGATCGCCGAAGGCCGCGAGCTCAAGGCAGGCGACAAGGTGTACGCCGCCAATCACGGCAAGGACCTCATGCTCGTCAACCTGGGCAACGCCCCGCTCGAGCAGGGCTTTAACATCCTGGGCGCCCACGTGGACTCGCCGCGCCTAGACCTTAAGCAGAACCCCGCCTTCGAGGCCGGCGACATGGCCTACCTCGACACGCACTACTACGGTGGCGTCAAGAGCTACCACTGGGTGGCCTCCCCGCTCGCACTCGTGGGCGTCATCTGCAAAAAGGACGGTACCACCGTCGACATCAATATCGGCGACAAGGCGGACGACCCGGTCTTTACCATCTCCGACCTGCTGATCCACCTCTCGAGCGAGCAGATGTCCAAGCCTGCCAAGGACGCCGTCGATGCCGAGATTCTCGACGTGATCGTGGGCGGCCGCCCCGTCAAGTTTGACGAGGACGACAAGGACGCCCCCAAGGAGCCCGTCAAGCAGATGTTCCTGGATATCCTCAAGGAGCAGTACGACGTCGAGGAGGAGGACTTCCTCTCCGCCGAGATCGAGGTCGTGCCCGCCGGCCCCGCCCGCGACATGGGCCTCGACCGCTCCATGATTCTGGGCTATGGCCATGACGACCGCGTCTGTGCCTACCCCTCCATGCTTGCCCAAATCGACGTCGCCAACGTGGAGCGCACGAGCATCACGCTCATCGTCGACAAGGAGGAGATCGGCTCCGTGGGTGCCACCGGCATGACGAGCCGCTTCTTCGAGAACACCGTCGCCGAGATCATGACGCTCGCCGGCGAGAATAGCCCGCTGGCCCTGCGCCGCGCGCTCGCCCGCAGCCGCATGCTCTCCTCCGACGTGTCCGCCGGCTTTGACCCGGGCTATGCCGGCAAGTTCGAGACCAAGAACGCCGCCTTTATGGGTCGCGGTCTGTGCTTTAACAAGTACACGGGCAGCCGCGGCAAGGGCGGCTCCAACGACGCCGATGCCGAGTACGTGGCCCTCGTCCGCGACATCATGGACGAGGCCGGCGTGGACTTCCAGACCTGTGAGCTCGGTCGCGTCAACGCGGGCGGCGGCGGCACCATTGCCTACATCATGGCCAAGTACGGCATGAACGTCATCGACTCCGGCGTTGCCGTCCTGTCCATGCACGCCCTGTGGGAGGTCGCCAACAAGGCCGATATCTACGAGGCCTATCGCGGCTACAAGGCCTTCCTCGAGCGCGCCTAACCAGCCCCTTCATCAGTTGCGGTGAAATACGGACTAAACTGGCCTATAAACGGCCAAAACAGACCGTATTCCACCGCAACTTCCTTTTTGACAGAGGAGAGTCCATGCTGCAGGTCATCATTTCGCCCGCCAAGCAGATGCGCTCGGCCCAAGATGCTTTTGAAGTCCTGGGCATTCCGCCCTTTGCGCGCGAGACGGCTCGACTGCATCGCGCGTTGCTAGATATTGAGCGAAATGAAGGCAGCGGCGGCCTGCAGGCGCTATGGAACGTGAGTGACAAACTGCTGGGGCCTTGCCTCAACACCCTGCATGAGTTCGAGCCCATCTTGGAAAACGGCGACCTCGACAATCCCGATATCGCCCGCAATACCTCCCCCGCCGTCATGTCCTATCACGGCATTCAATACCAGAGCATGGCACCCGAGGTGATGGATGCCGCGCAGCTCGCATGGCTGCAAGACCATCTGTGGATCCTCTCGGGCCTTTACGGATGCGTACGCCCCTTTCATGCCGTCGAACCGTATCGGCTGGAGATGGGTGCGAAGCTCGCCGTTGACGATGCCCGAGACCTCTACGCGTTTTGGAGCGACAAGCTCGCGCGGGTTATCGCCCCGGCAGGTTCAAACACCACGATCGTCAACCTCGCCAGCGTAGAGTATGCCAAAGCCGTTCTGCCCCACCTCGCGGGCGACGCCACAGCCGTCACGTGCCTCTTTGGCGAGGGTATCCGCAACGGGAAGCCCATCCAACGGTCGACCGCCAGCAAAAAGGCGCGCGGCTCCATGGTGCGGTGGATGGCAGAAAACAAGCTCGAGGATGCAAGCGAACTTACCGCATTCAACATCGGCTATCGCCACGTCCCCGAGCTCTCATACCTAGGCACCCTCGTGTTCATCAACGAACAGATGCTCTAGAGCCGGCACCCAACACTGACCCGCTCAGCCTTCTCTATATAACTTGCGGTGGAATAATTCCTATTTGAGCCTTTTTCGCACAATCAGGAACTATTCCACCGCAACTTTTATGAATTGGCTGCTAGGCTCGACACCTATTCAGCTAGACCGTCGGCCTTTGCAATCCCGTTTGTCGAACCGTCCTGATAGACAATCTTGACGTGCTCGACCTCGGACACCGCAACACCCGACGGGGGCTCCAGGCGCCATTCCGTCAGCGCGATATCCATCGTCGTGGGCACATCCCCTTGATCTTTGAGCTTCACCGTCAACGTTTTGAACGTCGCATCATACGTCACGCGTTCGATTTCCTCACCAGGAATAGACCCACCACTCAGCTGCAACTGCACAAACTCATCGCACGGGTACCAATAATCGCCCGGAACGGCGAGCGTATTGGCATTACCGCCAGTACTCCTCACCGTCATAATCGGTAGGCTATCATCAGCCTCGAACTCCCATGCAGCGCCGCCGCGACCACCAAACGTCCAGATACAAAAGGCAATCACCAGCACGGCAAGCACCGCAAAACCGATCGCGACAAGGCCATGGTGCGCACGGCTTTCCTCGGCCGATACATCCCATTGCGTCTCTCGATATAGATGCTTGTCTTCCATGTTCGCCTCCTCACAGGCACGCTCGTTAAACCAATCGTACCCATTCGAGCTATACTTGAGCCCATTACATAAACGGGGGGCTTGCAGGACAAGACGGCAGGCTGAGATTGGGCGCGCCCGCCCTGACCCGCAAACCTGATATGGGTAATGCCAACGAAGGGAGCCATGCCAATGAGCACACAGACCGAGCCCAAGCTCGTCACGCAAATCGACTTTGCCCGCGCCGGGCAGATCACACCGCAGATGAAGGAGGTCGCCGAGCGCGAGCATCGTGACCCCGAGTACATCCGTGAGCGCGTAGCAGACGGCCGCATCGCCATTCCCGCCAACATCGTGCATATCAAAAAGGGCATGCGCGCCTTTGGTGTCGGTGAGGGCCTGTCCACCAAGGTCAACGTGAACTTGGGCATCTCGGGCGACAAGGCCGATGCCGCCGAGGAATGGAAGAAGGTCAAGATCGCTGAGGACTTTGGCGCCGACGCCATCATGGACCTCTCCAACTCGGGCAAGACGCGCCAGTTCCGCCAGCAGCTCATCGACGAGACGCCGCTCATGGTAGGCACCGTCCCCATGTACGACGCCATCGGCTACATGGAAAAGCCGCTGGTCAAGCTCACCAAGGACGACCTGTTCGAAGTCGTGCGCGCGCATGCCGAGGACGGCGTGGACTTTATGACCATTCACTGCGGCATCAACAAGTCGGTCACCAAAACCTTTAAGGAGACCGGCCGCCTGATGAACATCGTGAGCCGCGGCGGCTCACTGCTGTTTGGCTGGATGGAGGTCACCGGTAACGAGAACCCGTTCTATGAGTTCTACGACGAGTTGCTCGAGATCTGTCACGAATACGACGTGACGATCTCGCTCGGCGACTCCTGCCGCCCGGGCTGCCTCTACGACTCCAACGACGCCACCGAGACCGCTGAGATGATCGAGCTGGGCAAGCTGTGCAAGCGCGCTTGGGCCGCCGGCGTCCAGGTCATGGTCGAGGGCCCGGGTCACATGGCGCTCGACGAGATCGCCGCCAACATGAAACTGCAGAAGCGCCTGTGCCACAATGCTCCGTTCTATGTGCTCGGGCCGCTGGTGACCGATATCGGCGTTGGTTACGACCACATCACCGCTGCCATCGGCGGCGCCATCTCCGCCAGCTCCGGTGCCGACTTCCTGTGCTACGTGACACCGGCAGAGCACCTATGCCTGCCCAACGCCCAGGATGTGCTCGACGGCCTCATGGCCACCAAGATCGCCGCACACGCCGCCGACATCGCCAAAAAGGTGCCCCACGCCCGCGACATGGACGACAAGATGGGCCAGGCACGCCGCAAGCTCGACTGGGACGCCATGTGGAAGTGCGCGCTCGACCCGGTTACGGGCAAGAAGCGCTACGAGGAGTCCCCCGCCGCCACCGAGGGCACTTGCACCATGTGTGGCAAGATGTGCGCCGTCCGCACCGTCAACAAGATCTTCGAGGGCACCACGATCGACCTCGGCATGGAGGACTAGCCCTGTCGCCGCGGCCGCTTCTGGCGGCGAGCTGGTGCCTGTCAATTGTTGACGTGTGAACATTTGCTTGCATTTGCGTAAAGATTGCATCGCCCGCCCGGGATTGCCATACAGCCATCCCGGGCAACTTTATAATGCAGGCAGAAGACCCATTTGAATCCGACCGAACAAGGGAGCGAACATGGATCGCAGTAAGGTACCCGCCGTTCTATCCATCGCAGGATCCGATTCCAGCGGTGGTGCCGGCATTCAGGCCGACATCAAGACCATCACGGCGCACCGCCTGTATGCCGAGACGGCCATCACAGCCATAACCGCACAAAACACCCTAGGCGTCACCGCCGTGCAGAACATCTCCCCAGATATTGTCGCGGCGCAGATCGATGCCGTTTTTGACGATATCCGCCCCAACGCCGTCAAGATTGGCATGGTTTCCTCTGCCGAGATTATCGATGTTATCGCCGACCGCCTGAGCGCTTGGAACGCGACAAACGTGGTAGTCGACCCCGTCATGGTAGCCACCTCGGGCGCACGGCTGATTGCCGAAGATGCCGCCGAGGCGCTCACCCGCCGCCTGTTCCCGCTAGCGACGGTTATCACGCCCAATATTCCCGAGGCCATGGCCCTGCTCGACTACGAGGTCGACTCCGAGCGCACGCAGCAAAATGCTGCCATGCTCCTCACCCGCCGCTTTGGTTGCGCATCCCTCGTTAAGGGCGGGCATCTTGTCAACGAGGCCAACGATGTACTGGCCGAACCCGCGCCACTCGATGACGAGGGCAACCATCTTGGAGATCCACTCACCATGTGGTTCCGCCACAAGCGCATCGAGACCGACAACACGCACGGCACCGGATGCACGCTCTCGTCCGCCATCGCCTGCGCGCTGGCCCAGGGCATGGATCTTGCCGATGCCGTCAACGCCGGCAAGGCCTACCTGACAGGCGCTCTGGCCGCCGGCCTGAACATGGGCAAAGGCTCCGGCCCCGTCAATCACATGTGGCAGTATTAAGATTTGCAGCCCAAAACCACCGCAAAGGCGCCCGTCCCCTTTGCGGTGGCTTGGGGTCGCGCTACTCTCCGAGCATCTCTTGGAGCTTGGCTGCCACGGCGTGACCCAGGCTCTCATGGCTTTCGGGCATCATATGCAGATAGTCGATATCGCCCGGCTCGGCAAAGTCGGCGGCATTCAAAAAGTCGCAGCCAAACTGCTCGGCTACGTGCGCGTAGTATTCAGCAAAATGCTCCGAGGCCTCGACGGAACGCTCGTCAAAATCGGTCATATATACATCGGCGATTTGCGGCTTGATCTTGATAGGTGCCATCAGCAGAATACGCGGGCAGGATGCGGCATTGGTCCAGGGAAATGCGCGCACCGCGCGAATCAGTGCCATGGTGCCACGGGCAATATCGGAGGCCGTCACACCAAAGACCGTCTTGCAATCGTTAGTTCCCAGCATAATAACGATCGCATCCAGCGGCTTATGGGCCTCGAGCAGCATCGGCAGCGCGCGGATGCCGTTAAGATTGGTGTCCAGATGGCACATGTCGTCGCGTACCGTCGTGCGGCCGTTGAGGCCTTCTTCAATTACATGCCAGCCCTCGCCTAAGTCACGTTGGGCCACGCCGCACCAGCGCACATCCTGCGCATAGCGCACCGCGGTGCCGTCGCGCATGCCCGCCGGATCGTAACCATAGGTGTTGCTGTCGCCAAAGCATAGAACGTTTTTCATCGTAAGCCCCTCGCTCAGTAAAAAGCCGACGGAAGCAGCCTCTCCCGCCGGCTCGACCTATCTGTCAGCACGTACCAATTACAGGTACTTGCGCCAATCGTCCTCGTCCTCATCATCCTCGGTAGCAGCCTGGGTCTGCTCGGCGGCGCGAGCTGCCGCAGCGCGAGCGGCAACCTGGGCATAGGACTCCTCGTTGCGCTCGGGGAAGTTTGCCAGCACGTGCTCGAACTTGGCAAAATCCTCATCCCAGCGCGTAGAAGGCACGGCAAAGAAGACTTGCTTGACCTTAAAGTCGCCCGACGCGAGCTCCTTGCGGAAGAGCTCGGCCACGGCCTCGGCGTCAAAGCCGTTGTTGTCGCAGCCCCAAGCGCCCAGCACGAGCTTCTCGCGACCCAGCTCGTCGCAGATGGCAAGCACAAAGCGAATGCGGTCGCGCAGGGCATCCAGCAGAGCATCGTCGCTCACGCGATACTCCTGGCGGGCGCGCTTAACGTTGGGCGCGGCGGCCACGATCACGTCGGCGTATGCATGCACGTGGTTGCGGTCGAAGCGCACCGCAGGCACCACTAGGGCGCGGTTACGATAGAGCTCGCAGTTGATGTTGCGGCGACGGTTCTCGCCGTACCATTTGCGCTGCTTATCGAGAACGTTGTACAGATACGAATCGGCGCACAGTGTGGCCTCTTGGCCCAGATAACCCTGAATATAGCCACCGCCCGGGTTGGTGAACGAGGCAAAGGCGAGCACGGCCATGTCGCAGAACTGCGCATAGCCACGACCGTTGTCCAAGATGGCCTGCGTGGCGGAGGCATCGAGCACGGTGACCTCAGGCAGGGACGCAGCAGGCTCCTCAGCAGGCGCGGACTCAGCTTCGGCGATTTCCTCGGCAGGCTCCTCGACGGGCTCAGGAGCTGCCTCGACCTCGGCAGCCTCCGCGCCCTCGACGTCCTCGGCAACCTGTTCTTCGGTGGCCACAGCACTCTGAACCTTGGCCTTCATCGCCGCGACAAAGCCGGCAGGCATACCGTCAAACTCGCGAACACCGGCAAGCGAACGCTCGATATCCTTGGCGCACGCTTCGGACACAGTTGCCACGTGACGCTCGGCGGCCTTGGCACGGGCCTCGCGCTTGGGATTGGGCTGACCCGCTCGGTTGGACCTGCGGTTACGGTTCCTGTTGTCGACGTCTGCCATACGTGGCCACCTTTCCTGTCGCTGCCGCTATCGGCTTTTTCCCATCCATGATACCCCGCCGCGCACAAAAAAGACGGCCCCGAAGGACCGCCTTTCGCATCGTTTTACCGTGTCCGGCAGGAAGCGTCGCAATGCCGCGCTTTAATCGCGACGGCCGAGGATGTTCAAAATGCGCAAAAACACGTTGATAATATCCACGAACAGGTTAGAGGCCATAAGCACGGCATTGGGCAGTGTGGGCGGCACCGTCGTGGCAACATAGGTGTCATAGCCAATAAACCCGGCGAACACCACGATCACGATCAGGTCGGTGATGGTCTGCGAGACGCCCATGAACATCAGCACGATCTCAACCAGAATAGTTGCGAGCAGAATGCCAAAACCGATGCCATATACGCGCTGGAAAAACTTGGGGAACGTCACGCCCAAGGCGCCAAAGACAAAGGTGATGGCGGCCGTGGCGATAAAGGCAGTGTTGATGGTGGGCAGGTCGTAGTTGGCAAGGCCAAACGACGCGGTCAGGCCAAAGGTACTCGCAAAGATTACGTAGCCCACAAGGGACAGGCCCACGGACTGCTTGCTGGCGGCGGCCGACATCATGACCATGCCGACGATGGTCAAAATAAACGAGCCAAAGACCAGCGGCAGGGCGGCGCCGCTCATCATCATGCGCGCAAACGACATGGTGCTCGTAAAGTAGGCGCCGGCGCCCATGGCGCAAAAGCCCAAGAAGATCAGGGCAGACATGGCGAGATTGTACGCGCGCGGCGACATCTCCTTGGCGCGGCTTGCGCCGCTCTCGACGGGGCCGTTCTGATAGCCCTGGATATCGTTCATAGGTTCGTCCTTTCAAAAAGCGCACGACAGCGCCGTAGGTGACAAGATTCCTGCCATTGTACCCGAATGCCGCACGTCCTTACCTACGGCGCTCGCCCTCAAGCGTACGATCAAAGGCCCAGACCCACCAACGCATCACGTGTGCCTGCGAGCCGTCTGCCCGCTCGCGCGTCTGGTCCTCCAGATACAACTCGGTCGCGTGCCCGCCAAAACGCACCTTATATGTTGCCGTACGGATGCCGTAGACCATCAGGCCAAACCCGGTGGTCGAGATAATTTCGTCGATCGTAAAACAACGGCCGTCGACCCAGCAGACGGTGACCGGCACGACCTGTCCGCCCGCGAGGATGCGGGCCACGACGTCCACATACTGCTTGTGCACGCGCCGAGTTTTGCCGTCTGTCTGTCGATATTCCATGCCTCCTATTATCGAACGCATGTTTGTATGTTGTAAAGCGAACAGACTGTGGTTTTGGAGTGTCGTAGTAATCGCACGTGTCCGCATGGCGTGTTAGCAAAAAGAACACCCGCGGTCAACAGGGCTAATATTCAATTTTAGTGCCAAAAAGTCCACTTCTCCCATCAGAACTCGGTAAAGAGACCCGCAGGAGGTGATACGATTTATCATGTTTTTGTAACGTGTCTGCAAACTTCGAGAAAGCCCATATATGGACGTAACGTTCTCAACCTTCCTCGGCCAAATTGTGTCGAACCCAGTCCTTGCCGTCACCGTGATCCTCGCGTTGGGTGCCATCTTCGTCAATGGATGGACCGACGCGCCCAACGCCATCGCGACCTGCGTCACTACGCGTTGCATGCCCGCCCGCGCCGCCATTCTCATGAGCGCCGCATTCAACTTCCTCGGCGTGCTCATCATGACGCACTTTAACGCGAGCGTCGCCAACACCATCTCACATATCGTCGACTTTGGCGGAAACAGCACCATGGCGCTCGCCTGCCTATGCGCGGCGCTGTTCTCCATCGTCGTCTACGGCGCCACAGCGTCGCGTTTTGGCATCCCCACCTCGCAAAGCCACAGCCTTATCGCCGGCCTGACCGGTGCCGCCATCGCCCTCGGCGGTGCGAGCAGCGTCAACGTCCACGAGTGGATGAAGGTCATCTACGGCCTGGCGCTCTCCATCGGCCTGGGCTTTGTCATGGGCTGGGTCCTGTGCAAGCTCGTCTCGATTCTTTTCGCCGCCGCCAACAGGCGACGTGCCAATGTCTTCTTTAAATACGCTCAGATCGCGAGCGCTGCGGCCATGAGCTTTATGCACGGCGCGCAGGATGGACAGAAGTTCATCGGCGTGCTCTTTTTAGGCGTGGCCTTTGCCAGCGGCCAGACGAGCGTCGGCGATGCAGGCATCCCCATCTGGATTATGCTGCTGTGCTCGGCCACTATGGGTATCGGCACCAGCGTGGGCGGCGAGCGCATCATCAAGTCCGTCGGCCAGAGCATGGTCAAGCTCGAAAAGTATCAGGGCTTCTCCGCCGACCTGGCGGGCGCCGCAAACCTGCTGCTTGCCACCCTTACCGGCATCCCCGTGTCCTCCACACACATCAAGACCTGCGCCATCATGGGCGTCGGTGCCGTCAAGCGCCTCTCAGCCATCAACTTCGGCGTCGTCAAAGACATGATGTTCACCTGGTTCTTCACCTTCCCCGCCTGCGGACTCATCAGCTTTGTCATGGCCAAGCTGTTCATGATGTTCCTCTAGTCAAACCGAACGTCCATCCGGACCGCATTACTTCGCCCACCCGTCTTCGCCTCGAAAGGACCCACCCATGGCAAAGAAACCCGATTCGTTCTACTTTGATAACTACGTTGCCTGCGCCGACCTCGCCGTTCAGGCAGCCGAGCTGCTCACCAAGATTTTTGAGAACTTTGACCCCGCGCAGATCCACGACATGCTCGATAAGATGCATGCGATTGAGCATGCGGCAGACAAGAAGCACCACGAGCTCGAAGACGCCTTGCTCACCGCCTTTATCACCCCGCTCGAGCGCGAGGATCTGGATCTGATGAGCTGCTCACTCGACACCGTGCTCGACCGCATCGAGGGCGTCGTGCAGCGCGTCTACTTCACCAACATCCAGAGCATCCATCCCGACGCCATCGTCATCGCTCACAAGGTGACTGACGCCTGCCGCGCCATGAAAGACCTGATGGTCGAGCTGCCCAACTACCGCAAGTCCAAGACCCTGCGCGAACTCGTCATCCAGATCAACACCATCGAGTCCGAAGCCGACGAGCTCTATATCAACGCCATGCGCAACCTGCACGTTAACGGCAAGGACCCGCTCGAGGTCATCGCCTGGCGTGACGTGTACGCCTTCCTGGAGTACTGCGCTGACTGCTGTGAGAATGTGGCCGATGTTGTGGATTCGATTGTCATGAAGAACAGTTAATTGGGGGTACATGTCCCGGCGGTCGCGGGCCCGACCACTGATAACCTTTTTCACTCCGGCTGCAAGCAGAGTCGTTCAAAAGGTTATCTGTGGTCGGGCCCGCTCCCTTATGTACCACCATTGGAACTTTGGCTGATAGGTTTAGCGCAATGGGGGGTTTGGCTGAAGGGACCTTTGGTATCCGTTCGGACACTTTGGCCCTCGATGAGCGTTTGGCTGATTGCTGCTTTGGGTACTGTTTGGGTTACTTTGGGTTTGTTTGATTTTTAATTGTTGGAGGGCTTGTATGTCTTATTTGGATCTGGCTCGGGGTCGGTATTCTTGTCGTGAGTTTGAAGATCGGGCTGTAGAGCAAGCTGTTGTGGATGCCATTGTTGAGGCTGGGCGTATTGCTCCTTCTGCTTGTAATAACCATCCAACCCGTGTGATGGTGTTGGATACGCCTGAGCTTCTGGAGAAGGCTGCTGCATGTCAGCCTCGGTTTGCTCGTGATGGGTCTATCTTTGGCGCTCCGCTTATCTTCCTTATTTGCAGCGTTACCGATGATGCTTGGGTGCGCCCGTATGATCAGATGAATTCCAGCGAAATCGATACATCCATCGTTTGCGATCAGATGATGATGGAGGCCACCGAGCAGGGCCTGGGAACGTGCTGGGTATGCCATTTTAAGCCAGAGGTGGCACAGGAGCAGTTCAATCTGCCCAAGGGCGTTTATCCCTATCACATGCTCGTCTGTGGCTATCCTGCCGACCACATCGCCGACCCCGAGCATCGCGAGGCCCGTACCATTCCCCTCCCCAACTTCCTCCTCAAGTAGTTTTTTGGCACATGCCCTAAAACCTACCTTTTACCGCTCACCCATTCGCCGAGTTCTGCGCCACAATGTGCAGGGCTCGGTTTTTTATGTTGCGCGCCCCTGCACAGTCATAAAAAAGGACCCGCAAGCTGCGGGTCCTTTCTAGGCACTAAATTGTAGGCCGAATGTTAGTCCAGGTCGTCGGCAGCAAAGTTGTCGATCGGGGCGAAGGGATCGGCCACGGGGACAACCGGGTCAGCGACGGGCAGCGGCTCGGCGGGAACAGTCACTGCAGGAGAAGCGGCAGAACCGACCGGCGTGGAGGCCATCAGATCGGCCGGGAAGGAATTCTGGGCATCGTCCATGAAGTGCTGGATGAGCTTGAGATACTCTGCCTTGAACTCCTCACGGGAAGCCTTGAGACGATCGATCTCCTCGAGCTCGGCCTGCTTCTCGGTCAGAGCCTGGCGGATAACCTCGCGGGCCTTGGCGTCAGCCTCGTTGCGGATACGCTCAGCGTTCTCGTTGGCATCGTTGACGATGGTCTCAGCGGTCTGCTGGGCAGCGATCAGGGCAGCGGAAATCTGGCGCTCCTGAGCGGAGAAGTCAGGGGCGGGAGCAGCCACGGGGGCGGCAGGAACGGCCTGGGCGGTGGCATCCTGAGCTTGGGCAAGCTGAGCCTGCGCATCGGCAAGCTGCTGCTCGGTAGCAGTCAGACGACCCTTAAGGTCGACGATCTTAGCGAGCATAGCGTCAACCTCGGAGGACAGCGTCTCCAAGAAGACGTCGACCTCAGCAGGATCGTAGCCACGCTTGGCCTCAGAGAAAGTCTGAGCCTGGATGTCTGCAGGGGTAATAGCCATAACAAGTCTCCTTTTTCATCGCCTCGGCGCTACACGCCCGACGTAAGTTACTAAGTCAGTTCTACACGAGTATACCTATAAGAAGCTGCAGAACCAGCCTCTGCACCAACTGCAACGCAATAATCGCAACGACCGGCGAAAAATCGATACCGCCCATCGGCGGGATGAAACGACGGAACAGGTTGAGCCACGGACCGCACACGCTATCAAGCACCGCGGCAATATCCTGAAGCAAACCACCCTGCTTCATGGGAATCCACGTCATAAAGCAGTAGACGACAATGAGCGTGGAATAGAAGTTGAACAGCGTGTTGACCAGCTGGACGATAGTGTAGATGTTGATGGGAATCTCCTCGTCTTGTCTTTACTTAAGGTAGCCGTCGGCACGAAGCTTCTTGAGATCGGAATCTTTGACCTCGCAACCGGCGGGCAGCACCATGAACACGCGGTCGCCCACCTCCTTGACCGTGGCACCCAGACCGCAGGCAAAGCCGTAAGAGAAGTCCAAGACGCGCTTGGCAACTTCGGTGCGTACGCCCACAAAAATCAGTGCGACAGGCTGCTTGGTGCGAACGCGGCGCACCACGGTCTCCACGTCGTCATAGCTCTCGGGGCGCAGGACATAGGCCGGCAGCTGCGGCGTGGCGTTGATGATATTGCTCGCATAGGCCGAGGCATCGCTCGGTGCAGGCGCGGGTGCAGCGGCGGCACGGGCGCGGGTATTCTCGGCGTAGCTCGACGGCGTGTCATAGGCACCAGGACGATAACCGCTCGCAACACTGTCCTGCGAGCGCGAAGGCGGGTTATACGTCGTGGCATGGCGGGAGTCATCGCCGACCAGCTGACCGGAGCGCGTATACACGGCAACCGACTCAGCTTCACCGCGGCGCGTCTGGCCAAGCAGGCCGTTGCTCGGCTCGTCTTGGGTGTAGAAGCCCTCGCCCGAAGCACCACTGTAGCCGTTGTTCTGATAGCCATCGTCGTAGCCGTCATCGTAGCCGTAGTCGTCGTCCTGGCCATAACCCTGGTCGTAACCCTGCTGGCCGCCCAGGTGCATCTTATTTTTAATCTCGTCAAGGAAGCCCATGGTTGTGTCCTCTCGCGGTTTAGTGCAGGCGCCCCGATAATCAGTGCGCACTTCAGAGCCTTATTTTACTGCAAACTCCGGGCTAAATACTACCCTGCCCAGGCGAACGAGCGTAGAGCCCTCCTCAAGGGCAGACTCAAAGTCCTCGCTCATACCGCAGGAAAGCTCAGGCAGGTTCAAATCGGGATGCGCCGCCTCCAGCTCATCCCTCAGCTCACGAAGCCCCGCAAAGGTGCGGCGTGCCACATCCTTATTCCCCCGGGGCGCCATAGTCATAAGCCCCTGTACGCAAATTCCCTCAAGTTCTGCAAGCTCACCCGCGGCGGCGCGAATCTCATCGGGTGAAAAGCCTCCCTTCGACTCCTCACCACTCACATTGACCTCAATGAGCACACGCTGGGGGCCGACGAGCTCGCCTGCCTCAATCTTGCGAACAGCACGGCTCGAGATCGCCTGCGCCAGATGCAGCGAACCCACCGAGTGAATCAGCTCGGCTGAGCCCAGCACCGCATTGATCTTATTGGTCTGCAGGTTGCCGATCATATCGAAGCGCACCTCGGGCAGCTCCGGATGCTCCGCCAGACCCGTGAGCTTGCGAACCAGCTCCTGCGGGCGGTTCTCGGCAAAATGGCGATACCCCGCCTGGATGGCGGCAACGGTCTCATCGACACCAACGGTCTTGGACACGGCAATGAGGCTCGCGGCGTCGTGGGGACGGCCCGCGCGATCGAGCGCCGCATAAAAACGTTCCAGAATCTGCTCGCGGCGAGCGCGCATCAAGTCCAAATAGTTATCCATTGCCAATCGCCTCCGCTGACAGCCAAACAAGTAGTCCCATGCTAACGCAAGAGCGCGGCCCCGCATGTGCAAGGCCGCGCTCACTTAGGTATTTACAATCTTTCGACGAACGGGGTTACTTACTCCTCGTCGTCCTCGCCATCGTCCTCATCCTCAAGATGATCGAGCAGGTAGCGAAGACCCTCGCTGACCTCGTTAACGGGCACCTTGGCAACGTAGCGTGCATCGACGGCGGGCCTCATGATAACACCCTCGCCCGAAGGCACGCGCATGCTCTCGAGCTCATCCTCATCAGTGCAGGCGATATCACCGGCAGTCATACGCTGTCCGGTCAACAGGAAGGTCAGACGGCAGGCGGCATCGATGGAAATCGAGGCGATGCGATCGAGATAGCGCGATACCATGATGGCGCGGCGCAGGTCGTCATAGTTGCTGTCGTCGTCCATAAAATCGCCCGTGTCCATGCGGTTAAAGGTGCGGAAGAACTTCTCGTAGGCGGCGTGCACTGGCTCGTCCTCGACGGCCAAGTTGCAGATGATGGACATGTCGTTGGTGACGAGCGCAGAAAGCGAAGAGCCCAGCACCTGGTAGACGGCCTCAGCCTCGGCCTCGACCGTGCCGACAAGCTCCTTGGGCAGCGAGATGTCGGCCTTGATCATATGACGCGTGGCGCGGCAAATCTGGCGAACCTTATCGGTCATGCGCTGCAGGTTAAAGTCGACGTAGATGATCGTCTGCAGCAAGCGGAAGTCGGAGGCGACCGGTGACTGCGTGGCAATCAAGTTGTAGCAGACGGCCTCCAGGTTGGCGCAGCGTGCGTCAATCGAAAGCGTGCGCTTCTTGGTCTTGGTGGCGAGCTTGCGGTCGTCGGTCACATAGGCCTTAACGGCATCGTGGAGGGCCAGATCGACGGCCTCATAGATGCTCAGCATCTCGTGACGGGCCTCGACGAGCTGACGGGAAAACAGTTTGCGCATGGTTCACTCCAATCAGTTGGGTGCGGTCATGCCGCCCGCACAGTGAATATACACCGGACCAGGTCCGATCAGCTTGGGACTAGTCGCACCGATCAGCCAAAGCGGCCGGTGATATAGTCTTCCGTCCGCGAGTCCACCGGACTGGTGAAGATCGCGTCGGTTTGACCATACTCGATGAGCGTGGCGGGCTCGCCGGCAACTTCCTGCAAGAAGAATGCGGTGTAGTCGCTAATACGAGCTGCCTGCTGCATTGAATGCGTGACGATGATGATCGTCATCTCGGGCGCCAGCTCGGCCATCAGATCCTCGACCTTAGAGACGGACGTGGGGTCGATGGCGGAGCAGGGCTCGTCCATCAGGAGGACATCGGGTTGCACCGCGAGCACGCGCGCGATGCACAGACGCTGCTGCTGACCGCCCGAGAGCGCCAAACCATCCTTGTTGAGCTGATTGGATACCTCTTTCCAGAGGTTGGCGCGCTTGAGCGATTCTTCCACGATGTCATCGAGGTCACTTTTGCTAGTCACGCCCTGCAGACGAGGGCCAAAGGCGACATTCTCGTAGATGGATTTAGGAAACGGGTTGGGCTGCTGAAAGATCATGCCCACGCGACGACGGAGATCGACCGGGTCGACACCCTCGGCATAGATATCGTTGCCGTCGAGCGTCATGGTGCCCTCGATGCGCGTGCCCTCGATCAGGTCGTTCATGCGGTTGATGCAGCGCAAAAACGTCGATTTGCCGCAGCCCGAAGGGCCAATAAACGAGGTGATGGCGTTTTTGGCGATGTTGAGGTCGAGCCCCGTCAGCGCATGAAAGTCACCGTACCAAAAGTTGAAATCCTTGGCCGTAATGGCCGCTTGCTCCAGCGTGGGAGCGGACTGATAAACGGACATGGGACTCCTTAACTAGCGACGCTTGCGCGAAAGGAAGCGCGCAAACAGGTTGAAGGCCAGAATGATCACCATCAGCAAGAGCGCGGTGCCGTAGGCTGCGTTCATGTTGATGCCGTCGTTGGCAAGCAGGTACAGGTGAACCGTCATGGGGCGGCCGGAATCGAGCGGCGAAATAGGTAGATTGATGGCCTGGCCCATGGTGTAGAGCACCACCGCGGTCTCGCCGATGGCACGGCCGATGGCGAGGACGATGCCCGTGGCAATACGGCCAAAGGCAGAAGGAAGCACGATCTTGGAGACAACCTGCCACTTGGTAGCGCCCAGGCCGTACGCGCCCCAACGGATATAGCGCGGAACGGCGCGAATGGCCTCTTCGGTGGTGCGCATGACGATGGGAAGCATCAAGAGCGCGAGTGCCAGAGCGGCCGAGACCATCGAAAGGCCCAGGCCCATGGCCTCGACAAACAAGGCGTAGCCAAAGAGACCCATAACGATGGAGGGCACCGAGGCCAAAGCGTCAGCAGCGTAGCGAATGAGCTCGACGACCTTGCCCTGCTTGGCGTACTCGGCCAGATAGACGGCTGCCAGCACAGCGATCGGCGTGCAGATAAGCATGGCGAGCGCCGTCACGTAGACGGTCGAGACGATCGTGGGCCAAATTCCGCCCTCGGCGTTGACGCCCTGGGGCCAACCGAAGATAAAGTCGAGCGAGATATGTGGCAGGCCGTTAATGACCACGTAGGCGATGATAGCGACCAGCACCAGCGTGGTGATGTAGGCAGCGGCACGAAACACGCCAAGCATGATCTTGTTGGACAGGTCCTTGTTGATGCGGCCCTTCTTGCCGTGGGAAAGGGCACGCTTGATGCGCTCGCGCGACGAGGTCGTATCGACCGTCGTGTCAACGGAATCGGACATAGCCTACCCCCTCTTCTTCTTGGAAATCAGACGGACGATGCCCACCAGCGTGGCGGAGATGATAAACAGGACCACACCCATGCCGAACAGCGCCGAGCGGTGCAGACCCGAGGAATAGCTCATGTCGAGCGCAATCTGGCTCGTGAGCGTCGAGATGGGGCTCGCAATGCTGTCGGGAATAACCGGGGCGTTACCTACGACCATGAGCACGGCCATGGTCTCGCCGATGGCACGGCCCATACCCAGCACGATGGCATCAACGATACCCAGCTTCGCGGCAGGTAGCACGACCTTATAGATGGTCTGCCACTTGGTGGCGCCCATGGCATACGATGCCTCGCGAATGCCCATGGGAATGGAATTGAGAGCATCGATGGTGAGCGTGGTGATGGTAGGGACGATCATGATGGCGAGCACAAACCACGCCGTCAGCGCACCAAAACCAAGGCCGCCGGTCAGTTGTGCGATAAACGGGCGGATGATGATCATGCCAAAGAAGCCGTAGATGATGGAGGGTATGCCCGCCAGCAGGTCAACGGCGGGGCTGATGAGCTTGCGCACGCGCTTGCTGGCAATCTCGACCAGGTAAACGGCCGTACCCACGCCCAGCGGCACGCCCATGGCGAGCGCACCGACGGTCACCAGACACGAGCCGGCAAGCAGCGACAAGATGCCGTAGTGGCCCTCGGAAGGCGCCCACGTAAAGCTAAAGAAGTCCGCCAGACCGATGTCAGTAAAGACGGGCAGCGCCGAGTACGTGGTAAAGACAAAAATCAGGATGACGGTAACGACCGCCAAGAACGCGCAGGCAAAGAAGATCCACTGCAGCGCCTTCTCCTTGATATAGGTACTGCGCGATACGAGCGCCAGCTCGCGCTTCTTGGGCGCCTGAACATTCTGCTCAGTCTGGGAGTTTTCCTGTGCTTCCATGCTACTCACTCCCCTTCTCGTCGTTGGTGACGGGAATAAAGCCCGCCTCGCGAATCTGCTTGTCCATCTT
Organism: uncultured Collinsella sp.; assembly: GCA_937982065.1. GTDB lineage: Bacteria > Actinomycetota > Coriobacteriia > Coriobacteriales > Coriobacteriaceae > Collinsella. Next base: position 102,168 of record CALJMO010000016.1, read on the forward strand.
TTCGGACGTCACATAGTCGATGTAATCCTGCGCCTGCTGCGAAGGCGCACCCTTCACAAAGAAGTAAAGGTCGCGCGAGATGGGATAGCCGCCACTCGCGACCGTCTTCTCGGACGCCTCAACATGATTGACCGAGACGGCCTTGACCGAGGTCTTGGCGTTGAGGCTATCGACGAAGCCCAGCGAAATGTAGCCGATGGCCCCACGCGAACGAGATACCACGTCGCGCACCTGGCCCGTACCCGAAAGAACAGCCGAGCGGCGATCGAACGGCATGCCATCCATCACGATGGTACGGAAGGCCTCGCGCGTACCGGACGCCTCGTCTCGGTTGATGACCTGAATCCTCAGGTCCTCGCCACCGACCTCTTTCCAATTGGTAATCTTGCCGGCGTAGATATCGCGGAGCTGCTCGGTCGAGAGGTTATCGACCGGGTTATCGTCGTTCACGATGACCGCAATACCGTCGTGGGCAATGACGATGGGAGTCAGGCCCAGATCCTGTTCGTCGGCATTGAATCCACGGGAGGAGCTGGCGATATCGGCCGTGCCGGCGCTGACGGCCTCGATGCCAGCGGAAGAACCCAAACCGGAAACGAGCACGTCGATGCCGGTCTCCTCCTTAAAGCCCTCGGCCGCAATCTCGGCGATAGGAAGGCAGGTCGTGGAGCCAGCGACGGTAATGGAAGAGGTAGAAGATCCCGAAGAACAGGCACACAGCGTAAGTGTAAGCACAGCGGCGCTCAGGACCGATACGATCTTTCTCATAGCATCACGCCGATCGCAGCATGGCGCCCACAGGTGCCGTCCTCGTTACGGTAGGAATAAAAGCGGTCGTTCTGACGCACGGTCGAAAGCTGGGTATCCACGATATCATCCGCGTCGACACCGACATCTACCAGCGCCTCGCGAATGGCAGCGGAAAGATCGAGCATGCGAGAGGTACTCGCATCGATGCAAGAGAACTCGGCGGCAAAGCGATCCATGAGTTCCTGGGATACCTCATATTCGTCACCCAAGATATGGGGGCCGATATAGGCGGAAACGTCGCCCGCATCGCAGCCGGCAGCATCGCAAAGCGCCTGGCACGCCTTGGCAGAAATACGTGCAATCGTGCCCTTCCAACCGGAGTGCACCACGGCAAATCCGCCAGGGGCCACCAGCACCACGGGAACGCAGTCGGCAAAGCAGAGCAGCACGGGCACGTTATGCGCCGTACAGACGATGGCATCGCAGCCCGCGGCAATCTGCTCGCGGACGTCCTCAAGGTCATCGGCGCCATTCGAGGTCACCGCAACGATATGGTCACCATGGACCTGATTGGGAACGAGCAGGTTGTGCTCGCACTCCGCGGCACCCATAGCCTCGAGTGCGCGGCGACGATTTTCTTGAACAGCAAAGGGATCATCGCCAACATGCGAGCCCAAGTTGAGTGAGGAGTACGCATCTTCGGAAACGCCACCGGCGCGCTCGGTGAAGGCAAAGCGAACATCGGATGTCGCGCCCTCCACCAACGTAACTCCATCATGGTCGACACGCGAAACTTTGTCCGCACGTGCTGCCATACTAAAGCCTCCTAATAACACAAGTACCGCGGCATCGCCGCTACAGCCCGCGTTTATACGGCTGTCATACTTCTTTAAAAGGATACCTGCTGCGCTGGAGGCAATCGTAAAGGGAACGTAAAGAGATTGGAGGTTCTAGTTTACAAAGTCGAAATAAAAAGGGCGCGTCCATACGGACACGCCCCTGTGCACAACAATGCAAAGAACGACTTAGAAGCTACCGCGCTTCAGGAAGTCGGGAAGCTCGAACTGATCGTTGCCGAAGTTAGGAAGCTCGGTGCCACCGACGTTGCGGGTCGGAGCGGCCTGAGCCGGGCTCGTGGCAGGAGCGGTGCGCTGCGGCTCAGCGGAGGCAGCGGCCTTGCTCTGAGACTGCTGAGCAGCAAAGAGCTCGTCCTGACGGTTGACGTTGGAGTCGGAGAAGCCCGTAGCGATGACGGTGATACGCACCTGATCGCCCAGGGACTCGTCGACAACGGTACCGAAGATGATGTTGGCCTCGGGGTCGACGGCGTTGGCGACAACGTCGGCGGCGTCGCTGATCTCCTGGATGCCCAGGTCCTTGGAACCGGCGATGGAGAGCAGCACGCGCGTGGCACCATCGATGGAGCTCTCAAGCAGCGGGCTGGAGATGGCCTGCTGGGCAGCGTCGACGGCACGGGTATCCCCAGAAGAGGTACCGATACCCATCATGGCGGTACCGGCCTGCTTCATGATGGTCTTAACATCGGCGAAGTCCAGGTTGATGATACCGGGGACGGTGATGAGGTCGGTGATGCCCTGGGTGCCCTGGGAAAGGACGCCATCGGCAATCGCGAAGGCCTCGAGCATGGTGGTCTTCTTCTCGGCGATGTCGAGCAGCTTATCGTTAGGGATGACGATCATGGTGTCGACGCAATCGGAGAGGGTCTTAATGCCCTCCTCGGCGCTCTTCTTGCGCTTGCGGCCCTCGAAGGTGAAGGGCTTGGTCACGACGGCGACGGTCAGCGCACCGACCTCGTTCATCGCGATATCGGCAACGATGGGAGCAGCGCCGGTACCGGTGCCACCGCCCTCGCCGCAGGTAATGAACACCATGTCGGCGCCAGCGAGCGCCTCGGCAATGTCGTCGCGGGACTCATCGGCAGCCTTGCGGCCAACCTCGGGGTTGGCGCCGGCGCCCAGGCCGCGGGTAAGGTCGGTGCCGATGTGCACCTTGATATCGGCATCAGAGATCGCGAGTGCCTGAGCATCGGTGTTGATGGCAACAAACTCGACGCCGCGGATGCCCTCTTCGATCATTCGATTGACCGCGTTGGTACCGCCGCCGCCGACGCCGACCACCTTAATGACGGCAAGGTAGTTGTTGATCTCTGTCTCGTGCATGTCGGTCCTCCGAACAAAGGTTATAGCCATAGCATGGGTCGACCCCTGCGCACATTAACCTTCAGGTTGAAAGTAAATGCAAAGGTAAACCGTATTATGTTTGCACATTATGAACGTATCAGTCAAATAATTGACCGTGAAAACCAAACAAACCAGATAAACGGCGTGGTATGGCCCCTCAACAAAGCATCAACCAGCGCTATGAGGTCGGAGCGTTCCTAAATGTATAGTTACCCGGAGAGCGCACATTGATATACGTTACGCCCTCTACCTGCGAAAGCAGCTTGGTGACTACGCGCTCCTTCTTGACGATATCGTTCGAATCGCCCAGCGACACCTCAATGCCGTTATTGAGGTTTGCCGAGATGGCTTCAACCGAAGGCGTGGAAATATCCTTGACTTGTCCCAAGAACTCGCTCGAAAAACCACGCACATAATCCAAGCCAGCCTTAACGGCCTTGGAGCTCACCGCCTGGCCGGAAACCGGAGCGACATCCGCCGAGACATCAGTCAACAACACCGCGCCATAGTGCTTAGCGAGCGCCAGCGCGGCATCAATGCCGGTCAGGGTATTTGAGCCCTGCCCCGTCGTGATGACGTTGCCCTGGTCATCCACTTCGACCGACGTCGACAGCGGGGCGATCCAGGTGTCATCATCCCCGATGGCCCAGGCAAGGTCATCGGAGCTGATATAGGCAATTGCAATGACCTTGCGCTCCATCGGCGTAATGATGAGCGTATGTGGGAACTGACGTTGGACATCCACGCCCGAGACCCACGGGTTCTGCTTGAGGTCCTCGGTAATCTGGTCGGGATCGACGTTAAAAAGCGACGTTCCCTCGGGCAAATCGATCAGCTGGATAGCATCGTGCTTCGTCACATGCTCGCTTCCTTGAATCTGAATATCAGTGGCGGTAAACAATCCAGAGTTAATCACCACGATAGCAACGACGACGAGCACGGCCAAGACGGCCAAAACGCCGCCCACGATTTTGCCTTTGCCTGTAACGACAGAAGCGGCGTCTGATGTTTTATTTGGCATCGCCCTAAGTGAAGACAACGGGTTGACGCCTTTTTTACCCGAAGGCTTCTTGGCGGTAGCCGGCACCGATGTCAGCGCGCGCGGTTTCGATGCGCCCAGCGTGCGACTCGGACGCGCCGCCTTAGTTCCTGTCGAGGGCTTAGGAGTTGCCATAGGACGGGCAGGCTTGGCGCCCATAACAGGCTTTGACGTCACCGAGGGACGCGAGGACTTTTTTGCGGCCGGACGATTACCGAGCTGCGAGCCGACAACCGGACGACTAGTCTGTCGAGCATGCCCGACAGACTTAGAGTGCGCGACGGTATTGCGTTGAGGTTTGGCAGGCGCGCCGGAACGCCCTCCGGCGCGGCGGAAGGTGGGTTTCGATACTCTAGAAGCCGAGGAATTTAACTTCCGGTCTGAGCTCGATGCCATACGCCTCCCTCACCTTTCCGTGCACATGTCTGATAACCGCGGCAACGTCATCGGCCGAGGCAGTTCCGTTATTAACGATAAAATTAGCGTGAACGGGCGAAACTTCCGCGCCGCCAATCGAAAAACCCTTTAATCCACAATCCTCGATAAGCTTGCCCACACTCGCATCGGGCGGGTTGCGAAAGACCGACCCGCAGGATGCGCGACCCATGGGCTGCGTACGCTTGCGCCTCGTCAGGTACCGTTCCATGCGCTCGCGGATGTCGGCCTTGGGCGCCGGTTTAAGCTTGAGCACGCACTCGAGGATGATCTCATTGCGGGGAAGGCTACATTCGCGGTAGCCCCAAGTGATCTCGGACCCCGCATAATGCTTGATACCGGATGCCGGGTCAAACGTTACGACATCCTCAACCAGCGAGCCAATCCACTCGGTCCGTGTGCCGGCATTCATAGATATCGCACCGCCGACCGAACCAGGGATGCCAACGGCAAACTCAAGGCCCGAGAGGCTACGCGACAGGGCATCGTTGACCAGGCGCGCAAACATCACGCCCGCACCGACCGTCAGCGTACAACCGTCATCGGCAACAACCGTGCGCTGAAACTCACGTCCGAGCGAAATGACGGCGCCGCGATAACCGCCATCGGCAACCAGCAGATTGGAGCCCTTGCCGATGATGACCCACGGCACCTGCTCGCGATCGAGCACCGCCACGGCGCGGCGGAGGGCATGATAGCTATGGCACGTCACAAAGAGGTCGGCCTTGCCGCCGATACGATAGCTCGTATGACGCGCAAGGCGCTCGTCCTCGATCACATCCGTGTCGATCATGCCCGAGAGCGCCATGACGGCGTTAAACAGACCCATTAGACTTAAGCGTCTTTCTTGGCAGTCAGATACTCGATAAACTCGGGACCGACGGTCGTAACGTCACCGGCACCCATAGTGAGCAGCAGGTCGCCCTCGCCCACCATCTGCTCGAGCTCCTGATTGAGCTCAAGACGGCTGGAGCAGTACACGACCTCCTTGCCAGGATGCTTGGCGCGCACGGTATCGGCGAGCATCTTAGAGGTGACACCCGGGATGGGCATCTCGCCAGCCGAGAACACATCAATCAGCAGCAGTTTATCGGCATTGGCAAATGCATCGGCAAAGTCGTCGCACAGGGCCTGCAGGCGCGAATAGCGGTGCGGCTGGAACACGACGTCGACGTGCTTGTAGCCCAGCGACGAAGCGGCAGCAAGCGTCGCCTTGATCTCGGTGGGGTGATGGCCGTAATCATCGACCACGGTGATGCCATCGATATCGCCCACGTGGGTAAAGCGGCGGCGAACGCCCTCAAAGCTCGAGAGCGCCTTGGCGGCGGCGTCGATGTCAAGGCCCAGGACATGGGCGACGGTGAGCACCGCCGTGGCGTTGAGCATGTTGTGGCGACCGGGATTGCTCTTGATCTCCACGGCATGTTCAGTGCCATCCTCAAAGCGAACGATAAAGTCACTCTGGATACCCTTGACATCCGGGTGCATGCAGACGATGTCGTTGCTCTCGGCAAAGCCGTAGGAAAGCACGTGACGGCCCGTCGACTTGGCGAGCTCGACCAGATGCGGGTCCTCACCGCAGACGATGACGGTGCCGTCCTCGCCCACCAGGCTCATGAATTTGGCGAAAGTCGCTTCGATCTCCTCGATACCCGAGTAGTGATCGAGGTGATCGGCCTCGACGTTGGTCACAATGACTACGTTGGGGTTCAGGAACAGGAAGGAGCTGTCGGACTCGTCGGCCTCGGCGACAAAGTAGTCGCCCGAGCCGTTCTTGCCGTTCGTGTCATAGCCCTCGACGATGCCGCCGATCAAGAAGCTCGGATCCAGACCCATGCGGTCGAGCATGGTGGCGCACATCGAAGACGTGGTGGTCTTGCCATGCGTGCCGGCAACAGCGACGGTGGTGTAGCCGTGGCCCAAAGCAGAGAGCATCTTGGCACGGGGCCACACGGGAATACCAAGCTCGCGAGCGCGCACGAGTTCGGGGTTGGACTCCGGAATAGCGGTGGAGACAACAACCACGTCGGGCTTGACCTCGTCGATCGTGGCGGCCTCATGGCCCACATGCACCTTCACGCCAGCGCGGGTAAGCTGGCGGATATAACGTGACGTCTTAAGGTCGGAGCCGGTAACGGCATAACCGCGCTCGTGCAGAACGAGGGCGATGCCGCTCATGCCGGCGCCGCCGATACCGATAAAGTGGGCGCTCTTAAACTCGGGCGCGGAGGTTGCAGTCTGGGAATCAGCCATGTGCTCGTGTACTCCTTGCGTAAACACTGCCTGTAACCCGTTAACTGTACCGCACCTACCGCATCAGCGCGAGGGCGACCGACGATATCCCGTCTAACTAACGCAAACCCTCTACCGCATCCGCCAGAAGAGCGGCGGCCCTATCCTGAGCCAGACCACGCGCCGCCTGACGCATGGCGTCGCGTGCCGCCGCGTCATCGACCAGGTGCAGCAGCTCATCGGCAAAGGCAGAACCGTCGATATCGGCATCGGCGCAGAGCACGCCGGCCCCGGCGTCGACCAGATAACGAGCATTGGTGGTTTGGTGGTCGGCCGTCGCATGCGGATACGGCACGAGCACCGAGGGCACGGCGAGCGCAGCGATCTCGGCCACGCTCGATGCGCCCGAACGCGAGAGCACCAAATCGGCAGCAGCCAGCATATCGCCCATGTTGTCGATGTAAGGCTGGACGCGGTAACGCTTCGCCTCCTCGGGCGTCAGCGCCAAAGCGCGCTCGGTCTCCTCAAAGCCGTCGGCACCAGTCGAATGCAACACATAGAGGTTCTTGCGCGAAAGCAGCTCGTTTTTGAGCGAAACCACGCGCTCGTTGAGGTGCTGGGCGCCAAGTGAACCGCCAAAGACGAGCAGCAGCGTAGCGTCCTCGGGAACACCAAGTGCCTTGCGGCCGCGAGCGCGATTGCCCTCGATCACCGAGCGACGTACGGGGTTACCGGTCATGAGCACGTGGTCAGGGTCACCTTCGCGCTCAAAGACCGAACGCGCTGCCGGCACCGAGATGCACACGCGGGCGGCGTGGGAGTTCATCATCTTGTTGGCCAGGCCCGGAACAGAGTTCTGCTCATGCAGCAGATACGGAACGCCCGCGCCCTTGCACCACCCCAGCAGCGGAACCTCGACATAGGCACCAAAACCGATGGCGGCATCGGGCTTGCCGACCTTTGAGAAATGACTGGCGAGCGCACGCTTGGCCTTGTTGACACGCCACAGCGAGGTGAGCGCCGTCCAAGGGCGGGAGCGGTCGAAGCCCGTGACCGTAATGGGCACAAAATCAAACCCAGCGTCGGGGACCAGACGACCCTCGAGCTTGCGCGACTGACCCACGAACACAACGTGGTGACCACGGTCACGCAGCTCTTCGGCCAAGGCGAGCGCGGGGTTGATGTGTCCTGCCGTGCCGCCGGCTGCAATAGCAACGGTCATTTTATCGGTCATGGTAGTCCCTTCGTACACGCGGTCCCTGGTCGTCGGTGCGCAGACGCGCCGACGGGTCCGAGTTCAAATCGATTCGATTATATCCGCCGCCCGCGTTGCGAGGGCTGGGGCGCTGCGAACGGCCTTGCGGAGCCGTTCGCGAGCGTGGACGAGCTGCCGGCTCGGATGCAGAACCATCCAGAACGGTAAAGCCGCTACGCGAAGGTCGTTCACCGCGCACATGGGCTACGCCGGCGGTGCTCTCGTCCATAACGGCAAAGCTCTCACGGCGACGGTCATACTCATCGCGGCGGGCGCTCTCGTACGAAACGCGCAGGATCAACCCGGCAAGCATAAGCGACACAATAATCGACGAACCGCCGTAGCTAATAAACGGCAACGGTTTGCCCGTCATGGGAAACACGTTGAGGATGCCCAGCGCGTTAATCAAAAACTGCACCGCGAGAATGACCGCGGAGCCAGACGCCATGAGCGCGCCCCGGCGATCGGTCGCCTGCTCGGCAATGCGAAACGCCGAGTAGATCAGCATCGCAAACACCAAGAAGAACAGCACGGTTCCGACAAAACCGACTTCCTCGCCAATGATGGCCAGGATGTAGTCGTTGTGCGCTTCGGGCAGATACGAGTACTTCATGGTTGAGTTGCCGATGCCGCGGCCGAACAGACCGCCCGAGGCAAAGGCCATGATGGCAAGCGTGGCCTGATAGCCGTCACCATACTCGTCGGCCCAAGGGTTCAAGGCAACCTGAATACGCACCATACGGTACGGCTCTGCGACAAGCGCAATCACGATCACGAGAATGCCGAAGATTAGCACGCCGATGATAAATCTGGGGTCGAGACCCGCAAACAACGCCATGCACATGAGGGTCAACAGGATGATCAGGACAGTACCGAAATCGGGCTGGATAAAGATCAGAAAGAGCGAAATGCCCAGGTAGATGCCCATCTTGCGAAGGAATTCGTTGATGTTGCCACCGGGCGAAAAGAAGCGATCAAGCATGATGGCCGAATACGCAATGGCAAATGGCTTTAAAAACTCGGAAGGCTGGAACTGAATGCCGGCGATGTTGAGCCAGCGCGTGGCGCCACGGCTGCCGCTGCCCACCAAGAACACCAAAAACAGTAGCCCTATCATGCCTATGAGGAAGATCCTGAGCACATCCTCCCCAAACCAGCTGTCCGGCAAAACGCGCACGATGGCAATCAGCGCCAGAACACCGACCACGGCAAACGCAGCCTGTCGACCCAGAAAAAACGTCGCCGAGCCATTCTCGTGCAGCGCCTCGACCGAAGACGCCGAGTACACCATCAGCAGGCCAAAGCATACCAAGGTAAACAAGCAGGCCATGAATATCAAACGGGGGCGCATGATACGGGCGGGAACGCCGGCAATATAGCGTTCGCTAAACGACTGCCCGCCGCGGCTGGAACGCGGTGTGGTGCGACGTGAGGAAGCACGGTCCGAGTCGGGCCTCCTCATACCTTGTCGGGGGCTCTCCTCTCTCACCGCAACCCCTATTCCATTTGTGATTTCGCTGTAGCGGCAAGCTGAGCCACGTAGTCCTTAAACACGCGGCCGCGCTCCTCATAGCCCGAGAACTCATCGAACGAAGAGCAGGCAGGAGAAAGTAAGATCACGTCACCACGGCTCGAAAGCGAACGGGCAACGTCCACGGCGTCGCGCAGGTCATCCGCCTGGGCGATATCCACATCGCCATCGACATCAGCCTCGTCCATAGCGGCGGTGAAGCGCTCGCGCGCATCGCCAAAGCAGACGACCGAGCGCACGTTGTCCATAACGACGCGCGCGAAGTCCGTGAGCGGCGTGCCCTTATCGTGGCCGCCGAGCAGCAAGATCACGTCGTCATCGGGAAATGCCGTCAGCGCCTTCTCGACCGCATCGGTGTTGGTCGCCTTGGAATCGTTGACGTAGCGCACGCCGTCAATCTCGCCACACGGCTCCACGCGGTGCTCGAGCGGCTGGAACGAGGCAAGACCGCGGCAGACACCATCGACATCGGCACCGACCGCCAAGGCAGCCGTGGCAGCGCACAGGGCATTGATAACATTGTGATGGCCCGAGATCTTGAGCTCGGATGTAGCGATGAGCGGGGTCTCGACACCCTTCAGACGCACGATCATCTTGCCATCGCGCACAAAGGCGGCATCCTCGCCCTCAGGCTCGTCAAAGGCAACCTTGCAGATGCGACGACTCGGCGTGTAGATGTACTCATCGAACTCGTGAATGCCGGCGTCTTCGACGTCGACAACCACCAGATCGTCATCGACCATATTGTCAAACAGTTTGATCTTGGCAAGCGCATAGTTCTTATGGCTCTTATGCCAGCCCAAGTGGTCGGGAGTGATGTTGAGCAGCACCGCCACGCGGGGGTGGAGCTCGGTTGTCGTAGCAATCTGATAGCTCGAGAGCTCAGCCACAAACCACTCGTTGTGGGCTCGGCCGTCAATCTCGTTGACCGGCGGCTCGCCGATGTTGCCGACAGCAACGCTGGCCTCGCCGGCAGCCTTAAGCAGATAATCAGTCAGCGACGTGGTGGTCGTCTTGCCGTTGGTGCCCGTGATGGCAATCCAGTTATCGGGCGACAGGCGATAGGCAAACTCGGGCTCACCCATAATCTGGGCGGCATGCTCGCGCCCAGCCTTAAAGAAGCCCGAGAACTCCGAGATGCCCGGGCACGTCACGCATACGTCATAGGCGCCCTCGACCTGTTCGGTCCCATAGACAAACGACGCACCAGCAGCCTCGAGCGCACGCGTGGCGTCATTGGGCTCAGAGGTGCCACCGCCATACACGGTAACGGCACTTACGCGCTCGGGATGTGCCAGCGCCCAGCGGGCGACATCGAGACCGGATTTGCCCTGACCCAAAACGAGCAGGCTAAAGACATCAGCAAGAGACATGAAAGACCACTATCCCAACTGGAAGAACAGGGCAAGGCCAACGGCACCAAAGGCCGCAGCGATAATCCAAAAACGGATGACGACCTTGGTCTCGGCCCAGCCCTTCTTTTCGAAATGATGATGGATGGGCGCCATAAGGAAGACGCGCTTGTGCGTAAAGTGGAAGTAGACAACCTGAATCATGACCGACAGGGTCTCAACGATAAACAGGCCGCCGATGATAAGGGAGACGACCTCGGTGTTGGTCATGATGGACGTGCAGGCAAACGCGGCGCCCAGGGCAAGCGAGCCGGTATCGCCCATAAAGATGCTCGCCGGATAGCAGTTGAACCACAGAAAGCCCAAGCAGGCACCGGCACACGCGGTGCAGAAGATGGACAGGTTCACGTCTCCGTGCAAAAACGCCATGGCAGCCATGGCGAGCATGGCAATCATGGAGGTGCCGCCAGCAAGACCGTCAAGGCCATCGGTCAGGTTCACGGCATTAGAAAGACCGGCGATCATCAGCCAGCAAAAGACAATATAGAGCCACGGGAACGAAAGGCCGCAGATGGTGGTCGAAAGCACGCCAAGGTCAATCGTCAGGTCGCCGGGAAAACGAATCTCGGGGGCGACGCCGCACCAGTTAACGGCAAGTACCGTAAAGGTGACACAGATAATGGTTAGGCCGATCATCTTGGCATGAGGCGTCAGACCGAGCGAGCGCCCATGCGTAACGGAGGTCAGGTCGTCGATCAGGCCCAGCACGCCGGTCGCCAGCGTGGCGAGCAGCACGAGCACGAGCTCGGTGGTGAGCTTGCCCATCAGCAGGCAGGTCAGCGAAATCGCAACGAGGATGACAACGCCACCCATGGTGGGCGTTCCCTGCTTAACCAAATGACGCTTGGGGCCGTCGGCACGAACCTGCTGGCCGATACCCTCGACCTTGAGCAGCTTGATCCACCACGGCATGAGCAGCAGCGCAATGGCAGCGGCGATGCCAAGCCCCAAAAAAGCCTGATACGTTGGATACGAGGGATTTCCGAACATGGGCTAGCACACACCTTCCACAAAGCGGTCGAGCTCAACAAAGCGGGAACCCTTGACCAGTACAACATCATGTTTTTCAAGCGCGCCGCCCATGCGGTCGAGCACCTGCTGATAATCGGAGAACACCTGGATGCGGTCCTCGTCCATGCCCATCATGCGCGCGGCATCGGCCATAAGCTGGGCCAGCTCACCACCCACGCACGCCAGCATGTCGAGCTTCTTGGCGGCGGCATAGGCGCCCACGAGCTCATGCATGCGAGGAGCCTCATCGCCCATCTCGCCCATCTCGCCCAGGATCGCCATACGAGACCCCGTGCACGAAAGCGAGCACAGCAGATCGAGGCCAGCAGCCATGGATTCGGCACTGGCGTTATAGGAATCGTCGATGACGCGGGCGCCGCTCTTGGCGCGCTTGATCTCCTGGCGGTGACCGGTAATCGTGAGGCCCCTAAAGGCAGCATCGATCTGCTCGGGCGTCACGCCCAGGCGATAGGCAACCGCGGCGGCCTTAACGGCATTTGGAACGGACTGCACGCCGGGGATAGCAAGCATGGTATCGATTGTCTCGCCCTGACCAAAATCGAGCGTAAAGACCGGACGGCCCTCGTCATCAACACGAACTTCGCGGGCGCGGACCTCATCATCGTCCGAGACGCCGGCCAGCATCACATCGATACCAGCAGGCTGGGCGAACGTATCGCGAATGAACGGCGTAAAGTCGTCCTCGCCGCCCAAAACCAGTAGCGGCAAATAGTCGCCGGCGGCGCACATACCCTGGACAATCTCGGCCTTAGCGCGGGCGATGTTCTCGCGGCTGCCCAAAATGCCGATGTGAGAGGTACCGATCTTGCTCACGATGGCAAGGTTGGGATTGGCGGACTGGGACAGGCGCTCAATCTCGTGGAAATGGTTCATGCCCATCTCGAGCACCAGGACCTCGGTATCGGCCGGAGCGGAAAGCACCGTGAGCGGCATGCCGATCAGGTTATTGAAATTGCCCTTGGTGGCCCAGACACGATAGCGCTTGGCGAGCACAGCGGCGAGCACGTCCTTGGTCGTCGTCTTGCCGATGGAACCGGTAATGCCAACGACCAGGCAGCCAAGCTCCAGACGGTACGCGTGCGCCAAACGCAGCAGAAACTCCTCGGGATCATCGGTCAGCAAGATGGCACAGCCCTTGTCCTGCGCCAGCGAGACCAGCTCAGCCTCGGGCTCACGCGTCATCACGACGGCGCCGGCACCCGACTGGACGGCACGGGAAGCAAAATCATTGCCGTCGACGTTTTCACCGGGAAAGGCGACGAAAATCGTCCCTTCCTCGACCTGACGCGAGTCGATAACGCACCCGCGGCATACCCGATCGGCTTCTCCCGTCACGGTTCGGGCCCCTGTTGCGGCCGCGAGGTTGTTGACGGCGATCTCTATCATTGCAGCTCCCCTGTAAACCTAATAATGCTATCGGCGTATTGTATCCCAGCGCCGCGCATGCGTGGTGCAGGGCATGTGAACACCCCTCATATGGGACAACAAACCACGCCCCAAAGATTGTAACCCCCTACCTCGTGCGCGGGATACCCAGCACGTCGAGCGCGTTGGCCATAATGGACTGGAACGGCACCGCAGCGGCATCTGAGCCGCTCGGCGTTCCGTCGAGCGTGATATAGCACAGCACCTTGGGCGATTGTGCCGGTGCAAAGCCCATAAAGGACGACATGTAGTTCTCCTTGAGGTAGCCGCCGTTCTCGTCGGCACGTTCGGCCGTACCGGTCTTACCCGCCACGTCATAGCCGTCAACCGCGCCGCCAACGCCCATTCCCTCGGACACGACCGTCTGCATGCACGATGTCACCTGGGATGCAGCATCCTCAGAAATCGCGCGCTCGCCTTCGCCCCAGTCCTTCTCGTCGCCTTTGCTGGACTTATAGAAGTGCGGTGTCATCATCACGCCGCCGTTGGCGATGCCGCCCACGGCACGTGCGATCTCAATCGGCGAGACGGACAGTGCCTGTCCAAAGCTCATCGAGCCCAGTGTGGCGCCGTCATACTGGTCACGCTCCTTGACGATACCCAGGCTCTCGCCCGGAAAATCTACACCAGAGCTGTGACCGATGCCCCACTTGTCCACATAGGCGGCAAAGTCGTCGGCACCGATCTTGCGCCCCACCAGGACAAAGCCCACGTTGGACGAACGGCGCATCATCTCGCGCACATCCATGGTCATGGCGTAGTCGCGCTTGTCGGCATCGGTGACGGTATCGTCGCCCACCTTGATGCTCGCCGGCACCTCAAACGACGTACTCGATCGCACGACACCCAAGTCGAAGCCGGCGCCCGCCACGAGCGTCTTAAAGACCGAGCCGGGCTCGTAGGCGTCGGTGACCAGGCGCAAGTTCATATCCTCGGTTTTGGCGTTTTCCAGATCGGTCTGGTCGTAGGTCGGGTACGAGCAGGCTGCCAAAATCTCGCCTGTCGTAGGATCGGTGACCAGCGCCGAGCCGTTCTTGGCCTTAGTCTTCTCAACTGCCTCTGCCAGGGCATCCTCGGCCGCACGCTGGATATTGACGTCGAGCGTCGTCACGATATCAACGCCGTCGACCGCAGCCACCTTTTTATAGGCACCGCCCGCGATATAGCTGCCGTCCCTCGCGCGCTCGCGTACGAGAGAACCGTTCGTGCCGGTCAGAAGCTTGTTGTATTGCTTTTCGAGACCCGTCAAGCCGTCGTTGTCTACATTCACTACACCCAGCACCTGCGATGCCAGATTGCCGTATGGATATACGCGCTTCATGGCCTGCTCAAAAAGCACGCCGGGCAGGTTCTTCTTCTCCAGCGCCGCAACATCGTCTTCGTCCACCTGGCGCTTGATATACACCCAGGTTCCATCGGACTCAACGAGCTTGCGGCAGGTCTTTTTATCGATTCCAGTTGCCTTGACCAGCGCCGACACCGTCTTGTCAACATCCTCGACAAGCTGCGGGTTCACGGCGATGTTGCGACATTCGACCGACGACGCCAACACGTTGCCGTTGCGGTCGTAGATGGTGCCGCGTTTGGCATAGAGGGTCTGCGCAAGCAGGCGGCGCGCATCGGCACGCTCGCGCAGTTTATCGGCTTCGACAATTTGATAGTCGGCAAGGCGAAAGACGCCCAAGCCCAAGCCAAGCCCGATGAAGCCCATGACGGCTTTGCGGCGAGGCAGAGGTGCGCCTGTGAGCCATTCGGTCGACGAACTCTTGCGCGACCTGGTGTTATGCACTTGAGGGCCGCCCGAGCCGCGAAGTCGCGACGCCGGGTCGTTGCCACGGGACTGCCCGACGTTGTAAGATTGCCGACCCGTTCCTTGATAACCAGAACGTCCCCGCGACGAGGGACGTCCAGAACCGCGGCCCCCATCGGAACCGCGGCGATAGTCATTTGTCATACTCAGCTACCGTCTTGCTACTGAGCGGTCGCGGTCGCGTTGGCGCCCGCGGCTGCATCCTGCGAAAAGTCAAGTGTAACGCTCTCGCTGGGCTCCACCATGCCATAAGCGCCCGCAAGGTCGCGAATGCGCGTGTCGGCGCCATAGACCGAATGCATGACCTCCAGGTCGGAGCTCTCATCGGTCGCCTTTTCGAGCGTGCTGGTAAGCTCGGCGTTGCTGTTGAGCACCTGGGCCGTAACGCCGGCGAGCGCCACGCGGGCGACGCCGATCGTCATGAAGATAGCCGCAATGATGCAAAACGTTTTAAGAACGCTCATGAAAACCGGGCTTACCGCCTGGTTTGCCTGACGGCCCGCGCCCGTGTAGACATCAAAGCGCGGCGTGCGCTGCTCACGGGGAGCAACGGGGGCCTGCGGCGTCTCACGATAGGCGGGCATGGCGTTCATATCATAGGCGAGTGCTGCGCTTGAAGTGTTGTAGCCCATGATATGCCGCCTCCCATCCCGAGTACGTTGGTAGTGTGTTTAAGCTTCGTTTATGGTGCGAGCGGGAGGTCCAATATCGCGCGGTCGCGCCTACAGACGCTGCGCCACGCGGATTTTGGCTGATCTCGCCCGAGGGTTGCGCTCAACCTCATCAGGCTGGGCAACCAAGGGTTTGCGGGTGATGACCTTGAGTATCGGCACGTTGCCGCACACGCACACCGGAATCTCCGGCGGACACGTGCACCCCTGGCTCATCTCCTTAAAGTGGTTCTTTACGATACGGTCCTCGAGCGAGTGATACGAGATGACGCAGATACGTCCGCCCGGGTTGAGCCACCTGGTGGCGGCATCAAGCCCTCGTTCGAGCACATCGAGCTCGTGATTGACCTCGATGCGAATGGCCTGGAAACTTTTCTTGGCCGGGTGTCCGCCATGCCGACGAGCGGCAGCCGGGATACCCGCCTTGATGATCTCGACAAATTGGCCGGTGGTTTCGATCGGTTCTTGCTCGCGGCGGCGCACGATCTCGCGCGCGATCTGCGAGGCGAACTTCTCTTCGCCGTAGACGCGTAGAATCCGGGCGAGGTCGTGTTCGTTATAGGTGTTGATGACCTCAGCTGCGTTTAAGGTGTTATTACCCGGATCCATCCGCATGTCCAATGGGGCGTCCTCGTTATACGAAAAGCCCCTGCCAGGGATATCGAGTTGCGGTGACGAAACGCCCAAATCGAACAGGAAGCCATCGACCCCGGGCACCTCGGCCGAGCAAAGAAGCTCGTCCAAGTCGCCGAAGTTGCCCTTCAGGAGCTGGTGCGGAACGCCGGGAACCTCGCGGTCCAGACGGGCGCCAGCGGCCTCGAGGGCCATGTCGTCCTGATCGACGCCGAGCAAAAGGCCCGTCTCCCCCACCTGCGCGGCCATCTTTACCGAATGGCCGGCACCGCCAAGGGTGCAATCGCAGACAACGGAGCCGCTCTTTAGCCGCAGCGACTCAAGCACTTCGCCGAGCATGACAGGTTCATGCCGATATTCTTGTGTCAAGATCCCACGCTCCATCCGTTACCCGTGCCTTGCCCCTACGAGAAGAAGAGGTCCAGCAGGGCCTCATCGTCATCGTCCTCATCGGCCGCGGCGCGATCCCAAACCTCAAGGTGGTCGTAGTTGCCCACAACCGTGACCTCGCGGTCGAGGTTCGCCTGTTTGCGGAGAGACTCGGAAAGACCGATACGACCGGCGCTGTCCACGTCCATCGACGTGGTGCGCTTGTTGATCGCCCTCATGAGCTTCTGGTCATTAATGTCACGCGGGTTAAAACCCTCGTGGCCCTCACGACCCGCGAAGAGTCCTTCGACCCACTTATCGAAGGCCTCGGCAGAGAACACGTACAGAGCATCGACATCCAGGGCTTTGAACACGCGAACGTGCTCTCCAAGCTCCTCGCGAAGGGGTGCAGGCAGGGATAGACGACCTTTTGCATCGAGATTGCGCTCGTATGCACCCGTCATTCCCATGTGCACCCTCCCCTCGGTTACTCAGATGGCACGTACGCGGGGAACCACCCCGCCTGTCGACGTCATCAATAATATGGGGAACCGCCCCATTTTTCAACACCTTTCCCCACCCCTTCCCCCACCCCGCCCCACCACTCCACCCACCATATATTGCAAAACACCCCCGAGCATATGTTCGAAAACACAATATGTTGTGTTTGCAGCAAAGGCGTGATGCCACCTGTAGAACCACGCCCGCGAACCTCAACCTTCAAGTTGACCTTGAGGCGATTTTTACGTCCCTTTACACGCCGTTCACATCGCCCCCAAACTCCCCCACCCACGACACACACGGCCCACCACCGCGTCGGTGTCTGGCGAAAAATGGAACGGGCCCCAGATTGCCCATGCGCGCAAAAGTGCGTCTCAGCAATCTGGGGCCCGTCCCCTTTAATATTTATAAATATGCAGGTCAGCGAGGTGCTAGCGATGTGCCAGCGGATGCGCCGCCAGATAGACCTCGGTCAGTTGCGTGCGATCGACATGCGTGTAGACCTGCGTGGTCGAGATATCGGCATGGCCCAAAATCTCCTGCAGCACACGCAAGTCGGCACCGCCCGCGAGCATGTGGGTGGCAAAGGAGTGGCGCAAGGTATGGGGATGGAGCCCCACCAGCCCCACCTGGCGCCCATACCGCTCGCATATCGCATGCACGGCCTGGCGCGACAGGCGACGTCCGTTCTTATTTAAAAAGACCGCCGAGGTCTCCGTCCCGTGAGCATGGGCGGCCAGGAGAGTGCGCCCATCACCTATATAGTGTGTCAGGGCACGCGCCGCGCTTCCCACCAACGGGGCCAGACGCTCCTTGGAGCCCTTACCGCGCACCAGGACAAACCCGTCATCGATATGGATGATATCGCCCACATCGAGCCCAACCAGCTCACTCACGCGCAAGCCACAACCGTAAAGCACTTCCAAGATGGCATGATCGCGCAGTCCCATCTCGCCTTCGGGAAAGTCTTGATCGAGCAGCGCCGAGACATCCTCCACTGAAAGGTATTCCGGCAGGCGATCTGCCTTTTTGGGCAGGCGCAACGCCGCCGTTGGATTTTGGGCCACAGCCCCATCGCGCACCAAAAAGGCATGCAGGCCCTTCACGGCCGCAAGCGCACGCTCCACCGAGGCATCGGAATAGCCCCCATCGCGACGGTCGGCGACAAAGACCTCCACGACCTGACGGGTCACCTCTTCAAAAGACACAATACCCGCCCGCTCCAGATAGGCGCAGTACGTCGTCAGGTCACGACGATAGGCCGCAATCGTGTTGCGCGCCAAACCCCGCTCGACCGCGAGGTAATCGAGATACTCCCCCGCCGCCACGGCGAGCGACGAGGGAGTAGCTTCGGTATGTTCCTTATTCGCCGGCACCCTTAGTCCGTAGCGAGGTTCATGGGCGTCACCTGCAGACGGTCGACACCCTCGTGCTGGCCGATCGAAGCGCGCACGAACTCGCGGAACAGCGGCTGCGGGTTGGTCGGGCGGCTCTTGAACTCGGGATGAGCCTGGGTTGCCACATACCACGGATGCACGTCGCGCGGCAGCTCGACCATCTCGACCAGGCGCTCGTCGGGCGACAGACCCGAGATAACCAAGCCGGCGTTCTCGAGCTGGTCACGGAAGGCGTTGTTGAACTCAAAGCGATGGCGGTGACGCTCGTAGACGAGCTCCTCGCCATATGCCTCGCGAGCAAGGGTATCGGCGGCGAGCTTGCACGGATAGGCGCCCAGGCGCATGGTGCCGCCCTTCTCGGTCACGTCCTCCTGCGAGCTCATCAGATCGATGACGCTAAACGGGCCGTCCGGATCGAACTCAGAGGAGCTGGCGCCGGCAAGGCCGACGACGTTGCGGGCGAACTCGCACACGGCCACCTGCATACCCAGGCAAATGCCCAGATACGGAATCTTGTGCTCACGGGCAAACTCGGCCGCGAGGATCTTGCCCTCCAGGGCGCGCTTACCAAAGCCGCCGGGGACCAGGATGCCCGAGGCGTCGCCCAGAACCTCGGAGACATTCTGCTCGTCGAGGCTCTCGCCGTCGACCAGCTGGACGTCCACATGGCGATCGTAGAAGACGCCCGCATGATGCAGGGCCTCGATAACCGACAGGTACGCATCGGGCAGCTGCGTGTACTTGCCCACGACGGCGATCTTCACCTTGTCGGCATGATGGTTGGCGCGATTCTGTTTGCGCAGGAACTCGTTCCACTCGCTCATGTCGCGCTCACGCGGGTCCAGACCAAGGCGCTCGCAAATGCGCAGGTCAAAGTCCTGCTCGGCAAGCAGCTGCGGAACATCGTAAATGCTCGCGCAGTCCTCGTTGGTAAAGACACAATCGGTGTCGACGTCGCAGAAGCTTGCGATCTTTCCGCGGATAGCGTCATCGATATGGTGGTCGGAGCGCAGCACGATGATATCGGGCTGGATGCCAAAGCTGCGGAGCTCCTTGACGGAATGCTGCGTGGGCTTGGTCTTGACCTCGTGGGCGGCGGCGATATAGGGAACGAGCGACACGTGGATGTAGCAGACGTTCTCGGGGCCGGCCTCCTTGCGGTACTGACGGATGGCCTCGACAAACGGTTGGGACTCGATGTCGCCGATCGTGCCGCCCAGCTCGGTGATGACTACATCGGAGCCGGTCTGCTCCTCGATGCGGCGGAACTTGTCCTTAATGGCATTGGTGACGTGAGGAATCACCTGCACGGTACCGCCCAAAAAGTCGCCGCGACGCTCGCGGGCGATCAAGCTCTTATAGATGGCGCCGGTCGTAAAGTTGGAATCGCGGGTCAGGTTCTCATCAATAAAGCGCTCGTAATGACCCAGGTCCAGGTCGGACTCGTAACCATCCTCGGTAACGAAGACCTCACCATGCTGGAAGGGGCTCATGGTACCGGGGTCGACGTTCAGATACGGATCGGCCTTCTGCATCGTTACTTTGTAGCCACGCGACTTGAGCAGACGGCCCAGCGAGGCCGCGGTGATACCCTTGCCCAAGGACGAAACCACGCCACCGGTTACGAACACATGCTTGGTCATATTGAGTTACCTGCGCTTCCCGTAGAAGTTGTTTATCCACATCTTACGGGTCTTCATTGTAATACTCGCGCCGCGGACCGTTCGCAATTTTTCTCGCGTGCGATTGCATTTCTCAATCTTGAAACAAAACGCCGCCCGGTTTCCCAGGCGGCGTCGCTGTGGCAAGGGTTACATGCTGCTATCGATCAGCAACCTCGTCCTCAAGCATTTCTTGAACGAGCATGCCGGTACGGACGCCCTCAAGATACCACTCGCCACGTTCGGTGAGGCAAATGCCATTTGCAAGCTGACCGCCGTCGTCGCTATAACGCGAGACGACATCAATCATGCCTTCGGAATCCAAGCGATCGATTGCGGCGCGGACACGATACGGCGAAACCCCCACGCGCTCGGCAAGCGTTTTGCGCGAGAAACCATACGGCCCGCCATTGTCTTCGGTTTGCTGGTCGATCTCCATCAACACCAGCACTTCGACACGCTTCATATCGTTGACACTCGCACGACCCTTGCCCGCCATAGCAGCCTCCTCAAACCGAGCACGAGCATCTAACGCGCCGTGCGCGACCGACACACCTCACGATGGCAGGTAATATCCATCATGCGGCATCCCGCTAAGGATGAAACAGTTACGGTTATTGTATACCGCTCAAATTGTTTCTAGGCAGGTAAACAGCTATTTTTCGCCGAAATAGGCGCTTTATTGATCAAAAAGCCGTACCGGGCGCTAACCCGATACGGCCAAAATGCAATGCAATTACCGCGGTGCTTCAAACTTAGCGATGGAAGAAACCGCGGCGCTCAAACTTGGGCTCGCAGCACACGTTGATACCCAGTTTGCGCAGTACCGTCTCGTCCGTCGGCGAGATGATCACGCTAAAGAAGGCATCGCAACCGCGCAGCTGCTCCAGGCCCGAAAGGACGCGAGCGGCCGTCTCACTCGTGGCCGAGGTGATCGACAGCGCCATAAGCGTCTCGTCGGTGTGGAGGCGCGGGTTTTTGCTTCCCAGGAAATGCGTCTTGAGCTTGCTGATGGGCTCGATCGCCTCATCGCTAATGACCTCGAGCTCAAGGTCGACGCCCGAGACATGCTTGAGGGCGTTCATAATGAGCGAACTTGCGGCGCCCAGGCGCGTGGAGGTCTTACCGGTCACCACGGAGCCATCGGGCATGACCATGGCACCCACGGGACCACCCGTCAGCTGCTCCCTGGTGAGGGCCGCCGAGCGCGCCGGTGAGTAGTTCTTATCGATGCCGGCTTTCTTCATAATAATCTTGAGACGGTCGACTTGCTCATCGCCCACGCCGGTACGGCGCACATTTTCGACCGCGGTAAAGTAGCGGCGGACGATCTCCATCTTGGAAGCGTCGCGGCAGGCATCGTCATCGGTGATGGCAAAGCCGACCATATTGACGCCCATGTCCGTAGGGCTCTGGTAGGGGCTCTTGCCCAAGATCTTTTCCATCAGGGCACGGACTACCGGGAAGGCCTCGACGTCGCGGTTGTAGTTGACCGTGGTCTTGTTGTAGGCCTCAAGGTGGAACGAATCGATGATATTGGCGTCGTCGAGGTCAGCCGTGGCGGCCTCGTAGGCAATATTGACCGGATGCGTCAGAGGAAGATTCCAGACCGGGAAGGTCTCGAACTTGGCATAGCCGGCGGCGGTACCGTGCTTATGCTCGTGATACAGCTGCGAGAGGCAAGTGGC
Organism: uncultured Collinsella sp.; assembly: GCA_937982065.1. Lineage (GTDB taxonomy): Bacteria > Actinomycetota > Coriobacteriia > Coriobacteriales > Coriobacteriaceae > Collinsella. The sequence continues at coordinate 124,210 of CALJMO010000016.1, forward strand.
GAGCTTGCCCGAGCCGGGGCCGGGTGCCGTCACGACAACGAGTGGACGCGTGGTCTCGACAAACTCGTTCTTGCCGTAGCCTTCGTCAGAAACGATCAGATCGACATCGTGCGGATACCCCTCGATGGGATAGTGCAGCTTGGCGGGAATGCCGAGCGCGTTCAGGCGATTGCGGAACACATCGGCGGCGGGCTGGCCGGCGTACTGGGTGATGACCACGGCCGCGACGGCAAAGCCGTTGCCGCGGAACAGGTCAACCAGGCGCAGCACATCCTCGTCATAGGTAATGCCAAGGTCACCACGAGCCTTGTTTTTCTCGATGTGGTTCGCGTTGATCGCGATGATAACCTCGACATCGTCGGCGATGCTCTTGAGCATGCGGAACTTGCTGTCCGGTTCAAAACCCGGCAGCACGCGGCTCGCATGATAGTCATCGAACAGCTTACCGCCAAACTCCAAATAGAGCTTGCCACCAAACTGCGAGATGCGCTCCTTAATGTGAGCAGCCTGCAGCTCGATATACTTCGCGTTGTCGAAACCCTGGCGCATGTATGGCTCCCGTCCCGTTTCCAATTAATGTTCTAGGCGATTATAACGGAGCCCGCCCTCCCCGATACCCAGACCATCAACAGGCACCAACCAAACACGCCCACCGCAACCACCGGGGACCCGGGGTAGATCATTTGGGACGGGAAACAAGGCACTCAGCACCAACAATGAAAACGTCACAGGCAAAGCCAAAGCCAGCGAACGGGCACCAGAGCGAGCAAGCTACCCCCTGCACCAACAATGGCAGCGCCGCAGGTGGAGCAAAAGTCAGCGAGCGACGTCCAGGACGTACAAGTTGGCATGAAAAAGGCAAGGCATAGGCCTTTTGGTCATGCCTTGCCTTTTGAATGACAAATTGTCGTCCTGGGCGGCGCGCAGCGTCGACTGGTTGCGCGGTTCGTAGAACCGCGCAACATAAGTGCGCCCCCTCCCGCGCACGGAACGGAAGGGGGCTAAAGGTAGGAGTCTACCGGTGGGTTGACCCCACCGGACAGACGATGACCAGGTGATCCTTTACAGGATCGTCAAGGTTTCCGTGGGGTACCCGTTGGGTACTTAGATCAGCACGCAGGCGACGGTCAGGATGACGGCGCAGACGACGGAGAGAGCGACAATGAGCTTAAGGGCAAACTTGAGCCAGGTCGTCCACTCGATCTTGGCCAGGGCGAGACCGCCCATGATGGCGCCGGAGGTCGGGGTGAACAGGTTCACGACACCGATGGCGGCGGAGAAGATCATGACCATGACCTCGGGCGAGAAGCCGAGCTTAACAGCCAGCGGTCCCATGATGGGCATGGAGACGGTAGCCATACCAGAGGTCGAGGGGATCAGGAAGGACAGGCCGAAGTAGACCAGGAAGCTCATGGGAGCGAAGATCACGCCGGACAGGCCAGCCAGAGCATTGGCGGCAGCGTCGAGGACGAAGACGTCGAGGCCGGTGTTAGCCATGAGGACGGAGATACCACGGGCGAGGGCGATGACGAGAACAACGGACATCATGTCGGCAGCGCCGGTGATAAAGGTGTTAACGATCTGCTTCTCGGACAGGCCACCGATGATACCGATCAGGACGGCCATGAGGAAGAACCAGGTGGAAGCCTCGTCGAAGTACCACTGGCCAATGGGCAGGCCGGTGATCAGGGCAGACCAGCCCTGGACGACGGCGTTACCGTCGGCGTCGTAGACAGCGCCAGCGTCGAAGAAGTTAGCGACGCCCTCGTTGAGGTCGGCCAGCGGAATGAAGCCGACGATCATGACGACGAAGGTGAAGGCGAAGGCAATCAGAACACCCTTCTGACGACCGGTGAGCTTGACCTCCTTGTGGACCTCGGAAGCAGCCTTGCCGTGAGCCTCTTCGGCGTCCTTGAGCTCCTGCATCGACAGGATGGTGGAACCCTTGTCAGCCTTGACCTTCTTGGCGTAGCTCATCACGAAGAAGATGGACATAGCGGTAGTGACAATCCACAGGACGGCACCGAGGCCGATGATGATGGACTGGTTGACCTCAATGCCAACGCCGGTCAGAGCGTCGACGGCAGCGCCGACGGCGAACGGGTTAACCGTGGAGCCCAGGCAGCCGCAGCCAGCGCCGAGCAGGACGGTAGCAGCACCGACCATGGGGTCGAAGCCAGCGGCCATCATGGTAGCGGCGAGCAGGGCGTAGAAGGGAACGGTCTCCTCGCACATACCATAGGTGGTACCACCGAGGGAGAAGATGAGCATCAGCACGGGAATGAGCATAATCTCGTTGCCCTTAAGCTTCTGCACCAGAACGGCGATGCCGTTGTCCAGGGCGCCGGTCTCGGTCATCATACCGAGGAAGCCGCCCAGGATCATAACGAAGAGGCAGACGGGCAGAGCGTCAGCGAAGCCCTTAATCGGGGCGGTGCAGAAATCGCTCAGACGGGCGGCAGTAACCGCGCCGCCGGACGTGCCGGAGACGATAACGGTAATCACTGCGACAATTGCCAGCAGAGCAAGAAGAATGGTGAACGATGAAGGCATACCGCGCTTTTTCTTAGCGGTCTCAGTCATAGTTCTCATCCCCCCTTCATAAATCATTTACTGATCTCGCCAGAAGCGGCTCTTCCGTGCCGTGCCTGCCGCTTGATGCGAGATTATTACCAGATAAAACCGCTCGGGGTGTGCAGCAATACACCCCGAGCGAGATGCTAGATGCTCTTACTTGAGCGTGGCGTACATGACAGCCTTGATGGTGTGCATGCGGTTCTCGGCCTCGTCGAAGACCTTGGAAGCGGGGCTCTCGAAGACCTCGTCGGTGACCTCCTGCTCGGTGATGCCGAACTGCTCGCACTTCTCGGCGCCAATGGTGGTGTTGGTGTCGTGGAAGCTGGGCAGGCAGTGCAGGAAGATGGCACCCGGGTTGGCCATAGCCATGACCTCGGAGGTGACACGATACGGGGTGAGCTGAGCGATGCGCTCGGCCCAGACCTCGTCGGGCTCGCCCATGGAGACCCACACGTCGGTGTAGATAACGTCGGCACCGGTGACGCCGTCCTTGACGTCGGTGGTCAGCTTGATGGTGCAGCCGTTGGCCTCGGCGATGGGCTTGCAGGCCTCGATGACGTCGTCGGCGGGCATGCACTCCTCGGGGCCGCAGGCCACGAAGTTCATGCCGAGCTTGGAGCAGACGACCATGAGGGAGCGAGCGACGTTGTTCTTGCAGTCGCCCATGAAGACGAGGGTCTTGCCCTTGATGTCGTAGTTGAAGTTCTCCTGGACGGTCAGGATGTCGGCGAGCATCTGGGTGGGGTGCCACTCGGTGGTCAGGCCGTTCCAGACAGGCACGCCGGACTTAGCAGCGAGCTCCTCGACGTCGTCCTGGGCAAAGCCACGGAACTCGATGCCGTCATACATGCGGCCGAGAACGCGGGCGGTGTCCTCGATGGACTCCTTCTTGCCCATCTGCGACGAACCGGGATCGAGGTAGGTAACGCCCATGCCCAGGTCCATGCCGCCGACCTCGAAGGCGCAGCGGGTACGAGTGGAGGTCTTCTGGAAGAGCAGAACGATGTTCTTGCCCTCGAGATAGCGGTGCGGAACGCCAGCGCGCTTCATATCCTTGAAGTTCTTGGAGAGCTTGAGCAGGTACTCGATCTCCTCGGTGGTGAGGTCGAGAAGCTTGAGGAAGCTACGGCCGGAGAGGTTAACACCCATGGTTTGATTCCTTTCGAAGAAATGAATTACGTAAGTATTAGTGTTGCCCGTTTAACGGGCGAAGCCGGTGCGGTTGTAGGGGGACCGCACCGGAAACGGAAAGACTTAGAGGTCCTCGCGCCAGAAGGGCATGCTCATGCAGCGCGGGCCGCCGCGGCCGCGGGAGAGCTCGGCGGAGGGCACGACGAGAAGGTCCAGGCCCTCCTTGTACAGCACGTCGTTGGTGACGGTGTTGCGGGCGTAGACGCAGATCTTGCCGGGCTCGACGCACAGGGTGTTGGAGCCGTCGTTCCACTGCTCGCGGGAGGCCGCGATCGGGTCGCCGCCGCCGCAGGGGATCAGCTTGACCTGGTCGACGCCGGTGGCGTCCTCCAGGACGTGCTCGAGGGTGTCCTCGATCAGGCGGATGTTCACGTCGCCCGGGTTCTTGCCGGCGGTCAGCTCGTAGACGCGCAGGGTGCCCATGATGGCGGGGTGGATCGTGAACTTATCGACGTCGATCTGGGTGAAGACCGTGTCGAGGTGCATGAAGGCGCGCGAGACCGGGATGTCAAAGGCCAGGATGCGCTCGACCTTGGAGTCGGAGTTCCAGAAGATGTTCTGGGCCATGACGTCGATCGCGGCGGCCTGGGTGCGCTGGGAGATGCCGACGGCGAGGGTCTTCTCGTTGATGTTCAGCACGTCGCCGCCCTCGGTGTGGAACTGGCAGTCGCGGCGGAAGTACAGCGAGACGTCCTTGTAGTCGGGGTGGTACTTGAAGATGTACTTGCCGTACAGGGTCTCGCGGTTTCGGGTGACCGAGTACATGCGGTTGAGGTTGACGCCCTCGCCGACGACCGCGAACGGGTCGCGGGTGAAGTAGAGGTTGGGCATCGGGTCGATGATCAGGTCGGACTCGGACTCGGAGTTGACCAGGGAGTCGAGGGTCGTGGAGGCCGTGAGGGGCATGTCGATCTCGGACTTGGTCATGCCGGCCATGGTCTTCTTGACGAACTCGAGGTTGTCCTCGATGGAGTCCAGCTTCTCGCGGACGATCTGCGGCATGTGCTGGCCGCGGATGCCGGCCTCGGCGATGTACTGGTCGGTGAACTCGGCGCGGGCGCCGGGGACCTGGTCGAACACCTCGGCGACGAGGTTCTCGAGATAGAGGACCTCCACGCCCTGGTCCCTCAGGATCTGGGCGAAGGTGTCATGCTCCTGCTGCGCGACCTCCAGGAACGGGACGTCGTCGAACAGGAGTCGCTCGAGCTCGTCGGGCGGCAGGTTGAGGAGCTCGTCGCCGGGACGGTGCAGGCAGACCTTCCTGAGCTTGCCGATCTCGGAAGGCACGTGCAGACCTTTCGTCATGGCCTCCTACCTTTCTTTCGGGCCCTTGTCAGGGCCGATTCGTTAGCGCCCCTCCGCGTGAGGCGTTATTGCTGACGACATATTTATATCCAAAATCAGCTCATACTTCCACCTTGCCCCCGAACGGTTTTTTATAGGGGGTGAACGGCATACACATATACTTCACGCATGGCACACTTCATCTTAATAAAGCGTATTTACGTGCTTAAACGCGTTTTAATCCTAAAATCAAATGGAACTAAACTTTGTTAAACCATCCTCAAATTGCATATTTCCAATAAAGCTATGAATAGAATTAGCGGTTCACACCGCGTCTCAACCATTTTCATTTTTATTCAGAAAAAAGTTTGTCCTATTCATTTCTGATAAATAAATTACCGTTTACCAGACGCTTGATACCGTTCACCGGAAACTCAGTATAAGGCCCAGCGGATACCGCCTCGCTTTACGGCCCCATTTGTAACAACTTGACTTCTCGGTATAGAAAAACGGACCCGCTTCCCCTAGGGAAACGGGTCCGTTTTCGATTATCTTCGGCTAATTTGGATAAGGCCCCCGAAGACCATCGGAATCCTAGCGATCGAACTCCGCCAGTGCCTCGCCCAAAAGCCTCAGGCCCTCGCGCAGAACGTCCTCGCTCGCGCAGTAGCCCAGGCGTGCGCCGCAGGGAAGCTCAAAACGGCTACCGGGGACCAGCAGCACTCCCCTCTCGGACAGCAGGCGCCTGCAGAACTCCTCGTCATCCTCGGGAATATCCAGCTGGATAAACGAGGTGGACACGCCCTGCGGGGCCGTCCAGGAAACGCGATGCTGCGTATCGATCCAAGCCTGCGCGATATCGCGGTTGCCAAACACGATCTTGCGATTGCGCTCGAGAATCTTGCCCTTGTGCTCGAGCACGTAGGTCGCCAGAGCATCGTTGAACACGCCGCCGCAGATCATGGTGTAATCGCGATAGGTACGGATGCGGTTGGACACCTCTTTGTCGGCCAGGACCCAGCCCACGCGGGCCGCAGGTGTCGAATAGGTCTTCGACAACGAGTTGGTGACAATGGCCCTCTCGTACACGTCGACCATCGACATAAAGGACTCGGTGTTCTCAAGCGGCAGATACACCTCGTCGCACAGCACGTAGACGCCCACCGAGCGGGCGATCTCGGCAATCTGGCCGAGCATATCGGCATCGAGCACCGTACCGATGGGGTTAGATGCGTTGTTTATGCAGATAAGCTTGGTGTTGGGACGCACCAAGCGCTTGAGTTCCTCGATATCGGGCTTCCAGCCGAGTTCCTCGCGAAGCTCCCAATACTCGACCTCGGCGCCCAGCGTGCGCGGAATCTCGTAGAGCGGCGCGTAGGTGGGCCACTCGGCGATAACATGGTCGCCGGGCTCGACCACAGCCATGATGGCGTTGAGGTTAGCGCCCGTGCAGCCATTGGTCTGCAGAATGTGATCGGGATTGACCTCCCGACGATACAGCTTGGCAACCTCGGCCTTAAACTCCGGCGAGCCCTCGATCCAGCCGTAGTTCATCTTCTCGCGGTCCAGGCGCTCGTAGAACGTGGCGCCGTCCTGTTCATCGAGCGCGCGCAGCTCGCCCATGGTGAGCGACGAGATCGTCGACTGGGCGATGTCCCACGTGGCGCTCTTCTCCCAAACGTTGAGCCATTCCTCAACGCCAATCGTCTTGATGTCCATGGCCAAGCTCCTTACAAAAGCAGTCATCCAATCGTGTTGACGTTCCTCATACAAGATTGGGGCGGTGCGAAAACCCGCACCGCCCCAATGGGAGACATCTAATGGCAGCTAGATGTATGTATTATGACCTGTACGGGTCCTTGAAGACCTTAGAGGTCCTCGCGCCAGAAGGGCATGCTCATGCAGCGCGGGCCGCCGCGGCCGCGGGAGAGCTCGGCGGAGGGCACGACGAGAAGGTCCAGGCCCTCCTTGTACAGCACGTCGTTGGTGACGGTGTTGCGGGCGTAGACGCAGATCTTGCCGGGCTCGACGCACAGGGTGTTGGAGCCGTCGTTCCACTGCTCGCGGGAGGCCGCGATCGGGTCGCCGCCGCCGCAGGGGATCAGCTTGACCTGGTCGACGCCGGTGGCGTCCTCCAGGACGTGCTCGAGGGTGTCCTCGATCAGGCGGATGTTCACGTCGCCCGGGTTCTTGCCGGCGGTCAGCTCGTAGACGCGCAGGGTGCCCATGATGGCGGGGTGGATCGTGAACTTATCGACGTCGATCTGGGTGAAGACCGTGTCGAGGTGCATGAAGGCGCGCGAGACCGGGATGTCAAAGGCCAGGATGCGCTCGACCTTGGAGTCGGAGTTCCAGAAGATGTTCTGGGCCATGACGTCGATCGCGGCGGCCTGGGTGCGCTGGGAGATGCCGACGGCGAGGGTCTTCTCGTTGATGTTCAGCACGTCGCCGCCCTCGGTGTGGAACTGGCAGTCGCGGCGGAAGTACAGCGAGACGTCCTTGTAGTCGGGGTGGTACTTGAAGATGTACTTGCCGTACAGGGTCTCGCGGTTTCGGGTGACCGAGTACATGCGGTTGAGGTTGACGCCCTCGCCGACGACCGCGAACGGGTCGCGGGTGAAGTAGAGGTTGGGCATCGGGTCGATGATCAGGTCGGACTCGGACTCGGAGTTGACCAGGGAGTCGAGGGTCGTGGAGGCCGTGAGGGGCATGTCGATCTCGGACTTGGTCATGCCGGCCATGGTCTTCTTGACGAACTCGAGGTTGTCCTCGATGGAGTCCAGCTTCTCGCGGACGATCTGCGGCATGTGCTGGCCGCGGATGCCGGCCTCGGCGATGTACTGGTCGGTGAACTCGGCGCGGGCGCCGGGGACCTGGTCGAACACCTCGGCGACGAGGTTCTCGAGATAGAGGACCTCCACGCCCTGGTCCCTCAGGATCTGGGCGAAGGTGTCATGCTCCTGCTGCGCGACCTCCAGGAACGGGACGTCGTCGAACAGGAGTCGCTCGAGCTCGTCGGGCGGCAGGTTGAGGAGCTCGTCGCCGGGACGGTGCAGGCAGACCTTCCTGAGCTTGCCGATCTCGGAAGGCACGTGCAGACCTTTCGTCATGGCCTCCTACCTTTCTTTCGGGCCTTACTGGCCGAATGTATCAGCGCCCCTCCGTATGGGACGCTGCTTGCTGACAGCTCTAGTTATATCCAAAAACCACCTGCAATTCCACCTCGCCCCCGAACGGTCAGCAAAGTGCGATGAACGGTATATCTCATATGATTCCCCCATGATGCACTTCGGTTCTCTAAAGCAGGTTTTCAAAGGTAAATGTTCTTTTTTCTAAGGAATTAAGCTAGATTGCACAAATATTTTCATGTTTAGGAATTGCATAGCTAAAACGGTTTTCTGCATATATATGTCGTTTGTTCATGATTCAATTTGGATTCGATTATATTCAGCTCGCAATCATTCTTATTCATACATCCTCACCAATTGAGTATGGATATAGATTGTTTCTAAACGAGTTGGGCAGTTAGTTGCATGCCTTGGCAGCGTAAGAAGTAGGTAAAGATACCGTTCGCGCGATGCGTCCGTGCCACAGGTCGACTAAATTGAGACAATAGTGATTAGTGTTAGGCTACCGTCCCTTGTGGGGACTGAACGGACAGATGCATATGCCGAGCAAAATCGAAAAGAAGCAAGCCGCCGCAAAGCTGCGCAAACCGCCGCGCGACTTCTCGTACACGCAAAACCGAGAGCTCAGCTGGCTACGCTTTGACAACCGCGTGCTCGACGAAGCCTTCGACGAAACCGTTCCGTTATTCGAGCGACTAAAGTTCGTCTCGATCTTCGAGTCCAACCTCGACGAGTTCCTTATGGTGCGCGTGGGCGGCCTGTCCGATCTGGCGGAGCTCAAAAAACAACCTGTCGACAACAAGAGCAATATGACCGCCTCCGAACAGGTCGATGCTGTCATGGCCGAAATGCCCGGGCTCCTTACCCGTTGGGAGTCCATCTTTAAGAGCATCGAGGGCAAGCTCGACACCTTGGGCGTTCACCGCGCCCACATCGATTCGCTTACGCCCGAGGAGCGCACCTTTGTAACCCGCTACTTCCAGGCCTACGTGTCGCCGGTCATCTCGCCGCTGGTCATCGATCCTCGCCACCCCTTCCCCAACCTGCGCAACGGCGCGCTCTATCTGGCCTGTGGTCTGGACGGCGCCACCGACGAGGAGAGCCTACTGGGCCTTATCGAGATTCCCGCCTCGATGAACCGCGTGGTCGAGATCCCCTCGCCCACCGGCACCTACTCCTACATCTTGCTCGAGGACGTCATCCTCGCCTGCCTGGACAGCTGCTTTGGCTCCTATAAGCCGCTGGATCGTGCGCTGATCCGCGTCACCCGCAACGCCGACATCGATCCGGACGGCGAGGGCGTCGAAGAGGAAGAGGACTACCGCCAGCACATGAAGCGCATTCTCAAGAAGCGCCTGCGCCTGCAGCCGGTAGTGCTCGCGGTCTCGGGGTCGCTCGAGAAGGCGACGCTCAAGACTATCCGCAAGGCGCTCGAGCTTTCGCGCCGCTCTGTCTTTACCTGCGATATCCCGCTCAACCTGGGCTACGTCTTTGGCATTGAGGGCAAGATTCCCGAGCACCTGCGCAACGAGCTCCTCTTTACGCCGTTTAAGCCACAGCCCAACCCCACCATCGACATGACCCGCTCCATCCGCGAGCAGGTGCTGCAGCACGACAAGCTGCTCTTCTACCCTTACGAGGCCATGAATCCGTTCCTGGATCTGGTACACGAGGCAGCCTACGATCCCGAGTGCATCTCGTTGCGCATCACGCTCTACCGCGTGGCCAAGCAGAGCCGCCTATGCGAGTCGCTGATCGATGCCGCCGAGAACGGCAAAGAGGTCACGGTGCTCATGGAGCTCCGCGCACGCTTTGACGAGCAGAACAACATCGAGTGGGCCGAGCGCCTGGAAGAGGCCGGCTGCACCGTCATCTATGGTTCCGAGGGCTTTAAATGCCACTCAAAGATCTGCCAGCTCACCTATCGCGAGGGCATGGCGCTAACGCGCCTCACACTTTTGGGCACCGGCAACTTTAACGAGAAGACGGCCAAACTCTACAGCGACTTTATGCTCATGACAGCCCATCCCGGCATCGGCGAGGACGCCAACCTGTTCTTCCGCAACCTGTCGCTGGGCAACCTGCGCGGCGACTACCGCTTCCTGGGTGTGGCGCCCGTCGGACTGAAACCGCTCATCATGCGCGGGCTTGACCGCGAGATCAAGCGCGCCCTTGCCGGCGAGCCCGCCCGCGTGTTCTTTAAGCTCAACTCGCTGACCGACCGCGAGGTTATCGACAAGATCGCCGAGGCATCGTGTGCCGGCGTGCGCGTAGACATGATCATCCGAGGCATCTCGTGCCTCAAGCCCGGTGTTCCGGGCAAGACCGAGAACGTGCATGTCCGCTCCATCGTCGGACGCTTTTTGGAGCACGCGCGCGTCTATGCTTTCGGCGTGGACTCGGACATGATTTACCTGAGCTCGGCAGACATGATGACGCGCAACACCGAGCACCGCGTGGAGATTGCCTTCCCCGTGCTCGACCCCACCTGCCGCGCCCTGGTGCACGAGTACATGGGCATGCAGCTGCGCGACAACGTGAAGGCCCGCAGCCTCACGAGCGACGGCACCTGGGTCCCCGTGGAGCGTGCAGAGGGTGAGAAACCCTTCAACTCACAGGAAGCCCTGCTGGAGCGCGCCTATCGCAACGCCGAGGCCGCGCCCGAGCCCGTCATTGAGGCGGAACCTGCCTCCGAGGCCGAGCCGCAGCCAGTAGCACCCAAGGTCCAAGAGGTCCAGGCGACCGTCATTGAGCCCGAGCCTGCACCTGTACCTCGGCCCGAGCCTCAGGTCACCAAGCCCGCACCCGAGACGAGTGCCCGTCGCGATAAGCCCGCTGGCAAGACCAAGGCCATCGAGCGCCATCGCCCCGGCCGCGTGCGCATGGGTCTGGGCCTGATCGGCCTGGGTCTTAAGACGCTCATTACCGGCAAGACGAAATAGTCGTTTGTAGAAGCAGTTTGTAGAAGCGCCCCGCATTTGAGGAAAGCCTCGGATGCGGGGCGCTTTTCCCTGCTACCATGGTGCGAACAACAACGCGAATGACAGGCAGGAATATGAAGCTCACTATAGAATCGATGACCTACGGCGCCGACGGGCTGGCGCACGCCGACAACGGCAAGGCCGTCTTTGTGCAGGGTGCCGTGGCAGGCGACATCGTCGAGGCCGAGGTCGTACAGGACGGCAAGTCGTTCATGCGCGCCCGCACCACCGAGATTCTGGAGCCAAGCCCCGATCGCATTCAGCCTCCCTGCCCCTTCGTGGGCATCTGCGGCGGCTGCTCGTGGGGCAATCTCTCACGCACGGCACAGCTCGCCGCCAAGGAGCAAAACCTGCGCTCCACGCTCGAGCGCATCGGCAAGTTCGCTCCTGAGCAGGTCGATGAGTTGGTACAGCCCATCTGCCACACCAAGGACGACTGGGGCTACCGCAATAAAATCGAGCTCGAACCGACCGTCGTCAACGGTCGCGTGCGCCTTGGCATGCACGGTGTCGACCCCAGCAAAATCGTGACCGTCGATATGTGTCCGCTGTTCGATAAGCGCTTCCCGAAGGCGCTCAAATCGGTCGTCGGCGCACTCAACTATCTAAGCGGCAGCCATGACTTGGGGCTCGAACGCGTGGGCATTCGCGCGTCGCGGCGCACCAAGGCACTCGAGGTCGCACTCTGGACGCCCACGGGCTCCTTCCCCCGCTCGCAGGTGTCGCGCGTGTTGGCTGATGCCGCGCATCCCACGAGTGTGGTGCGCGTCATGAGCAAGGGCGAGAAGAAAGCCCGCCGCGTCTCCAAGGTGGAGATGCTCGCCGGTGAGGGTTCCTGGACCGAGAACATCGCCGACGGCCAAATGCGTCTTTCGGCCCCGTCGTTCTTCCAGGTCAACACCAAGGGTGCCGAGATTTTGATCGAGCTTGTCATGGAAGCGCTCGACCCGCAGGAAGGCGAGCTTGCCGTGGACCTGTACTGCGGTGCCGGCACCTTTACCCTGCCGCTCGCCCGCCGCTGCGACTTTGTCGCTGCAGTCGAGGCCTACGGCCCCGCCGTGCGCGATCTGCGCCGTAACCTGGAAATCAACAAGCTCGATAACGTCGACGTCATTGGCGGAGACGCGGTGCGCGAGTTCCCCGACCAGGATGCCGACATCTTGGTGGTCGACCCGCCGCGCGCAGGCCTCGCCCCCGAGGCGATCGACCTTATCGCCAGCACGAGTGCCCGCGATGTCGCCTACGTGAGCTGCGACCCGGCCACCCTGGCGCGCGATCTCAAACGCTTTGTCGAAGAAGGCACCTTCTCCCCCATAAAGATCACGCCAGTCGACCTATTCCCACAAACCTTCCACTGCGAGACCGTCGTCCACCTCAAGCGCAACTAGCCGCTTAATCATTGCTCAGAAAAATCATTGGGAAATCGAGCGTGGCAAGCGGAGGTCTTCGGGGTATAAGACGGCTAATTGTATGCCGCCTATGAAAGGAACCCTCATGCCCAGCGTTGCCGTTCTCGCCGCCGATGGCTTTGAAACTATTGAATGCTTGACCATGGTCGATGTCATGCGTCGCGGCGGCGTGCGTGCCACGCTCGTCTCGATCATGCCCACGCGTGAGGTCGTAAGCTCGCTGCAGATCCCCGTGACCTGCGATGCGCTCTTTGATGAGATCAACTTTGACGAGTACGACTGCGTCGTGCTGCCCGGCGGCCTACCCGGTGCCACCAACCTGCGCGCCGATCAGCGCGTCTGCGACGTGGTCTGCGAGTTCGCCGCGACCAAGCACGTCGCCGCCATCTGCGCCGCCCCGTTTATCCTGGGCGAGCTCGACCTGCTCGAGGGGCGCCACGCCACGTGCTTCCCTGGCTTTGAGAAAAGCTTCCCCGAAGGCGCCTATACCGGCGAGAAGGTCACGCAAGACGGCAACATCATCACCGCCAGCGGCATGGCCCAGTCGCTCCCCTTTGCGCTTGAGCTGCTGCGCACGCTCGCCGGCGACAAGGCCGTCGAGAAGGTCGCCGAGGGCATCCAACTATGATTTTGGCTTCGCAATCGCCGCGCCGCATAGAGCTGATGCGCGAGGCAGGGTATGACATTCGCGTGATTCCCGCAGATATCGACGAAACGCCCTTTGATGGCGAGGCCCCGCTTACGCTCGTTGAACGTTTAGCACGCGCAAAAGCCGCCGCCGTTGCTGCCGAGTATGCCGAGCCCAATGAGCTGACGGTCGCGGCCGACACCATCGTCACCTTTGACGGCAAGATTCTGGGCAAGCCGGCAACCGAGGACGAGGCGCACACCATGCTCCGTGAGCTTTCGGGCCGCACGCACCAGGTCGCAACCGGCGTCTGCATCGTTAAGGCAGGCGATACGGCCACCCCGCATGCCGCCGAGAGCCTGTCGTTTGTCGATATGACCGACGTGAAATTCTACGAGCTCACCGACGAGCAGATCGAGCACTACGTTGCCTCGGGTGAGCCCATGGATAAGGCCGGCGCCTACGGCATCCAGGGCACAGGCGGCCGCATGCTCGTGCACGATATTTCGGGCGACTTCTATAACGTGGTGGGCCTACCCATCGCCCGCGTCGCGCGCGCGATTCAAAAACTCTCGTAATTGCATCTGGCGCTGGGTATCCCCCAGCGCCTACAATTTTGGCGTACCGTACGGATCCCGACCGGGCACAAGGCGCGGCGGAAAACCGATAGGAGTTAAACATGGATACACTGCTCGAGGCCATTGACGTCTGCGATGTCGATGGCTTTTGCTATGGCAACTATACGGACGAGGAGGCCGGCACCGGTTGCACCGTAATCGTGGCACCCGAGGGCGCCACCGGCGGCGTTGACGTTCGCGGCGGTGCTCCCGCTTCGCGCGAGACCGACCTGCTGCGACCCGAGAACACCGTCGACAAGGTCCACGCCGTCTGCCTTTCTGGCGGATCGGCCTTTGGCCTCGAGGCTGCAAGCGGCGTCGCTCGCGAGCTTGAGAGCCGCGGCATCGGCCTTCCCGTCGGCCCCACGCAGGTGCCTATCGTGTGCTCGAGCTGTATCTTCGACCTCGCCTTTGGTAACCCCACCGTTCGCCCCGACATTGAGGCCGGCATCGCCGCCGTGCGCGAAGCACTCGACAACACCCCCACCAAGCTCGAACAGGGCAACGTAGGCGCCGGCACGGGCGCTACCGTGGGTAAGCTCATGGGCCCCGCTACCTGCATGAAGGCCGGCCTTGGCGCTGCCGCCGTGGCGCTCGGCCCCATCAAGGTGGGCGCCGTGGTCTCGGTCAACGCCTGCGGCAACGTTGTCGACCCCTTCACCGGCGAGTGGGTCGCCGGTATGCGCGCCGCAGCCGATAGCGACCAGATCGTCGACATGGAACTCGCAGCCTTTGCCGCCGCCGGATCCATGCAGATGCCGCTCGACCGCACCAACACCACCATCAGCTGCATCGTCACCAACGTGGAACTCACTAAGGCACAAGCCACCAAGGTCTCCCAGATGGCCGCAGACGCCTACGCACACGCCATCCGTCCCACACACACCACCAACGACGGCGACACCATCTACACCCTCGCCAGCGGCAAACTAGACGCTCAGACAAGCGCCGCCGTTCCCCTAGACCTACTGGGCATGCTCGCCGTAAGGGCCCTGGAAACTGCCATCGTAAACGGAGCCAAAACCGCCAAAACCTCCCACGGCATCCCAGGTGCTGCGAAGTAATCTCACTCGACCGTCGGTCGGAGGCGGGCGGGCATTACGTTTGCTGCTTTACAGTCCTATGCAAGACGAAGGCCACATTAAGTGGCCTTCTTTGCATGCGGAACTCGCGACAAACGTAATGCCCGCCCGCCTCCGACCGACTACCAACTAATATTTTTTCAGCCCAGGCCCCTGTGTACCGCGCGTCGAAGATCTTCAAATTCAAATAACCTGACAATCGATTCTTATAGCAGAGGCCCCTTGGCCTTTAGTTTGATACAAGTTCCGCACGAGTCGGAAAGCACTTAATGTGCTTTCCGTGCGAGCAGGACTGTTCGCAGTAGCAAACTAAAGGCCAAGGGGCCCAGTCAACCTATCAGCAGCGATTACTCGGCAGCTAGTTGAATTTGAAGATCTTTGAGGCAAGACGGTATAGGCCAAGCGTGGTTTTGTCTCCGGCCCGTCCGCGCAGATTGGTGAAGAACCCGACCACGCCGTAGCGGGCACGACGATACATGCGCTCGTCGTAGGCCTTCAAATCATTCCACAGCGTCTTTAGGCGCTCGTCGGCGCAATCTTCCTCGGAAAGCTTGGTGAGCACCGAGCAGATCGCCATCATCATGGTGAAGTAGCCCATCATGTACGAACGTAGGCGTGACGACTCGACATCGCTGTACAGGTGGTACGACTCCATCATGATACGCGTAACACGGAACTGCTGGTCCAGACGCTTGACCATCGTGGCCTCGTTGACACTCTGGCCCTCGCGACCGATAAAGTAGCGGTAGAGGTCGATGTCGGCGTAGTACATGGTCTTGCAACGCGGCAGCGGCACGTAGGCGTAGATGTTGTCCACATAGAACGTGTGCGGCGGCATGGGAAGGTTGGACTCGCGCAGCACATCCGTGCGATAGCACAGGCTGTGCATGAGTAGGTTCTGGTCCAGGCGGAAATGACCGATCTGATCCCAAGAAAAGATCTTTTTGCGCGGCAGGGCAAATTTGTAGCCAATAGCGGTATGCGTGCCCTCGTAAACCTTCTCGTACACGTAGTTCGAGATAAACAGGTCAACGCGCTGGTCGCGCTCTTCAAAGCCACGCAGAATCGACAGCATGGTCGAAAGGGCAGCACCGTCAAGCCAGTCGTCCGAATCAACAACCTTGTAGTAGGTACCCTGCGCCTCGCGCAGACCCGAAAGGACGGCAATACCGTGACCGCCGTTCTCCTGGTGCACCGCGCGGATGATTCCAGGGTAACGGGCCTCCCACTCGTCGGCCTTGGCGGCCGTCTCGTCCTTGGAGCCGTCGTCCACCACGATAATCTCGATATCGGTGGCGTAATTGCTCCCCTCCAAGATAGAGGTGATGCAATGGTCCATGTCCTTGGCGGCGTTATACGAGGGAATACCGAATGTTATGACTTTATGCATGGCAGGCGATAATCTCATCCGAAAGATCGAGGGCGGAATTGGTCACAGCGTCCATATCGTAGTAACGATACTCGGCCAGACGACCCACCGGGTGGAAGTTCGTCAGGTTCTGGACGCGCTCAAGATAGCGCTCATAGAGCTCACGGTTCTCGGGCTCAAGAATGGCGTAGTACGGCGTCTCACCCGAGCCGGGCGTATAGGCCTTGGAGTATTCCTTCATGATGGTGGTCTTGCCGGGCAGGACCTGACCAGTCATATTCTTGAACTCAGTGATGCGCGTGTAATCCTCGCTCGTGGTGTAGTTGACGGTGCCCACGGGCTGGAACTGATCCATATCGAGCGTCTCGAACTTCATATCGAGCGTGCGGTACGGCAGCGCGCCCAGGTCGAGGTTGAACAGCTCGTCGAGTGGACCGGTGTAGACGATCTCGCCACCATAGACCTTGCCGTCGATCTTGACGGTGGTCTCGTCGATTTCAAAGAGGTCACGGGCGTCCACGTCGCAGAATACGTCGATCAGATCGTGATCGAGCATATGCTCGAACAGCGCGGTATAGCCGTCCTGCGGCATGCCCTGGAAAGGAGCCTGCGGGAAGTAGCGATCGTCATCGCCCACAAAGACGGGAACGCGGCCGGTGATCGAAGGGTCGATCTGATCGGGCGTCTGGCCCCACTGCTTCATGGTGTAATGCAAAAAGACGTTCTCGTAGACGTAATCGGCGACCTCGGCAAGATCCGGGTCGTTCTTCTTGCGCAGCTCCATAATGGGCACCTTGACATCCTTGCCAAAGGTCTCCACGAGCTTTTGGTACAGTTCCTCGCCGCGCTCATCGCCAAAGGCGAGCTTGAGGCTCGCATGGTTAAAGGGCACGGGCATAAGGGTACCGTTGATGTTGGCGAGCACCTTGTGCTGGTAGTCCGTCCACTTGGTAAAGCGCGACAGGAAATTGTGGACGCGCTCGTTAAAGGTATGGTAGATGTGCGGACCATACTCGTGGACCAGGATTCCCGCCTCGTCAGTGCAGTCGAAGGCATTGCCCGCAATGTGGCTACGGCGCTCCAAAACGGCAACACGATAGCCGATAGTTTCGGCAAGACGGCGGGCGCAAACGGCACCGGCATAACCGGCACCGACAACAATCATGTCGTACGCACCGGAATTAAAGCCTTCAGGCAGGCCTGAGGTAATCTGCATCGATACTCCTTGTCAAAAGCCACGTGCTCGTTAGCTGGGCTTTTCTCGAACATTCTTCGAGACATATTTATCAGAGCGATTATAGCGCTAATGCGTCCTATAATGAGCTTGCCACACAAGGAAAGCTCAAGCACCGCGGCGTACATTATTGAAAGGTAAACCCGCTAGCAGCGGGTTTATTCGTGAACAGCCGGGCGCCTGGAGCTTAGTGAAACGCTTGTAAGGAGTAACATGAGCGATTTCCTTAACCGTATGAAGTCTGCCGCCAAGGCCGACCTTAAGACGATCGTCCTGCCCGAGGGCGAGGATCCGCGCACCATCGTCGCGGCCACCAAGATCATCGAGGAGGGCCTGGCAAAGATCGTCATCCTGGGCAACCCCGACGAGATCGACGTTCCCGGCGCTACCGTCATCGACCCGCGCAATGCCGAGAAGCATGAGGAGTACGCGCAGAAGTTTGCCGAGCTCCGCGCCAAGAAGGGTGTCACCATCGAGCAGGCTCGCGCCCAGGTGATGGACGCCACCTACTTTGGCACCATGATGGTCAAGATGGGCGACGCCGACGGCCTGGTCTCCGGCGCCTGCCACTCCACCGCCGACACCCTGCGCCCCGCGTTGCAGATCCTCAAGACCGCCCCGGGCACCAAGCTGGTCTCGGCCTTCTTCGTGATGTGCACCGACACTCCGCAGTTCGGTACTGACGGCACGCTGATTTTTGCCGACTGCGGCCTCAACATCAACCCGTCCTCCGACGAGCTCTCCGAGATCGCCATCGCCTCCGCTCACTCTTGGTCCACCTTCATGGGTAACGTTGAGCCGCACGTGGCCATGCTCTCCTACTCCACCATGGGCTCCGCCGGTGGCGAGGTCGCCAAGAAGGTCCAGGAGGCCGTGAAGTTCTGCAAGGAGAAGGCTCCCGAGCTCGCCATCGACGGCGACCTGCAGCTCGATGCCGCTATTGTCCCCACCGTCGCCCAGCTCAAGGCTCCCGGCTCCTCCGTTGCCGGCAAGGCCAACGTGCTCGTGTTCCCCGACCTCGAGGCCGGCAACATCGGCTACAAGCTGGTCCAGCGCTTCGCCGGCGCCGACGCCTACGGCCCCATCCTGCAGGGCATCGCCAAGCCGGTCAACGATCTGTCGCGCGGCTGCTCTGCTGACGACATCGTGGGTGTCGTGGCCATCACCGCCGTCCAGGCTCAGATGGCTGAGTAGCGGACATATCCCCTCGGGACTGAAATTTCCGCCTGCTAGTAAAAAGGCCTCCGGAGCTGTTGCTTTGGAGGCCTTTCGTTTACTTGCAAATGCGTGCGTTAGTTGTTCTTGGTCAGACGCTCGACGTCGTGGGCGATCATGTATTCCTCGTCGGTGGGGATGACCATGACCGTGACGGCGGAACCGGCGGCACTGATAACCTGCGGGCCGTGGCCCACGGCCTCGCGGTTCTTGTTGTTGTCGATGCGCACGCCCAGCCACTCAAAGCAGTCACAGAAGGCCTTGCGGATCGACCAGTCGTTCTCGCCGATGCCGGCGGTAAAGGTGATGGTGTCCACGCCCGCCATGGAAGCGATCATGGAACCGGCCTGCTGCATGGCCTTATAGGCGAACATATCGAAGGCGAGCAGGCAGCGCTCGTCGCCCTCGGAGGCGCGCGTGCGGATGTCGCGGGCGTCGTTGGAGATGCCCGAGATGGCAAGCAGACCAGACTGCTTGTTCATCATGTCATCGACTTCCTGGTAGCTGTAGCCGCCCTCGCGCTGCAGGTAGCACACGGTGGCCGGGTCGATGGAACCACAACGGGTGCCCATCATCAGGCCATCGAGCGGCGTGAGACCCATCGTGGTGTCGCGGCACACGCCGTCCTCGATAGCAGCGAGCGAAGCACCGTTGCCCAGATGGCACGAAAGCAGGCGGTGGCAGCGCGAACCCAGGATCTCCTTGGCCATCATCCACTCATAGCGGTGGCTCGTGCCGTGGGCGCCGTACTTGCGCACGTGGTACTTGTCGCAAACGTCCTTGGGCAGCGCGTAGGTGTAGGCAACCTCGGGCATGGTCATGTGGAACGAGGTGTCGAAGACCGCCACGTTGGGCAGCTCCGGATACTTCTCACGGCAATACTCAATCGCTGCGGCCTCGCCGTAGTTGTGCAGCGGAGCAAGCGGTGCCACCTCAAGAATCTTGGCCATAACCTCGTCGTCGACAACCGCGGAATCATCGAAGTGCCAGCCGCCCTGAACGATACGATGCCCAATGCCATCAATCGTAAAGTCGGTCTTCTCGAGTTCCTCGAGCACGCGAGCGATAGCAGAGCGATGATCGGGGAAAGGGACCTCCTCGGTCTGCTTAGCGCCACCGTTCTCGGAGTGGCCAAAGATGCCCATGTCCGATCCGATACGCTCGCAGTTGCCCTTGGCGAAAACCTTGCGGGTATCGGTATCCAAAAGCTGATATTTAAGGCTTGAGCTGCCGGCGTTGACAACAAGTACGTTCATGAGACTCCTTCGCAGTGCAATACGGTCGACGCAGGCCCCTTAAGGCGGCCGCATTTTAATAAGAAGTTATCATATCTTGATAAATAGATATCAGCATATCGCCCAACGAGCGCAAAAGAGGGGCCGAACGGCGCTCGGTCGTCCAGCCCCTCCCCTCTTGCAATTACTTGCCGTTGACGATGCGCTCGACGTCGGAAGCGATCATGAACTCCTCGTCCGTGGGGATGACGAAAATCTTGACCTTGGAATCCTTGGCGGACAGGCACCAAGCGCCGTCGCCACGCAGGGCATTACGGGCGTGATCCATCTTGACGCCCATAAAGGCCAGACGATCGGCCACGCCAGCGCGAACGGCCGGAGCGTGCTCGCCGATGCCGGCGGTAAAGACCAGGGTGTCCATGCCGCACATGGAGGTGGCCATCTCGGCGGCCTTAGCGGCAATCTTGTAGACGAACATATCGAAGGCGAGCTGAGCCTCGGGGTCACCAGCAGCGGCGAGCTCCTCAACGTTGCGGCAGTCGTTGGTCTTGCCACCGGTCACAGCCAAAAGGCCAGACTTCTTGTTCATCATCTCGTCGACCTCGTCGAAGGTGTAGCCACCCTCGCGCTGCAGGTAGCACACGGTAGCCGGGTCGATGGAGCCGCAGCGGGTGCCCATCATGACGCCGTCGAGCGGCGTCAAGCCCATGGTGGTGTCCATGCACTTGCCGTCCTCGATGGCGCACAGGGAAGCGCCGGAGCCGATATGGCACACGACGACCTTGCGGGCCTCGCCGTTGGTCATCTCGGCGACCTTCTTGGAGATGTAGCGATAGCTGGTGCCGTGGGCGCCGTACTTACGGATGTGCAGCTTGTCGCAAACATCCTTGGGAAGGGCGTAGGTCTTGGCGACCTCGGGCATGTTGAAGTGGAAAGCGGTGTCGTAGACCGTGACGTTGGGCAGATCGGGATACTGCTCCAGGCAGTACTCGATAACGTTGGCCTCGGGGTTGTTGTGCAGCGGCGCCAGCGGGGCGACCTCGCGAATCTTGGCGAGGACGTCCTCGTCGACGAGGGAGGAATCACCAAAGTACCAACCGCCCTGAACGATACGGTGGCCGATGCCCTCGATCTTGACGCCGTTGGCCTCAAGGTCCTTCAGGACGACCTCGATGGCGACCTTGTGGTCGGGGAACTCGATGTTCTCGGTCACCTTCTTGGAGCCATTGGCAGCATGGGTGAAGGTACCACCGGTAAAGCAGACGCGCTCGCAGGAGCCCTTTGCGGACACCTTATGGGACTTGGTGTCGATGACCTGATACTTAAGGGTCGAAGATCCCGCGTTGACGACCAGAACGTTCATGTGTCTCCCTACTAACAGGCGGTGTGGCGCCGCCAGGTTACATACGCTTCAATAATAAACCCAAACGCCCTCGCGCTCGGGTTTATTGCGTTGATATATAAGTTATCGGTGCCTAAATACTCATGGCCTTTGACTTGTAAGACGAAATAGCGCGGGGATATACACCAGGGAAGAAATCCCGAGCGCAACAAGCAATACGACTCGAATGCCCGCGATGCTGCTCAACGCAGCATTGAACAGATAGAAAAGGATGGCACCCACCGCCACCATCTGGCTTTGGACCGAAATCAGGGAACAGCGCATCGAAGAATCGACAGCATTTTGAAAAATTGAGTATTTAATTGGAGCAAATAACGAGTACGCGACCGTCTGCAGTACATAGAACACGGGCAGCAAATAGACCGGAGTAAAGGGAATCAAAAACAGAGCAGCCAGGGAAAGGCGCACGATGCCGCAAATACGCGCAAAACGGCCCTTGTCGACATGAGCAATCACACTGGGCACAATAAGCCCCATGGAGGCCGAGGCAAGAAGCTGGACCGCAATGATCACACCCGAAGCGACGGCATTCATTCCGCGACCCGCAAGCAACAGTGAGAAAAAGTCTTCCAGGGCGACAAAAGCAAATGCCTGAGAGCAGTCCATGATGAACGCTGAACGAAGAATGCCGTTACGCGCAATAGCGGCACCGATCATCTTCGGGCTAATTCCACGCTTAGGTGTCGCTGTAGTGTCCCCTCTTCGCATCTCGGGAATGCAGACAACGACAACCAACGTCAACACCATTGCGATGATATCTGCCAAAAGACCAATGAGATACGCGCCAGCGGACGAAATGAAACCGCCCACACAAGCGGAGAGGGCATAAGAGGCATAGAAAACAAATCGCTCAACGACATTAAGTCTTACGAGCTGGTCCTGAGAGACGCTGTCAATGTAGATCGCTTCTATGGATCCGCTCACACATGCAACTGCAAATCCTTTGAGAGCAAACGCGCCGATTAAAAGCAGAGGAGAACGGGCGAAAAGTAGGGCGGCGTAGTATCCAAGCATTCCCACGACGCCAACGAGACCGCTTGTCTTTCGTCCAAACCTGTCAGCAATATAACCAGTAGGAACCTCAAGAATGAACTTACTCACTTGGTATGCAATCATCATGCTAGAAATCGCTACCATCGAGAATCCGACGAATTCAAGGTAAACCGTCAGAAAATACAAAATGGTGCTGAAGTTCGACAGAAAAACGAACGTCATATAAAGCAAAACCGTACGGTTTTTCATGCTCCGCCCTCCAAGAGCCAATAGCCCAAACCGAAATCTTGGAAAAGCATGAGGGCAAAGCCGTCAGTCATGTGTTACAAGGCGTCAACATTCACTTGACGCCACGAGGCCAAATGGCCTCACGAAGCGAGATGACGCAATAGGTGAAGAAATACCGTCTGGTGTCGATCGGTCCAGGCATTTTGTCGATAGCAAAAATAGATGGGCAAGGCCACGTCATGCGAGCCTTCAATGGAGCACTCGCTCACTTCCAGTCCATCTGTTGCGAGAGAAGAGCCAGAAAAACTCAATATCAATCCCCCGGCTTGAAGAAACTCAGTCTGCGCCCTGTTTTCGTATTCGACGTCGCGGAAGCGGAAATTAACCAGCTGAGCCTCGGGACATTGGTTGATTGCATTGAGACAGGGTGACAAATTAATGGGAACAGCCAGCCTGCCGCCCAGCAACTCACGAACGGTCATAGCACCCACAGATTGATGACCCGCTGGACACGAAAGAACCTTGAGCTCCTTTTCACCCAAGTATTTCGAAGAAAGGACACTATCCCTTGGTTCCTCAAATGAGATGGCCGCATCCGAAATGCCAAGCACAAGTGATTCAAAGCATGTAGCCGTTGGCTGATGCCACACATCAAGGTGAATCTGAGGGTGCGAGCTTTCAAACGAGTCGTACCAGTTTTCGGAAAAAAGACGCCCCCGCCCGTGAAGACAGGGGACGTAAAGACGAAAGTGGCCGTCGGGCGAAACGCCACCGTTCCCCGATTGGGTGTACTTTTTGAGATCGTCGACTTGTGCCAGGATCACGCGTGCACGACGCGCAAATTCTCTGCCCGCCGGAGACAAAACAGCCTCCCCCGCCGATCGATTGAGCAAAACGATCTGATACTCAGACTCCAGTTTCTTAATTGCCGACGAGACAGCCTGTGGGCTCACGTGAACGGCGCGAGCCGCTTTGCGCACGCCGCCGTAGTTCGCTACCGCTTGAAGGTATTCGAGTTGAGAAAACTGCATAGGTTACTCCAAAGGCAGCCAAGGCGACGGGCCGTGCGTCCTCAGATGAGGTTCTCGCCCAGGTTCTTGCCGCCGAGGACGTGCATGTGGAAGTGCATGACGGTCTGACCGGCGTTGACGCCCTTGTTGGAGATGACGCGGAAACCGTCCTCCAGACCCTTGGCCTTGGCGACCTCCTGGATGGCGTGGGCCATGGCGCCCATGGTCTCGGCGGGCACGTTATCGGCGATGTCACTGTAGTGCTTCTTGGGGATCACGAGCGTGTGGACCGGCGCCTGGGGATTGAGGTCGTCGAACGCGATGACCTGGTCATCCTCGTAGACGACGGTCGAGGGGATCTCGTGGTTGGCAATTTTGCAGAAGATGCAATCACACATGGTTGGTTCCTTTCTCACAGACCAAGGTAATTATATTTGGTCGGGATGGTTAGAAAGAAAGGTTGTCGTCGGTGTTGGCAGCCTCGCCGTCGGCGAGCACGTCGTTGCCGTCGACGTCCTTCAGGAGCACCGAGACCTTCTGCTCGGCATCGGACAGGCGGGTGCGCAGGCTCTTGAGGAGCTCGACGCCGCGGGTGTAGCTCTCAAGCGACTCCTCGAGCTCCATATCACCCGACTCCAAGCTGCGGATGATGAGCTCCAACTCCTGTGAAGCCTGCTTGTACGTAAGCTGCTCGACCGGGGTCTTCTCTGCCATATCTGTTTCCTTTCCTAAAGGTTTATCGCTATGAAACGCGGCCTACTCGACCGTATCGACCGTTGCCGCCACGTTGCCGTCTGCCATGCGCACGCGAATGGCATCACCGGGCTTAAAGGTCTTGGCGCTCGTGGCCACCCCATCATCGCTGTACGCGATGGAATAACCACGGGCAAGCACCTTGAGCGGCGACAGGGCATCGAGCGAGGCTGCCGCACGGCCCAGGTCGGATGCTGGCTTGTTGAGCATCGTGCGCCCCTGATGCTCCAGGCGGGAGCTTGCGAGCGTGAGCGCATGGCGCTTGCCATCGAGTCCTGAGGTGCTTGCGATCAAGCGCTCGGGCAGACGCTCAAAGTTGGAGCGGAATGCCCCAACCGAACGCGTTATGGCGCCGGACAAACGATCGGCCGTCAGGGCAAGCTCAGACTCGCGACGCTCAACCATAAACGTTGGGTCGTTGAGGCACGGGCGGCACGCAGCCGCATCGAGCGCATCGCCCAAGCGAGCCGTATAGGTATCCCAGGCACGGCGACCGCGCTGATCGAGCATCTCCAGGTCGACCTGGGCCGACCCAATCATCGATGCCATCGCGGCGCCCAGACGCTGATGGCGCGTCTCGAGCACATCGACCAACTCCGTCATAGCCGGCGCCACCGATTCTGCCGCAGCCGTGGGCGTGGAGGCGCGACGGTCGCTCACCATGTCGCAGATCGAGGTATCGGGCTCATGCCCAATGCCCGTCACCACGGGCACGGGACAGGCTGCCACCGCACGGGCAAGCTCCTCGTCGTTAAAGGTCATGAGGTCCTCGAAGGAACCGCCGCCACGCACGAGCAAAATGCAATCGGGCGCCGGCGTAATGGCAGCGGCGCGACGCAAGCCTTCAATAAGCTCTGCCGGCGCACCCTCGCCCTGGACCTTTGCGCCCACGCAGACAAGCTCGACGAGCGGGTTGCGACGGCGCAGCGTACGCTTGACGTCGTCGATTACGGCGCCCGAAAGCGAGGTGACAACCGCCACGCGCGAGCAAAACACCGGGATGCGGCGCTTGCGCGCTTCGTCCATCAGGCCCTCGCGGCGTAGCTTTTCGGCCAACTGAGCCACCTGCTGACGCAGCAAGCCCTCCCCCGCCAGCGAGAACGAGCGGGCGACGAAGCTCATGCGACCCGTAGGCTTGTAGAGATTGAAGCTGCCCTTAAAGCTTACCTGCATGCCGTCGCGCAGATCGAAGGTGCGCTTAAGGTAGGCGCCCTTCCAGATGATGCAGTCGACGGCCGCCGAGTCGTCCTTGATTTGGAAGTAGCAGTGGCCGCTTCGGGCATTGGGACCACGAAAACCCGTGACCTCACCCAAAACGCTCAGCTGCGGAATGGCATCGAGCGCGCCGGCGGCGATCTCCACCGCTTGGCTCACGCTGAGCTCTTTGCGCTCCTGCTCGTCCGATCCGTCGAACTCGGCGGAAACGGTATTGCCGGTCAGATTCCAGCCTGCCACGCAGCCCCCTTTCGTCATCGTGCACACGGGCTCCGGCCCTGCGCAAATTCAAGTCCAACACATAGTACAGCGCCGCGGGGACACGAATCCCCGCGGCGCCCAGCGACCCAATTTGTTATCGGTTGGAGTTTCTGTTGTAGCGAGCCATAAGATAGAGCAGCTGAATAATCGAGGTGAGAGCTGCAGCAACATAGGTAAGTGCGGCTGCCGTCAGCACCTTCTTGGCGCCGTTGACCTGCTTGGAACTCATACCCGACTGCTCGATGTACGCCACAGCACGTCGGCTGGCGTCAATCTCAACAGGCAACGTAACGAGTTGGAACAGCACGCTAAACGAGAAGAAAATCAACGCGAGGGTCGTAAGCCCCGCGATGTTCATAAACAGGCCCATGAGTAGCACGATGGTCCAGGTGTTCTGGGTAAAGTTAACGACCGGGACCAGGGCGGTGCGCACCTTCATCATGGCATAGCCGCTTTGACGCTGGGCGGCATGGCCCGCCTCGTGGCAGGCGACGGCAACGCTTGCGACCGAACCGCCCGAACGGTTGGCATCCGACAGATACAGGTTGTTGTCCTGCGGGTTGTAATGGTCGGTGAGCTCGCCAGCGACACCCTTGATACCCACGGCGCTACAACCGTTGGCATCGAGCATGCGGCGAGCGACTGTGGCACCCGTATCGCCGTCCGAGCGAACCTTGGACCAGGTTTTGTACGTCGAGTTGATATAGTTCTGTGCGGCAAGGCCAAGCACCGTGCAGACAAGAACAACCAGCAGGTACAGCGGGTCGATGCCAAAGCCGTATCCATAGTAATAAGGCATGCGAATTCCTCCGAGTCGAGTTACACGTTGGAGGCATTTTACCCACTCAACCGGCTAGGCTTCCCTACAGGAGCTCGATTTTGCCGTCCTTCACCGTCAACCCCATATTGCCGGAAAGCAGATCGTCCAGGCGCGAGCCCACAAGCTCAAAGCGCCAACCTTCGCGCAGGCGGCTCTGCTCGGGATGCTCAATGTAGTCGGCCAGGTCATCGCGCGAGGCAATGACCGAGGTCGCAACGCCTGAGCGCTCGGCAACCAGGCGGATAAGCGCATACATAAGGTCAGTCACGCTCTCCAGCTCCGGCGAAATCTGACGATGTCCGCGCACCAAGAGCGGCAGGCGATCGTGCGGACAGCTCGCACCGCGCTTGATGGCCATGAGCGCACCGTCCACGTCGCGCTCCCCCAACTGATCGGTACCGCGGATGCTACGGAACTCCTCAACGCGCACGGGATTGCGCTTAACGAGCGCAAGCAGCGTGTCGTCGGACATGACCCACTTGCGCGGGATGTTACGGCGCTCGGCGCGGTCCTCACGCCAGGCGGCGAGCTCGCGCGCGATGCCCAACTGGTGACGGCTGCACGAATTGATGCGTTTGACCTTGCGGAACGCCTCGTGGCGATCGGCGCGATAGTGCGACTCGTCAGCCAGCGGGCGCAGCTCGTCGAGCACCCAGTCCACACGGCCCAGCTCGCGCAGGCGGCTCATCATCTCGGTATAGGCGACGATCAGGTACTTGACGTCATCGATCGCATACTCAATCTGCTTATCGGTCAGCGGGCGGCGCGACCAGTCGGTCAGCGACTCGGTCTTGGGCAGCGATACGCCGCAGAACGTCTGAACAAGCGCGCCATACGAAATCTGCTGGCGCTCGCCCAAAAAGGCGGCGGCGACCTGCGTATCGAAAATCGGTCGTGGCAGCACGCCCACGGTATGGAGCATGACCTCCATATCCTGCGAGCACGCGTGGAAGACCTTGGTCACGCTCTCGTCGGCCATAAGCTCGGCCAGCGGCGAGAGGTCGTCGATCACCAGAGGGTCGACCGCTACGCTCTCGGCAGGGGTGGCAATCTGGACCAAGCACAGGCGCGGGTGGAACGTGCGCTCGCGCAAAAACTCGGTATCGACGGCAATCGCGTCGAACTCGCGGGCGCGCTGGCAAAAGTCGAGTAGAGCCTGATGTGTGGAAATGTACATATCAACCCATCGAATAAGGTTAGGCCCGAAAAACACGGGTAGGATATCGGCATTGCCTTACAACTATACTCGGTTAGTCACAGAACGGGAACGTAAGTATGCGCTGCCTTATCATCCACAACCCGGCATCGGGCCCCAGCTCAGATGAAATCTACGCGTTCACGCACGCCCTCGCGCAGGGCGGCGACGAGGTCGTGATGCGCTTTATCGGCGATGGCATGGAACCCGAGGACGCCGTGGCAGACGTGCGCGAGTTTGATCGCGTGGTCGTTTCGGGCGGCGACGGCACCGTCTCCAACGTGCTCGACCAAATGCGCGGGTGTGGTGTCCCCACGCTCGTCTTCCCCTCCGGCACAGCCTGCCTGTTCTTTAACAACATCGGTAATGCCCCCGAGGCAGCGGCGCTTGCCAAGGCTTGCCGCGCCGGTCGCACGGTCAAAGTGGACATGGGCGAGCTCTTTTGGCTCGACGAGAACGGCAACGAGAAGCGCCACGGCTTTATCATCATCGCCGGCTCGGGCTTCGACGCCGAGATCATGATGAAGGCCGCCCCCGCCAAAAACGACATCGGTGAGATCGCCTATTTCCTGTCGGCGCTCGCCACACCCAACCCCACGGTGGCGCATTTTACGATTGAGCATGACGGCATTGTCGAGGAGCTCGATGGCATCTGCTGCATGGCCGGCAACACCTCGGTCATTCAAAACGATATCAACCTGTTCCCCGATTGCCGCATGAACGACGGCATGGTCGACATCGCGGTCATCGAGCCCGTAAAAACCGT
Organism: uncultured Collinsella sp.; assembly: GCA_937982065.1. GTDB lineage: Bacteria > Actinomycetota > Coriobacteriia > Coriobacteriales > Coriobacteriaceae > Collinsella. Next base: position 152,803 of record CALJMO010000016.1, read on the forward strand.
CCAGCTCCTGCCCACTGTGATCACCGCCGCGCTCGACCCCGCCGGCAAGGTGCTCGGCCGTCCGCAGTTCAAGATCATCCAGACCAAGGAAGCCAAGATCACCTGCACGCCGTCGCTGGGCATGCAGTTCGATGGCGAGATCATCTCCAGCAACTCGGGCGTCTTTGGAGCCCGCGCGCTTCCGCAATGCCTCGACCTCATCGTCGACGAATTCTCCCCGCTCGGAAAATAGGAGGACCCCATGAACGACAACCCCCTGATTGGCTTTATCGTCATCGTCTTGGCCATGCTCGTCGGCTATGCGATTAACGTGATCCACCGCCGGAAGAAGTAATTCCACATTGGTATGATATTCATCCAATTATCGTCTCCCCCGTTGTTTATGCATTTGCCAGACAGCGGGGGATTTTTCTTTGTGCCCCGTGCAAGGCGCTTTATTCAGGTACAGTAATTGCAGGGCGTCTTTATTTAACTAAAGCTAGATAATGAGTATTCTTGTCCGCTCATCGCATATTTTAGGACGCTCATCGAGTATTTCATCGAAATAGATGAATACTATTTAGACTTCCGATAGGCTAATAGATGTATTTATTAGCTGAAATCCTGCACGGTTCCGCGGGGTTTCAACGGTTGGGAGGGATCATGAGGTTTACTCATCCTGTCAACACGCTCAAAAAGCTCGGCTGCGGCCTTGCGTTTGGAGCAGCGGCCATCATGGCCATGCCGACTTCGGCGCTCGCCTGCACCCAGATCTACATGGGCAGCAAGCTCACGGCAGACGGCAACACGTACTACGGCCGTTCCGAGGACTTCGGTCCGCGCTATGTCAAGCACTTTGGCATTGAGCCCGCACACAAGGACGGCAACAAGTACACCTCGGTCGAGTCCGGTTTTGAGTACAAGTCCAAGGGCGCAACCTACCGCTACACCTTCGTTCGCGACAACCCCTCTCAGTGGGAAGATCGCTACGACGCATATTCCGAGGCCGGCATTAACGAGAAGGGCGTTTCCTGCTCTGCCACGCTGAGCACCTCCTATAACGAGAAGGCTGAAGAAGCCGACCCCATCACCGAGGAGACTGGCATTGGCGAGTACAGCTATGCCAGCGTCATCCTGGGCGAGAGTGCCACGGCCCGCGAGGGCGTCGAGCTCATCGGCAGCCTAATCGACGAGCAGGGCGTCTGCTCCAACGACCAGATCATCATCGCCGACAGCACCGAGACCTGGCTGTTCGCCGCGCTTTCCGGCCATCAGTGGATTGCTATGAAGCTCGCTGATGACATCGCCTCGCTCAACCCCAACATCGGCAACCTCACCTATAACGTCGACCTCGATGACGCCGAGAACTGCCTCCATTCCGAGAGCATCGAGTCCATGCCTAAGGAGAAGGGCTTTGCCGAGTACACCGACGGCAAGTTCGACGTCGCCAAGACCTACGGCGAGGAGATCGGCGAGGCCGGTATGCACCAGTGGTCACGCTATATCCAGGGTCGCGATTACTTCATGGCCCCGCTGGCCGAAGGCACTGACTACGAGATCGTGAAAGACGAGCGCGAAGACGCTCGCGCCACGACCGGCGCCCTGGTCCACGAGATGCAGCCGCTGTTCTTCCAGCCCGGCAAGTCCGACTGGAACACCTTTGAGATGATCCGCAGCTTCGCCGCCCGCGGCGAAAATGTCGCCGGCCTCAACGCCAACACCGACGGCGCCTACGCCATCGGCTCCAACCGCAACACCGAGATCCACACCTTCCAGATCCGTCAGGGCATGGATCCCGAGATCGCGACCATCCAGTGGGAGATGCTCTCCAACGCCGAGTTCTCCGTCGCCATCCCCCTCTACTCCGCACTGCTCACCGAGGTCAGCCCCTACTTTAGCGATCAGGATGTCTCCTTCGACCACTGCGAAGAGGAAGACGTCGTGAACAACGAGGAGCCCAAGAACTCCATCAACTACGTCCTCATGGACATCAACACGCTCGCCTATGAGAACCGCGACCACTGCGCTTCCGGCGTCCGCGCCTACCTCGACGCCCTGCAGAAGGAGCTCATCGAGCAGAACCTGACCGTCGACGAGGCCATGCGGGCCGCCGAGGGCACCGAGGCCCGCACCGCCCTGGCCAACAAGGCCGGCAAGGCTGCCACCAAGAACACCTACCTCAAATGCAAGGCCATGCTCGAGGAGATGCGTGACTACCTCAAGGAGGGCGACTTCTCCGAGGAGTTCGTCCCGAGTGACTACGATGCCGACAACGACTGCCTGGTCGAGTCCATCACCTACGCCGACGAGGCACTCTCCGATGAGGACGTAGCCGAGCCCGAGGTCGAGAAGAAAGAGGCCACCGAGGAGAAGTCCGAGGGCAACAACATGGCCGCCATGGCCGTTGGTGCCGTCGTCATCATCGGTGTCTGCGGCTTCGTGCTCTATCGTCGCAAGAAGGCCTAAGGCCCTCACGCTCTAAGGGAGGGCAAGACAGTGCGAGCGGTCTTGCCCTCCTCGCCTGTCATCCGACCGGCGGGAAACATCGCCGAAATCTTTTCAAAAAAGATTCCCTGCACACACTTCGCTGTGCTATAGTGCAGCGCAACAGCAACTAGGTGCGACCGCGCCACGGTATCACGAAAGGAGCCACCAACATGAAGAACACGATGACGTCTCTCAACAACTGGTGGTGGCGTGATGCGAATGCGATCGGTCGACAGTGAGTCCCTCACGCCTGTTTTTGCGCTCTAGGTGATTGGAAGGCCTCCGGTTTCGACCGGGGGCCTTTTTCTATCTCGAGCCCAATCGCATTCGCATCACGCGCCTCCGCTTTCTTCTCTTGCACTTCCCTTCCGAAAGGATTTTCACCATGTCTCAGAACACCACCACCGCACAGCCCCGCACCGTCCAGACCGCCGACCGCGGCAAACTCGACGTCCGCGCTCTCGTCTTGCTCGCCATCCTGCTTGCCGCCGGCTTCATCCTCAACTTCACCGTCGGCAAGGCCATCTCCGGCATCTCGGGCGGCATGATCAGCCCCGAGTTCATTATCTCGGCCTTCTGCCTCACTATCCTGGTTGTGCGCCCCAACATCGGTCAGGCGCTCGTTATCGGCCTGATCTCGGCCGCAGTGATCCAGATCACCACCACCTCGCCGTTCGTCGATTTTGCCGCCGAGGGCATCGCCGCCATGCTCATGGCCGTCATTGTCAACGCTGCTGCCAAGGACGGTCAGGTTAAGCCTGCCGTCGCCATCGTCGCAACCTTCGTGACCACCTTTGTCTCGGGCGTCATCTTCATGGTCATCAAGATGGCCATGCTCGGCGTGGTGAGCGAGCTCGCCGCTGCCATGCTGCCCGTCGTCGCCATGACCGCCGTCTTTAACGCCATCCTGGTCGGCGCTCTCTACATGCCCATCCAGAAGGCCCTTAAGCTCAACTAACCTGCTCGGCTTTACGAGCCACCCCATCTTGGCGTTCATTCGTCGCTCGCGTACCCAAGTACGCTTCGTTCCTCTTTCGCGCCAACCTGGGGCACCTCGTAAAGCCGTCTCCGTACTTCACCACCAAAGACTGTCCCAAACAACGAGCTCATGGACGTTCTTATACGGTTCGTCATTCAAGAAACTCCGATGACTATGAAAGGTATCCATGGAAACGATCATCAACGTCGACGATGTCTCGTTCTCCTACGGCACGCAGACCGAGCAGGCGCTTAAACATATCTCGCTCGGCGTGAACAGGGGAGATTTTATCGGCATTATCGGGCCTTCGGGCGCCGGCAAGTCCACACTTGCCGCCTGCCTGTCGGGAGCCGTACCCCACCATTACACCGGCACGTTCTTTGGCTCCGTCACTGTCGACGGCAACGACACCTGTGAAGTTTCGCTCACCGATGTGTCGCAGATCGTCGGCAGCGTGTTGCAGGACATCGACACGCAAATGGTCGCCTCGGTCGTCGAGGACGAGATGCTATTTGGCCTGGAGAACTTTGGCGTTCCCCACGACCAAATCGAGCAACGTGTGAGCGAAACGCTCGAAAACGTCGGCATCAGCGACCTGCGCGACCGCGAGATCGCCACCCTCTCAGGCGGCCAAAAGCAAAAGGTTGCCATCGCCGCCATCCTCGCCATGCGTCCGCGCGTGCTCGTGCTCGACGAACCCACCGCGGCGCTCGACCCTGCCAGCTCCACGCTGGTCTTCGAGACCCTGCGTGAGGCCAACCGTGCACTCGGCATCACCATCGTCGTCGTTGAGCAAAAAGTCGCCCTGCTTTCGGAGTATTGCAACCGCGTGCTCGTGCTCAATCATGGCGAAATCGCGCTACAGGGCGAGCCGCACGAGGTCTTCGCGCACGCCGATGAGCTCCGCGCCATCGGCGTTGATTGCCCGCGTGTCACGCGCATTTTCAACAGCCTCGAGGCCGACGGCCTGGCCAGCGGCACTCCCTGTTTGGATGTTGATGAGGCCGAGCGCCTGATTATGGGCATCGTCGACCCCGCACACGCAAGCAGCGACATTCAGGCACCCGCGGGCTCACCACACGCACCGTCGTTGCGCCCGCACGCCAAGGACGCCGAGCCCGTGCTCGCCTTCGATCACGTTGAGTTTGCCTATCCCAATGGCGGCGCCGCCGTCCACGACCTCAACCTGACCCTCTATCCCGGCGAGCTCGTGGGCATCGTCGGCCAAAACGGCGCCGGCAAGACCACGCTCACCAAGCTGCTTACAGGCCTGCTTAAGCCCGCCTCGGGCAGCGTGCGCGTCACGGGACTGGATACCGCAGCCGTTCCCACGAGCCGCATCGCCCGAGAAGTCGCAACCCTCTTCCAAAACCCCGACCGCCAGATCTGCAAGGACACCGTGCTCGACGAGGTCGCCTTTGGCTTGGAGCTTGCCGGCATCGACCGTGCCGAGGCACTGCGTCGCGCCCAGCTCGTCATCGACCGCTTTGGCTTGCCGGCCGACGAGGCGCCCTTCTCGCTCTCGCGCGGTCAGCGCCAGATGGTGGCACTCGCCTCTGTCGTGGTCGTAGAACCCAAAATCGTGGTGCTCGACGAGCCCACGAGCGGCCTTGACTACCGCGAGTGCATGACCGTCATGGAAACCGTACGCACCATGGCCGAGCGCGGCTGCGCTGTAATCATGGTCTGCCACGACATGGAAGTCGTCTCCGACTTTGCCGAGCGCATCGTAGTCATGGCCGACGGCCGCATCCTCGAGCGCGGCTGCACGCACGAACTGTTCTCGAACATCGAGCTCATGCAGCGAGCCTATGTTGAGCCACCCCAGATCATAGAGCTTTCTCGTCGCCTGGCATCCTCCGTCTCTCCCGCCTTTGCACAGGTGAGCGAGGTCACCGATATCGTTCGCATTACCGAGGAGATGGTCCACCGTGGTTAACGTCATCGACTATATGCCGGGCGATACACTGCTGCACCGCTTGAACCCGGTCGTCAAACTGGGCCTTGCCGCAGCCATCATCATCGGCATCTTCTTGTCTGACACCTACGTGGCACTGTTGGGCTTTTTGGCGCTCACCCTTGCACTGGGCGCCTACGCCGGCGTCGCCGACCGTCTGCTCTCGCTACTCAAGCTGCTGATTCCGCTCGCGCTTATCATGCTGGTACTTCAGCTGGCTTTTATGCGCGATGGCAACATCGTGTGGGGCTTTATCACCGACACGGGCCTCATTACCGGATCGAAGGCCTGCCTACGCCTGTTGGGTGTGGCGCTGCCACTCATCCTCATGCTTATGGTAACCAAGCTCAACGACCTCGCCAACGCCTGCGTCGAGGTGCTGCACGTGCCATATCGCTATGCCTTCACCTTTACCACGGCGCTGCGCTTTGTGCCGGTATTTGGCCAGGAAATGAACGCCATCATGGAGGCACAGACTGCACGCGGCGTCGAATACGACACTAAGAATCCCGTCAAGAAACTCAAGCTCATGCTGCCGCTGTGCGTGCCACTGCTTATCTCGAGCGTGGGCAAGACCGATGCCACCGCGCTTGCCGCCGAGCAGCGCGGCTTCTACCTGCGCACGCGTGCGAGTTCGTATAAGCGCTACCCCATCAAAGGCCTGGATATCGCCGTACTTATCGTCAGCATCGCCCTTATCGCCATCGGTTTCCTGTTCTAGCAATCGCTGACAGCAACCGGCAAACGCAAAAGGCCTCGGCTCGCATCAAACGAGCCGAGGCCTTACTGTTTTCCCAGATAAAACCTACCAAAATAGACCTGTCCCTTTTTGGCAGGTCGAGGGCTACAGGCGGTAGGGGACGCCGCTGCGAATGATGGACTCGCGTACCAGGACATCCATCGCATCGAGGGTGATCTCGGGCATCTCGCGATACTTCTGCAACACCGAAAGTTCCGTGCAGGCCAGGATGACGCGGTCGCAGCCGCTACGGGCGAACTCCCACATCACGCGGTCGAACTTGTCCATATCGGGTTCGCGCCCGGCCTTCACATCGTCGTAGATGAGCGACATCACGTCGGCCTGACGCTTTTCGCTGGGATAGACGACCTCAACGCCCGCGGTCTCACATTCGCGTCCATAGACGTCTGCGCCCACGGTACCGTCGGTGCCCATGATGCCGATCTTGCGCACCGGCTCGGCCGGCATACTCAGGTTGGGGTCGAACTCGCACTCCCCCATCACCGCGCCGGCCAGAGCATAGCGCACCGACTCGCGCGGCATGTGGATAATCGGCACCTTGGTAAACGACTGAATCTGATCGTAGAAGTAGTGCGACGTGTTGCAGGGAATCGCTATGTGCGCGCAGCCCAGCGTCTCGAGCGCCTGAGCGCACTCCTTCATGGTCGCCAGCAGCTCGGCATGCTCGCCAGTCTTGATGGCCAGCGTACGGTCGGGCATGGTCGACTTGGAAAGTACCACCATGTCGATATGCTCCTGATCACAGGTAGCAGCCGTATGACGTACCACCTGGTCGTAGTAATACGACGTGGCCTCGGCGCCCATGCCGCCGATAACTCCCAGCTTTTCCATCGCCGCCTCCTTGGTGACGCCCACGCAATTGCGCGTATCATACCCGCGCCCGTCCGATGCAAACCGGGCGGGCGCCGCGCTCATCTACTTGTAATACGTCTTGAACAGCTTAAAGTGACGCAGCTTGGTGTGCCACATGCGCAACCAACGGTTAAAGACAAAATCACCCTTCATAAAAGAAGGATCGGCGGCCTTGCCCTCTTTGGCCAGACGATGTGCCTTCGCACGCAGCTCGGGGTCCTTGACATACTTGTCAACGACGCCCATAGGAACGACCATCCACAGCGCCTCGTCCTGCGCCGTCACAAACTCCGGCTCAAACGGACGGTTATAGACGTACTCATCTACCACGTATTTAGCAACGTTAAAGCCACTATTGGTGACATAGTAATTACTGCGGCCCTGACGCGTGTTGAAGTCGAAGAACTTAAACGAACCATCGCGCTGGTCGTACTTAACGTCGAAGTTGGAGAAGCCCGTAAACTTAAGGTCCTCAAGCAGCTTGCGCACGCCACCCATGAGCTCGTCGTTGGGCTCAGTGATGATGCAGGCGTGGTTGCCGACACCATGGGGCTGATGCTCCTCGAGCAGCACGTGGCCCAGGCACATCATGCGGACCTTGCCGTTGCGGTCGGAATAACTGGTGAGCACGCGCATGTACTCATCGTTGCCGGGCACGCGGTCCTGCAAGATGAGGTCATCGGTGTAGCCACTGGCGTACACATCGCGAATGACCTGCTCCAGCTCGGCGCGATCGGCAATCTCGTAGGCCTTCTTCTGACCCTCGAACTCGTGCTCCCACCACATGATGCCGTCAGAGGGCTTCAGAATCATCGGGAAGGGGAAGTCGATCTGGTCGAGCACCTCGGCGGGAGCCTCACCCTGAGCGTTGAGCATCGCCATGGTAAAGGTAAACGTATGCGGATACGGCACACCGTGCTTCTCGCACAGCTCGTAGAAGATCTCCTTCTTCTGGCACTGCTCGAGCATGCTGTAGGGTGCATAGGGCGCGATGACGTTCGAGGCAAGCGCGCCGGCGTCCTGAGCCTGCGCGGCAAGCGCGACATAGTTGTCGCCGCAGCCCATGAGAATAATCTTCTTATCAGGATTGGCCTGTGCGACGCCGTTAACGGTTTCGATCATGACCGGCATGGTATCGATATCCACGTTGGGCGTGTAATCGATAATTTGGCTGCGATACGCGGGGCCGGTCTGGTACTTGCCAAAGACTAGGCTCTTAACCTGATACTCCTCGTAGAAAGCGCGCGCCACCGAATACGCGTTGATGTCGCCGCCGAGCAGCACGGGGATAAACTCGCGCTCTGTAAACTGCAATGCCATGGAAACTTCCTATCTAGAACTGCCCACACGATGGGCGGTCTTTGTGCAATTGATTTATTTTAGCGTGCCGAGCCGCCGGCACCCAAAGCTCCACCGTATCTATGGCAATCGGCGTAATTATCCAGCACGAAGGCGGCGATCACCGGTGTACGACAACGGGCAATGAACCCACCGTTGTTGTAGGATTCAACATGTTGCCCGCCCCGTCGAAAGGTACACTGTGCCCCAGGTTCATCCGATCAACAACCCCATCATTGACGCCGCAAAGCGCGAACTTACGGATCGGGCCCGGACGGCAGCTCCCCTACACACCGCAAAAGATGCCTACAACGGGCCTGCCCGCATCGTCTCAATCAACACGTCGGAGCACAAAGGCACGCGTAAGTCACCCGTCGCCGACGGGCACGACACCGTCATCGAGCAGTTTGGCCTCGCCTCCGATGCGCACGCCGGGCATTGGCACCGCCAGATTTCCTTTTTAGCTGCAGAGTCTATCCAGACGGCGCAGGCGCGCGGGCTCGATGTGCACGAGGGCGACTTTGGCGAGAACTTCACCACCCAGGGCATCAACCTGCTCTCACTCCCCTTGGGCACGCAGCTCAAACTCGGTAGCGAAGTGCTCGTCGAAATCAGCCAGATCGGCAAAGTCTGTCACACACGCTGTGCCATCTACTATCTCGCCGGCGACTGTATCTTCCCCCACGAGGGCATTTTTGGCGTCGTGCTGCAGGGCGGAGAAGTCCATGTCGGTGACGACGTCCAGGTGGTCAGGCTCGGCGACGGCACCTGTTCCTTCACTCCCGCCGAGGCACTCAAAGAGGTGGAGCGGGCTCGTCGCGAAGGAACCCTGTAGTTGCAAAACCCCACGTTAAGGTAGCTTTTACAGCCAAAAATCCCGTTGCAACAGGGTGCCGTAACGTTAAAGTTTAACTCTATGGTTTCTCAACAATTCACCATTCCCGCAGGTCAAGGCTAAAGCCTCAAGTTTAACTTGACCCTTTAGAACCTTTAAGGTTCAAGTTGAGGTCGAAAGCAGTAGTAGAATACACCTCGACCAATAACCTACGATTGATTGCAGAGGGACTGGATGCAGCATTCGAACCATCGCACCGCAGCGCTCGTCGCGTCGAAGCCGGCTCGTATCATCACGAGCGCCGCGCTCGCCGTCGCGCTGACGGCCACGCCGATGCTCTCCCCCGTCGCGGCCTATGCCGCCTCGCAGGCAACGCAGGATCAGCTTTCCGCCGCCCAGAAAAAAATCGAGGACGCTACGAGCGCCTACAACGACGCCCGAACCAAGCTCGAGGATCTGCAAAAGCAGATCGACTCCAATGAGGCGAACATCGATAAGATTGAGGCCGAGCTGCCCGAGCAGCAGGCCAAGGCAAGCTCCGCCATGCGCGATCTGTATAAGTACCAGAAGGGCACCAGCCCCATCGTGAGCTTCCTGGTGAACACGCAGAGCTTGGGCGACTTTATCACCACCTGCAAATACACCAACCAGATTACGAGCTCGAGCGTCGACGAGATCGAAGAGCTTAACAAGATGCAGACCGAGCTCGAGCAGAACAAAACCGAGCTCGATCAGGCCAAGTCTCAACTTGAGGGCGAGCAGAAAAATGCCGAGGATGCACTGGCGCAGGCTCAGCAGCTCCGCAGCGAGGCGCAAGCGAAGGCCGAACAGGAAAACGCTGCCGAGCTGGCAAAGCTCGAGGCCGACAAGGCCGCTGCCGCCGAGAAGATCTCGGGCGAGGGCGTAAGCGGCAACAACTCCAACAGCCAGGCCAACAACGCCAACACCACCATCGACACCACGGTGAACAGCTCGAATAGCGGTAACTCCGATTACGACTCGTTCATTAACGAGTGGACGAGCCGCATCGATAACTACCTTGCCGGCTCCCCTATGGCAGGCCAGGGCTACAACTTTGCCGTCGCCGCCTGGAATACCGGCGTCGATCCCCGTTGGTCCCCCGCCATCGCCTGCATCGAGAGCAGCAAGGGCCTTTATTGCGCCGGCTCCTATAACGCCTGGGGCTGGAGTGCCCGCGGCGGTGGTTGGCGTAGCTTTGGTAGCTGGAGCGAGGGTGTCTCCGCCCACGTTGCCTACCTGGGCGCCAACTATGGTTCCACACTTACCCCGGCAGCCGCCAAGAAGTACTGCCCGCCCACGTGGCAGGACTGGTACAACAAGGTCGCCAATCAAATGAACCGTATTTAAGTGCAACTGCAAAGGGGCCCCAAACGGGGCCCTTTTCGATTATCTAAGAGACGACACCGGTCGCGTTGCCGATAACAACGACGACACACATGACGGCAAACATAAACCCGAGCGCCTTGAACCATAGTTCGACAAAAGCACTCCCCCGATACCGATCGAGCGCGGGAAAACGACGTCGAAGCCTACGCCGGTCGAGCATTCCGAATGTAATGAGCAGCACCAGGCCATCGACCATAAAGAAATACTCAAGTGCCAAAAACCACGTTGGATAGTTTCGGTTTTCGCCCGTCGGCGTAAATACCGCAAAATGGCTGCCCATCAGCAGCAACAATGTTGTCGCATAGACGCATCCATTCCATATGCGCCCCACGGGCTCGGGGATACGCGAGAGCAGACGCGCACATTTGGACGTCACGAGAGAGACGATCGAACGCCGTCTTGCAGAAGACGGAAGCGTGAAGGCAACCGGCTGCTGTACCCGTTGCACCTGTGGCACCGCGGCCCGGGGCACGCTGGCAGCAGAAAAGGTCACGGGCGACGGTGCAGGGAGACATAGCTCATATGCCGCACGCGCAGCATGCCCCAGTGCCTTTGCGCTCGCAAAGCGCTTGGCGGGATCGAGTGCCATCGCCATGCAAATCACATCCGCCAGCGGAACGGGAATGTCATGCGCCTCGCATTGCTCACGTATGTCCCGCCCCGGTTTAGGGTCAGTTCCCGTCAGGCAAAAGAACAGCAGCGCGCCAAGCGCGTAAATATCACTGCGGACGCTCGTCTGCCCAAACCCAAACTGCTCGGGCGGCGCATAGGAACGCGTGCCAAACTTGACGGTGTCGGCGTCGGCGCCATCGCGCCAAACGCGCGCGATTCCCAGGTCAATAATCACCAGCGACGAGAAGGTCATGCCGGCATCGGCCGCATACCTCACGCCCGATACGATGATGTTCGAGGGTTTAAGGTCGCGGTGGATTACCGGCACCCCCGGCTCCCCCGCAGCTGCAAAACCAGCATGCAGCTCGCCCACCGCTTCACACAGAACGGGATACAGCCCGCGGGCATAATCGGGCGTCGCCCCCAGGCGTCCCACCAACGCCTCGAGTGTCTCGCCTTCGACATACTCCATCACCACGTCAAGCTCGTCGCCCACACGGCGACAATCGACGATTCGGGGTAAGTGCTCAAAACGACGACCGGCGCGCTGGGCCGCAAACAGGCGCTCATATGCTCCGCCAATCTGCACCGAAGCATCAATGCGCTTGCGGACAAAGGGACCGAGAGACCCGCCGCCAGAGCCCTCAAAATAGACGAGTTCGGTCGTCTCGACATCCGAGCACTTGAGCACGCGCTCCACACGATAGCTGTCATCGCGGTCGAGCGACGCCAAATGCTCGACAAGTGAAGCAGTCAGCTCGTCATCGGAATATGTTGGGCTCTGAGTATCCATGGTGTCCATCATAACGCAGGGTGCGGACACCCCATGGTGTCCGCACCCCGTTCGTTTGCATGGTTGTTCTGGTGACACCGCCGGCTCAGCCATCGGCCACTAACTCACCGTTTCCTCGCCAAAGCGATACAGCTCTTCATTGACCTTTTGGAGGCTACAGCCACGGTCGATGCAAAAGATAATGATTGCGTCGCGACGGTCCTTGCAGTTGAGGACGCTCACTCCGGCAGCCGTCAGGGCGCGGTTGGTCTCCTTGAGCGTCAACGCCATCGCAAAGGCAATCTGCAGCAGCTTGTTGCGGCTCGGATGCCGCGCACCGGTAAAAATCTGATAACCAAAAGTCTCATTGAGGTCGGCCATGCGCACCACGCGCGAGCGCTCTAAGCCCTTTTCCTGCAGCAGCTGCTTAAGATAGTCCGAAAGCGACGGGGCGGCAAAGTCGTGCTCTTTGATATAGCCATCGATGTTTGGCGCGTCGAGGAGTTCATTGAGTAACTCGTCCGTCAGCTTTTTATCGGGCATACGACCTCACCTCCCATACGGCGCAACGGTAGCGACATGTTAGGCCAGCACCCAGCTTGCAGTGGCAGACTTATCAAACACGTTGGCAAAATAGAGAGCCTTCTTGATGTCACCATCAAAGTAGATATTGCCCGCCACGGAACCGCCGGCGGCAAGGGTACCAGACTGCAGCTCATCGGAGCCCTCGCTGTAATAACCCTGGTTCTGCTGAGCACCGTTGGCGTCCTCGCCCTTCCAGTCGTAGATATTGTAGTCCGCGCCCTCATCGCCATTGTTGACGTACGTGACGTGAATACCCGTCATGGTCGAACCGTCAAAATTTGTGAGACCGGGCTGGACGGAATCGACGACGACAGAAAGACCGGCAGCCGTGGTCACCGTCGTGCCAACAGCCAGGTCAGTCGTAGGCTGCTCTTCCTTCTTCGTCTCTTCCTTCTTGTCACCATCGTCGGCGTCCTCAGTGACGGTCGCCTTGTCGCTACCGCAACCGGCAAGAAGACCGGCAGTCCCCAAAGCGACGGTGGCGAATGCGCCAAGTGCAGCGCGACGGCTCAGCAGCACTTCGTTTTCGAGCTTATTCATCATGCATCCTTCCTACGATCCGGCTACCGCGCCGGCACACAGCACATCGTAGGAAGGATTAAACTTGAATTCATTAGCTGAGAGCTAAGGTTGCCATATAGAAGAGCATGAAGCGCGTGTCCACCGCCGATGACACCTCGAGGCTTGCCAACATCGTTCTTAATTTTATAAACTGGAATTGTTACACTTAAAAAAGTGGAATTTCACCGTCATAGTTCTCTGCTTTTTCCAATAGCGGTCCTTTAGCCCCCATCGTAAACGCGATGTCGCTACTGCGGATAGAGAGCAGCTCCATTCCGGGTCTCACCTTCAAAAAGTCCATCATTTTCTTCGTAAGAAGAATTTGCCCCTCCTGTGAAATCTCTATCCAGCAGTAGGAACGCCCCTTGTATTTAATAAATTCGCCAGAACCTGCTGAGTAGTCAAGCAACGGTGGAGTATCGTCCAAAATGTGACCAAGTTTTGACGGATGCAAAAGGCCTTTCCGGGTGACGCAGAAGCCACCGGTAATCTTACTTCCGGTAAAAAGATATACTTTTCCTTCATCTGCAATGTGATATTCTTCCATTGCCTGCGGTGGAATCCGCAATGTTCCATCCGTCCGAATGAGTGATTTCCCGAAAATAAATTTTCCTCCCTTATTCATTTGTGGCATAAAAACACCTCCTGAAATTCCGATTTTCCAACAATACAAGCAGGAAATTATTTACCATCTGTATTTTTTTCTTTTTCTCATGAGTCGAACCCAAGCAAAGAAATGAAGAGCCAAGACATAACCATGCTATAGCCATAGAACTTTCATTTCCACTCGTAAAGCCAATAGCTGACGCTATGAAAAACAGAACTGATGAAATGTAAAAAATCGAGCGAGCCTACAAACTCGAGCAGGAAATGACCCTGGTCAGGCGCGACGTTGACGCGCTTTTGCGATGAGGTGGCATGGGGGCTGACGATTGCGGCCCGCATCCCCGTGTTGCTGTCGGCGGCACCCTCACGCCAAACGCTTGCACATTCGGATTGCTACACAACGAATGAAACATATTGACGTGGAGCGCTGTTCATTCAGAGTCCGCCCCCTCGCCTCATCCTCAAGAGGTTCATCGAAGCCTACCCCACCGTGACGGATTCCCCGGTAAAGGTGCTGATCATTAACAGGATAAAGAAGGCCAAATAACTGATGCTCAATAGGTAGGCGACGACCAAAAAGATAGTCCAGCCAACATTGGTTTTACCGTCGGCACGGCGTTGCTCGCGATTGCGGCAGAGCCAAATCGTCACGCCAATAGCCACAATCAACAGCACGAGTGCCGCTGCTGCCAACCCGGCAAGCGCAAACATAACGCCAATGCTCACAGCAATAACTGGAAGCAGTAGCAAGCCGCATCCACACCCACCGGGACTATAAACGGCAGATTGTCGGCGTCGCCCCATCGTCACTCCAACCTCAACATCTTTGAACACTACAATGCGATAGCCTGCTGAACAGGAACGATCTTATCCAGTTCCGGTTCGATGCGCCTCTTCTCCGCCTCAAGATCAAACGCTATCTGGGCGCGCAGCCAATAACCATCCGTCAGGCCAAAGTAGCGGCAAAGGCGAAGGTCGGTGTCGGCCGTCACGCGACGCCTTCCCAAGATAATCTGCCCAATGCGCTGGGCCGGAATCCCGGTCTCCTTGGCGAGGCGATATTGAGAAATACCCATAGGGACAAGAAAATCCTCTTTGAGGAGCTCGCCAGGAGTCACCGGCGGCAGCAAATCGAGCGCAGTCTCGTCACTTGTGATAATCGATGATTTCGACATTCCAAGCCATCCCCTGTCTCCACTCAAAACAGACCCGATAGCGCTCATTACGATGCAATCATAGTATCGCCTTACGTTAATAACGTCAAACGTTTCTATAGACTTACATCTTTATTATACCGTACATCTGTTCGTATATTCTAGAGCAAACATCCTTCGTCAATTAACCAAGCGAAAGCAGTCGTTTGTAGACATCGAGGCCTTTGAGCAGAATTTCCTCGTCAAAGAGCATGGTGTCGGTATGCAGAGCGCTCGTGGCATAGGCGGGACAGCCATCCGGATCACTCGGGTTTTCTTGTCCCTCTGGCACGCCCGTGCCCAGCAGGAAGAACACGCCCGGAAGATGCCGCTGATAGAAAGCGAAATCCTCGGCGATTAGCAGCGGCTCGTCCACGAGTTGTAACTCGGGCAGAGCGGGCACGATCCGGGCAAACAACTCAGGGTCGTTGTCGACCGGCGGATAGCCCTCGGCAAAATCGAGATCGTACGTACAGCCCGTTGCGGCGCAGGCCTCGTCCAACACGCGCCGCACGCCCTCACGCGCACGGTCGAACATACCGTCCGTAAACACGCGCAGGCTGCCAGCCACATGGGCCTCCCCCGCCACCGCATTGCAGACGGTGCCGGCCTGCAGCAGGCCGAACTTACCAACGCAGGGCTCGTCGGCACCCAACTCGTCCATGAGCTCGCGCTCGGAAACTAAGAACTTGGCCGCTGCCAGCGCGGCATCGTGCGATTCCTCGACTGGAACGCCGTAGGTCTTGGCGATATGGATGCTCGTGCCATGGATATGAATGTGCGTCTCGCTTGAGCGCGCCAGCAGCGGACCGGAACAGCTCGCCAACGTACCGGCGGGCAAATCGGGCCATACATGGAAGCCAAAGATGCGATCTGCCCCATAGCGCTCAAACACCCCGCTCTCACAAACTGTCTTGGCGCCACCGGTCGTCTCCTCGGCAGGCTGGAACACAAAGAGCACGTTGCGCTTGATGGTACCCGGCTGCTCACGAATCGTGCGATCGACAAAGGTTGCCGCCGCAAGTGCCATGGCCATGTGTCCATCGTGTCCGCAAGCGTGCATCTTTCCGGGATGCGCCGAGGCAAAGGCCGCACCCGTCGCCTCCGCGATGGGCAGGGCGTCCATGTCGGCGCGAATCGCCGTGGCACGCGTAGCGCCCACACCGGCATCGAAGAAGGCACAAACGCAGCTCGGACACGGATGGGTCACCTCACAGGCGAGCGGCGCCAACACGCCCTCAATATAGGCGATCGTCTGCGGAAGATCGAAGTCGAGCTCCGGGATCCTGTGCAAGTCGCGCCGATAGCGACGGAGTTCTTGGAGCTCGGTCATAAAGGGTCCTTTCATAGGTGCGCGCCAGTTGCCATCTTATTGTGCCGCAAGATTGCCGCACCCTTATTTCCAGCATATCCCTGCATTTTTTAAACGTTATATACGAATACTCTTGTTTGGTAAAGTGCAACGTGGTAGGGTCGTTACCACTTGATAGAGGCGCGGGCACGAAGAACCGCGGGCGAGCCGGCAGGCTTTGACCCCGTGGGGAGGCGAAACCCGCCGAACTGGGTTTTTCGGGCACGAACAACCTGGTGGGCCTGCGGGAAACACCCGCAGGACTGTCTGCAGCAATGCGGGAGCGCTATCCGGACATGGGGTCCACGCTATGCGGATTCGATGCGCAGATGGCGCCGTCTGGATAGCGAGGTTTACGGGACATGGCATTGACCCCCAACGAAGCGTATGCGGCCAAGCAGCCGTTTGTGGACAAGGAGACGCTCGAGCATATCGTCGAGCAGTTCCCCACGCCATTTCATCTATACGACGAGGCAGGCATCCGCCGCAACATGCAAGAAGTGCGCGACGCCTTTGCATGGAACCCGGGCTTTAAGGAATACTTTGCCGTCAAGGCCAATCCCAACCCAGCGCTCATCTCCATTCTCAACGAATACGGCTGCGGCTGCGATTGCTCGAGCTATACCGAGCTCATGATCGCCCGCTCACTGGGCATCGCGGGACACGACATCATGTTCTCGTCCAACGACACGCCGGCGGCGGATTTTGCCCTTGCAGATAAACTGGGTGCCATCGTCAACTTTGACGACATCAGTCACATCGAGTTCTTTGAGCGCGTCGCGGGCCCCATCCCCAAGACGGTAAGCTGCCGTTTTAACCCAGGCGGCCTGTTCCAGCTCTCTAACGGCATTATGGACAACCCCGGCGACTCCAAGTACGGCATGACCACCGAGCAGCTCTTTGAGGCTTTCCGCATGCTCAAGGCCAAGGGCGCCGAGAATTTTGGCATCCATGCCTTCCTTGCCAGCAACACCGTCACCAACGACTACTACCCCAAGCTCGCGCGCATCCTCTTTGAGCTTGCCGTGCGCCTGGAGCGTGAGACCGGCTCACATGTCGCCTTTATCAATCTGTCCGGCGGTGTGGGCATCCCCTACTTGCCCGAGCAACAGGCCAACGACATTCACGCCATCGGCGAGGGGGTACACGCGGCCTACGACGAGATCCTGGTTCCCGCCGGCATGGGCGATGTGGCGATCTGCACCGAGATGGGCCGCTTTATGATGGGGCCCTACGGCTGCCTGGTCACCAAGGCCATCCACGAGAAGCAGATCTACAAGGACTATATCGGTGTCGACGCAAGCGCCGTCGATCTGATCCGCCCTGCCATGTATGGCGCCTACCACCACATTACGGTAATGGGTCAGCCGGGCGGCCCCGACAAGACCGCAGCACCGGTCACGAACACCTACGACATCACGGGCAATCTGTGCGAGAACAACGACAAGTTCGCCATCGATCGCGAGCTGCCGCATGTCGACATGGGCGACCTGCTTGTGATCCACGATACCGGCGCACACGGCTACTCCATGGGCTACAACTACAACGGACGTCTGCGCTCCGCCGAGGTCCTGCTGCGCCCCGACGGCTCGGCCGACCTCATCCGCCGTGCCGAGCGCCCGGGCGATTACTTTGCCACGCTCGACGTGCTGCCGAGCGGCCGAGAGCTGCTGGCCAAGTCGCGCGCCGAAAGTGCCCGTCGTCGCGCCCAAGACGAGCGCCTGGCAGTCGCCGCCCAATGGAACAAACGCATCCAGATCGCGGACGCGAAGGAGAAGAACATGGACATCCGCAATCTCGAGGGCTCAATCGTCGCGCTCGTCACGCCGTTTAAAAAGGACGGCAGCGTCGACTTTGACGCACTCGAGCACCTTGTCGATTTCCACCTGCAAAACGGCACCGACGCCATCCTCACCCTGGGCACCACCGGCGAGAGCGCCACGATGACCGATGACGAGGACAACTCCGTCGTCGCCGCCGTGGTCAAGCAGGTTGCAGGACGCGTCCCCGTCATCGCCGGCTCGGGCTCCAACTCCACGCAGACGATGCTCACCAAATCGCTCACCTACCAGGGCTTGGGCGCCGATGGTCTGCTGCTCATTACCCCCTACTACAACAAGTCCAATGAAGAGGGTATCTATCAGCACTTTAAGACCGTCGCCGATGCTGTGGACATCCCCTGCATCCTGTACAACATCCCCGGCCGCTGCGGCTGCGGCATCAGCGAGCGCAACGTAGAGCGCTTGGCCGCGCACCCCAACATCATGGGTATTAAGGAAGCCTCGGGCAACGTCGCCTACGCGGCCAAGATTGCCCACCTGTTGTCCGACGACTTCCGCATGTACTCGGGCGAGGACGCGCTCACCGTGCCGCTCATGAGCCTGGGTGCCTCGGGCACCATCAGTGTGTGGGCCGACGTTCAGCCGCAGCTCGTGCATGACATGTGCCGCGCCTATCTGGACGGCGACGTGGTACGTGCCCGCGATATTCAAATTGCCGGCCAGCCGCTCATCAACGCCCTCTTTAGTGAGGTCAATCCCATCCCCGTTAAAGAAGCGCTCGCCCAGATGGGTATGATCGAGGCAAACTACCGCATGCCGCTGTGCCCCATGGCCAACGACACGCGCGCCGCACTTACCGACGCTCTGAAGGGAGCTGGTCTGCTTGATTAAGACCGTCATTATGGGAACGGGCCGCATGGGCTCGCTCATCCGCACCACCGCCGAGGGCGCTGTCGACGCCGCCGGTCAGCCCGTTTTTGATATTGTCGCGCAGATTGGCTTTGATCTGACCGAGCTCGAGAGCGCCCCGGCGGCCGACGTCATCATCGACTTCTCGAACGTCGTGACCTTCGATGCCGTCGTCGCCTATGTCGAGCGCACGGGCGCCGCACTCGTTTCCGGCACCACGGGCTATACGCCCGAGCAGATGGATCGTCTGCGCGAGCTGGGTCAGAACGCCCGTGTTATGCACTCGGGCAACTACTCTATCGGCATCGCTGCCCTGCGCCATCTGGTTGCCCAGGCCACGCGAGAACTGCCCGGCTTTGACTGCGAGATTGTCGAGACGCACCACAACCAAAAGGTTGACGCCCCGAGCGGCACTGCCAAGCTACTGCTCGACGCCGTCGTCGAAGCTGAACCCGAGGCAGGCTACCACCCCGTCTATGGCCGCGAGGGCATGTGCGGCGCGCGTGACCCCAAGGAAATCGGCATGCACTCGCTGCGCGGTGGCACTGTCGCCGGCGTGCACGAAGTGAGTTTCTTTGGCCAGGACGAGGAGGTCACGCTCACCCACCGCGCCACGAGCCGTCAGATCTTTGTCAACGGCGCCTTGGCAGCCGCGCAGAAGCTCGTCACCCGCGAACCCGGCTTCTATACGTTCGACCAGGTCATGTTCGCCTAACCAGTTATCTACCGTACCCACGCAAAGGAGAAACAGCATATGAGTAACGCAGCCGAGATGGATGCGCAGGAGATTATCAACTACATCGCCACCGCGCCTAAAAAGACGCCCGTCAAGTTGTATGTGCGCGAGAAGCCCGGCATGAAGGTTGCCTGGGGCGATGCGCATGTCTACGGCGGCCGTCGTGGCAAGACCGTCTTTGGCGACTGGGAAGAGCTCAAGGCCATCCTCGATGCCAATGCCGACTCCATCGACTACTACGACGTCGAGAATGACTGCCGCAACTCCGCCGTCCCCATGCTCGACCTTAAGGGCATCAACGCCCGCATCGAGCCGGGCGCGATCATCCGCGACCGCGTCGAGATCGGCGACCGCGCCGTCATCATGATGGGCGCCATCATCAACATCGGCTCCGTCATTGGCGAAGGCTCTATGATTGATATGGGCGCCGTGCTGGGCGGCCGCGCAACCGTGGGCAAGAACTGCCACATCGGCGCCGGCACCGTACTGGCAGGCGTCGTTGAGCCCGCCAGCGCCACGCCCGTCATCATCGAGGACGATGTCATGATCGGCGCCAACGCCGTGGTCCTGGAAGGCGTACGCGTGGGCAAGGGTGCTGTCGTTGCCGCCGGCGCCGTGTGCGTCGAGGACGTCCCCGCCGGTGCCGTCGTGGCCGGTGTCCCCGCCCGCGTCATCAAGATGCGCGATGAGAAGACCGACAGCAAGACCGGTCTCGAAGAGGGCCTGCGCAAGCTCTAATAGTTACGCGGTCTTGACAAACCGCGTAACGGCTCGACGCTGCAAACGCCCCTAGGCGGCAATCTGACGTTCAATCGTCGGGCATGACCAGAAGGTCAATGCCCTCCTCTTTCACGTCACCTTGCTCGCCTAGGGGGTAGTGTCGAGAAAGTTGGTGTAGAGCCCCATCCGAAGCGAGTCGGCCCGGCGT